>NZ_JBIWPF010000014.1:0-232755 GCF_044768125.1 Streptomyces sp. NPDC101166
GCCCGTGTACTGGATGTACTCGGGTGATGCGACAACGCGGCGAGGCACCGTGCCGGGCGTCGCGAGCCGGTGAACCTTTCCGGTCACGGCACTAGAACGGCATGTGGCCGCGCGCGCGGCGACCGGCCGACCCGCTGCGGCTCACCGCGCGGGAGCTGCTGTGGAACGGCTTGCTGAACAGTTTGCCCAGTACGCCGGGCGCCTTGCCGCCGGCGCGCGCACCGGCGCCGAGGGAGCGCTGTGTGCCGCGCTCGGGGTGACGCGACAGGCGCGGAACGAGGAAGGCCAGCACGGCCAGGACCACACAGACGCCGATGACGACGGCGACCACCATGAGTCGGCTCCTTCGTACGAGGGGATTGCACGGTCACAGACACGTGTGCCCCGTCTCCTCGCCTCTAAGGACTCCTTCCCGTCGCCGTCACACCGTGTCGCGGAGCGCGCCCCAGGTCTCGCGGCCCACGACGCCGTCGGACTCCAGTCCCCGGTCGCCCTGGAAGCCGCGCACCGCGCTCTCCGTGCCGGGGCCGAAGACGCCGTCCGCGCCGTCGCCGCCGACGTCGTAACCGCGCCGGATGAGCATGCACTGCACCTGGACCACGCGTTTGCCGCTGTCTCCCCGGCGGGTGGGCTTCTTGCCCGCGTAGTGAGTGCAGTCGGAGATCCAGGGCGGGGTCGCCGGGCCGGGGTCGGTGCTGCTCGGAGAGGGCCCGACGGGGTTGCTCGGCTCGGCGGAGGCGCCGGACCGGCCGGCAGGGGCGGAGGGGGCCGCGGGGCTCTCGTCGGCGGCGGGGGCGGAACTCACGGGCGGCGCCTCGCCGGGTCCGGCGGGGCCGCCGACGCTCCGGCGGGCCGAGCCCTCGGCGGACACCCCGGGCGACGTCGCGGCCTGCGGAGAGGAGGAGGCCTCGTCGACGACGGTCCCGGAGAAGCCGGAGGAGCGGGAGGACACGGACGGGCCCGAAGCCGGGCGGTGGGCCGTGGTCGAGGCGTCCTGGCGGGTGAGGACGAAGGCTCCCGTGGCCACGACGCACAGCGTGACGCCCACGGCCGCGGCCAGCACCGGCTTCCGCCTCGTCCAGGCGGGGGCGCCGGCCGGGGGTAAGCGGGGTGCGGCGGGCGTCCGTGCCCGCGATGTGTCCTGCTCGGCGGCCTTCCGGTCCTCCGGTGCGGCCGGTGCGATCGCCGGTGTCGCCGACGTCGCCGACGGGGCGGGAGTCGGCCGGTGGAGGCCGGTCCGCCGTTCGGCGGAGAGACGGTGCAGCGTCTCGTAGGCGCGCTGCCGGGTGAGCACCCGGCCGGCCAGCGGCTCGGGCCATTCCGGCGCACCGGCGTGCACCGCGGCCGCCTCGACCAGTTCCTGCGGAGTGGGGCGCCGCTCGGGCTCCTTGGCCAGGCACGCGGTCAGCAGCGCGCCGAGCGCCGCGTCCGCCGAGGTGATCGCGCCGATCAGCTCCGGGTCCGGCTCCTCGAACGCCACCCGGTGCATCACGTCGACGCCCGTGCCGTCGCCGAATGGGGCGTGCCCGGCCGCCGCGTAGACCAGGGTCCCGGCCAGGGAGAACACATCCGACGCGGTGTCCGACAGGCCCGTCCTGAGGTGTTCCGGGGACATGTAGGCGGGGGTGCCCACCCGGTTGCCCGTGCCGGTGATCGCACTCGCGTCCACGGCCTTGGAGATGCCGAAGTCGATCACGTGCGTGCCGTGGACGGACAGCAGCACGTTGGACGGTTTCAGATCCCGGTGCACGATCCCGGCGGCGGCGAGGTCGGCGAGCGCGCGCCCCAGCTCGGCGGTCAGCCGCCAGACCGTGGCCGGGGCGAGGGCGCCGTGCTCGCGCACGACGTCCGCGAGGTCCGGCCCCGGGACGTACTCGGTGGCCATCCACAGCAGTTCGTCACGGAAGCCGGTGCCACGCAGCCTCGGTGTGTGCGGGGTGCGCAGCCGTGCGTGCACCGACGCCTCGCGCTCGAACCGGCGCCGGAACCTGACGTCCTCGGCGTACTCCGGCCTGATCACTTTTACGGCCACCAGGCCGGGGCTGTCGTCCAGGGGACGGGCCAGGTAGACCCGTCCCATGCCGCCGCTGCCGAGCAGGGCCAGCGGGACGAAGGGGCCGACCTCGGCGGGGTCGCCGACGCGCAGGGGAGCCGCGCCGGTCTCTCGCAGGGCGGCGGCCTCGATCGTCGCCGGTTCCGGCGACGCCGGCCGTCGTTCTGACACGGAACTCCCCGAAGTGATGTGCGCCGTACGCCAGTTCGCCATGAAGGAGACGAGGCTAACCCAGCATCGGCGCCGGCGTCAGCCGCCCACGTACCAGCTGAAACCGCCGTTGCTGGCGGCCACGGCCAGCAGGACCAGCCAGAGGACCACGTCGACGACGCCCAGAACGATGCCGGCCTTCGCCATCCCGGCGCCGTTCCTCGTGCCGGCCTGCCGCAGGGCGACCGAGCCGAAGACGATGGCCAGCGGACCCAGGACGATGTTGAGGAGGAACAGGCCGACGATGCCGCAGCACAGGCTCGCGATCGCCATGCCGTTGGTGCGCGATCCGGAGGACGCGGTGGAGGAACTTCCGTAACTCGACATTGCATACTCCCGATTGACGGTGGCGCGGCCCGAACTGGCCGCGCTGTACTTGCCTTTCGCTGACACTCCGAATGCCCCTTTGGTGCCGGGCCATGTCAACGCACCGTCAGATCAAGTGCTTTGGTCGAGCGCGCCCTCCGGGAGCGCGGGTGGGGCTACTGGCCGACGGGCTTGCCGCGTCCCCAGGCCCAGGCGAGCCGGTCGGCGCCGGACTGGTTGGTCGTCTCCAGCCAGGGGCGGGACGGGGGGCCGACCAGCTTCTGGATGGAGTAGGTGTCGTCGGTGCGCAGGCCCGGCCAGTAGACGGAGCCCATCTTCAGCTCGCGGAACGTGTCGGTGACGGCCTGGACGTAGTTGACGAAATTGTCGTCCGGGGTGGCCTTGTCGTAGTTCAGGCCGGTGGTCATCGGGGCCCCGAACTCGTCCGCGACCGTGCGGTTCGCGCAGTCGCCGATGCGCACCTTGAGGTCGGCCACCCACTGGTCGTAGGTGGCGTAGTCCTTCCAGAAGCCGTAGTGGTGCAGCGACAGGTAGGTGCCCTTGAGGCGGGGGTCGGCGCAGACGGTGGTGACGTGGTCGTTGTAGCCGGCGCCGCTGACGAACACCCGGTTGCGGGGAACGGACTTGTAGGTGTCGAGCCACTTCGCGGCGATGTCCGCCCACTGGGCGTCGGTGTAGCCGTGCGGCTCGTTCATCGGCTCGAAGTAGACGCGCTCGTCGTTCTTGTACGCCTTGACGACGGTCTTCCACATCGGCCAGTAGGTGGCCTCGTCGTCGATGAAGCCGTCCTTGCGGGGGCCGGTGCCCTCCCAGTAGGACACGATCACCTTGAAGCCCTGGTCGGACGCCGCGTCGATGACACCGCGGTACGACTTCCAGTACGCGCCGTTCACCGTGTACGGGTTGATCGGCAGCCGCACGGTGTTGGCGCCGAGGTTGGCGCGGAACGCGGCGATGACACGGGTCGCCTTGGCGTAGGTCTGACGGTAGGTGTCGGTCGTCGACAGACCGGAGAGCTGGAGGAGGTCGTCGGCGAAGTTGTCCCGGGGGTCGGCCCAGTTGACGCCCTTGAACTGCGTGGTGTCCTGGGCGGGCCGGGCGGCGGCGGAGGCGGGCGCGCCGGCGAGCATGCCGCCGCCGACGGCGGCCAGGGCGACGGCGACGAGGGCGGCTCTCGCGCGGGGGGTGCGGGAGGGGGCGGCGGGGGTGGGAGAAACCGCGGGGGGAGTGCGCATCAGCTGGGCCTTCCGGGAGCTGGGGCTGGTAGCTGGGGGGAGTGGAGGCGGCCGTGGGGAGCGGACGGATCCGACATGTTTGCGTGAACATTGCGATGCACGGGCCGGATGTTTACGTAAACATCGCGGCGCCGGAATCGTGGCACCCGCCCGGGTGATCGTCAAGGTTTCCCGCGCGTAACATCCGCCTCGGCAGACCCTGGCGCAGGAGTGCCAGAATGGCTGTGCCGATCTGTCGATCCTCCGATCCACCCGGGGTTTCTCGTGTCGAAGTCCGTGGCCCGCGAGCCGTTGCGGAGCAACGCGCGGTCCAACCGGGCGCGCATCCTCGCCACCGCCCGCCGTGAGCTCGGCCGCGATCCCGACGTCACCCTGGAGGAGCTGGCCAAGGCCGCCGGCGTCGTACGGCGGACGCTGTTCGGGCACTTCCCCGGGCGGGCCGCGCTGCTGGAGGCGCTCGCGGAGGAGGCCGCCGAGACCCTGCGGAGCACGGTGGCGGCGGCGTCACGGCCGGCCGAGCCCGCCGACCGGGCGCTGGCGTACTTCGCGTTCTCGACCTGGCCGGTGGGCGACCGCTACCGGATGCTCCTGGCGCTCGCCCGGCGTGACCTCGGCGCGGAGCGGGTGGCGGAGATCCTCGCGGTGGCCCGCGACGAGGTCACCGCCGTCCTGGAGCGCGGCCAGCGGGACGGTGTGTTCCCGTCGCACCTCCCGGCGCCGGTGCTGAGCGCGGGCCTGGAAGCGATGAACGTCGCTCTGCTGGAGCAGGTCAACGCGGGCGCCTGGGAAGACGACGGCACCCGCCTCGCGGTGGCGACGCTGGTGGCGGCGGGGGTGCCGGAGGAGCGGGCGGTGACGGTGGTGGCGGAGGTCGTCTCCGCGACGCCGGCCCGGTAGGGCGACGGCCGGCGCTGCCCGGTGATGTGACGCCGGGGCGTCCTGGTGGGCGGGGTCTTGTGCGGGCGGGGTCTTGCGCGGGCGTGGCCCTGTGCGGGCGAGGTCCTGTGCGGGGGAGGTTCCGTGCGGGCGTGGCCCTGGCGGGCGAGGCCTTGTGCGGGGTGGCCCCGACCTTCCCTGTGTGACGCCTGAGGCGTTCCCCTCCCTGCTCGCACGCGCACACCTTCGCCGACCTTCGCAGGTGTCCATCACCTCTGCCCACCTACACCCTTCTCCACTCGCACCCCCTCCACCTGCCCCTCCCATCTCCGCCCGCGCGGTGGGGTGTTCGACCTCTCGGTGTCACTGTCGGTTCGCCCGGCTGTCCGGTTCCGGGCGGGGTGTCCGAGGAGGGCTGGGGCACACGAGGTCGTGGGCCGCAAGGCTGCGTCGCCTTATTTGCACATGAGTGAGCAAGAACCTAGGCTGCACATCGATGGGCAATTAATTCGTTTCGCTAGGAGCACCTCATGCCCTTCCTCGCCGGCACTCCGGAAGAGAAGACGACCCGCCCGTACCCCCGCCGCTGGTGGGCCCTGCTCGTGCTCTGCCTGAGCCTGCTGATCGTGGTCATGGCGAACACCTCGCTGATCGTGGCCGCCCCCGCGATGACCGCGGACCTGGGGCTGAGCAGCAGCGACCTGCAGTGGGTCATCGACGGCTACACCGTCCCGTACGCCGCGCTGATGCTGGTGCTGGGTTCGATCGGCGACAAGTACAGCCGCCGGGGCGCGCTGGTCACCGGGCTCGTGCTCTTCGCCGGCGGGTCGGTCATGGGCAGCCTGGTGGACGGCACGGAGCTGGTCATAGCGGCTCGTGCCGTCATGGGCGTCGGCGCGGCCGTGGTGATGCCGGCGACGCTGTCCCTGCTCGTGGCGATCTTCCCCCGCCAGGAGCGGGCCAGGGCCATCACCGCCTGGACGGCGACCTCCGGTCTCGCCATCGCCGTGGGGCCGCTCGTCGCCGGCTGGCTGCTGAAGGACCACGCCTGGGGCTCGACCTTCCTGATCAACGTGCCCATCGCCGTCGTGGCCGTGCTGGGCGCGCTGACCCTGGTCCCGCCGTCCAAGGCGGCCGGCATGGGCCGTATCGACTACGTCGGCGGCCTGCTCTCCATCGTCTCCGTCGGCTCCCTCGTCTACGCGACCATCGAGGGCCCGCACTTCGGTTGGGGCGTCGGCCCGGTCACCGCCGCGGTCGTCGCCGGCGTGGGTCTCGCGGCCTTCGTCGTCTGGGAGTTGCGTCACCCGCGGCCGATGCTGGACGTGCGCAGGTTCGCCCAGCGTCCCTTCAGCGGCTCGATGCTCGCGGTGCTGTTCTTTTTCTTCGGCACCTTCGGCGCGATCTACTACTCCACGCAGTTCCTGCAGTTCGTCCTGGGCTACGACGCCCTGGAGACCGGGGTCCGTCTGCTGCCGCTGGCCGGCGCGGTCTTCGCCGGCGCCGCCGCCACGGGGCGGCTGACGCCGAAGCTGGGCGTGAAGGCGATGGTCGGCTCCGGCATGGTCGTCGGCACCGTCGGCGTCCTGCTCCTCACCCGGATCGACACGGGCTCCGCGTACAGCGACTTCCTCGCGCCGATGCTGCTGCTGGGCTTCGCCATCGGGCTGAGCGTGTCCCCGGCGACGGACACCATCATGGGCTCCTTCCCGGAGAGCGAACTCGGCGTCGGCGGCGGCGCGAACGACACCGCGCTGGAACTCGGCGGCTCGCTCGGCATCGCCGTACTGGGTTCGCTGCTCGGCACGGCTTACCGCGACGAGCTGACCGACCTCGTCGGAGGCCGGCTCCCGGCGGCGGCGTTGCAGGCGGCGCAGGACTCGGTCGGCGGCGGCCTCGCGGTCGCCCAGCGGATCGCCCAGGACCCGGCCGGCGGCCCCCGCCAGGCCCAGGCCCTCGCGGACGCCGTCCACCAGGCCTTCGCCCAAGGCGTCGCCCGGACCAGCCTGATCGGCGGCGTCATCATGGCCGCCGGCACCCTGATCGTCCTGGCCGTCCTGCCGGGCCGCCGCGCGACCGCAGAACACGCACCGGTGCCGGACGCGGGGGAAAGCGCCGGGGAGGACGTGAGTCATGAGAGCCGGGACGAGCCGAGCGAGGCCGAGGCGACGCCGGCCGGGCCGACGCGTCGGCGCCAGGGCTGAGACCGGTGGTCTCACGGTGCGTGCGCAGCGCGCAGGCGCTCTGTCGGACGAGCCGGCGGGTGCGTCCTTGACCTCAACTCCGGTTGAGTTCCTACGGTCGATCTCGTCGAACCGCCTCAGACCGACGACAGGGGTCCTGGCCATGGAGTACTCGCACAGCGACATCGATCTGATCAAGCAGCCCATCGGTTAATGGAGTTGGGCGGCCTACAAGGCCGTCGTCGCCCGCACCCGGGCCGCCCTCGCCGGGATCGGCACCACTCAACCGCAGTGGTGGGCCCTCGCGCAGGTGGCACGAGCCGACACCGTCAAGACTCGTGACGAAGTGTCCCGCCTCCTCCGGAACTACCTCGACGTCGGCCCGGAAACCATGGAGGCGGAGATCGACACGACCATCGCCCAGGGTTGAATCACCGAGGACGCCGAGGGGCGCCTGGGCATGACGGCTGAGGGCCGCGCGTTCTACGACAAGGCCGCTGCCCTCCAAGACGAACTCTGGGCGGAACGGCACGCTGATGTCTCCGACGAGGAGTACCTGACCACCCTCAAGGTGTTGCAGCGGTTCATCCACAACACGGGCGGCCGAGCGTGGCACCACTAGGGTGACGGGCCGGTGTAGGACGGCGAGGAGCAAGAAGGTCACTCCGGCGCTGGGACCGATCACGGTCGAGGTCCTGGACCGGACTCAGACCGAGAAGCTCGGCGTCAAGGGCTTGGTCTTGAAGGTGACCGGCTCCGCGAATGGAGGCTCGGCCGCTCTCGGTATCGACTACAGCCGCTTCGCCTCCGCCTACGGAGGCGACTGGGCGGGCCGTCTGCAGGCCTTACGTCTGCCGGACTGCGCGCTGAGCAATCCCGCTTCGGCCCGGTGCCGCGGCACCACCCGGCTCGAGTACGCCAACGACCGGGCGGATCAGCAGCTCACGGCGCAGTTGACCTTCCAGGCCCCCACTGCGGCTCGTCACAGCGGTGCCATTGCGACCGCCCCCGGCCGGACGATGCTGGTGGCTCTGGCCGCAGGCGCCGCGTCCGCCCGTGGTGACTGCAAGGCGACTCCGCTGTCCGCCTCCTCTTCCTGGGAGGCGGACAGCTCTTCGGGCTCCTTCACTTGGTCGTACCCGCTCAGGACGCCGCCTGCTGCGGCAGGCCCGAGCCCAGATCTGTCGATCTCCTACGACTCCGGCAGCGTCGACGGGCGCACCGCCTCCTCCAACAATCAGGGCACGACGATCGGCGAGGGCTTCGACCTCACTTCGTCCTTCATCGAGCGCAAGTACGGCTCTTGCGACGACGACCAGACCGACAAGTTCGACCTGTGTTGGAAGTACACCAACGCCTCCCTCGTGCTCAACGGCAAGGCCACTGAGCTCGTCAAGGACGACACCACAGGCGAGTGGCGGCTGAAGAACGACGACGCCTCCACCGTCACGCACTCCACAGGCGCCGACAACGGCGACGACGGCGACGCCTTCGACAAGGGCGAATACTGGACTGTCGTCACGGGCGAGGGCACCAAGTACGTCTTCGGCCTGAACAAACTGGACGGCGCCGGCACGGCCGACTGCACCGATTCGGTGTGGACGGTCCCGGTGTTCGGCGACGACGCCGGAGAGCCCGGCTTCATCGCGGGCGACACTTTCGCCAAGCGGGCGAAGAAGCAGTTCAGTTCAGCATTACACTCGATAGGGGGAGACGGCCGTGAAAAACATTGCATTGGCGACCGCTTCGCTGACCGCGATGTCTATGTTCTTCCTTGCTGCGTGCGGAAGTGGGGTGGAGGCCCCAGAGGGGCAGTATGCAGGGTGCGACTCGGTCATTCCATTCGATGAGATGGCCAGGCGGTATGCGCTCACGCTTCCGGAGCGAGCTGAGGGTGTTCGATTTTGTGATACTCCGAATCGTGACGGCTATGATGGGGAGCTGGAATTCTCCGCACCGGATGCGGAGGTAGGGAAAACCTTGCAGAGTATAGGCTTGGCCCTTAAAGACCTTAGGTCGCCAACGGAAAATAGGGTTAAGAGATATCAGTCCGAGAGGGCTTCTGGATGGAATCTTGAGTCCGGGAAAAAATACCTCATGGGTAGGAGTTCTGCTGAGTGGGACGGTGAGTGCTTGATCGACTACATAGTCTTTGTCGAGCAGCTTGAGAGAAGCAGAATGAAGGTTTATTTGGCAATGGGGTGCCAAAGCTGATCGAGAGTGCAGGCCTGTTTGGCGCAAAATTCAGGCCTGCACCCTCTCGGGTGCGCTGGGTGGGGGAGAGTTCCCCGGCGGGCTCGGCGCGGTGGCGGTAGTGGCGCGGCCGGAGGGGGCGCCAGGGCACGGACGCCCGGGGTGCCGCGGTGGCTGGAAGGGGTGGGTGCCCCTTTTCCTCGCGGTAGCTTGCCGGCATGTCTCGATCCGTCGAAACGGGCTCAGTCTTGTCTCCGGTCACCGCGGATGACGTCGGCCTTGCTGTGCGGCTTGCCGTGGACGTCCTTCGGGGCGCACCCTCGGAGGGGTGGGGTGGCAGGGCCGGTTCGCTGGAGTGGGACTGCTGGGAGACCGTCGAGCACCTTGCCAACGACCTGTTGTACTACGCCGTGCAGTTGGGGCCGAAGAGCCCGCCGCTGGATACTCATGTGCCTTTCGCGTTGAGCCAGAAGAGGCCGGACGGACCCGCGTACTTCCTCTTCGCGGAGCGTGACGCGGGTCCGGCCGGCCTGGTGCAGGTGCTGGAGGCGTGCGGCGCGCTGCTGGTCGCCATGGTGCGTACGACGCCACCCAGGGTCCGCGCCCACCACGCCGCCGGGGTGTCGGATCCCGAGGGCTTCGCGGCGATGGGGGTGGTGGAGACGCTGGTGCACATGCACGATGTGGCGGAAGGTTTCGGGTTTGGCTGGGACCCGCCCTCCGCTCTCTGCTCACGGGCGCTCGCCCGCCTGTTTCCGGATGCTCCGGGCGGCGCGGATCCCTGGCTCACCCTGCTGTGGGCCACCGGCCGCGCCGAACTCCCGGGGCACCCTCGTCCCACCACGTGGCGCTGGGTCAGCACACCGCGGTCGTAGGAGCGGATCGGCGTCAACCACGACCAAGCTGATGAAGGGGCGAGTCGTTGCCGGACTTCAGGGAGGACTCCGCCCTCTGGCGGAGCGTGCCGTTTCCTGGGCTGCGTCGGGGCGACAATCGACCAGGGCTGAAGATACGACGTGCCGGGCGTTCGGCGGGTGTGGCGGTCGTGCTGTTTGCGGTGCTTTCGACGTGCGGGCTTGGATTCGAGAGACCGACGATTGCCACTTCGATCTCCCCGGAACACGCGGGCACGCCGCCCGCCAACCTCTTGAGCAAGAACGGCGTTTCCTTGCGGGGAGAGGCGACCTCGGTTCACTACCGAGAGGTTGTGCCGCGCTCGGGCGGGTCACTGTATGTGCGGATGCGTTTGCCGGACGAGGCCGCCAGGGGGTGGATGACGGATCTGGGCGGAAGTGCCTCGGATCTGACGAAAGAGTGGAGTCCGGTCAGTTCCTATGAGTTGCGGGAATCGGGCTGACGCATCGAGAAGTCGGACGAAGTGTTCGGCGCGGTGATCCCCATCCCGGAATCGGGGCCCGAAACCAGCAAGGAGGTCCTCGTCGTGGAGGACGCGAGCGAAACTGCTTGGGTCTATCTGGTTGCGAACCTCTAGCGCGGAGTCTCGCGCCGCCCAAAGGTTGTCCCGGAAGCATCCGTGCCACTCTCTTGAGTCGAAGCGGTCACCAACGAGGCACACTCGCCCCCGGGCGACACCAGTCGGTGCCTACTCTTTGGATGCCGCCGCCAGCCAGGTCCGCCAGACGTGACGCGTATTCGGCACCTCGGGACGATCCAGAAGCCAGAGAACGTATCCGGCATGACGCTGCGCCCATAGGTTGTCCGAACGGGCGACAGTTTCAAGCCTGCTGCGCAGATCCTCACCGTCCACGGCCCGGGCCACGCGCACGTACTCGCGATCCTTGCAGCGGTAGGGCCGCTGGACGACGCTCTCGACCAGTTCCACAAGCTTGCTTCGAACCGTCTCATCGTGGTGAGCGGCAGCCACGTTCCGTATGAGGTCCTCCTTCGTGCCCCACGACTTGGCATACCGTGTCCACTCCTGCGGATACCTCGCTTCCCACTCCAGGAAGCACAGCGCGTAGGGAAGACCCGGCCATGCACTGATTTCAGGACCGGACGGCCGGTCCCATAGCCCGCCTGGCAGCGAACACCTCAGGGCCTTCAGGTAGTTTCTGTGCGCCGCCTTCCGCCTCAGTGAATACCTGCGACGCCACGTCTCGTGGTACCGATGCCGAGCCTCCTGGGTTTTCTTCTCCGCGTCAGTCAGACGGACAAGCGCCGCAGCACGTTCAGCCGGATCACTTGCTATCAGTCCGAACGTCCACCCCAGCCGCTCGTGCCACACGTCGGCACCATCCACACTCACGCCCGCATTCATGTCCCGCTTCACCCGGCAGATGATGCTCTACCTCAAGCCTCCATCGCCTTCATTTATCCCAGTCGTGCACAGCACCGTCCGACGTCGACCGCTGCTCAGAGTCGCGGCACTCCCGTACATTCCAAAGCCTTGCGGGCGGCGAGACAGCCCGCGATCTTGAACGCCAGTTCGTGAGAGCCGAACCTATCGGCGCGGGCACGCCGCAGCACCACCCGAGTGGCAATCACGACTCCGTGCTCGGGCAAGCTCAGATGCTCCTCGATCCCCGCGGCGGCAGCCGCGAAGAAGCGTGGCAGGTCCTCGGCAGGTTCGTACTCCACCGTCAGACCTTGGGCTACCTCGAAGGTGAAGCCCTCGGCTGCGGGCTCGAAATCCACCGCTATCTCCGCGAAGTGCGGCGCGCAGTTCTGCTTCTTATGCAGCACGCACACGTCACGAATCGGATACGGCGGAAACCGGGGCGGCCCTGACGTCATGCCGGAACGCTACCCCCTGCCCGGCACTCCGCCTCCGCTGTCGACCTTGGTGACAGCAAACCTGCCTCTGTGACAACGATCGTGCCTGGTGCTGTCGGAAGGCGACGCGTCCGGGCAAGCAGCCGCCTCACTCGGTTGCCAGGGGCGCCAGGGTCAAGGGCGCGATTCTGCCCTCCAGCATTGCTCCCAGGCCCTGGGCCGCGCAGATGTCGGGCTGTTCGGCGATGTGGACCGGCATGCCGGTGGCGCGGCGGAGCATCTGGTCGAAGCCGGGGAGCAGGGCCGAGCCGCCGACCATCATGATGCCGCGGTCCGCGAGGTCGGCGACCAGGTCGGGCGGGCATTCCCGCAGCACCCGGCCGATGCCGTCGAGGACCGCCGTCAGCGGCGTCTCGATCGCGTCCCGGACGGCCGCGGTGTCGACCTGGACGGTGCGGGCGAGTCCGGTCGCGACGTCGCGGCCGTGGATCTCCGTGCGGGCCGGTCCGTGCGCGGTGAGACCGTTGCCGGACAGGGCCAGCTGCAGCGGCCGTACGGACTGGCTCGGCAGCATCAACTCGTGTTCGTGCCGCAGGTGCTGGACGATCGCGTGGTCGACGGCCTCCCCGCCCACCGGGATCCGCTCGGCGGTCACGAGGGAGCCGAGGGAGAGGACGGCGACCTGCGTGGCGGCGGCCCCGCACACCATGATCATGGTGGCCTCCGGCTGCTCCACGGGCAGCCCGCAGCCGACGGCGGCGGCGATCAGCGTGTCCACCAGCTCCACCCGGCGGGCGCCGAGGCCGACGAGCGTCTCGACGGTCGCGCGCTGGGCGAGCGGCCCGGCGTCGTGCGGCGTGCAGGCGGCGGCCCGCAGGAACGGCCTGCGGCGCAGCTGCCGGCGCAGCTTGTCGCCGATCAGGTGCCGCAGCATGCGCTGCGCCATCTCGATGTCGATGACCGTGCCGCCGGAGACGGGGCGCACGACGCGGATGTAGTGCGGGGTGCGGCCCGTCATCTTCTCGGCGAAGTCCCCGACGGCGATCAGCGCGCCGGTGCGGGTGTTCACGGCCGCCGCTGACGGCTGGTCGACGACGAGCCCCGCCCCCTTCACCCACACGCGGGTGCGGGCGGCGCCCAGGTCGACTGCGAAGTGGCAGCGGCGCAGCTGCTCCAGACTGGCGGTCATGGCGGGTCCTCCCGAGAGCGCAGACCGTGGCGGCCGCCGGGCCGGCGGGCCTTCGTGCGTGGGCCGCCGGGCGGTGGCCTCCTACGCCATCGTGCGGGCGGGGGAGGACACGCGCCCGCTGGAGGGGTCCGGGCGGGGGAGCGGCCGAACGGGCGTAATACGGGCTTCCGCGCGCGGCGTGATCTGAGTGGGTGTCAGGAAAACGGCCGCGTGGGCGCTAAAGTGCCCGCGCCGCGTCGAGCACCGGCGCGAGCGAGCGCACGGTCACCTCGCAACCCGCGCCCCTGAGCTCCTGCTCGACGGTCGGATTGCGGGCGAGGCCCAGGAAACGCAGGCCGATCCGCTGGGCGGCGGTCAGCTCGGCCACCGTCGATCCGATGACGACGCTCGTGGAGTGCGGGGCGCCCCCGGCGGACGGCCGCCCCGGCGGGGGCAGCGCGTGCAGGGCGCGCAGCAGGACGTCCGGGTGCGGGGTGAGCAGTGCGAGGTCCGGGGCGCGGCCGTGGATCCCCACCAGCGGCAGCCGGTACGGCTCCACGTACTGGCGTACGGCCTGTTCGCACACGTCCGACACCAGGGTCACCCGCCGCCCCGAGGCATGCAACGCCCGTACCAGGGCTACGGAGTTGTGGGTGGTGGGCGCGTGCGGGACGGCTTCCAGCTCCAGGGCGTCCAGCCGGTTCCGCAGGAGAGGGCCCAGCGGATCCCGGGCGAAGACGCGCAGCACGTCGAGCGGGTGGGTGAGCGCGGGGTCGCCGGGGCGGCCGGAGGCGCGCGGTACGGCGTCGCCCCGCCGGTCGTCGCGGGGGGCGGATGCGAAGGCCAGCAGCTTCAGCGCGGCCTCGCGGGCGGTCACCGCCGTGAACAGGCGGGTGAGGGGTCCGTCGAATCCGAGCAGGACGGTCTCGGCCCGCGCGAGGAGCCCGGCGGGCGTCGCCTCGTCGAGCCGCTGCTCGTGGCGTTCGCCGTGCTGCTCGCCGGACGGGGGCGCCGGCGTGGGAGTCCGCCGGGGCTCGGGCGCGGGCGCCCACTCCGGCGTGAGCCGTACCTCGCACGTCACCGTCAGCCCCGGCACCGGCCATCTGCCCAGCCCGGCGTTCACCGCGCGCTGGGCGCCGACCGCGCGGCGCAGGGCCTGGTGGCGGGTGACGCGGGAGGCGGCCTCCGCCAGATGGGCCAACAGCCGCTCCGGTACGCGCGTCACCTCGGCCCGTACGAACGCCACCGGGTCCGCGACCTGCCAGGTCAGCTCGGCCGTGGCCGCGAAGTCGCCCTTGCTGGAGCTGGGCAGGGACAGCCGGTGCACGGCGTGCTGGGGGGTGAGGTCGACCTCGTAGTACGTGGTCAGCCGGGGCGGGCGGACGCCGTGCGGCCGGGCGGGGTCGAGGAGGGTGAGCGGGCCGCCGGCCTGGGTGTGCACCACGGCGGTGCGGCCGTGCGCGGGCACGCCCAGCTGCCGCAGGTCCGGTGTGACGAAGGGGCCGCGCACCAGGTCCCGGCTCGCGTCCTCGGCGTCGCCCCGGGGTGCGGGCAGCGGGCAGTACCAGGCGAGCGGGGGTCCGTCGACGGCGTCGCCGTACAGCGGGCGGAAGCGGTGCGGGCCGGAGGCGGCGGAGCTGTCGGCGAAGGACTCGTAGAGGTCCGGCGGGACGAGCACCAGGACGGGGGAGGCGGTGTGCGCGGGCTCGGGAAGCCGCGGTCCGTGCCCGAACGTCACCCGCAGGCGCGGCGGTTCGGCCGGCTCGGCGAAGGGGCCGGGCAGCCAGCGCAGGACCGCCGCGAGGACGGGGAGGAGATAGGCGTCCGCGTCTACGCCGACGTCGTAGCCGTCGGGGCGCACCCGGACGTCGTACTGGTGAGGAGCGAGATCCCCGCGCTCGAGGACCTGGTGCACCGCGTACTCGAGCGAGATGCGCGCCTCGGGACGGGCGCCGAGATCGACGTCGGTCTCGAAGCGGAGGGTGCGGCGATCGGTGCCCGTGCCGAGGTCCGTCGTGCCGAGGTTCGCCGTGTGGCCGGGGTCGGGCCCCGCCGCACCGGACTCCGTCGTGCCGGGGGCCGTCGTGTCAGGGGCTGCCGTGTCGCCGGGGTCGGGGCCCGCTGTGCCGAGGCCCGCCATGTGGCCGGGGCCAGGGTCCGCCGTGCCGGGATCCGCCGTGTCACCGGGGCCGGGTTCCGCCGTGCCGGGTTCCGCCGCACCGAGGTCCGCCGTGTCACCGGGGCCGGGGCCCGCCGTCCCGGGGGCGTCACCGTTCGCCTCGCGGTCCTCGCGGTCCTCGCGGTCCTCGCGGACGCCCGTGCCGCCGTCCGCGCCCAGTCGGCGTACCGTCTCCGCGCTCACCCTGGCGAACGTCGGGCCGTCGGCCGGTGCCGCGTCGCCGGGGCTCCACTCGGCGCGGAAGCCGCCCGCCGTCAGGCCCGCCCGTTCGTCGATCAGCGCGCCGACACGGTCGAGGAGTTCGCGGGCCCGCCCGCGTGCCGTGCGGGGCAGGGTGCGCAGCAGCAGGTCGCGTACGCCGGGGCGGAAGGCGTACGAGCCGGGCGGGCCGGGGACGCTGGCGAGCATGCCGCTGAGGATCACCTCGGCCAGGTGCTGCGGGCGCGGATCACGGTCCACCGCGCGCTGCACGAGCCGCATCACCGGTATCGAGGGCTCGGCCAGGGCCAGGTGCCCGGCGAGGCGGAACGCCTCCGGCGAGGCGGTGGCGCGGAAGCGGAGGACGAGGTCCTCGGCGGGGAGCGAGGCGGGGTCGGGAGCCGGATCGGCGGAGGCCGGGGTGGGGGCGGCGGGGCGTGGGGTGAGCCAGGCTGCCGCGCCGGGCGTGCGGCCGCCGCCGGGGGCGGCCAGCAGCGCCGCCCAGTGGGTGAGCCAGGGGACGCCGGCCTCCAGGACCGGGAGGGGGACGGCGGCGGGGTGCGGGGGCGGGGCGTCCCGGTCGTAGGGGGTGAAGGAGCAGGCGGTCAGCGGGGCCGCCGCGCCGGGAGAGGACAGGACGCCCGGTTCGGCGGGCAGCGCAGTCGTCGCCCACAGGTGCTCCGGGAGCGGCTGGACGACGGCCAGCGGCATCCGGGCCGCCCAGTGGCGCAGAGCGCGGTACCAGCGGTCGCCCGCGGGGCCGGGACGCCACTGCGGTCCCATGCAGTCGCTGACGATCAGGGCGACGGTCCGGCCGTCCCCGGAGTCCGGGACGTGCCGGGCGTGGCCGTCGGGGCCGGCCGGGTGCGGGGTGACCGTCCGGAAGACGCCCGACTGAGCCAGTACGGCGTGCAGTTCGCGGACGAGGGGACGCCAGACCGGCATGGTCGGGCCGGTGTCGTGCAGGAGGGCGAGCCGCAGCCAGCGGTCCCGCGCCGGGCGCAGGACGGGCAGCCAGACGTCGGGGTGCGCGCCGAGCCGTGCGATGCGGTCGGCGGTGGCGCGTTCGTCCAGTGCCCGCACCCGCGCCGACGGCACCGTCCGCTTCAGGGGACGCAGGGCGCGCTGGAGGCTCAGAGGGCAGGGCAGCATCGGCGGCACGGGCGCGAGGAGCGGCGTGCCGCCGCCGCCCGGTTCGCCCTGGTGGGCGGGGGCGCGGGGGAGGCGCAGGGGGACGCGGTCGGAGGCGGACTGCGGGAAGGAGGCGCCGGGGGCGGCGCGATCGGGGGCGGGACCGGAGTCGGCGTCTTTCGCAGGGATGCGGGAGTCGAGCCGGCCGGCCTTGTCGTCCGTGGCCGTGGCCACTCCCGTGGGGGCGTCTCCCTCGTCGCTCAACTGCCTGGCGAGCCAGAGGACTTCGGCGATCTCGCGAGGGGTCGGAGTGAACTCGGAAGCGGAAGGATGGCCGGCGGCGGCGAGGACGGCGGTCAGCCGGGCGACGGCACGGACGTCCCGCCCCCGAGCCGCTTCCAGGTCGGAGCGGCCCGCTTCCCCCTTCTTGTCTCCCACCTCACCTCCCGCCTCACCTCCCGTCTCCCCGTCCACCTCCCCTCCCTCCTGCTCTCCCCGGCGTTCAGAAGCCATCGGTGTCTGCCGTGGGGGTCAGGTAGGGCATCAACTCGTCGGCCAGGGCGTCTCGGGAGGTGGGGTCCAGGCCGGCGACGCCGGTGAGGTAGAGGGCGTTCAGGAGTTGGTCGGTGGCCAGTTCGCCGTCGGCCGCCCGGTTCAGGAACCGGGTGATGAGGTGGTCGGCCTCGCCCGGCGGGGTCGCCAGGTGGGCGCGGACGATCTCCGTGAGCTGCTCGCGGTCGGGGCGGCGCAGCTTCAGCCGGACGCAGCGGCGCAGGAAGGCCGGCGGGAACTCGCGCTCGCCGTTGCTCGTCAGCACCACGAACGGGAACGCGCGGCAGCGGACCCGGCCGCGGGTGACGGGCACCGGCGTGTCGGTGCCGTCGGCGAGCACGTCGGCGGTGGCGGCGTCGGCCGAGTGGCGGGCGGCGCGCATCAGTTCGGGGATCTCGTACTGGCCCTCCTCCAGGACGTTCAGGAGGTCGTTGGGCAGATCGAGGTCGCTCTTGTCGATCTCGTCGACGAGGAGGACGCGGGGGCGGTCGTAGGGGAGCAGGGCGGTGCCGAGGGGGCCGAGGCGCAGGTGGTCCTCGACGCCGTCCGCACCAGCGGCGGAGTCCGCGCTCGCCTCGGTCCCCGCGCCCGCGCCGGGGTGGCCGGCGCCCGCGCCGGAAGCCCCCGCCCGCCGGGCCGCCGCCTGCCTCGCCGCGTACAGGCGGGACAGGGGGTCGTACTGGTAGAGGCCGTCGGACAGGGCGCTGCGGCTGGTGATGTTCCAGCGCAGGACCGGGCCGAGGCGCAGCTCCCGGGCGACCGCGTAGGCGAGGGAGGACTTGCCGGTGCCGGGCGGGCCGGTGACCAGCAGCGGGCGGCGCAGGACGAGGGCCGCGTTGACGAGCTGCACGCTCTCGGGCGCGGCCACGTACGCGCGGGCGCGGTGGGCGCGGTCGGGGGAGACGGACGCCTCGTCGTCGGCGTCCCGTGGCGTGGGCAGGACGGGCTCGCCGTCGAACGCGCGCCAGGGCGGCGGCGGGGGCAGCCGGTCGACGCCGTCGTGCGGCACGCTGTCGCCGGTGTAGACGGACCAGTGGGGCATGGGAGGGTTCCGGTCTCCGTTCTCCGGAGCGGCTCAGGGCCGTCCCCGGACTCGGTTCAAGGGCTCGTACGAGGGGCTCGTTCGAGGGGCGACACGGGGGAGCGGACGTGCGCCGCCGTCTCGCCGTGCGGGTCGGTGAAGACCCGCGGGTCGTCCCACAGCAGCTGGATGTCCCGCGCCCAGTGCTCGTCCTCCGCGTCGGCCTCCTCCCGCAACTGAAGGATCATTCGCGGCAGTTCGCTGGGCGGGACGGCGGACACGCACGCGTCCAGCTCGTCCAGGAACGTCTTGCCCGCGCACCCTTCGCCGCCCGCGCAGGGATCGCCCGGCCCGCTGTCGCAGCCGCCCCTGGACCAGACGACCACCGGCGCGGGCGCGGTGAGCGAGGTGTCGAAGTGGGCCCTGGTGCCGGCCGAGGCCGGTGCGGCGCCGAAGCCGGCCAGACAGGCGTCGGCCTGCCGCAGCCGCACCCGCAGCCGGCGCGGCTCCTCCGGCCCGCCGCACTCGACCCGGTGCAGTCGCGCGCCGGGCACGGAGTCGAGCCGGTTCCAGGCCCGGGTCAGCTGATGCCGTGCGCCCGCCCTGCGTCGCGCCTGGTCGGTGACGACGAGCGGGTACACGCAGCCCAGCGGAGTATCGTCGTCGGGTGCGCTCGCCCAGCGGTCGACGGGCAGGTCGATCCAGTCGCGGGGCAGGGCGAACGCGATCAACTCGTCGTCCCCTGCCGTCAGACAGGGGAAGGCGGCCTCGATGAGGTCGCGCACGCGGGCGGGCAGCCCGGCCTGCGGCACGGTCCCGGAGGCGACCGGGTGCCGGCGTCCGCCGCTGTACGCGGACACCTCGACGCGGACCTGCTCGTCGCCGGCGCCGCTGTGCTGGAGCTCGACCAGGATGGGCGCCCACCGCGGGACGGCGGACGTACGGACTGGGGCCTGGAACAGGGCCTCCACCTGGTCGGCGAAACGGGCGACCGTTCCGGCCGCGTCCTCGCCGTCGATCTCGCACAGCACGAACAGGGCCGCCGCGCGCAGCGAGTCGAAGCCCTCCTGCGGCGGGTCCGGGTCGAACGGCCCGGCGGCGGCCCGGTAGAGCCGCGCGAGCCGTACGGGATCGCAGTCCAGGCCGGTGCGGACGGCCCGTTCGACGAGGTCGCGCAGCCGGGCGCGGTCGGCGGAGCGGTGGTCGGAGGTGGGGACGAGGCTCGTGAGCCCCGGCCAGTGGCGGGCCATGACCTCGGTGGGCATCATGCGTCCGTTGCGCACGCCCTGGTCGCCGGCGGCCGCCGTGACCATGCCGACGACCTCGCCGGTGTCGACGAGGGTGACGGCCGCGCCGCTGAAACCGGGGGCGAGCGGCTGGCCGTCCGGCTGCCAGGCCTCCAGCTGCATCCACTCCCGGTTGAGCAACTGCGGTGCGGTGATGCGGTATTCGGCGAGGGTGCCCTCGTCGAAGCCGACCGGGAAGCCGTACACGACGAGTTTGCGGGGCTGCCGGCCGTGCGCCGCGTCCACGGGAGCGAGCGCGGCCGGGGCGATGGCGACCTCCCGCTCCAGCTCCAGGACGGCGAGGTCGCCGAGGTCGGTGACCCCTCCGGCCCAGCCGCCCTCGGCGACGATCCGGGCGGGGACGGGAGCGGAGCCGGGCCGCTCGGTGAACGTCACCGCCAGCGCGTCCGCCGGGCCCTCGTGCACCACGTGCGCGCAGGTCAGGACCAGCCGTGGGGTGACCAGGAAGCCGGCGCCGACGACCTGGCCGGCGCACTCGACGCGGGCGTGCCACTCGGGGCTGTCCATGGCGGTCATGCGCTTCATGAGGAGGCGGGAGGCTCCGTCGCCGCCGTGGGAGCGCCGGGTCCGGCTCCTGAGGAGCCCGCCCCGGTGTCGCGGTCGGGCGACCACGTCAGTCTCACCACCAGGTGGCCCTCCGCCGTGCCCTTGGCGATGATCGCGCCCGTCTCGGCGGCCAGCTTCACCCCGAACTCGATCTCCACCCCGTCGGGCCGCAGCGCGCCGTCCCGAAAGACCCGCAGCGCGGACTCCGCGGCGGAGCGCACGCCCTCCAGCGCGCCTTCGAAGGTACGGGCCGCCTGGACGGCGCCGTCGCCCCGGGCGACCAGCCGCGAGCCGGGACGCTGCTCCGTGGCGGCCTCCACGGCGACCACGGCGCCGTCCTCCGTCCTGAACTCCACCAGTCCCGTCATGGCTCCCCGTCGTCCCCTCGTTCTCACCGGTCGTGCCACGCTGCTGTGCACGTGACACGGCTCTGTGCAGCGTAGCTGTTACGGACGGTGCTCGCAGTCGCCCCGGCCCCGTCACCCGGTGTCCGTGCGGATCACCCCCAGCTCCGCCAAGTCCTGTGGCCGGATGCGGAGTTGTTCCGCCGTCGGCTCGATCTCGGGCGGCGGGCGCTTGAGGATGCGGGCGGCCTGCTCCGGGGCGATGACGGAGAAGTAGCTGTCCGGTGTCGCCCAGGTGCGGCCGGGGGCGGCCAGTGCGAGCGCGCCGCCGGAGCCGCCCTCGCCTATGACCAGTGTGGTGAGGGGGGTTCGGGCGGTGGCGACCACGCCGAACAGCTCCGCGATCGCCGCGCCCGCGCCCTGCCGCTCGGCCTCGGCGTCGTTGGCCGCGCCCGGGGTGTCCACCAGGGTCAGCACCGGGATGCCGAGCCGTTCCGCGAGCCGGATCAGCCGGGTGGCCGTGCGGTATCCGGCGGGGCGGGTCGCGGTGCCGGTCTGGGCGGCGTAGGCGACCGTGCGGCCGTCCCGCTCGCCGAAACCGCAGAGGACGCCGTCAGGATTCGTGCCGCCGCAGCGGTCGCCGCCGATCGTGACGCGATGGGTGAAGTAGTCGTCCAAGTAGTCGGCGGCATGCGGGCGTTCGGGGGAGCGGGCGCGCTGGACCGCGTCCCAGCCGGAGGCGGGCAGGCCGGCTGCGCCGAGGGGGCGGGGTACGGGCGCGGGCTCCGCGGAGGGCGTGGTCAGCAGCCGCAGCCACCGCCCCAGCGTCTCCCGCAGCAGTTCCGGGGGCACGACCGCGTCCGCCGAGCCGGCCGCGACCTGCGCCTCGGCCGTGTAGGCGGCGGGGTCGGCGTCCGGCGGCCGTACCCGTGAGCCCGCGAAGCCCACTTGGGCGCCGGGCAGGGCCAGGACGACGTCGGCGCCCGCGCCCAGGGTGGCCCAGCCGCCGCCGGTCGTCGGGTCCCGCACCACGGCGACCTGAGGCAGCCCGGCCTCCCGGGTGAGCGCCGACTGCCTCGCCACACGCTGGAGTTGGGTGAGGGCGAGCATGCCCTCCTGCATTCGGCTCCCGCCGGTGGCGATCAACGGGACCACCGGGAGCCGGTGTCGACGTGCGTAGGCGAAGGCCGCCTCCAGCCGGTCGCCGGTCCGCTCGCCCAGCGAGCCGCCCAGATAGCCGAACTCGAACGCGATCAGGACGGCTCGTACGCCTTCGACGTCTCCCGCGCTCTTGATGTGCGCGGTGCCGCAGACGACGGACTCCGTCTCGCCGGTCCGCTCGGCGGCGCGGGCGCGGGAGGCGTCGTAACCGGGCCAGCCGAGAGGGCCGTCCTGTTCCAAGTCCCTTGCGGGATAGTCGAGTTCGCGGAAGTCGTCGGTGACGAGCGCGAGGGTCTCCCGGGCGCTCGGGCGGTGATCGGCGGTCATGACGGCAGCGCCCGCTTCATGATCTTCCCCATGTCGTTGCGGGGCAGGGAGTCCAGATACCGCACGACGCGCGGCCGCTTGTGCGGCGCGAGCCGGCCGGCGACATGGTCGGCCAACTCGCCTTCTCCCGGCGGGCTCTGTGGATCGACAGGCACCACCCACGCCACGATCCGCTCCCCGAGGTCCGCGTCCGGCTCCCCGGTGACGGCGGCCTCGCGCACCCCCGGGTGCTCCAGCAGCGCGTTCTCGATCTCCCCGGCCCCGATCTTGTAACCGCCGCTCTTGATCAGGTCGGTGGCCTTGCGCCCCACGATCCGTACGTAACCGTCGGGATCGCGCACCGCCATGTCACCGGTGCGGAACCAGCCGTCGGGGGTGAAGGCGGCGGCGGTGGCGTCGGGGCGGTTGAGGTACTCGGTGAAGAGGTTCGGCCCCCGTACCTGGATCTCGCCCACGGTCTCCCCGTCGTGGGCGGGGTTCTGCGCGCCGGGTGCGGCGGTGGGCGTGCCGGGGCGTGCGCCGATGGGCGTGCCGTCCTCCTCCACCAGCCGCAGTTCCACCCCCGGCAGCGGCACGCCCACGGTCCCCGGCCGTGCCTCCCCGTCGGCGCGGACGCTGGTGTTCATCAGCGTCTCCGTCATGCCGTACCGCTCGATCACCCGCCGGCCGGTCGCCGCCGCGATCCGCTCGTGGTCGTGCACGGGCAGCGCGGCCGAACCGGAGACCAGCAGCCGGGCCCCGGACAGCGCCTTGACCAGCTCGGGATCGCCGGGCAGCGCCTCGGCGAGCCGGTGGTACATCGTCGGCACCCCGAACAGCATGGTCGCCCCCGCGTTCAGCTCCCGTGCCACGGCCTCGGCGGAGAACCGTCCCAGGTGGCGCACCGCCCCGCCCCGCCGCAGCGGGCCGAGCACACCCAGCACCAGCCCGTGCACATGGAACAGCGGCAGTCCGTGCACCAGCACGTCGTCCGCCGTCCACTGCCAGGCGTCCGCGAGGGCGTCCAGGGTCGAGACGAGGGCCCGCCGGGGGAGGACCGCGCCCTTGGGCGGGCCGGTGGTGCCGGAGGTGTAGACGACGAGAGCGGGATCACCGTCGTCCACGCGTGCGAAGCCGGCGCCGGCGCCCCTCGCGTGGACGTCGACGTCGACGCGCGCCAAGTGGCCCGCGGCCTCCGGAAGCCGCTCACCGGGCGCCGCCAGGACCAGCGACGGCGCACTGTCGGCGAGGATGTGCCCGAGTTCCCTCTCGCCCGACTTCGGGTTGAGCGGCACGACGGCGGCCCCGGCGAGCAGCACGCCCACCACGCCGACGGCCGTCTCCAGCGAAGGGGTGGCCCACACGGCGACCCGCTCACCCTCGCGCACCCGCTCGCCGACCGCCGAGGCGGCCGCCGCGAGCTCCGCGTACGTGAGAGACCGCTCGCCGAACCGCAGAGCGACACACTCGCCCGGCCCGTCGGCCAGAGCGGGGAAAAGGGACGACACGCGGCGGCTCCTGGCTGTCTCGACGGCACGAAGGTGGACGACACCTCACGGCATCACCTTGCCCTGTCCCGGACGCCGCGAGACGCCTGCCGCGGGTCAGGCCGCCGTGGTTTCCACCACGTCCGCCACCACGCAGGTCACGTTGTCCGGGCCGCCGGCCGCGTTCGCTTCGCCGATCAGGGCGTGGACCGTCTCGTCGGGGGCGCCGGGGGTGGCGGTGAGGAGGCGGCGCAGCCGGTCCTCGGGGACGACGGTCGACAGGCCGTCCGAGCACAGGAGGTAGCGGTCGCCGGGGCGGGCGTCGTGCAGGCGCAGGTCGGGCGCGGCCGGGCCGCCGCCGGTCAGGGCCTTCAGCAGCAGGGAGCGCTGGGGGTGGGAGACGGCCTCCTCGGGCGTGAGGCGGCCCTCGTCGATCAGGGACTGGACGATGGTGTGGTCCTCGGTGATCCGGAACAGTCCGCCGTCGCGGAGGAGATACGCGCGGGAGTCCCCGATGTGGACCAGCGCGAGCCGGGAGCCCGTCCACAGCAGCGCCGTCAGGGTGGTCCCGACGTCGTCGCCGCCGTCGGCGATGTCACGGACCGCCTGGGTCGCGCCCCGCACCGCGTCCTCCAGGAGGTTCAGCACGTTCCCCGCGGGCGCGTCCGGGGTGTCCAGGAAGCGCAGCGCTTCCACGGCCGCGCCGCTCGCCGGCGCGCCCGCCGGTCCGAAGCCGTCGGCGACCGCGAGCAGCCGGCCGCCCGCGTAGGCGGTGTCCTGGTTCTCCGGGCGGACCCGGCCCCGGTCGGTGTGGGCGGCGTAACGCAGTTCCAGCATAGTGGTGTCCTTCCTCGGTGCTTGCGTCAACTGGTTCACGAGGAACGAGGCGAGGTCGCGTCGTACCGCCGTCTCCGCTTCCACCCGCGCCCAGTAGGCGCGGACCTCCCCGGCGGCGTCCGCCGGTTCGAGGGCGACGACCTCGCGGATGCGGGCCAGCGGCATGCCGAGCCGCCGCAGCCACGCCACCAGCCGCGCCTGCTCCAGCTGTTCGGCGGCGTAGTACCGGTAACCGGTGTGGGGGTCGACCCGCGCGGGTCGCAGCAGCTCCAGCTCGTCGTAGAGCCGCAGCGCCTTCGGCGACAGCCGGCTCGCCTTGGCGAAGGCGCCGATCGTCATGCTCATGTGCCTGTGCACCCCGTTCCCGTCTCGTTCCGCCACCGATGCTGGGGCTTCCCCGAAGGGGAAGGTCAACAAGGTCGACATGGTTGCCGGGCCGGCCACGGCAGCCGTGCCTGCCGTGGCCGAGCCGGCTCCGGTTAGCCTGCCGGGACGCGCCTCGCGAGAACGTACGAGAACGGAGTCCCGCCGTGCCACGCATAGCCCTCGTGACCTACGACCCCGGCCCGGAGCCCAGCAAGGACCGCGACCTCCCCGTGCTACGGCGCGCGCTGGAGGACGCCGGGGCGCGGGCGGACGCCGTGTGCTGGGACGACGCCGGCGTCGACTGGGCCTCCTACGACCTCGCCGTGATCCGCTCGACCTGGGACTACAGCTGGCGGGCGGCCGAGTTCACGGCGTGGGCGGAGCGCTGCGCGAAGGCGACGCGGCTCGCGAACCCGGTGGAGGTCGTGCGCTGGAACGCCGACAAGCGCTACCTCGGCGACCTGGCCGAGGCCGGCGTCCCCGTGGTGCCGACGCGCTACGTCGCCCCCGGGACTTCGGACCTCTCGGCCGCCCTCCCCTCCGGCCACGAGTACGTGATCAAGCCCACCTCCGGGGCGGGTGCGCGCTACGCCGCCCGCTACACCCCCGACCGGCACGAGACGGCCGTACGGCATCTCGAGCGGATGCACGAGGAGGGGCTGACGGCGATGATCCAGCCGTACATGGCGTCGATCGACACCGGCGGCGAACGGGCCCTGCAGTTCTTCGCCGGCCGCCTCCTGCACGCCAGCCGCAAGCGAGCGGTCCTCGCCCCCGGCACCGCCTTCGACGCGGACAAGGTGGCCCACCCCGGCCTGGAACCCTGGACCCCGACCCCGTCGGAACTCGCGGTGGCCCGGCAGGCGCTGTCCGCCGTCCCCGGCGCCCCGGAGCTCCTCTACGCCCGAGTGGACCTGGTGCAGGGAGCGGACGGCGAACCGCGGGTGATGGAACTCGAACTGGTCGAACCGAACCTGTTCCTCCAGCTCCACCCGACCTCGACCCCGACGGTCGCGACAGCGATCCTGACGGCGGCTACGGCCTGACCGCCGTCCGCTGCAGCAGCCCCCAGGTGAACTCCGCCGCCACCTCCTGTCGCCGCCCCTGCCCGTCCGGGGCGGTGAGGAGAAGGCCCCAGCGGGTGGGGGCGGTGCCCTCCAGGGGGCGGGCGGGGGCGAAGGCCCGGGCGGCCTCGTCGACCGTGCAGGACCAGGGGGTGAGGTCGTCGAGGGTGCGCAGGGGCGGCGGCTCGGCTCCCGGGGCGCGGACCAGCCACTCGTTCCACACCGCGCCGTTCGGGGCGAGCAGCACCTCGAAGCGGAGGTCGGGCCACAGGGGGAGCGGCCAGAGCAGCGCCTCGCAGTCGAGGTCGCCGACGCGGCGGGCGGCACGGGACTCAGGAGCCCCCAGCACCGAGCGGTACCGGGAGGCGGCAGCCCGCCCCCGCGGCGACCGCACCATCGCCTGCCACCGCTTGTTCGCCTCCCGCATCCCGCCCAGGGACACCCCGAGCTCCCGCCGCGCGTCCTCCACCAGCCCGGGATTGTGATCGGCCATGCGACGCAACAGCACCAGCTGGAAATGCAGGGCCGTGAACGGCTCGACGGAACGCTTCTCGGACGGCATGCCCTCCATCGTCACCCATCCCGCCCCCCGGCCGGTGTCGGCGCTCACCAGCCACTTCACACCCGCCCCGTTCCCGACCATTGCCCGGCAGGTCGCTGTGTAGCTAGCCTGTGTTCGTCATGCCGATCGCCTGTTGGTATATCGAACACAGGCAATGAAACGATCAAGGGAGGGGGCCGGTCGTGGGACGACTCGTGCCTGCCGTGACCCGGGCTCTCGACATTCTCGAGCTCTTCCTCGACGGAGACGGGACACTCTCCGCCCCCGACATCGTGCGCAAGCTCCAGCTGCCGCGCACCACCGTGCACGAGCTGGTCACCACTCTCGCCGCCCGGTCCTACATCGTCCAGATCCCCGGACAGCCCGGACGGTACCGCCTGGGTGTGCGTCCGTACCAGCTCGGGAGCCGGTACGCCGAGCAGCTCGACCTGGCCGCCGAGGGGCAGCAGGTGGCCCGCTCCGTCGCCGAGACCTGCGACGAGACGGTCCACGTGGCGATCCTGGAGGGCACCGACGTCATCTACATAGCCAAGGTCGACTCCACGCACGCCGTCCGCATGGTCTCCGCCGCCGGACGCCGGCTGCCCGCCCACTGCACCTCCGTCGGCAAGATGCTCCTCGCCTCCCTCCCCGAGGCCGAGCTCGTCGCCCGTATCCCCGACGACGCCGACCTCGTCCGCATGACGCCGAACAGCATCACCGAGCCGGGCGCGCTGCGCGAGGCGCTGGCGGAGATCCGCGAGCGCGGCGTCGCCGTGGAGAACCGCGAGTCGAACCCCGACGTCAGCTGCGTCGCCGCCCCCGTCCGCGACCGCAGCGGACAGGTGGTCGCGGCCCTGTCCATCTCCGTCCCCATGATCCGCTGGAGCGACGACCGCCGTTCCGAGCTGGAGCAGCTCGCCGTCAAGGGCGCGGCCGAGCTGTCCGAGCTCCTCGGCCACCGGGGCGGGTCATGACGACGACGCACGGCACGGCGTACGAGGTGGCCGTCCGCGCCCACGCCGTCCTCGGCGAAGGACCCACCTGGGACCAGGCCGCCGGCCGCCTCATCTGGCTGGACATCCTCGGCTCCCGCGTCCACACCTACGACCCGGTCACCGGCCGCCGCACGGTCCGGGTCACCGACCAGCACGTCGGAGCCGCCAAACCCCGCACCGGCGGCGGCCTCGTCCTCAACCTCCGCGACGGCGTCGCCCTCATCGACGCGGACGGGGACGGCGCCCTGCGCTGGCTGCACCACGAGCCCGTCCCCGGCCGCCGCGCCAACGACGCCGCCGTCGCCCCCGACGGCTCCCTCTGGGCCGGCACCATGCGCTACGACGAGGCCCCGGGCGGCGGCACGCTCAGCCGCCTCACCGGCGACGGCTCGGTGGAGCCCGTCCTCGACGACGTCGCCGTCAGCAACGGCACCGGCTGGAGCCCCGACGGCCGCCTCATGTACTACGTCGACTCCCCGACCCGCCGCGTCGACGTCTTCGACCACGCGGACGGCCGGGTGTCGAACCGCCGCCCCTTCGCCCGGATCGAGGACGGCGCGGGCTTCCCCGACGGCCTCACCGTCGACGCGGACGGATGCGTGTGGGTGGCGCTGTGGGACGGGGGAGCGGTACGCCGTTACACCCCCGGGGGGAAGCTGGACCGCGTCATCGTCCTCCCCACGCCCCGGGTGACCGCCTGCGCCTTCGGCGGCCCCACGCTCGGCGACCTCTACGTCACCACGGCCCGCGTGGGACTCCACTCGCCCCATCCGGTGGCCGGCTCACTGCTGGTGGTGCCGGACGCGGGCCAGGGCCTGCCCCAGCCGGCGTTCGCGGGCTGACAGCGGGGAGGAGGAGTCGGCGCCCCGCAGCCGCGCTCAGTCCTCCAGCCCCGCCCGCTTGATCTCGTCCCCCGTCAGCGGCGGTCCCGCCAGCGCGGGCAGCAGCGGCCCCGCCGCCGCCCCCGCCAGCACCGCCGGCGACAGCAGCACCGCCGCCCCCCGCTCCAGCGACGTCACATCCGTCACCCGCCGGGCGATCCGGCCGTTGCCCGTCGCCGTGTGCATCAGCCGGTCGACGTACGCCGCCACCAGCCGGTCCCGCAGCCCGGGGCCGCCCTCGACCGCGCCCGGGTAGAACACGTCCTGCCCGATCGCCAGATCCCACGCCGCCCCCACCGGCCGGGCCACCGCCTTCTGCACCCGCCGCGAGAGCCCGGCCGACCCCCACCCATGACGTCGCGTCACATCGCGCAGCAGCAGCACGCTTTGGGCGCTCACCGCCAACCCGTGCCCGTACACCGGGTTGAACGCGGCCAACGCGTCACCGAGGACGGCGAAGTTGTCGGGCCACGCCGGCATCCGCTCGTAGAAGCTGCGCCGGTTGACCGTCGCCCGGGTCACGGCCACCTCGCTCAGCGGCTCGGCCCGTTCCAGCAGCCGCCCGATCAGCGGGTGTCGCAGACCGTCCCGCGCGAAGGGAACGAACTCCCCGGCGACCGAGGTGGGTTCGGCGCCCCGAGTCCCGGCGAGCGTGACGATCCACCGCCCGTCCTCGATGGGCAGCAGGAACCCCGACCGCCCCGGCCCCCCGGCCCGCGGATCGAGCTGCACGTTGACGACGGGGAAGCCGGACCGCGCGTGCTCGGGGGCGAGGTAGAGCCGGCTCGCGTACGCCAACCCGGCGTCCACCTCCCGCCGTTCCACCTCCGGCAGCCCCAGTGACGTCAGCCAGCCCGCCGCACGCGAGCCCCGTCCCGTCGCGTCGACGACCATCCCCGCGTCGACGACCCGCTCACTCCCGTCGGCGGTCCGCACCCGCACCCCGGTCACCGCGGACGCCGTGCCCTCCAGCCCCGACGCCTCCGCCCCGGCCAGCACCTCCACCCGGGGGTCGGCGAGGACCCGAGCGCGGACCGTCGCGTCCAGCAGGTCCCGCCCGGCGAGGATCACATGGTGCGACTCCTCCCACCGCCGGAACCACCCCCGCGGCGACAGGACCACCATGTCCGTGGTGACGGGAGCCCGCCGCGCCCCGGCCTCCCGCAGCGCCGCCGTGACCCCCGGCAGCAGCTCCTCCAGGGCCCGCACCCCGCCCGACCACAGCATGTGCGCGTGCCGCGCCTGCGGCAGCCCCTTGCGGGGCTCGGGTCTCTCGGGCAGCGCGTCGCGCTCGACGACCACGACCCGTTCGGCGAACTCGGCGAGGGCCCGCGCCGCGAGCATGCCGGTGTGGGAGCCCCCCAGGACGACGGCGGTTCTGGCGGGGTGGGACGGGTCAGTCATGCGCGGACACGCTCTCTGCCGGGGCGGCGGCGCGGACGCGCACCGCGTTGATGTCGTCGGTGCTGCGCAACGCCCGGGCCACGGCCTGGATCTCGCGCAGCAGGTAGGTGGTGTCGGGAGTGGCGCCCGCGTCAGGGGACGTGTCATGAGCCGCCTCGCCGGCGCCGGACGCCTCACCGGCGACCGACGCCCCGCTCCGCCCCCCGCCCGCCGCGACCGCGTCCAGCAGCGCCGTCGCCGCCGCGAGCGCCTGCGCCCGCCCCCGGTCGTGGCCGAGCGCGAGGGCCGCCTCGTAGGCCCGCCCGCGCAGCCCCTCGTCGAGCCGCCGGGACAGCGGCAGCAGCGCGTCGCGGATGAACGTCTCGCGGCGGATCAGCCGCAACTCCGGCGTGGCGCGCAGCGCGAGCGGCTCGCGGTCGCCCGTGACCTCCCGCATCAGCCGGGACAGCGTCCGCAGGTTCCGGTGCCGCCGCCGCACCAGCCAGCGTTCCTGGAGGTACTGGCCGGCGTGCGGGACGATGAAGCCGACCGCGACGAAGGTGGCGGCGACGCAGGCGGCCGACGGGGCCACGTTCGTGTTGAGCCAGTCCAGGTCGTGACCCGTCCAACGGGCCGCCACGGCGGTGAACTTGGCCGCGCTGAACAGCAGGTTGGTCGCATAGCCGACGCCCAGGAAGCGAAGTCCCCAGCGCAGCCAGGCGTCGAGGCCGTCGGTGCGGATCCAGTTCCAGATGAGCCGGGCGGTGATCGAGCAGGCCACGGTGTGCGCGGTGAGGTAGAGCAGGATCTCCTCGCGCATGAACGGCGTACCGGCGTAGTAGGTGTCCAGGTCCCGGATCTGCTCCACGGGCACGTCGGCGAGCGCGAACAGCACCCAGAGCGCGACGACCACCCCCGCGTACACGGAGACCACCCACCGGGTCGCGCGCCGGGTCTGCGCCGAGCGCTCGGCGCGGCCGTTGCGCCAGGCGATGATCAGCAGCAGCCAGGACGCGGAGAGCGCGGTCAGCAGCGAGTACACCCAGGGGGCCGCGATGTTGGGCACGCCGGTGACCCGGTTGGTCCAGCGGATCGTGTTCGGGGCGGCGAAGACGAACACCGCGCAGGCGAACACCAGCAGTCCGCCGACGGCCCGCAGCAGCGGGTCCCGCCACAGCTTGAGGATGCTGGGCAGTTTGATCGCCAGGGCGGCGGCGAGGACGACGGTCGGCAGCCAGAAGGACACGTACAGCCCGCTGAGGAAGTGTTCCGCGGCGAGCGCGCCGGGCGCGGGCGCCGTCACCGCGCGGACCCTCTGCGCCCCCGGTAGCCCATCGACCGCTGCACCGGCGTCAGCGACGACGACGGGTCGCCGCCCCGCCCGGTCAGGTACGGCCGCAGCGCCGCCGCGAGCCGGTGCCCGAACTCGTCGGCCTCCGACTCGTCCCGCCGCCGGGAGCCGTTGCGGGCCGCGACGGCCAGGGCGATGTCGCCCCGGTCGGACCGCCCGGCGAAGACATGCGCGGCGGCCGTGTCGACACCGTGGTGGTGGTGCCGGTGCCCCGCGTGCAGATGCCAGAACTCATGGCCGAGGATGACCAGTTGCTGCACGGCCTCGGCCCGTTCCTCGACGATGACGAGGTCGAAGTCCTGGAACTCCACCCACAGCCCGGTCACCTGGAACTCGTCGGGGAACCGCTCGAACCGCAGCTCGACACGCCGTCCGCATCGCAGCGCGGTCATCTCCTCGCACAACGCCCGGAACACCTCCGGCACGCCGTGCGGGGGGCGGGGCCGGGTCCGCAGCGCGGCGGAGAGGACGCCGGCCAGCTCGCGCATGGCAGGACCGTTCCTCCCGCGCCGCAGCGCCGAGGCGATGTGGGCCACCCTGGCACGCGCGCCCGCGATGTCCATCGCGTCCCCCTCCCGGCCGCCCTGCGGCAACCTGTTCGAGGCTACGCGGCCGGAAGCAGGCGGCGTCAAGCCTTGCCGGAAGACCTGCCGAAGACCTGCATGGGACCCGCATGGGACCCGGGACGAATCCCCACCGGAGGACGTCACCGCCCACCGCCCCATTGACGCGCGAACCGCTCCGATCTTACGTTCGCGTTCGAAGTCGCGAGCGGCCTCCGATATACCGAACACCGCCCCCCGGGACACGAGTCACCGGACGACGACCCCGCACCGCACCCGAAAGGCGCCCGATGAGAACCGCCCGCCTCACCCTGGACCCCGCCTTCACCGTCGGCCGGGTCGACCCCCGACTCTTCGGCTCCTTCGTCGAGCACCTCGGCCGCTGCGTCTACACCGGCATTTACGAACCGGGCCACCCGACCGCCGACGAGGACGGCATCCGCGCCGACGTCCTCGACCTGGTCCGCGAACTGGGCGTCACCGCCGTCCGCTACCCCGGAGGCAACTTCGTCTCCGGCTACAAGTGGGAGGACTCGGTGGGCCCCGCCGAGGAGCGGCCCCGCCGCCTCGACCTCGCCTGGCGCTCGACCGAGACCAACCGCTTCGGCCTGTCCGAGTACATCGCCTTCCTCCGCAAGATCGGCCCCCAGGCCGAACCCATGATGGCCGTCAACCTCGGCACCCGAGGCGTCGCCGAGGCCCTGGAACTCCAGGAGTACGCCAATCACGCCGAGGGCACCGCTCTGTCCGACCTGCGCGTCTCCCACGGCGACAAGGACCCCTTCGGCATCAGGCTGTGGTGCCTGGGCAACGAGATGGACGGCCCCTGGCAGACCGGCCACAAGACGGCCGAGGAGTACGGCCGCCTCGCCGCCGAGACGGCCCGCGCGATGCGCCAGATCGACCCGTCCGTGGAACTGGTCGCCTGCGGCTCCTCCAGCCAGAGCATGCCGACGTTCGCCGAGTGGGAGGCGACCGTCCTGAAGGAGACGTACGACCTCGTCGACTACATTTCCCTGCACGCCTATTACTGGCCCGAGGACGGCGACCTCGACTCCTTCCTCGCCTCCGCCGTCGACATGGAGTCGTTCATCGACAACGTCGTCGCGACCGCCGACCACGTGGCCGCCCGGCTGAAGTCGAAGAAGAGGATCAACCTCTCCTTCGACGAGTGGAACGTCTGGTACATGTCGGAGTGGCACGAGATCGAGAACTCCGGTGCGCGGAGCTGGGCCGAGGCTCCCCGCCTTCTGGAGAACAACTACAGCGTCATGGACGCGGTCGTCTTCGGCTCGCTCCTCATCGCCCTGCTGCGGCACGCCGACCGGGTGACGGTCGCCTGCCTCGCCCAGCTCGTCAACGTCATCGCCCCGATCATGACCGAGCCGGGCGGTCCGGCCTGGCGGCAGACGACGTTCTTCCCCTTCGCCCAGGCCTCCCGGCACGGCCGCGGCGAAGTCCTCGACGTGCGCGTGGACTCGCCGACGCACGAGACGAAGAAGTACGGCGAGACGGACCTGCTGCACGCCACCGCCGTGCGCGCGGAGGACGGCACGGTCACGGTGTTCGCGGTCAACCGCAGCCGTACGGAGCCGCTGCCGCTGGAGGCGGCCCTCGGCGGGCTCGGTCTGACGCGGATCGTCGAACACAGCGTGCTCGCGGACGCGGACCCCGACGCCCGCAACACCCTCGACGACCCCGAGCGGGTCGCCCCGCACGCCGCCGAGGGCACCACGCTCTCCGGCGGGACGCTCACGGCGACGCTGGAGCCGCTGTCGTGGAACGTGATCCGGCTGGGGTGATCCTCTCCGCCTCGGGGGGTGGCCGCACAATGGGCGTATGAGGATCTCGGCACGGGCTGACTACGCGGTACGGGCGGTACTCGAACTGGCCGTACGGCAGGGCGGCGACCCGGTGAAGGCGGAGTCCGTCTCCGACGCCCAGGGCATCCCGCACAAGTTCCTGGAAGGGATCCTCGGCGACCTCAGGCGCGGCGGGATCGTGGAGAGCCGGCGCGGCGGTGGCGGCGGCTACCGGCTGGCGCGCGAGCCGGGCAGCATCACCGTCGCGGACGTCATCAGGGCGGTGGACGGCCCGATCGTCTCGGTCCGCGGCGAACGCCCGACCGGTCTCACCTACACGGGCACCGCCGAGCCCCTGCTGCCTCTGTGGATCGCGCTGCGCGCCAACGTCCGCAAGATCCTGGAGGGCGTCACGGTCGCCGACATCGCGGCCGGCGCCCTCCCGGAGCCCGTGCGCGCGCTGGCGGCGGAACCGGCGGCGTGGGAGAACCCGTAAGGCCCCGGCGGGCCGGGCGCGTGAACCGCGGGGGTGTGAACCGGTCGGCGTGAATGGCCGGAGATCGGTCTGTCCGCGTACCAGGCGGCTCCTTACGATGCGATCGCCTCGCCGCTTCACAGCAACTTCATGCATTCTTCACAGCGTTCGGCTGTGGAGGGGCTCGGCGCATCCACCCCCCACCGATCCCGAACGAAGGGGAGAGACCATGGCTAGTGGCCTGCTCCTGGGCGGCGCGGTAGCCGCTCTTGTCACCGCCGCCGTGCCGGCGCACAGCCCGTCGTCCTTCGACAACCCGCCGCCGGACAAGATCGTGATCACCATCGCCACGGTGAACGGCTCCGGCTGCCCCGCCGGCACCGCCGCCGTCGCCGTCTCCGCCGACAACACCGCCTTCACGGTGACCTACAGCGACTACCTGGCGCAGGTCGGCGGCAACTCCGACCCCACGGCGTTCCGCAAGAACTGCCAGCTGAACCTGAAGGTGCACGTCCCGCAGGGCTTCACCTACGCGATCGCCAGCGCGGACTACCGGGGCTTCGCCTCGCTCCAGCCCGGCGCGTCGGCCGTCCAGCGGGCCTCGTACTACTTCCAGGGGTCGTCGAGCACCGTCTACAAGAACCACAACTTCAACGGCGCCTACAACGACAACTGGCAGGCCACCGACACCACGGACTGGGCCCAGCTCGTCTACGCGCCCTGCGGCGTCCAGCGCAACTTCAACATCAACACGGAGCTGCGCGTGAACGCGGGCACCTCCTCGCCGGCCAAGGTCAGCTTCATGACCATGGACTCGACGGATGGCGACATCAGCACGACGTACCACATGGCGTGGAAGGAGTGCCCCGGCAAGTGAGCCGGCAGGGGCCGCCCGTCGCCTTGCGGCACGGACGGCCCCGACGGTCACCGCGCGGCGTACGCCACGAAGTCGGCCCAGGCGGCGGGGGAGAGGGCGAGCTGGGGACCGCTCTTGTCCTTGCTGTCGCGGACGTGGATGTGTCCGGGGAGGGTGGCGACCTCGATGCAGTCGCCGGATGCGCTGCTGCTGTGACTGGACTTGCGCCAGGTGAGGGCGACCTCGATGCAGTTGTCGCCGGAGCCGCTGCTGTAGCTGCTCTTGAACCAGGCCAGTTCGGACATGCTCATAGGTCTCCTCGCATCCGTTGCAGCAGGCTCACGGAGTCCTGGATGGTGAGAGCCTGTGAACGAATCCTGGCATACCGATTCTGGAGCACGCTGATGCCTTTCGGGTCGGAGATGAGCTGCCCGCTCTCCTGTCCTTCGCTGTATCCGAACCACTTGTGCTTCGGCGTCTCCAACAGGGCGATCGGGCCGTGCAGTCCGGCATGTGACGTCTGGACCAGCGGCATGATCTGAATCTCGACGTTTCGAAGTGCCGCAACGCTCAACAGGTGATCGATGGCGGCGCGGGTCACGTCCACGCCGCCGGTCCGACGCAGGAGCACGTGCTCCTCGATGATGAAGTTGAACGCGGTGTTCGATCGCTCCCGCAGCAACCGCTGGCGTTCGGCTCGGGCGGCCCAGTTGGCCTCGATCTGCCCATCGTCCAGGGGCGGCAGCTGATCGGCGAACAGTTGCCGAGCGTAGGCCTCGGTCTGCAACAGGCCTGGAATCATCCGGCATTCGTAGTTGAAGAGACTGATGGCGGTCTTTTCCATGCTCGCCCACTGGCGGAACCACGCCGCCAACCCCACCTGTCGTACCAGGTGCACGGCGGCCTTCCGCAGCGCCCCCGTGTTGCCCAGCACCGCCTCCGCCGCCTCGACGAAGTCGACGTCCGGCATGCGTCGGCCCAACTCCACGGAGGCGACCGTGTGTTTGGAGAACCCGACCAGGTTCCCGAACTCCTGCCGGCTCAGCCCGTGGAACTCGCGCAGAGCCTGGACGACCGCCCCGAACGTCCGCAGACTGTCCGAGGACTCCGGCTCACCGCTGCAGCCCGCACCCACCCGTCCGTCGACCACCATCGGCCACCTCCCTCGCGACCATGGTCACGTGGAGTCACCGGTACTGTCCAGTGCGTGACCGCGTACGCTGTGCGAGCGTACGCGGCACGTCGCTGGAGAAGTGGGCCCCACTCACGCCACATTGGGCGCATGACTGCACGCTCCACCCCTCGACCGACCCGACTTCCGGTCACCGTACGCGCGTTCACGCAGCGGCTGAGCCCGACGCCGCGCGGGGCGCGGCTGGCCAGGCACCTGGCGTTGAACCAGCTCGACGCGTGGGGCATCCCGCACGGCACGGACGTGTCGGACGCGGTCGCCGTGATCGTGGCCGAGCTGGCGGCGAACGCGGTGACCCACGGCCGGGTGCCGGGCCGGGACTTCGAGCTGCGGCTGTCGCTCGTGGCGGGGAGCGTCCGCGTCGAGGTGAGCGACACCCGGGCCGAACCGCCGCTTCCGCCGGGACCGGGGGCCCTGCGGGAGCCGCTGCCGCTGGAGGAGGGCGGCCGGGGGCTGGCGCTGGTGCACGCGCTGGCGGCCCGCTGGGAGGTGGTGGAACGGGTGCCGCCGCCGGGGAAGACGGTGCGCGCGGAGGTCGACGTGCCGGGATGGCTCGGGATCGTGAAGAGATGCCCGGTCTGAGTGGCCCCGGAGGCGGCGGGGTCGCGGGGGGGGGGCGGGGGCCCCCCGCCCCCGGGCCCCCCCCCGCCCCCCCCCCCCCCCCCCCCCGCCCCGGGGGGGGCGGGCCCGGGGGGGGGGGGGGGCGGCGCGGGGGGGGCGCCCCCGGGCGCGGGGGCCCCCCGGCCCGGCGCTCAGTCCCTCGCGACGGTCAGCTGGTCTCCACGCCGAGGGTCAGGGCGCCCGCGTAGCCCGCGGAGGGTGAACTCCCCAGCGCGGACAGGGTGAGCAGCCCGGAGGCCGCGCCGCCCCCGTCGTAGATCGAGTCCCGGGCGAGGGTGGTCCGGGTGACGCGGTTGGTGGAGTACGGCGAGATCGCGGCGACCCGGGTGGTGACGGTCTCGCTGAAGAAGAGCTGGCCGGTGTGGATCTCCCGGCCGCCGGTGAAGTGGCCGTCCGAGGTCAGGGTGACGCCGGTGTGGACCTTGACGTGGATGTGGATGCAGCGGCCCACGTACCAGCCGGGATAGACGGACGTGATGACCGCGACGCCGGCGGAGTTCGTGAGCACGCCGCCGCGCAGGAAGGTGCCGTTGTCGGGCTCGCTGTGCCCGTTGTTGCCGACGAAGCCGGAGTACTCGCCGAGCGCGTCGGCGTGCCAGAGCTCGACGAGTGCGCCCCGGAGCGGGGCGCAGGTGTCGTCGTCGACGACGGTGAGGGTCAGCTTCAGCGGGACGCCGGGCTTGCCCTCGCTGATGTCGGCGCGGACGTACTGGCCGTCGAGGTAGTAGGGGCCCTCGGTCATCTCCCGCGTGAGCGTGCAGACGGCGGCCGCGGCGACGGGTGCGGTGTCCTGGCCGGTGCCGCGGGAGGCGCCGGCCGAGGCCGCGCCCCCCACGGCCAGGGCGGCGGCGGTGGCGCCGCCGGCGACCAGCACCGTGCGACGCGCGACGGGGTTACGGCTTTCCGGGTTGCTCGAAGACGTGCTCGAAGGAGTGTCTGTCATGAACACGGCACTCTAGGGAGCCTTCCTGTCAGCCCCCTGTCAGTTCGGCAAAGCGACACCCCGTCAAGTCGCTTGCGGGCCGCGTTGAAGCGCCCGCGCCCCGGGACACGGCGAAGCCCCCGGCCGACTGGCTGTCGGCCGGGGGCTCCGTTCCCTCAGGTCACTTCTGGGCTGACCGCTAGGAGATCTGTCTGATCGTCTGCCAGCCGCCCGTGCCGACGACCGTGGGGGCGCCCACGCCGGTTCGGCGGCCCGGGAGGTACTCCAGGCCCGCCGTGGTGTTCGGCGTCGTCGTCCACAGGTCCGCGATGCCGTCGCCGTCGGTGTCGCCGGTGGCGGTGAACAGCGGGCGGGCCGCCGTGGTCCAGCCGGTGGCGTGGGCCGTGCGGTTGGCGCCGTCGCCCAGGGATGCCGGGTCGGTGCCGCCGTCGGGGATCCCGTCGCCGTCCGCGTCACCCGGGCTGCGGCCGTGGTACACCCACAGTCCGCCGCCGACGGTGTCACGGGCGAGCAGATCGGTGAAGCCGTCGCCGTCCACGTCGCCCGGGGAGGCAAGCTGCATCTTGCCCCAGCCGCTGCCGCCGATCACATAGCCCGACTCGACCGTGCCGTAGGCGTAGCCCGGCAGGAACCACAGCTGGTCGCCGATGACCGCGACGAAGTCGGGGTTGGCGGATTCGGCGTCCGGGGTGATGTCACCGACCGAGACGATCTGCTTGATCGTCGCCGGGTCGATCGCCACCTCGGTCTCCGGGTCCGGGAAGACGTACACCTCCTGCTTGGTGTCGTCGGTGAACTCGCCCTGCCCGTTGTTCGGGTACAGGTACAGCTTGCCGTCGGAGCGGCGGGCCACCAGGTCCTCGTAGAAGTCCTCGGTCCAGTCGCCCCGGTGCGTCAGCAGCGAGCCTCCCCAGCCGCCGCCGGAGGACAGCGGGAGCATCGTCGCGACCTTGCCGGCGCCCGTGCCGCCGTACAGGCGCAGGTTGTCGGCGCCGTCGATCGCGAACATGTCCGGCAGGCCGTCGCCGTTGACGTCACCGGGCTTGTCCGTCACGCCCGGGCTCTTCACGTAGAACCGGTACGGGTAGACGGGGCCGGGGTTGCCGCCCGCGTCCACCATGCGCACGTACAGCGTGTGCGGTCCCGGCGTGAGCGGGGTGATCTCGGCGGTCGCCTTGCCGCCCTTGGCCGCGGGCTTGGCCGACACGTTCGGCGGGGTGCGGTCCAGGCCGTACAGGTAGTCGACGGTGTCCGCGACGCCGTTCGCGCCGAACTCGAACACGCCCTTGGTGCGCGACAGCGCGCCCTCGACGGGCTCCATGTCGGCCGTGGTCTCCGGGTACAGGTCGTCCTTGGAGTCGACGACCGGCATCACGGTCGGCGCGTTCGGGTCGAAGCCGAAACGGCAGCCCGGCGCGCCCTTGGTGGGCGTCCAGTCGGAGGCGAAGTTCGCGTCCGCGGTGTCCTCGGCCTGTGCCTTCCAGGAGAACTGGCCGTTGCTGGCGCCGAGATGCTTCTTCAGCAGGTCCTTGCCCACGACGACCCGCGCCTGCGCGCCCTTGGAGTCGGCGGCCTTGACGGTGACCTTCACGCGCTTGTCGAAGACGATGCCCGGCGCGGTGTCGTGCTTGCCGGTCGCCCACAGGTGGAACTGCACGTTGACGCCGCCGCCGTCCGGGTCCCAGACCTGCGCGGTCAGCGTCACGTCGGTGTTGCCGAGGGTGACGTACGACGAGCCGTTGCCGCACTCGGTGGCGCTCACCTTGGAGCTGGGGATGGTGTCCAGCGCCCAAGGGGCCTTCGGCGGACGGTTGTACTCGACGATCAGCTTGGCGTCCGGCTTGAACTTCTTCCAGCTGTACTCGTCCTTGGACTCCTCCGCCTTGTCCGGCGCCTTCAGGCCGAAGGTGACGTTGGACCACTTGGAGGCCGCCGCCTTGACGGCCGCGTCCTTGGCGTCGAAGTCGACCGCCTTGTTCGCGCAGCCGACGTCCTCGTTGCCGTGGGCGTAGTTGCGGCTGTCCTGGAGGGTCTTCAGGGCCGGCTGCTTGTTCCAGGTGGTGGCCGAGGAGATCCCGCCGGTGAGCCACAGCTCGACCGGTTTCGGGGTGCAGGACCACGCGTGCGTCTCGGTGATCTGGAACTGCGCGTCGATCACCTTCACGCCGGCCAGGAACTTGCTGCCGACGCGGAAGTAGGAGCGGGCCGTGCCGCCGGACGACGACTCGTAGCCCACGCGGGCCTCGTCCGTCTTGCCGCCGTCCCAGCCGGTGCCGTTCCAGTAACTGCTGGTCGGATGCGGCTTGTAGGCGATGGTCCAGGCCTCGCGCGTGCCGGTCGTCCGGGGGTCGATGTAGACCGGGAAGCGGGTGTCCGGCGCGTTGAGGAGTTTCTGGTCGGGCGTCAGGGTGATCTTCTCGTCAAAGACCTGGACGCCGACCTCGCTGCTCTTGGAGGTGAGCGGGGAGGGATCGTTCTCGGACGCGGTCGTGGCGGTCGCCGTGCGCGGGGACTTCGCCGCCGGGCCGGCGGGAGCCTTGGCCGCGGCCGGCGTCCGGGAGGCGCTTTGCTCCTCCTCCGTCCCCGACGAGTCCCACATCCGGGCCGTGGACGACGCGAAGACCGTCTGCCCGGCCGCGTTCACCGCCCTCAGGGTGCCGCTCGCGGTGTCCTTGGTGAGGTCGAGCCCCTTGGCGCTCAGACCGAAGTCGATCCGCGCCAGGTCGGGGTTGCCGGCGGCCTCGGGCGTCTTCACGATCAGCGCCTGGCTGAAGCCGTCCACGCTGGCCTTCACCGCCAGGTCGACGCCCGGTAACACCTCCGGGTAGGTGGCCCTCGCCCCGTCGAGCACAGGCTCGGGCAGGGGCTTCGGCCAGGTCAGGGCGAGTTCGCCGCCCTGGTCGGCGAAGGTCACCAGTGCGGTGTCGCCGCCCGCGGAGAACGTGACGCGGCCGGGCGCGGCCTTGGGCGAGATCCGGCCCGCGGCTTCGGCGAGCGTGGTGTCCACCGCGCTCCACACGCCCTCGCGCTTCACACGGACGGGCAGGCTGTGCTGGGTGGTGCGCAGGTTTCCGTTGGGCAGGGCGTGCGTCTCGCTGGTCTCGGTGCGGGCGGACACCACTTCCACGGGCTTGCCGCTCTCGGCGGCCCTCTGGAGTGCGCTCTCCTCGGCGTCGGCGGCCGCCTCGGCCGGACGGGCATCGGCGGCGCCGGCCGTGAGCGGCATCAGCGGCGTCAGCCCGAGCGTCCCGCCGGCGAGCACCGCGACGAGCGCGGCCCGGGCCGCGCGCCTCGCCGGACGCTGTCTTCGGGATGTTTCTGGCATGGGCGAATCCCCCCGGAGTCGTTGCCGTGCGCGCCCCTCGCGGGGGCCGCTGCGCGCCCTTTCACTCGGGCCGCGAGGCCGAACAGTACACGCAGGAAAGGCAGTTCTTTACCTACGCATGAGCAAAGTGGGGATTGTCGCATTGCCTTTCCTTTGCTTGTCAGGGTGATCGGCAACGCCTAATGTCTGACCGTTCAACACTCGATCACACAGAGTGAGATCACGCAGAGTGAGTGAGGGGGAGGTCCTTCAGTGGACCAAGTCATAAGACAGTTACGCTATTTCAGCCACTGGCACAGATCCGTCTCCCTGTTCGTGGGCCTCGTGCTCTTCGTCGGCCTCATACCCGACGACGCGAGTGCCGCCGACGGGAGCACCAGGATCTCGGACGTCAAGCGCGATCCGTCCGTTCCCGGACGCGACTTCGACAAGAAGCGTCCGGCCACCCGGGACGACGCCGAGGGCGCTTTCAGGCCCGCGGCCGGAAAGGTGTCGCCCGGCACGTTCACGACACTGGTCACCGACAGTCGCGACAAGCTTCCCCAGCGGGCACCGCTGACCGCCGGCTCCACCGCGCAGGGCGCGGACACCGCCGTGCGGAGCGGAATGGTGAAAGCCCGTCAGGCCAAGGCCGCACCCGCCCGTACGGCGCTGAGCGTCCGCGGCGCGACCCCGAGGAAGGCCGCCGCCGACGCCGGAAGCGCCCTCCAGGTCCAGGTGAAGGACGAGAGGGCCGCCCGCGCGGCCGGCGTCCAGGGCGTCCTGTTCACCGCCGCGCCGGCGAAGACCGGCCTGGCTCCCGCCGCGTCGGGCTCCGTCGAACTGGAGCTGGACTACGCGTCGTTCAAGGACACCTACGGCGGTGACTGGGGCTCCCGGCTCCGTCTGTACCAGCTTCCCGCCTGCGCGTTGACCACGCCCGAGCTGGAGCAGTGCCGTACCCGCACCACCCTGCCCGGCGCCAACGACCCGGCCGCGAAGACGGTCCGGGCCACCGCCGACCTGGCGGCCGCGCCCACCGTGTTCGCCGCCGCGGCAGAGGCCTCCGGGCCCGGCGGAAGCCACGCGGCGACCTCGCTCGCGCCGTCCGGCTCCTGGATGGCCGGTTCGTCCTCCGGCGGCTTCTCGTGGGCCTACCCGATCGAGGCGCCCGAGGTGCCCGGCGGTCCGCAGCCCGAGGTCGAACTGTCCTACTCCTCGCAGGCGGTGGACGGCCGCACCGCGTCCACCAACGCGCAGTCCTCCTGGATCGCCGAGGGCTGGGACTACGAGCCGGGCTACATCGAGCGCAAGTACCGCTCCTGCTCGGACGACAAGGACGCCGTCGACGGGAAGAAGCCCAACAACACCGCCGACAGCGGCGACCTGTGCTGGGGCTCCGACCACGTCGTGATGTCGCTGGGCGGCAACACCACCGAACTCGTCAAGAAGGACGGCACCGACGAGTGGCGTCCCGCCGACGACGACGGCTCGCGCCTCCAGCACAAGACCGGCGCCGCCAACGGCGCCAAGGACGGCGAGTACTGGATCCTGACCACCACGGACGGCACCCAGTACCACTTCGGTCTGAACAAGCTGCCGGGCGCTCCCGACGGCACGGTCACCAACTCGGCGCTCACCGTGCCGGTGTTCGGCAACCACCCCGACGAGCCCTGCCACGCCACGGCGTTCATGGACTCCGACTGCGCCCAGGCCTACCGCTGGAACCTGGACTACGTGGTCGACCCGCTGGGCGACGCCATGACCCTGTGGTGGACCAAGTTCACCAACTTCTACGGCCAGAACATGAAGGCCGACCAGCAGGCCCGCTACGACCGCAACGCGCAGCTCGCGCGCATCGACTACGGCCTGCGCTCCGACAAGCTGTTCGGCGTCCTGCCGGCCGGCCGCGTCGGCTTCGCCCTGTCCGAACGGTGCGTCCCCGGCACGGCGTTCGACTGCGCCGAGACCAAGCGGACCACGGCCAACGCCAAACACTGGCCGGACACCCCGCTGGACCAGGAGTGCGCCTCGGGCGCCAAGTGCACCGACAAGTTCTCCCCCACGTTCTGGACGACCAAGCGGCTGACGAAGATCAGCACCAGCGTGCTCGTCGGCAGCGCCCTCAAGCCGGTCGACACCTGGACGCTGGAGCAGTCCTACCCGCCCACCGGTGACGCCACCTCCCCGGCCCTGTGGCTGGAGTCGATCGCCCGTACCGGGCACGGCGCCGGCGGCACGGCGGACATGCCGAAGGTCACCTTCGCCGGCCTCCAGATGGACAACCGCGTCGACGGCGTGGAGGGCCTGCCGCCCTTCTCCCGCTACCGCGTCCACGCCATCGACACCGAGACCGGCGGCCGGATCGGCGTCACCTACTCGGCCAAGGACTGCCAGGCCCTGGAGCCGAAGCGGATGCCGGCCTCGCCGGAGTCCAACACCATGCGCTGCTTCCCGCAGTTCTGGACGCCCAAGGGCGCGACGGCACAGGTCAAGGACTGGTTCCACAAGTACGTCGTCACCCAGGTCAGCGAAGAGGACCTGGTCACCGACAGCCCCGCCAAGGTCACCTCGTACGAGTTCCTCGGCGGCGCCGCATGGGCCTACGACGACAGCGAGTTCACCGAGAAGAAGTACCGCACCTGGTCGCAGTACCGCGGCTACGAGCGGGTCCGCACCCGCCAGGGCGCCGGCGGTGACGTCAAGCAGCTCGGCGAGCACCGCTACTTCCGCGGCCTGCACGGCGACAAGCTGCCCTCCGGCACGCGTTCGTCCGCCGTGGAGACCAGTGACGGCGCCAGCCACCAGGATCTGCCGCAGTACCAGGGGCAGTTGCTGGAGCAGATCACCTACGAGTCCGACGGCGGTCCCGTCGACTCGGCGACCGTCACCACCCCCTGGGCGGTGAAGACGGCCACCCGAACCCGTGCCGGGACCACGCCGCTCGAGGCCTGGATGACCCGCCCGGAGACCGTCCGCACCCGTGAGCGGGTCAAGGGCGAGACCTGGCGCACCTCCACCGAGACCACCAAGTACGACGGCTACGGCCTGCCGTACCAGGTCGAGGAGAAGACGCCCGGCGGCAAGGTCCGCTGCTCCACGGTCGATTACGCCCGTAACACCGGGGCGCACCTGATCGAGCTGGAGTCCCGCGAGAAGACCACGCTGGGGGCCTGCGGCACGACCGGCGGCGAGGTCGTCGAGGACAGCCGCACGCTCTACGACAACCTGGCCTTCGGCGCGGCCCCCACCAGGGGTCTGCCCACCGAGGTCCAGGAGATGAACGCCACCGGCGACGGTTACGTCACCATCGACAAGACCGAGTACGACATCCACGGCCGTGAGGTCGCCACGTGGGACGCGGACAACCGCAAGACGTCCGTCGAGTTCACCCCGAAGACCGTGGCGCGTCCGCTGAAGCAGGTCTCCACGGACCCGCTCCTGCACACGGAGACGACGGAGTTCGACGACGTCCGCGGTCTGCCCGAGAAGGAGACCGACGCCAACGGCAAGTCGTCGACCATGGAGTACGACCCGCTGGGCCGGCTCCTGAAGGTCTGGGAGATCGACCGCGATCCGTCACAGAGCCCGTCCGCCAGCTACGACTACACCGTCCGCCGTGACGGCCCGACGGTCGTCACCTCGCGGACGCTGAAGGACAACGGCCAGTACGCCGTGTCGTACGAGATCCTCGACGGCCTGCTGCGCGAGCGGCAGACGCAGGACGAGGCGGTCGGCGCGGGCCGGATCGTCAACGACACCTTCTACGACAGCGTCGGCCGGGTCTGGAAGGAGAACGACGGCTACTACAACTCCTCCGAGCCCGAGCCGAAGCTGCTCCCGGTCGGCGACCAGGACGTCCCGTCGCAGAACCGCACCACCTTCGACGGCCTGGGCCAGCCCACCGCGGAGATCACGTACTACCGCGGCACGGAGAAGCTCCGTACGACGACCGAACGCGACGGGGACGTCTCCACGACGATCCCGCCGAAGGGCGACACGGTCACGGCGACCTTCGAGGACGCCGAGGGCCGCACGGAGCGGCTGCGCGAGTACACCGACGCCGGGCGTACGAAGTGGCGGGACACCGTCTACGAGTACGACGACCTCGACAACCTGCGCAAGGTGACCGCGCCGGGAGGCGCCGCCACCACGTTCGAGTACGACAAGCGGGGCCGTCAGACGGCCGTCGTCGAACCCGACGGCGGACGCACGGAGACGCGGTACGACAACGCGGACAACGTGGTCGAGATCGTGGACCAGTTCAAGCGGTCCCTGTTTACCACCTACGACGACGGCGGCCGTCCGACCACCCTGCGCGAGGGCAGCGTCACCGGCCCGAAGCGTGTGGAATGGAAGTACGACACCCTCGGCAAGGGCCTGCCCACGGCGCAGATCCGCTATGAGAACGGTCGCGAGTACCGGGAGGAGGTCACCGAGTACGACAACGCGTACCGGGTGACGAAGTCGAAGACGGTGATCCCCGCCGAGGAGACGGGCCTCGCCGGCGCGTACGAGTACAAGTACGAGTACACGCCGACCGGCAACCTCGCCTGGGTCGAGGTGCCGGGCCTGGGCGGTCTGGTGACCGAGAAGGTCGTCTTCCGGTACAACACCGACGACCTGCCCGTCTTCATCGGCGGCGCGTCCACCTACCTCGCGGGCGTCGACTACTCGGCCTTCGGCGAGGTGTTGGCCACGGACGCCGGCCCGGCCGGCAGGCAGGTCCACGGCTCGTACATCTACGACGAGTTCACTCGCCGCCTTCAGACGGCCACCTTCGACCGCTCGGTCAACCCGGGCCGCATCAGCGAGACGCGGTACGGGTACGACGAGGCCGGCAACGTCACCAAAGTCACCGACGTGCCCGGCAGCGCGGCGCCCGACGCGGGCAAGACCGACACGCAGTGCTTCGTCTACGACCAGCTGAGGCAGATGACCTCGGCCTGGACGCCGAAGACGGCGGACGACTGCACGGCGGCTCCCGCGAAGGACACCGTCGGCGGCCCGGACGCGTACTGGCAGTCGTACCAGTACGACGAGGCGGGCAACCGCAAGCAGCTCGTGGAGCACGACCCGACAGGTGACTCCGCCAAGAACGTCACCCGCACGTACACGTACGGCAAGGAGGGCGTGGGCGGTCCGAACGCGCTGGCCGAGATCAAGTCGGTCGGTCCGCAGGGCGAGCGTCTGAACACCTTCTCCTACGACAAGGCCGGCAACACGGTCGGCCGCCAGCACGGCGGCGTCAACCAGACGCTCGACTACGACGTCGAGGGCAACCTGCGCAAGGTGTCCCAGCCGGTCGAGGGCGGTGGCACGCAGAACACGTCGTATCTCTACGGCGCGAACGGCGAACGCCTGATCCGCACCGGAGCGGACGGCAGCCGCACGCTCTACCTCGCCGAGGCCGAGCTGACGGTCGACGCGGCCAACAGCAGCGCGAAGGCGGAACGGTTCTACCCGCTCCCCGACGGCTCGACAGTGGTCCGTGCGACCGGCGGAGTCCGTCAGATGATGCTGGCAGACCACCACGGCACCTCGCACACGGTCGTGGACATGGTGGACCCGGCGATGGGAGTCACGCGGCGCAAATCGATGCCGTTCGGCGAGGCGCGGGGGTCACAGCCCACGTCCTGGCCGGGAGAGCGCGGCTTCGTGGGCGGCACGGTGGACAAGGACACGGGTCTGACCCGCCTGGGTGCCCGTGACTACGACCCGGTGACCGGGCGGTTCCTCCAGGTCGACCCGATGGTCGACTACACCGCTCCGGGCACGATGAACCCGTACGGCTACAGCAACAACGCGCCGGCGACGTTCTCCGACCCGTCGGGAGAGTTCTTCCCGATTCTGATCGGCATCGCGGCCCGTATCGCCATCCAGGCGGCGATCCGCGCGGCGGCCCGCCGTGCGGCGATCATCGCGGCTCGCAAGGCGGCTCAGGCGGCGGCCCGTCGGGCTGCGGCCCTGGCCCGCAAGCGTGCCCTCGAGGCCGCGAAGCGTGCTGCCGCCAAGGCCCGCCGTGAGGCGGCCCGCAAGGCGGCCGCGGCCAAGCGGGCGGCGGCCAAGCGGGCAGCGGCCCGCGCCGCGGCCAAGCGTGCGGCTGCTCGCAGGGCAGCGGCTCAGGCCCGTGCCCGCGCGGCACGTGCGGCGGCCAAGAAGGCGGCGGCCCGCCGGGCGGCGGCCCGCAAGGCGGCGGCACGTCCGAAGCCGCGCGCCAAGCCCCGCTCCCAGCCGAAGCCGCGCCCGAAGCCGTCCCAGGTGAAGCGGGCGGTGAAGAAGGTCGCCAAGGAGGTCAGGAACGAGGCCAAGGAGACCGTCAAGGAAGAGGCGCAGGGCCAGGCTTGTGAGTCCCTCGCCGGCGGAAGTCCCAACAGTTTCGTCCCCGGGACGAAGGTTCTGATGGCCGACGGCTCGACGAAGCCGATCGAGAAGGTCGAGGCCGGCGACAAGGTCGTCGCGACCGACCCGAAGACGGGGAAGCGGTCCGTCCAGACGGCGGCGGCGACGATCGTCGGCAAGGGCAGCAAGGACCTCGTGCGGATCACGCTCACGGTCCACGACGGCTCTTCCGCAAAGGCGGAGACGACGACCGTCACCGCGACGGCCGGCCACCCCTTCTGGGTGCCGACCTCGCGGGAGTGGATCGACGCCGGTGACCTCGAGCAGGGGCAGTGGCTCCAGACCTCCTCGGGGAGCTGGATCCAGATCGGCAAGGTCGAGGCGTGGACTGCCGAGGCGACGGTCCACAACCTCACGGTCACAGACGTGCACACGTACTACGTGCTCGTCGGAGCGGCGCCGGTCCTCGTCCACAACTGCGGGCCGACGGGGAACCCCGCGTTCCCCGACGACGACTACAACAAGGACAAGGTCGATGGCCGCATCATCCCCCAGGAGGTCCACGACACCGTGGACAAGATCGCGACGGGGCAGATCGGCCAGCGGCAGACGGGTCCCGTCGGGAGCCGCGTATGGGACTCCTACCAGCGGCGCACCGGCAGGAACGCGACCCCCCGCAAGTACCTCAAGTGGCTGGGCGCGACCGTCTACACCGGCACGGCGGGCCCGAACACCCAGACCCGGGTGCTCGTCGCTCCGAACGGCAACATCGGCTACGTTCTCAACCACAATTACAACCAGGTGTTCGAGTATCCGTGGCGGGTCCTCCCGCAGGCTCACACGGGACGTTCGGGTCCGGTGAGAGGCAGCCGCTGACATGAGTGGTCGACGTGAATGGACCGCGGGCCTGGCGAAGGCCGGGCTCGTGGTCAGGGACGACTGCGGTGCCGGGAAGGGGCTCATCCCTCCCGTGGTGACCGGCCAGCTGGCCGGCGTCATGCCCTGGGACATCAGCGGTAGCGCCTCGGTGGACGTCGACGACCCCGAGCTGCACCGGCGTGCGAACGCCGACTGGTACCGGCTGGCGGTCGAGGAGGGGCTCTTCCGGGCGGAGGACCCCCGGTTCTTCCTCGCCGCCGGCCCGGCCTGGGTCTGTGTGGAGCTGCGTCCCGACTGGGACGTCATGGGACAGGGCGCGGCCGGCCCGCTGGGCAGCGCCCCGTTCCGTCCGGAGTTCCGCATGCTCTCGCTGGACGGCGACGTTCTGCTGGGCGCGACCACCGGGCAGTCCTCGATCGACACGATCGTGGTCAAGGAACCGCACTGGTCGGAGGAACTGCGGAAGTTCGCCGAGGGGGTGGCGGAGTCCGACTCTGGCTTCCACGGCCCGCAGGAGAAGGCGGCAGCCCGCCGCTGGCTCGACGACCACCCGGAGCCGGGAGCGTGACCTGACAGCACCGAAAGAACGGAGCCCCCGGCCGACAACCAGTCGGCCGGGGGCTCCGTTGCGTCATCCGGCGGGATTCACCCCGCCTGGCCCATTCCCGCCGCGTTCGGCCAGCTCTGGGCGTTGGGCCAGCCGGTCGCCGCTGCCGGGGAGAGGCCGTTGGTGCCTCGTACCTGGGCGGCGGTCAGGCCGCCTCGGGCCGGGACGCCCGGGGGCGTCGGGCCGGGGGCCATGGGCGCGGCGGCCGGCGTCATCGCCGGGGCGGGGGCCGGGGCCGGCGGAGGGGGCATCGCCGCGGGGGTCATGGCAGCCGGAGCCATCGCCGCGGGAGTCATCGCCGCGGGAGTCATCGCGGCGGGAGTCATCGCGGCGGGCGCCATCGGCGGCGGGGTCATCTGCGGCGGGGTCATCTGTGGCGGAACCGGCGCCATCGGCGGGGCCATGGCGGCCGGGGCCATCGCGGGCGTCATCGCCGGGGCGGGGGCCGGGGCGGGGGGCTGGGGCGCCGGTATCGACTGGGGGAAGATCTGGGCCGCCGCCGGCAGCGGCACCCCGGAGCCGTCGGAGGGGGTCGGGGCCGACATGCCGACGGCGGCGGCCGGGGCTGCGGGCAGCCCCGGAGCACCGGCGCCCATGGCCTGAGCGGCAAGGCCCGGCATGCCGGCCCCGTTGGTAGCTCCCACCAGCCGATCCACGGCCGCCGTGCCCGAGCTGTAGCTGGTCCCGGCGCCCAGCTCGGGCACGGCGGCTCCCCTCCTGTTCCCGTAGAGCACCTGTTCCAGGCCGGACACCAGGCGACGCACGTCGACCTGGGGGCGCACCACGAGCCTCAGGAAGCGGCTGGAGGAGCCGATCTTGTTGCCGCACTCGCGGACCAGGATCCGGTGCTCGGTGAGCAGCCGGTCGCGGACCACGGTGCCCTCGGCGCCGACGGGGAGGCGCACGAAGAGGAAGTTCCCCTGCGAGGGGTAGACGGTCAGGCCGGGCAGCGCGGAGAGCTGGCTGGCCATCTCCAGACGGTCCCGGCGCACCTGCATGAGGCTCTGCGCGTACTCGGGGCCGTGCTCCTTCAGCATGAACACCACGTGCTCGGCGAAGGAGTTGAGGTTCCACTTGGGCAGCATGGAACGGACCCGCCCGGCCAGCGCCGGGTTCGCGACCAGGTACCCGAAGCGGATGCCGTGCAGGCCGAAGTTCTTGCCGAGGCTGCGCAGCACGACGACGTTGGGCCGCAGCATGGCCTCCTGCACCACGCTCGGCTCGGCCTCGGCGTCGGCGAACTCCAGGAACGACTCGTCGATGACGACCAGGTCCAGGTCGGCCATCGCGTCCATGAACTGCACCAGCGCGTGCTTGTGCAGGAACCCGCCGTCAGGGTTGTTGGGGTTGCAGATGACGGCGACCCGGGTGCCGCGCGTGCGGATGAACTCGGCGTACTGCGCGAGGTCGAGGGCGAAACCGCTGGACTCCTGGAGCGGGAACATGTCGACCCGCTTGCCGGTCTCCATCGGCTGGTCGGTCCAGCGGCCGAAGGTGGGGACGGGCACCGCGAGGGACTCGCGGACCAGCAGGTGGTCGATCCAGGTGATCAGCTCGGTGGAGCCGTTGCCCATCGCGACGGCCTGCGGCGGAAGCCCGAGCAGGTTGCACAGCTCGGCGGTGATGGTGTCGGCGCTGCTCGGGTAGTACGTGATGATGTCCCGCAGCCGGTTCGACATCTCGTCGAACATCTGCGGGGTGGGGAAGTAGGGATTGCAGGGGATGCAGAAGTCCACCGGCCCGCCCCCGTCGCCGCCTTCGCGGGTCAGCGCCGCCATCGACGGGCTGTGCGCCGCGGTGCTGCGGAACAACGAGGTGACGTTGTCGGCCATGGAACCTCCGTATGGGGCGGGCCCGGCGGGGACGACCGGGCCCGTCGTCATCTGGGTGGCCCGCGCGGGGGAGCACGGGCCGTCCCTACATACGAAGGCCGGGGCGCAACCGTTCAACCGCTGAAGAACAGGTGTGGAGTTGCGCCCCGTCGGTGAGGGTACGTCAGCAGTCGAACGAGTGGACCGTCGTCGACCGGTACGTCTGGCCGGGCCGCAGCACGGTCGACGGGAAGCCCGGCTTGTTCGGCGAGTCCGGGAAGTGCTGCGTCTCCAGGCACATGCCGTCACCCTGGCGGTAGACGGTCCCGCCGCTTCCGACGAGCGTGCCGTCGAGGAAGTTCCCGGAGTAGAACTGCAGGCCCGGCTCGGTGGTGGAGATTGTCAGGGTGCGGCCCGAGGACGGGTCGCGCAGGGTGGCGACGGGCGCCGGCCGGGAGGTGATGCCCTTGTCGAGGACCCAGTTGTGGTCGAGGCCCTTGCCGTACAGCAGCTGCTGGTGGGCGACGCGGATGTCCTCGCCGACGGTCTTGGCGCGGCGGAAGTCGAACGGCGTGCCCGCGACCCTCGCCAGTTCGCCGGTGGGGATCAGGCCCGAGTCGACGGGCGTGTAGCGGGCGGCGTCGATCTCCAGCTCGTGGTCGTAGATGGTGCCGCTGGACTCGCCGGCGAGGTTCCAGTAGACGTGGTTGGTGAGGTTGACGACGGTGGCCTTGTCGGTGGTGGCCTCGTAGTCGATGCGCCAGTCGCCGTGCCGGGTGAGGGTGTAGGTGACCTTGACCTTCAGCGTGCCCGGGTAGCCCATCTCGCCGTCGGCGCTGGTGTACCGCAGGTGCAGGCCGACGTCGGAGCCCTTGGTGAACGGCTCGACGCTCCACACGTGCTTGTCGAAGCCCTTGGAACCGCCGTGCAGGCTGTTCGCGCCGTCGTTGACGTCGACCTGGTAGGCCTTGCCGTCGAGGGTGAACTGCCCCTTGCCGATGCGGTTGCCGAAGCGGCCGATCAGCGCGCCGAAGTAGGGGGACTTGGCGACGTAGTCCTCGATGTTGTCGAAGCCCAGGGAGACGTTGGCGTAACGGCCGCGCCGGTCGGGGATCTCCAGGGACTGGACGATGCCGCCGTAGTCCAGGACCTTCAGCCGCGTCCCGCCGTTGGCCAGGGACCACAGGTGGACCTTTGTGCCGTCCGCGAGCGTGCCGAAGACCTTCTTCGTCGGCTTCTTGCTGCCGGAGGTGGAGGCCTCGGCGACGCCCCCGAGGGCGGTGGCGGCGATTCCCGCCGCAGCGGCGCCCGCGATGACCGTGCGTCTGTTCAGTTCCATCTAGCGGCTCCAGAGAGGGGAGTTGGAGGCGCCCGCCGGGCCCCGCGCCCCCTGGAGGGCGCGGGGAACTGCGCGACCAGCCCTGTGCGGCCCGCAGTGCTCGTACGGCTTCCCGGCGGAGCCCTTGCTTACGAACCGGACTTGCGCTTGTTCCACACGTCGAAGCCGACCGCGGCCAGCAGGGCGAGGCCCTTGATGACCTGCTGCCAGTCGGTGCCGACGCTGAGGAGGTTCATGCCGTTGTTCAGCACGCCGAGGACGAGACCGCCGATGATCGCGCCGAGGACGGTGCCCACACCGCCGCTCATGGACGCGCCACCGATGAACGCCGAGGCGATCGCCTCGAGTTCGTAGTTCAGGCCCGCCTTCGGAGAGGCCGCGTTGAGGCGGGCGGCGATCGCCAGACCCGCCAGGGCCGCGAGCACGCCCATGTTCAGGAAGACCAGGAAGGTGACCTTCTTGTCCTTGACGCCGGACAGCTTCGCCGCCGGCAGGTTGCCGCCGATGGCGTAGATGTGCCGGCCGAAGACGGAGTTGCGCATGACGTAGCCGTACCCGACCACCAGAGCGCCCAGGATCAGCAGAATGATCGGCGCGCCCTGCCAGCTGGCGAGCAGCAGGGTGACGACGAGCAGCGCGGTGACGATCGCGGCGAGCTTGAACAGGAAGAGGCCGGCCGGCGGCACGTCGAGCGAGAACTCCCGCTGACGCTTCCTGTCCCGGACCTCCTGAAGGACCACGAAGGCGATCAGGACGATGCCCAGCAGCAGGGTGATGTTGTGGTAGTTGGTCTCCGGGCCGACCGCCGGCAGGAAGCCGTTGCCGATCTTCTGCAGACCGTCGGGGAAGGGGCCGAGGGTCTGCCCCTCCAGCAGGATCTCGGTGACGCCGCGGAAGGTCAGCATCCCGGCGAGGGTGACGATGAACGAGGGGATGCCGAGGTAGGCGATGAAGAAGCCCTGCACCGCGCCCGCCACGGCCCCCGCCATCAGGCAGAGAGCGACGGCGACGGGCCACGGCACGTCGTGCTGCACGGTCAGCACGGCCGCGAAGGCCCCGACGAACGCCGTCAGCGAACCGACCGACAGGTCGATGTGGCCGGCGATGATGACCAGCATCATGCCGATCGCGAGGATCAGGACATAGCTGTTCTGCAGCACCAGGTTGGATATGTTGTGCGGCGTCAGCAGGCCGCCGTCGGTCCACACGCCGAACAGCGCCACGATCAGACCGAGCGCGATCAGCATGCCGTACTGACGCATGTTGCGGCGCAGGCCGTCCAGCACCAGCTGGAGCAGATTCCCGCCCGCCGCACCCCCGCTCTTGCCGGGCGGCGCGGGGGCCGGGCTCTTGGCGGTCACTTCCGTGCTCATCGCGTTACCTCTTTGTCCTTCGTCATCTGACGCATCAGCGATTCCTGCGTGGCCTCGGCACGCGGGAACTCACCCGTCAACCGCCCTGCGGCCATGGTGTAGATGCGGTCGCACATACCGAGCAGCTCCGGCAGCTCGGAGGAGATGAAGACGACCGCCTTCCCCTCCGCGGCCAGCTTGTCGATGACCGTGTAGATCTCGTACTTGGCGCCGACGTCGATGCCGCGTGTGGGCTCGTCCAGGATCAGCACCTCGGGACCGGCGAAGATCCACTTGCTGAGGACGACCTTCTGCTGGTTGCCGCCGGACAGCTTGCCCACCGGCTCGAAGACGGTGGGGGCCTTGATGTTCATCGACTTGCGGTAGCGCTCGGCCACCTGCCGTTCCTCGTGCTCGTCGACCACACCCCGCTTGGCGACCTTGTCCAGGGCGGTCAGCGAGATGTTCCGGTTGATGGTGTCGATGAGGTTGAGGCCGTAATGCTTGCGGTCCTCGGTGACATAGGCGATGCCGTGCCCGATCGCCTCCGCGACGGACCTGGTGCGGATCTCCTTGCCGTCCTTGAGGACGGTGCCGCCCGCGTGCCGGCCGTACGACCGGCCGAAGACGCTCATCGCGAGCTCGGTGCGGCCGGCGCCCATCAGTCCCGCGATGCCGACGATCTCCCCGCGCCGTACGTTGATCGACACGTCGTCGACCACCTTGCGGTGCTGGTCGATCGGGTGGTGCACGGTCCAGTTGCGGACCTCCAGCGCGGGCGCCGCGCCCGCCTCCGGCTCGTGCGGGGTGCGCTCGGGGAAGCGGTTGTCGAGGTCGCGGCCGACCATGCCGGAGATGATCCGGTCCTCGCTGGTCTCCTCGGCCTTGACGTCCAGGGTCTCGATGGACTTCCCGTCGCGGATGATCGTCACCGAGTCGGCGACCCGGCGGATCTCGTTGAGCTTGTGGGAGATGATGATCGAGGTGATGCCCTGGTTCTTCAACTCAAGGATCAGGTCGAGGAGTTTGCCGCTGTCCTCGTCGTTCAGGGCCGCGGTCGGCTCGTCGAGGATGAGCAGCTTCACCTCCTTCGACAGGGCCTTCGCGATCTCCACGAGCTGCTGCTTGCCCACGCCGATGTCGGCGACGCGGGTCTCGGGGTGGTCGCTCAGGCCGACCCGGCGCAGCAGCTCGGAGGCGTGGCGCAGGGTCTCCCTCCAGTCGATGAGCCCGCGCTTGGCGTGCTCGTTGCCGAGGAAGATGTTCTCCGCGAGGGAGAGGTACGGCACCAGCGCCAGCTCCTGGTGGATGATGACGATGCCGCGCTGCTCGCTCGCCCGGATGTCCTTGAAGCGGCAGAGCTCTCCCTCGAAGAGGATCTCCCCCTCGTAGGTGCCGTGCGGGTGGACGCCGGAGAGGACCTTCATCAGGGTCGACTTGCCGGCGCCGTTCTCTCCGCAGATGGCGTGGACCTCGCCCTGACGAACGGTCAGAGTGACGTCCGACAGCGCTTTGACGCCGGGAAAGGTCTTGACGATCGAGCGCATTTCCAGGACGGGTCCCGCCATGGTCGTGCCTTCCAATCCGTGTTTCGTGTGACGGGCGTCGGTGCTTACTTGAGCTGGTCGGCGGTGTAGGTGCCGCCCTTGACCAGGACCTCCTCGTAGTTGCTCTTGTCGACGCTCACGGGCTGGAGCAGGTAGGCCGGGACGACCTTCTTGCCGTTGTCGTAGGTCTTGGTGTCGTTGACCTCGGGCTTCTTGCCGTTGAGGGACGCGTCGACCATGTTCGAGGCGACCTTGGCGAGCTGGCGCAGGTCCTTGAAGACGGTCTGCGTCTGCTGGCCCGAGATGATCGACTTCACCGAGGCCAGCTCGGCGTCCTGGCCGGTCAGGACCGGCAGCGGCTTGGCGGCGCTGCCGTAGCCGTCGGACTTCAGGGCGGACAGGATGCCGATGGAGATGCCGTCGTACGGCGAGAGGACCGCGTCGACCTTCGCGCTCTTGTACGACCTGGAGAGGATGTCGTCCATGCGGCGCTGGGCGGTGGCGCCGTCCCAGCGCAGGGTGGTCACCTGGGTGATCTTGGTCTGGCCGGACTGGACGACGAGCTTCTTGCTGTCGAGGTACGGCTGGAGCACGCTCATCGCGCCGTTGAAGAAGTACTTGGTGTTGTTGTCGTCGTTGGAGCCGGCGAACAGCTCGATGTTGAAGGGGCCCTTGCCCGACTTCAGGCCGAGCTTGTCGGCGATGTAGGTGGCCTGGAGCCGGCCGACCTTCTCGTTGTCGAACGACGCGTAGTAGTCGACGTTCGGGCTGTTGAGGATCAGGCGGTCGTAGGAGATGACCGGGATCTTCGCGTCCTTGGCCTGCTGGAGCACGTTGTCCAGGGACTTGTTGTCGATCGCCGCGACGATCAGCGCCTTGACGCCCTGGGCGATCAGGTTCTCGATCTGCGAGACCTGCTGCTCGGGCTTGTCCTCGCCGTAGACCAGCTTGGTCTTGTAGCCCTTGGCCTCGAGTTCCTTGACGACGTTGTTGCCGTCGGAGATCCACCGCTCGGAGGACTTGGTCGGCATCGCGATGCCGATGGTCGCGCCCTTGGTGTCGCCCGGCTTCTCCTCGCTGCCGCCTTCGCTGTTCTGGCCGCAGGCGGACAGGGTGAGGGCGAGGGACGCGGCTCCGGCTATGGCGGTGAGTGCGGCTTTGCGGTTACGCATGGTCATCATCCTTGATGTGGTGAGTGAGGTTCCCGGCCCCGCGAGTTGGAGTCGCCCGAAGGCGGTGCCGGAAGGGCCGAGAAAACGCGCGTGTGGGATTCTGTTCGTCTGCGTCGGCTTATGTGAAGAGTTTGCGTGGTGTGTGTCCGGAACGTTATGCGGGTGTTTCGAACCGCCTGAGTTCGCCGGGTAGTCGCGACCCCGGTGGAGCCATGTCCCCGTCGGCTCCGTGGCGCGCGAGCAGGTCCAGGGCGAGCCGGCCGCGCCGCACCCGCTCCTTGGCGGTGGACAGCGTCAGTTCCCGCAGATGGTGTCCGTAGGGGTAGATCCCCGGGGTCTTGGAGAGGCCGAACTTGAGATAGAGCGGCGCGCCACGCCGGATCAGCTCGGCGACCTCGTACATCCGGACGTACCCCCCCAAGTCGTCCGGCGCCTCGATGTACATGTCCATCGGAGCGCCCGATGCCCGCCGGATCTCGGTGAGATGATCGAGCGTCAGATCGCTGGGCACATTGACCGAGTCGGCGCCGAGCTGCTCGTACACCGCGAACGCGGCCGGGTTGACGGGACCGGCCAGCGCCGACACCTTGAGCGTGGTGTCCGCCGGGACGATCCCGGCCAGCCGCGCCCGGTGCAGCGTCCACAGCACGCCCTCGTCGGCGACGAGCAGGCACTTCACGCCCAACTCCGTCGCCCGCACGGCGTCTTCGACACAGCCGGCGAGGGCGTCGTGGCCTCTGGCTCTCAGTCCCGCGCCGCGCGAATCGGTCCGGGTGGAGCCGCCGATGTCCCAGGTGCCGCGTGGACCGGTGAACAGGCAGAGCTCGATGTCGCGTTCGGCCGCCGCCTCGACCATCTCGGTGATCTCCGCGTCGGTCAGCATCCACACACCGCTGCCCTGACTGACGCGGTGGATCGGCACATCGAGCCGCGAGGCTTCCTTCAGGACGACGGCCAGCGCCTCGGGACCCTCGCACGAGGGGATCTCGGTGCGCCAGCGGCCGCCGCCCGGGAACGTGTGCGGCGAGGCGTCGGCGGGATCGAGGGCGGGCGCGCCCAGACCGAGCGCGGTGAGCGCCGGCTCGCCGGGGCGGCGGGCCGCCGCGGCGGAAGCGTCGGTGGTCACAAGGCTGTCCTTTGCGTTCGATATGTCGGACGAGGTTCGCGACTCAAGGCGGAAGGGGGCGGTGGGTACGCCGGTGCGGAGGCCGTCAGGTGCCCTCGCACCGGCGTACGGCTGGGGGTGTGCCTATGGCCTGAGCAGCACCTTGCCCACCTTCGGATCGCCGGAGCCCACCAGCTCGATCGCCTCGGGGAACTCCGTGAGCGGCAGCTCGTGCGTGACCAGCGACAGCGGGTCCAGCAGCCCTGCCCCGAACACCCGGACGGCGTGCGACCAGGCGTCCGGCGGAGCACCGAAGACGGTGTGCACCTCCAGCTGCCGCACGACCAGGTCCGTCGGGTCCAGTCCCTCGGCGCCCGGCGCCGGCAGGCCCGTCAGGACCAGCCGTCCGCCACGCCGGAGCAGCGAGGCGGCGGTGCGCGCGGCGGAGGCGGACCCGGCCGTCTCGATCACCACGTCGAAGTCGTCGGGCAAGGCATCGTCCTTGGTGCAGAAGCCGGTCGCCCCGAACTGCCGGGAGAGCTCCTCCCGGTCCCACCGGGCGCCCACCATCAGCAGCTCGGCCGGCGAGCCCGCACTGAGGAACTGGACGGCGAACATGCCCAGCGTCCCGGTGCCGACGACGGCGACCTTCGCGCCAGGCAGCGCGTTCGCCTTGAGGGCGGCGGCCGCGATGCAGGCGGCCGGCTCCAGCAGGGCTGCGGCGGTCAGGTCGGCGTCGTCGGGCAGTACGTGCAGCAGCCGGGCCGGCAGGGTGAGGGTGGGGGCCATGGCCCCGGGCTGGGTGAACCCGGTCTCCTCGTAGCCGTCCGAGCACAGCGTGGTCTCGCCCGCGTGGCAGCGGTCGCAGACCTGGCAGTTGCGGAAGCCCTCGCCGACGACCTTCCGGCCGACCAGTAAGGCGGGCGCTCCCGCGCCCACCGCCTGGACCGTCCCCGACCACTCGTGACCGGGGGTGAGCGGGTAACGGACGTACCCCTCGGGCCGGTTGCCGTGGTACACCTCGCGGTCGCTGCCGCAGACGCCGACGGCGTGGACCCGTACGAGCGCCTCGCCCGGCTCCGGCTCACGCGGCGTGTGCGCGACGAACCGGTGCTCGCCCGGCGCCTCGACGACGACGGCGGTGCTCACTTCCGGGGGCCCTTCGGCCGGCGCTGCTCCCAGCCCTCGGCCCACAGGTCGAAGCGGGCCTGCTGCTGCGGGAACTCGGCGGCGGCGTCCACGTCCAGCTCGACGCCTAGGCCCGGCGCGTCGGAGAGGTGGAAGCAGCCGTCGATCACCTCGGGGGCGCCCTTGACCACCTTCTTGATCTCCGCGTCCGCGAAGTCGTTGAAGTGTTCGAGGACCTTGAAGTTGGGGGTGGTGAAGCCGACCTGGAGGGAAGCGGCGGTCAGCACCGGCCCGCCCACGTTGTGCGGGGCGACGAGCACGTAGTGCGTCTCGGCGGTCGCCGCGAGCTTGCGGGTCTCCCAGATGCCGCCGATGTGGCCGACGTCCGGCTGGATGATGTCGACGGCCTGGGACTCGAACAGCTCGCGGAACTCGATCCGGTCGTGGATGCGCTCACCGGTCGCCACGGGGACGTCCACCTTGGCGGCGATCTTCTCCAGGGCCTTCAGGTTCTCCGGCGGGCAGGGCTCCTCCAGCCAGGCCGGCTTGAAGGGGGCGAGCTCCTTGGCCAGGCGGACGGCGGTGGCGGGGGAGAAGCGGCCGTGCATCTCCAGCATCAGCTCGGCGTCCGGGCCGATGGCGTCCCGCACGGCCTCGATCAGGGAGACGGCGTAGAGGGTGTTCTCGTGGTCCAGCTCGAAGTGGCCGGTGCCGAAGGGGTCGATCTTGAGCGCCTTGTAACCGCGCTCCATGACCTGCTGGGCCGCCTTGTGGTACGCCTCCGGGGTGCGCTCGGTGGTGTACCAGCCGTTGGCGTACGCCTTGACCTTGTCGGTGACCTTGCCGCCGAGCAGCTGCCACACGGGTACGCCGAGGGCCTTGCCCTTGATGTCCCAGCAGGCCATCTCGACGACGGCGATCCCGGACATCACGATCTCACCCGCACGGCCGTAGTCGCCGTACTTCATCCGGCGCACCAGGTCCTCGACAGCGAAGGGGTCGGAGCCGAGAATGTGGTTGGCCTCGGCCTCCTTCAGGTAGCCGATCAGCGCGTCGGTGTGGCCCAGCATACGGGTCTCACCGACGCCGGTGACGCCCTCGTCGGTGTGCACCTGGACGTAGGTCAGGTTGCGCCAGGGCGTCCCGACCACGTGTGTGCTGATTCCGGTGATGCGCACGGAAGTCGCCCCTCAGCTGTTCGAGATTTCGTCGCACGTTCGAAATGTTGGCGTGACAGTAAGGACGGCGTGAGGGGAGTGTCAATGGGTCAAACAGATAACGGTTTCGATAGTTTCGGGTGATCTTTCGCCCGTCGGGGATCGTTTTCGGCGCAGATCCGCTCCTGACGGGCGTTGGTTTCCCACACAACTTTCACAGTGAGACCTAGGAACAGCACGTCCCGGGAACCTAGTCTTCCCGCGTCATGGACTACTGCCACCCGTGCCGACGGCACCTCAACGGCGCCCTCGCCTGCCCGGGGTGCGGCGCACCCGCTGGATCGCAGGGCGCGTACGCGCCGGAGGCGTACGGGCGGGAGACGTACCCCCCGAACGCGTACGAGCCGGACCCGTACGGGCCGCAGCCGTACGAGCGGCGGTCCTATGAGCAGCAGTCGTACGAGGGGCAGTCGCCTGCTCAGGAGCCCGGCGACGCCGACCGCGCGGAGGCTGCCGGGGCGGTGGCCGACGACGCCGCGCCGGCCGAAGGCGCCGCCGTGCAGGGGCGTGCCGCTCGCCGGCGGGAGCAGGGGCGCGGCGGCCGGGGCCCGGACGCGGGGCACGGACCGGCCGGCGACAACGATGCGAGTCGTCGCGATCGCAAAGCCGCCGTCCATCGAAGACGTCGCCGCCGGACCCTGCTGATCGCCGCCGGCTTCGTCCTGGCGGCCGGCGGGCTGAGTCTCGCCGAGCTCGGCGCCGACGGACCCGGATCCCCCGAGCCGAACCCCGCGGCCGCCGGCGGGGAGTCCTCGCCGCTCGAGGACGACCCGTCCACCGCCGGCGCCACAGCCGGCGCCGTGGAGGCCCGTGAGGCCTCCGCCCCCGCCGCCTCGACCCGCCCGTCGGCCTCCTCGTCCGCCTCCTCCTCGGCCTCGGCGTCACCCTCGCCCAGCGCGTCGGACGCGGCGTCCCCCACCCGCGAGGCCTCCACGGCGCCCTCGGCCTCCAGTGCGCCCTCCGCGCCCGCGCAGGACCCCCGGACGGTTCCCACCCGCACCCCCGGCGCCACGCCGACGACCTCCCGCCCGGCTCCGCAGCCGTCACCTTCGGAAACGTGCAACCGTTTCCTCTGGTGGTGCACCTGAGGCTGCGCGTCCAGGGGGTGTTTCGAAAGTCCCTCCCCCACGGCCTTGAGGGCGTGGGAGGTGCCCCCAGGCTCGCGACGTCCGGCGCGCGCTCGCCGCGTTGTCGGGGTCGCCCTCGTACACCCGGTACGAGGGCGACACCCTCCGCCTTTGCGATCGCACGCGCCGCCACGCTCGAACCGAGCTCGCGCGGGAGGTGCCCCCATCGCCGCCGCGAGCCCCGCCCTCCGGGCGGACGACGCCGCTTTCGAAACCCGCCCTGGCCGACTGTGCGCCTGGCCGGGCGTCAGTGGTTCAGCATGCGGCGCAGCAGGCGCCGTAGGGACTCTCGTTCGTCGTCCGCCAGGCTCGCCAGGGGTTCGCTGGCGAAGCGGAGCGACTCGCGCAGCTCCTGGGCCACCCGGTGGCCCTCCGTCGTCGCCGCCGCCAGTTTCACGCGGCGGTCGGACGGGTCGGGGCGGCGCTCCACCAGGCCCCGGGTCTCCAGCCGGTCGACGATGCCGGTCACGTTGGACGGCTCGCACTTCAGCCGGTTCGCCAGCTTCCGCATGGGCAGCGGCTCCAGGCAGAGCAGGCCGAGCAGCCTCGCCTGCGCGCCGGTGAGCGAGTGCACGGCCGCGGCGTCCTCGTAGTCCGCGTGGTAGCGGGCCACCACCTCGCCGATGAGCTCGACGACCTCCAGGGTGGGATCGTCGGAACGGCGGGTCTGCTGGGGTGTGGACATGAGATCCAGGGTACCCGCTTATTTGACATCCTGAAATATTCAGGAGCATGGTTGTTTCAGGTAGTGAAATGAACGAGCTCAGCACGTAAGGAAGGCTCCATGTCCGAGACCCCCACGCTTCCCTCCACCGGCCGCGAGTGGCGTCTGCTCAGCCGCCCCGTCGGCTGGCCGAAGCCCGAGGACTTCGAGCTGGCCGAGGCGGAGATCCGGCGGCCCGGCCCCGGTGAGGTGCTCGTCCGCAACGAGTACCTCTCCGTCGACCCCTACATGCGCGGCCGCATGAGCGCCGCCAAGTCCTACGTCGCTCCCTTCGAGCTGGGCAAGGCCATGCAGGGCGGCGCCGTGGGCGAGGTCATCGCCTCCGAGGCCGAGGGCGTCGCCGTCGGCGACCACGTCCTGCACTTCGGCGGCTGGCGCGAGTACGCCACCTTCGACGCCAAGCAGGCCGTCAAGGTCGACCCCGACACCGCGCCCCTGTCCACCTACCTCGGCGTCCTCGGCATGACCGGCCTCACCGCCTACGCGGGCCTGCTGCGCACCGCCTCCTTCAAGGAGGGCGACTCGGTGTTCGTGTCCGGCGCGGCCGGCGCCGTCGGCAGCCAGGTCGGGCAGATCGCCAAGCTCAAGGGCGCCTCCCGGGTCATCGGCTCGGCCGGCTCCGACGAGAAGGTCAAGCTGCTGGTGGAGGAGTACGGCTTCGACGCCGCCTTCAACTACAAGAACGGCCCCGTGGCGGAGCAGCTGCAGGAGGCCGCCCCCGACGGCGTCGACGTCTACTTCGACAACGTCGGCGGCGACCACCTGGAGGCCGCGATCGGCGCGCTCAACGAGCACGGCCGCATCGCGATCTGCGGCATGATCTCCGTCTACAACAACACCGAGCCCGCGCCCGGCCCGAAGAACCTCACCCGCCTCATCCAGACCCGGGGCCACATCCAGGGCTTCCTGGTCGCCGACCACTACGACCTGCAGCCGCAGTTCGTCCAGGAGGTCGGCGCCTGGGTCCGCTCCGGCGAGCTGAAGTACCGCGAGACGGTCGTCGAGGGCATCGAGAACAACCTCGAGGCGTTCCTCGGCGTGCTGCGCGGCGACAACACCGGCAAGATGATCGTGAAGCTCTGAGCGGCACCCGCACCCGTACGGCGAAGGCCGCGCCCCCGGACATGGGGCGCGGCCTTCGCCGTACCGGCGCCGGGGCACGGACGGCGCCCGCGCCTCAGCCGGCCGCCAGCGCAGCCCCGTGCACCGCCGCCACCAGCCGGGCGTTCTCCGGCGCCGCCCCGCCGGGGAAGGCGAACCGGCGCCGGGTGTAGCCGTAGGCCAGCCCGCTGCGCGGGTCGGCGAACGCCTGCGAGCCGGCGGCCCCGCTGTGCCCGAAGGCCCCTACGCCGAGGAACGGGTACCAGGTGTCCGCGGTCGCCTGGAACCCCAGCCCGAACGACTTGTGCGCCCGTGACACCAGGTCGTAGCCGACCGAGTGGAACTGCGCGAACTCCGCCGCCGTGTCCTCCTTCAGCAGCGGCGCCTTCCCGTCGACCTCGCTGATCGCCGCCGCGTACATCCCGGCGAGCCCCCGCGCCGACGCCACCCCGCCCACCGAGGCCGGACCCTTGGCACGGACCAGGGGGTCGTTCGGCAGCAGTTCGAGATCGGTCGGCTCGGCGGCGTGGCGGTTGAAGGCGATGGCCGACAGCGAGTGCGGCCCGCCGGCCAGCCGGTCGAGCAGGGCCCGCTGCTCCGGCGTCGGCGCCATCGGCTGCGTGCTGCGGAACCGCGGCTCGTGCCGCGCCGGCAGCCCCATGAAGAAGTCCAGCCCGTAGGGGGCGCGCACCCGCTCCTCGTACACGTCCTGCAGCGTCCGGCCCGTCGCGCGCCGCACGACCTCGCCGACGAGCGCGCCGATGACCAGCCCGTGGTAGCCGAAGGCGGTCCCCGGACGCCAGAACGGCCGCTGGTCGGCGAGCCGTTCGGCGAGCTGCCGGTCGTCGGCCAGCTCCTGCCGCGTGAACCCGGTGTCCGTGCCGACCACGCCCGCGCGGTGGGCGAGCAGCTCACGCAGGGTCAGCGCGCCCTTGCCCTCGCTGCCGAACTCCGGCCAGTAGTAGGTGACCTTGCGGTCCAGCTCCAGGGTGCCGTCCTGCACGAGAAGCGCGGCCACCAGATGCGCGGCGCCCTTCGTGGACGAGAACACGCCGTAGAGGGAGTCCACGCCCGCCCCGTCCCCGGTCCAGAGGTCGACGACCCGGCGGCCGTGCACGTACGCGCACATCTGGCCCTCGTAACCCGGCCGCTCCTGCGCGACGAACGCGGCGAACTCCTCCCGCGCCGCCTCGAAACCGTCCGCGACGGTGCCGTGGATCTCCTGCGTCATCCGTTCTCCTCAACCAGACCGCTGCTTGCGTGTTCCATCGTGATCAAAGCCTGCCCGACCTGGGGGTACTCGCGTGCTTCGTGGATCGGTACGGCGAGGTCTACCCGATCGACTCAACTGTGTGACACGGGGCTCGGTGTCTGCGATGCCCCGGATGGCCTACACACCCCCTCCATGACGCCCGCGGCTGATGTGAGCACGACCGATAGAGTGCGGCCATGCGAGAACTCGGGGCCGGTTTCAAGTACCTCATGGAAGGCCAGCGATGGGTGGCCCGGCACGGCAGGCAATACGGGTTCGCACTGGTGCCTGGACTGATCACGCTCGTCCTCTACCTGGGCGCGCTGGTGGCGCTCGCGGTGTGGGGCGACGACTTCACGGCCTGGGCGACGCCCTTCGCCGACGACTGGTCGAGCCCCTGGCAGGGCCTGTTCCGCGGCTTCCTCACCGTCGTGCTGTTCGCCCTCGGACTGCTGCTGTCCGTCCTGACCTTCACGGCGGTCACGCTGCTCATCGGGGAGCCCTTCTACGAGAGCCTCTCCGAGCGCGTCGACCGTGACGTCTCGCCTGACGGCACCGCCCCTTCCTCCGGCCTGCCGCTCTGGCGCGAGCTGTGGATCTCCGCCCGCGACAGCCTGCGCATTCTGGTCCGGGCGCTGCTGTGGGCGGTGCTGCTGTTCGCCCTCGGCTTCATCCCCTTCCTCGGGCAGACGGTCGTCCCGGTGATCGGCTTCTTCGTCACCGGCTTCTTCCTCACCGAGCAGCTCACCGCCGTCGCCCTCCAGCGCAGGAACGTCGACCTGCGCGCCCGCCTCGCCCTGCTCCGCTCGCGCAAGCGCCTGGTGTGGGGCTTCGGCACGCCGCTGGGCCTGGTCTTCCTGGTGCCGCTCGTGGCGGTCTTCCTGATGCCGGGCGCGGTCGCGGGCGCGACCCTCATGGCACGGGAGATGCTGGGCGAGGAGAGCGCGGGCGACGCGGACCGCGAGGAGACGGACACCGCGCCCCAGCCCCTGTGATCCCCACCCTTTGTGAAGGGTTCGTACGAAACCCGGGTGGGTAGGTCGAGGCGGGATCGCGGGATCACCGCGACGGCTAACGTCGGACGCGGCACTCCTCGCCCGAGAACAGCCCCGGTCCGGGACCTGACCCCTGGACCGGGGTTCGCGCGTTGTGCGGGCCCTATCGCGCCGAGAAGCCGTACACCGTCTCCGAGCGGTACACCTCGCCCGGGCGCAGGACGGTGCTCGGGAAGTCCGGGCGGTGGGGTGAGTCGGGGAAGTGCTGGGTCTCCAGGGCGACGCCCGCGCCGGGGGCGAAGGGTTCGCCGAGGTGGTCCGCGGTGTACACCTGGATGCCCGGCTCGGTCGTCGACACCGTCATCACCCGCCCGGACGCGGGGTCGTGCAGCTCGGCCACCTCCACCGGCGTGTCGGTGACGCCCTTGTCGAGCACGAAGTTGTGGTCGTAGCCGTCGCCCACCTTGCGGGCCGTACGGAAGTCGAAACGGGTGCCCTCGACCTTCGCCGGCGCGCCCTCGGGGATCAGGTCCGCGTCGACCGGGGTGAACCGGGAGGCGGCCAGGCGCAGTTCGTGCCCGCCCGCGGGCCCGGATCCGGCGAGGTTGAAGTAGCTGTGGTTGGTCAGGTTGACCACCGTCGGCGCGTCGGTGACCGCCTCGTAGGAGATCCGCAGCGCGCCCGACGCGTCGAGGGCGTACGTCGCCGAGACCTCGAGGCGGCCCGGGAAGCCCTCCTCGCCGTGCGGGCTGACCCGGCTCAGCCGCACCCCGTGCCCGACCGGCTCCGCCTGCCACACCCGCTTGTCGAAGCCGCGTTCGCCGCCGTGCAGGGAGTTCGGCGCGTTGTTCGGCGCGAGGGCGTACGTCCGCCCGTCCAGCGGGAAGCCGGCGTGCGCGATCCGGTTCGCGTACCGGCCGACCAGGGCGCCCAGATAGGGCTCCGGATGCGCGAGGTACCCGTCCAGATCGGCGAACCCCAGCACCACGTCCGCCGTCCGCCCCTCCCGGTCCGGGACCTCCGCCGACTGCACGATCCCGCCGTACGTCAGGACCCGCACTCGCACGCCCGAGCGCTCCAGGGTCCAGCGATGCACCGGTGTGCCGTCGGAAAGTGTTCCGAAGTGTTCGCTCATGAGCGAGACCTTAAGTCACGGCGCCGCGCCCGTGACCTTCCGGTAGGCGATCTCGGCGAGGCGCGCCTGGCCGTTCACGCTCGGGTGGAACCAGTCCCAGTGGCTCAGCTGGTCGGTGCCGAAGCGGTAGTCGTACACCGCGCCGCCGTCGAAACGGCACCGCAGGTCCTTCGCGCAGACCTCCTCGAGCACCGTGTTGTAGTCCTCCACCCGCTTGTGCACCGTGTCCCGCCGCAGCGTCGCCGCCGCGTCCAGCGCGTCCGCGTCGCCCAGCATCGACGGGCAGATCCCCAGCTTCCACACCTGCTTGCCCAGCGCGCTGGTCCGCCCCTGCGACCACAGTCGCTTCAGGTCCGGCACGCTCGCCACGTACACCTGCGTCTTCGGCGCGGCACGGCGCAGGGTGCGCATCGCGTCCTCGAACGACGCGCGGAAGTCGGCCACCGGCGTCATCGCCGCCGCCGTCGCCCGGCAGGCGTCGTTCGCCCCCACCATCACCGTCACCAACTGCGGCCTGTCAGCCGCTGCCCGCGCCATCTGGCCGGGCAGGTCCGCCATCCGCGCCCCGGTGACCGCGTGGTTCCAGCTGTGCGTCGCCGCGTCGCGCGGGCCCAGCAGACGCACCGCCAGACTGTTCACCTCCGTGTTGCCGCCCGTCGCCCACGACACCTCCGGGCAGTCCGTCAGGATCGCGCAGGCGTCGAAGCCCCGGGTGATGGAGTCGCCCACCGCGGCGATCGACGCCGGGCTGCGGTCCCACACGAAGGACGGCGACGGCGTCGGCGTGGGCTTGCGCTCCCGCGCGCCCGGCGCCTCGGGGCCGCCCCCGCCCATGGCGTCGCAGCCGGCCAGGCCCAGCACGGCCGCCGTCGTCACCGCGAGCACCGCCCGCGCGCGCCGGATTCCCTTCCGCATCCCCTGGCGACCCCCTCGCTCCTCGTCCGGCTCCCGTGCGACCCGCCGCACCCGGTCCCTCTCCCATGACAACGTCCGGGAGTTCCCGAGGGCGACCGGAAGCGACCGATCGCACCCGCACAGGCGTCCTGCCGGGTGAATGGCACACGTTTCACGACATCGGGACCGACGGTACGTCACACTCCTTGCGCCGCCGCACGGTAGCCTCGCCCTCAACGCGGCTGCCCTGCCGCCGCCGCCACGCCAGCCTGCAAGACTGTCCCGCTCTGCCCGGAGGTCCCGGTGACGACACGTGGAGTTCTGTACGTGCACTCCGCGCCGCGCGCGATGTGCCCGCACGTCGAGTGGGCCGTCGCCGGGGTGCTCGGCACGCGCGTCAACCTCGACTGGATCCGGCAGCCCGCCGCGCCCGGCACCTGGCGCTCGGAGTTCTCCTGGCAGGGCCAGGCAGGCACCGCCTCCAAACTGGCCTCCGCGCTGCGCGGCTGGCACCTGCTGCGCTTCGAGGTCACCGCCGAGCCCTGCGCCGGCGCCGAGGGCGAGCGCTACAGCTGCACCCCCGACCTGGGCATCTTCCACGCCGTCACCGGCATCCACGGCGACATCCTGATCCCGGAGGACCGCCTGCGCGCGGCCCTGCTGCGCAGCCGGCGCGAGGAGACCGACCTGGAGGCCGAGGTGTCCAAGCTGCTCGGCAAGCCGTGGGACGACGAACTGGAGCCGTTCAGATACGCGGGCGAGGGAGCCCCGGTCCGCTGGCTGCACCAGGTCGTATAGGGGCCGACGAGACGACGAGTGGCCCGAACCCCACCCCGGGGTCCGGGCCACTCACCGTCAAAAAGACTTCTCAGACCGTCCGGAACGCCAGCACCACGTTGTGCCCGCCGAACCCGAACGAGTCGTTGAGCGCCGCGATACGGCCCTCGACGGGCAGCTTGCGCGCCTCGCCCCGTACGACGTCCGCGTTGGCCTCCGCCTCCGGGTCGAGGTTCTCGACGTTGATGGTCGGCGGAGCGATCCGGTGGTACAGCGCGAGGACCGTCGCGACCGACTCCACGCCGCCCGCGCCGCCCAGCAGGTGACCGGTCATCGACTTGGTCGCCGAGACGGCCATGTGGTCGGCGTCGTCGCCGAAGACCTTGCGCAGCGCCTTCAGTTCGGCGATGTCACCGGCCGGGGTCGACGTCGCGTGCGCGTTGACGTGCACGATCTCCGCCGGGTTCAGGTCGGTGCGCTCCAGCAGGTTCTGCAGGGCGTGCGAGATGCCGCGGCCCTCCGGCTCGGGCTGCACGATGTCGTGGGCGTCGGCGGAGATGCCCTGGCCGACGGCCTCGGCGTACACCCGCGCACCGCGCTTGGCGGCGTGCTCGGCCGACTCCAGGACGATCACACCGGCGCCCTCGCCCAGGACGAAGCCGTCGCGGGCGACGTCGTAGGGACGCGACGCGCCCTGCGGGTCGTCGTTGTTCTTGGACATCGCCATCATGTTGCCGAACGCGGCGATGGGCAGCGGGTGGATCGCCGCCTCCGTGCCGCCCGCGACGACGACGTCGGCGCGACCGGTGCGGATCATCTCGATGGCGTAGCCGATGGCCTCGGCGCCCGACGCGCAGGCGGAGACCGGGGTGTGCACGCCCGCACGGGCGCCCACGAGCAGACCGACGTTGGCGGACGGGCTGTTCGGCATCAGCATGGGCACGGTGTGCGGCGAGACCCGGCGTACGCCCTTGTCCCGCAGCACGTCGTACTGGTCCAGCAGGGTCGTCACGCCGCCGATGCCGGAGGCGATGACCGCGCCCAGCCGGTCGGGGTCGACCGAGGCGCCGTCGGTGGACTCACCGGCCTTGCCTTCGAAGCCGGCGTCCTTCCACGCCTCCTGAGCCGCGATCAGCGCGAACTGCGCCGAGCGGTCCAGCTTGCGGGCCTGGGGCCGCGGGATGACCTCGGTGGGCTCCACGGCGACCGGGGCCGCGATGCGGACGGCCTGGTCGGCCGCCCACTCCTGCTCCAGGGGCTTGACGCCGGACTTGCCGGCGATCAGGCCCTCCCAGGTAGAGGCTGCGTCGCCACCCAGCGGTGTGGTTGCGCCGATACCGGTGACGACCACGGTGCGATTGGTCGGGCTCACGGATTCCTTCTCCAACGTTTGCGAGGATTCAGCGGCGCCACCGCCGGGTGGCGGGGCGGGCCGGAGCGTCCGGCCCAAGCAGTGGCTCAGGCCTGGTGCTTGAGGATGTAGTCGGTCGCGTCGCCGACGGTCTTGAGGTTCTTGACGTCCTCGTCCGGGATCTTGACGTCGAAGCGCTCTTCAGCGGCGACGACGACCTCGACCATGGACAGGGAGTCGACGTCAAGGTCGTCGGTGAAGGACTTGTCCAGCTGGACGTCCTCAACCGGGATCCCGGCGATCTCGTTCACGATCTCCGCGAGACCGGCGACGATCTCTTCCTGAGTGGCGGCCATGTCGGCGCTCCTTCGTTGGTGTTCTTCAGGGTGTGGCGCCCGCCGCGGCAGCGGCAGGTGGTGCGTTCCCGTACCGGACCGCATGATCCGGCACGGAGTGCCTAGGGGAGGGTAACGACCGTCGCGGCGTAGACGAGACCCGCCCCGAATCCGATGACGAGCGCGGTGTCGCCGCTCTTCGCCTCGCCGGTCGCCAGGAGCCGCTCCATCGCGAGCGGGATCGAGGCGGCCGAGGTGTTGCCGGTGGTGCGCACGTCACGGGCGACCGTGACGGACTCCGGGAGCTTCAGGGTCTTCACCATCGAGTCGATGATCCGCTCGTTGGCCTGGTGCGGGATGAAGACGTCCAGCTCGTCGGAGCCGATGCCGGCCGCTTCCAGCGCCTGCTGGGCGACCTTCGCCATCTCGAAGACGGCCCAGCGGAACACCGCCTGGCCCTCCTGCGTGATGGCGGGGAACTTGGCGACCTCGCCGGTGCGGTAGTCCGTCCACGGCACGGTCTGCTTGATGGTCTCCGACTTGTCGCCCTCGGAGCCCCAGACCGTCGGGCCGATCGCCGGCTCCTGCGAGGGGCCGACCACGACCGCGCCCGCGCCGTCGCCGAACAGGAAGGCGGTGGCCCGGTCCTCCAGGTCGGTCAGGTCGGACAGCCGCTCCACGCCGATGACGAGGACGTACTCCGCGGAGCCCTCGACGATCATGCCCTTGGCGAGGGTCAGGCCGTAGCCGAAGCCCGCGCAGCCCGCCGAGATGTCGAACGCGGCGGCCTTGGCGGTGCCCAGCTTGTCGGCGATCTCCGTGGCGACGGCCGGGGTCTGCTTGAAGTGCGAGACCGTCGAGACGACCACGGCGCCGATCTGCTCGGCGGTGATCCCCGCGTCGGCGACCGCCTTGCCGGCGGCCTCCACCGACATGGCGGCGACGGTCTCCTCGTCGCTCGCCCAGTGCCGGGTCTGGATGCCGGAGCGCGAGCGGATCCACTCGTCGGAGGAGTCGATCGTCTCCAGGATGACCTCGTTGGGCACCACCCGGGTGGGCCGGTAACCGCCCACGCCGAGGATGCGCGCGTACGGGGCGCCCTTGCTGGGCTTGATCTTCGCCATCAGGGCTCCTCACGCACCCGCCGCGTCGGCGGCGGGCGTCACGGTCTCGGAGATGATCTCGCGGGCCGCGTCCAGGTCGTCGGGGGACTTCAGCGCCAGCGTCCGCACGCCGGGCAGCGCGCGCTTGGCCAGACCGACCAGGGTCCCGCCGGGGGACACCTCGACGATCGCGGTGACGCCCAGCTCCTTGAAGGTCTCCATGCACAGGTCCCAGCGGACCGGGTTGGCGACCTGGCCGACGAGCCGGTCGAGGATCTCCGCGCCGGACGCCACGGTCCGCCCGTCCTTGTTGGAGACGTAGGCGACCGTCGGGTCGGCGGGGGTGACCTCCTTGGCGGCGGTCGCGAGCGTCTCGACCGCGGGGGCCATGTGGTGCGTGTGGAAGGCGCCGGCGACCTGGAGCGCGACGACCTTGCGGACGCCCTCGGGCTTGTCCTCGCTCAGCGCGGCGAGCTGCTCCCGCGTGCCCGCGGCCACGATCTGGCCCGCGCCGTTGATGTTCGCCGGGGTCAGGCCCAGCTTCTGCAGATGCGCGACGGAGACCTCCGGGTCGCCGCCGAGCAGCGCCGACATGCCGGTCTCGGTGATCGCGGCGGCCTCGGCCATGGCCAGACCGCGCTTGCGTACGAGGGTCAGCGCCGCGGTGTCGTCGAGGACTCCGGCGAACGCGGCGGCGGTGAACTCGCCGACGCTGTGGCCCGCTACGGCGCCCGGGGTCACGGCACCGAGTGCCGTGGCGGAGAGGATTCCGGCGGCGACGAGCAGCGGCTGCGCCACCGCGGTGTCGCGGATGGCGTCCGCGTCGGCCTGTGTGCCGTAATGGGCGAGGTCCAGTCCGATGGCGTCGGACCACGCGGCGACGCGGTCGGCGGCGCCGGGCAGTTCGAGCCAGGGGGTCAGGAAGCCGGGCGTCTGGGCGCCCTGGCCGGGAGCGACGAGTACGAGCACTCTCACACTCTCTCTTGAGGGCGGCCACGGCCGCCCGTGGGGACAAGGACGAAGAACGGCAGGGGGTTTTGTGGGCCCCCGACAAAAGCCTAGGTCTGGGGATCTCCATCGACCAGACGCCCCAGGATCAGTGCGATGCGCAAGGTGAACGCCGAGCGTACATCCGAAGGCGACCAGCCGGTGACGTCAGTCACACGTCGAAGCCGGTAGCGCACGGTGTTGGGATGGACGAACAGCATCCGGGCCGCACCCTCCAGACTGGACGCCTGTTCGAGATAGACGGAGAGCGTCTCCAGCAGCGCGGACCCCGCCTCCTCCAGCGGTCTGTAGATCTCCTCCACCAACTGCTCACGGGCCCCGGGGTCGCCCGCTATCGCCCGCTCCGGCAGCAGATCGTCCGCCAGGACCGGACGCGGGGCGTCCTGCCAGGCGGAACACGCCTTCAGTCCCGCCGCGGCGGCCTGCGCGGACCGGGTCGCGGCCAGCAGGTCGGGCACCACGGGCCCGGCCACGACCGGGCCCGCCGCGTACGGGCCGATGAGCGACCTGGCCACGGCCAGCGGATTGTCGCTGCCGCCCGCGATGACGACGAGCCGTGAGCCGAGCACCCCGGTGAGCACCTGGAGCTTGGCGTGCCGGGCGGCCCGCCGGATCGCCTCCACGGTCAGCTCCGAGTCGCCGTCCGGGGCGGTGCCCAGCACGACGCACACGTTCTCCGGCGCGTTCCACCCGAGCGCGGCGGCCCGGCTGACGGCCCCCTCGTCGGCCTCCCCGCTGAGCACGGCGTTGACGACGAGGGACTCCAGCCGGGCGTCCCACGCGCCGCGCGCCTCGGCCGCCTGGGCGTACACCTGGGCGGTGGCGAAGGCGATCTCACGGGCGTACACGAGGAGCGCCTCGCGCAGCACGCCCTCGTCGCCCGGAGCGGCGACCTCGTCGATCGCGGACTCCATGACCTCGATGGTGGTGCGCACCATCTCCACGGTCTGCCGGAGCGTGATCGCCCGGGTCAGTTCCCTCGGGGCGGTCCCGAACACGTCCGTGGAGATCGCCTGCGGGGCGTCCGGGCGCCGGAACCACTCCGTGAAGGCGGCGATGCCCGCCTGGGCGACGAGCCCGATCCAGGAACGGTTCTCCGGGGGCATCGCCCGGTACCACGGCAGGGTCTCGTCCATCCGCGCGATCGCCTGGGCGGCGAGACTTCCGGAGGACTTCTCCAGCCGCTTCAGGGTCGCGGAGTGCGGGTGCGCTGCCGCTCGGCGGTGGCGGGCTTCGGGTTCGGAGTGGGGTTCGGGCACGGGACAAGACTGCCTTATCGGGACGGCGGGCCGCGCCGGTGGGTGCGGGCCCCGCCCCGGGCGCCGCCCGCCCCGGGAGAACCGGCTGGGCTACGGTGGTGCCGTGATGGATGTACGGCGCGCCGACGAGCGCTACCGCGGCGGTGATCCCGACGCCGGGATCGACACCCGGCACGCCTTCTCCTTCGGCTCCCACTACGACCCCGGCAACCTTCGCTTCGGCGCGCTGATCGCCTGCAACGAGGAGCGGCTCGCGCCCGGCACCGGCTTCGGCGAGCACCCCCACAGCCACACGGAGATCGTGACCTGGGTGGTCGAGGGCGAGCTGACCCACCGCGACTCCGAGGGCAACGAGGTGACCGTCCGCCCCGGTGACGTGCAGCGGCTCAGCGCGGCGGCCGGGGTGCGCCACACCGAGCGCAACGACGCCGACGTCCCCCTGACCTTCGTTCAGATGTGGCTGACCCCGCTGGAGCCCGGCGGCGACCCGTCCTACGAGATCGTCCGGAGCGTCGCCGACTCCACCCCGTACGCCCTCCCGCGGGCCGGCGCCACGCTGCACGTACGGCGGCTGACGGAGGGGGAGCGGACGGCGGCGCCGACGGGGTCGCACGGGTACGTGCACGTCGTACGCGGCGAAGTGAGCGTGAACGGCGAGCGGTTGGGCCCCGGCGACGCGGCCCGCGTCGCGGACGCCGGCGACGCGCGGGTGCTGGCGCTGACCGCGGCCGAGCTCCTGGTCTGGGAGATGCGCGCCGGCACCCCCTGAGGGAGGGCCGGGGCTCAGCCGTCGCGCAGCTCCGTCAGCAGCGCGTCCGTGAACGCCGGCCAGGCCTCGACCGCCCAGGGCCCGAAGGCGCGGTCCGTGAGCGCCACGGCGGCCAGCCGCGCGTCGGGGTCGATCCACACAAACGTACCGGACTGCCCGAAGTGGCCGAACGTGCGCGGTGAGGAGGAACCGCCGGTCCAGTGCGGGGACTTGGAGTCGCGGATCTCGAAGCCGAGGCCCCAGTCGTTGGGGTTCTGGTGGCCGTAGCCGGGCAGGACGCCCTTGGTGCCCGGGTACTGCACGCTCATCGCCTCGGCGACCGTCCGCGGGTCCAGCAGCCGGGGAGCCTGCACCTCGGCCGCGAACCGCAGCAGGTCCTCGACGGTCGAGACACCGTCCTTGGCGGGCGACCCCTCCAGCGACGTGGACGCCATCCCCAGCGGCTCCAGCACGGCCTGCCGCAGGTACTCCCCGAAGCCGATGTCCGTCGCCTTGGCGATGTGGTCGCCGAGCTGCTCGAAACCGGCGTTGGAGTACAGCCTCCGCTCCCCGGGCGCGGCGGTCGTCCGGTGTTCGTCGAAGGCGAGCCCCGAGGTGTGCGCGAGCAGATGGCGGACCGTCGCCCCGGGCGGCCCGGCCGGCTCGTCCAGCTCGATCGCCCCCTCCTCGTACGCGACCAGCGCGGCGTAGGCGGCGAGCGGCTTGGTGACCGAGGCCAGCGGGAAGCGCCGCCCGGCCGGGCCGTGCGTCCCGAGGACCGTCCCGTCGGCCCGTACGACACCCGCCGCGGCGGAGGGGACGGGCCAGTTCTCGATCAGCGCGAGGCTCTGCGACGACATGCCCCGAGCCTATGCGGCTACAGCAGCAGTTCCATCAAGGGGTCGGGCTTGGGCTTGAAGCCGAGCGAGGCGTACAACGGCTCGGCCTCGGGGGACGCCGTGAGGTGGACCTGGCGCACCCCTCGCGCACGGAACCAGCCGAGCAGCGCGTCCATGCACGCGCGCGCGTGCCCCTGGCGCCGGGCCGACGGGTCCGTCGCGACGCTGAAGACGAACCCGACGCTCCCGTGCGGATTGCCGGCCCGTCCGATCCGGTACTCGACCGTGCCGACCACCAGCGCGGCCAGTTTCCCGGGCCGCTCGGGGCAGTCCACGACGAATGCGCCGAAGTCCCCGTCCGGTTCGGCCAGCCGGCGCCGCAGCCCGGGCAGGGACTCGGCGTGCCAGTCGGCGGATCCGGCGCTCGGAGCGAGGGAGTCGATCATCACCTGGCGCAGCCTCAGCACTTCGGCGGCGTCCTCGGGCAGGGCCCGGCGTACGGGATTCATGTCCGCAAGCCAACCAGCAGGATCCGGCCGCGTCTTCCCGATTCTTACCGTCCCCGCTTGCCTGGAGCGCACTTGAAGGTCATAGCGTGGGGCCATGACGGTGTTGCAGACCACGCCCGTGACCACCGAGCGCAGCCAGAGCCCCGCAGACGTCTGCTCCGGACCGCCGCCGGGCCATCCGCGCCCGGAGGGGCAGGACCACTACACGATCAGCGAGGTGGTCGCCTTCACCGGCCTGACGGCGCACACCCTGCGCTGGTACGAGCGGATCGGGCTGATGGCCCACGTCGACCGCTCGCACACCGGTCAGCGCCGCTACCGCAACCGCGACCTGGACTGGCTCGACCTCGTCGGCAAGCTGCGGCTGACCGGCATGCCGGTCGCCGACATGGTGCGGTACGCCGAGCTGGTGCGCGAGGGCGAGTGCACGTACGAGCAGCGACGCGAACTGCTGGAGGAGACCCGGCGCGACGTCCAGGCCAGGATCGCCGAACTCCAGGACACGCTCGCGGTGCTCGACCGCAAGATCACGCACTACTCCCGGGGCGTGTGAGCGGCAAGGCCTACAGCTCGGCCAGCAGGTCCGCCTTCTTCGCGGAGAACTCCTCGTCGGTGACCAGCCCGGCCTGGTGCAGCTCGCCGAGGTGGCGGATCCGGTCGGCGACGTCCGCGGGGTCCCGGCGACGGTCGCCCGCGGCGGGGGCGGCGGCCGCCGGGGCGGCCGGCGCGCTCCCGCGCGTGCGGACGGCCGCCAGCACCGCCGCGGCCAGCGGCAGCGACTCGTGCACCGCCCCGTATCCGAGCCCGAACACCACCGTCGCGGGGTCCTGGTCGGTCCCCGCGGGCGCGTGCTCGCCGCGGTGCAGCCGCAGGAAGCCCTCCAGGACCTCCGGCGACCGCCACTCCACGCCGCTCAGCTCGGACACCGGGAAGCTCTGGTCGCCCGCCTTCCACTTCGCCGACGACGCGCCCGTCCAGAACCACCGGAACCGCACGGTCCGCCCGTCGAAGGACGCCTTCGCGTCGTACGCCTTGAACGACAGCGGCGCCTCGGGGGGCGCCACCAGGAACCGGTCGGCCGGCCCCGCCTCGGTGAGCCGCTCCCGCAGCTCGTCGGCGTAGTACTCCGCGAGCGCGTCCCGCTCGCCCGACAGCACCAGCCGGTACGGGTCGCAGGCCTCCTTCAGCTGCCCCGCAGCGGCCTCGATCAGCGGGTCCGCGCCCTCGCGCGGCCGGATGCGCAGCACCACGGTCCCGCGTCTGCCGGGCTCCAGCGTCACGCCCTCGATCGCCGCCAGCGGGACCCGGCGCTCCCCGAGCGCCGACAGCAGCTTCGGTGTGCGGATCCCCCGTTCGTAGCGGATGAGGACGGAGTCGGACTCGAACTCCCAGGCGGCATGAAATCCGGCCAGTACGTCACCCATGCGGCTCATCGTATGCGGCACCCGCTTCTCCGTCCCTCCTCGCGCACACCGCGATTCCTGCGCCTCTACGCGCGTCCCGCCGTCGTTGTGCCGGACAGATCCTCCCGGCAGCCGTCATCGTCCGCGGCGCAGCGCACCGAGTCGTACACGCCGGCGCCGATGCCGGCGAAGTTGCGCAGGCTGTCCGTGCCGGGCTCGAAGTAGCCCGCGTGGCCCTTGGCCTCCCGTGCGGACAGCACCCGCGCGCCGAACCCGGACGCCACCGGGTCCGCGCCGTGCCCGAGGCCGCCGAGCTCCAGGTAGGGCACGTCCTGCACCCAGTCGTCGGCGTCCCGCATCGCCCACACCCGGGCGGAGGTGCGCAGCTGGGCCGCGCTCTCCACCCGCATGCCGGGGCTGCCGGCCACCGCGATGTCGCTCACCCGCTCCGGCAGCGTGTGCGCGGCGACCCCGCACACCACGGAGCCGTAGCTGTGGCAGAACAGCGAGACGGGCGAGACGCCGGGCAGGGCGCGCACCAGGGCGTTCAGCCGGATCGCGCCGGACTCGGCGCGCATCGCGGTCGCGGAGTCGATGCCGAGGCCGGCGGGGGAGGTGTAGTCGGCCCAGGCGATCACGGCGGTCCGCGTCTTCGGGCTCGCCTCCCGCTCGGCCGCGTACAGCGCCTGGGCCATGCCGACGGGCGCCGAGTACTTGCGGTAGGTGCGCTGGAAGGTGAGCAGCGCGGTGTCGACGCCGGGGACGACGACGGAGATCCGCTGGGCGCTGTCGAGGTCGCCGAAGACCTCGGCGGCGCGGCCGGCGCCGTCCGGGTCGAAGGCGAGGATCTTGCGGTCGCCGTCGCTCATCGACTCGTAGCGCTGCATGCGCCGCCCGGCCTCGTGCTGGCCGGCTGGGGAGAGCCGGGCGTCGCGCATCCGGGCGCGCTCGATGCGCACCTGCTCCCGCAGCGCGATGCGGTTGGCGCGGTAGCGCAGCTCGGCCGGGGCGCCGTTCATGTTGCCCACGGCGAGCGGATAGCGGTGGGCGAGCGTGCCGCGCTGGGCCGAGGTGAGGGTGGCGAAGAACCGGGAGAGCCGGCCGGGGGCCGCGGACGGGTCCGGCAGCGCGCGTCCGTCCACGCGGCCCTCTTCCCAGGCGGTGAGCGACGCGCGCAACGCGGTGCTCTCCCGCTGGTGGCGTACGGCGGTCCAGCCGGTGGTCGCCAGCATCACGAAGACCACGGCAAGGGCGAGCAGCAGCCGCCCGACGTTGAGCGGGGGAGTGGAGTCGAAGGAAGTCACTGGGAGGACACACTAGGAGAACGAGATGGTCTCGGGAGGCCTGAGTGACAGGGATCACGTTTCGATGACCGTGACGATGGTCATGAGATCCCTCAGGCCGCGCGCCAGCTTCCCATGAGCGCGGGTCCCAACTGGTCGAGGTAGCCGGACGCGAGCGCGCGCATCTCCTCCAGAGTCACGTTCTCGCCGCTGCTCCAATGTCGCTCGGTGAGCCGCATCACCCCGCCGAAGGCCGCCACCGCCAGCCGTGGCCGCGGGTCGGCCTCCACGTCGAGCCCCTCGCGGTCCGCGAGCACCCGGGCGATCGTCTCCTCCGTCTCGACCGAGTGTCGCAGATACGCGGCGAGCAGCACCGGCGTCGACTCGATCACCCGGCACATGCGCAGGTACAGCTCCACCGGCACGACCTGTTCGACGATCTCGTGCACCGAGTTCCAGCCGTCCAGGACGGCCTGGCGCAATGCCTCCAGGGGCGCCTCGTGCGGCGGGCGCTCGCGCACCGCCTCGACGAAGCGCGCCACCGTCATGTCGGCGACCGCGAGGGCCGCCTCCTCCTTGCCGGCGAAGTACCGGAAGAAGGTGCGCTGTGAGACGTCGACGGCCCGGGCGATCTCGTCGACGGTCGTCCGCTCGTATCCCCGGGTGGTGAACAGTTCCAGCGCGGCGCGCAGCAGCGCGTCCCGGGTGCGCTGTTTCTTGCGCTCACGCAGAGTTTCCATAGATGTCAGTTACCGACTTGTGAATTGGTTTGTCAATTGTCAGCGACTGTCACTAGCCTCCCCTGTATGACTAGTCAGACCACCGTCGACACGACGGGGCCGGGGGACAAGGCGCCCCACGACCCGTCGGACCAGCCTCCGGCCCAGGGGCTGCGCGGCCACCCGTGGTTCACGCTCATCACCGTCGCCGTCGGCGTCATGATGGTGGCCCTGGACGGCACCATCGTCGCCATCGCCAACCCCGCGATCGCCAGCGACCTGGGCGCCACCTTCGCCGAGGTGCAGTGGATCACCAACGCCTACTTCCTCGCCCTCGCGGTCTCCCTGATCACCGCCGGCAAGCTCGGTGACCGCTTCGGGCACCGCCAGACCTTCCTGATAGGCGTCGTCGGCTTCGCCGCCGCCTCCGGCGCGATCGGCCTGTCCGACAGCATCGCGCTGGTCGTCACCTTCCGCGTCTTCCAGGGACTGTTCGGCGCGCTCCTGATGCCGGCCGCCCTCGGACTGCTGCGCGCGACCTTCCCGGCCGAGAAGCTGAACATGGCCATCGGCATCTGGGGCATGGTCATCGGCGCCTCCACCGCCGGCGGTCCCATCCTCGGCGGCGTCCTCGTCGAGCACGTCAACTGGCAGTCGGTGTTCTTCATCAACGTGCCGGTCGGCGTCCTCGCCCTGGTGCTGGGCGTCCTCATCCTGCTCGACCACCGTGCCGAGAACGCCCCGCGCTCCTTCGACCTGCTGGGCATCGCCCTGCTGTCGGCGGCGATGTTCTGCCTCGTCTGGGCGCTCATCAAGGCCCCCGAGTGGGGCTGGGGTGACGGCAAGACCTGGGCGTTCGTCCTCGCCTCCCTCGCGGGCTTCGCGCTCTTCGCCTACTGGGAGACCAGGGTGGCGGAGCCGCTGATCCCGCTGGCGCTGTTCCGCTCGGTCCCGCTGTCCGCGGGCGTGGTCCTCATGGTCCTGATGGCGATCGCCTTCATGGGTGGTCTGTTCTTCGTGACGTTCTACCTCCAGAACGTGCACGGGATGAGCCCCATCGACGCGGGTCTGCACCTGCTGCCGCTCACCGGCATGATGATCGTCGGCTCGCCGCTCGCCGGCGCGATGATCACCAAGTGGGGGCCGCGCATCCCGCTGGCCGGCGGCATGGCGGCCACCGCGATCGCCATGTACGGCATGTCCACGCTGGAGACGGACACGAGCAGCGGTGTCATGTCCGTGTGGTTCGCGCTGCTCGGCCTCGGTCTCGCGCCCGTCATGGTCGGCGCCACCGAGGTCATCGTCGGCAACGCGCCGCTGGAGCTGTCCGGGGTGGCCGGCGGTCTGCAGCAGGCCGCGATGCAGATCGGCGGCAGCCTCGGCACCGCGGTGCTGGGCGCGGTGATGGCCTCCAAGGTGGACAGCGACCTGCCCGTCAACTGGAAGGAGGCGGGGCTGCCGGAGCTGACGCCCGAGCAGCTCGGCAAGGCCTCCGAGGCGGTCCAGGTCGGCGTGCCGCCGGTGGCGCCGGGCACGCCGGCGGCGATCGCCGCCAAGATCGCGGACGTCGCGCACGACACGTTCATCTCCGGCATGAGCCTCGCGTCGCTGGTCGCGGCGGGCGTGGCGGCGGTCGCCGTACTGGTCGCGCTGCTGACAAAGCGCGGGGCCAACGCCGACGCGGGAGCGGGAGTGGGCCACATCTGACGCAGGCTCCCCCGAGCGCGGCCCGGGGGCTCCGCCACCGACTGACCCCGGCCTTCGCCCGGGGTCAGTCCGCGTTCGAGTGGGACTTCAGGGCCGCCACCTCCGTGCGCAGGGCCCTGACCTCCTCCGTCAGGGCCCGGATCGCCTCCGTCTGCCGGCGTTCCTCCACGTCGTCCTTCTCGAAGCGCTCGATGAACCACGCGGCGATGTTCGCGGTCACGACACCCAGCAGGGCGATCCCGGACAGCATCAGACCGACCGCGATCACCCGCCCCAGCCCCGTCGTCGGCGCGTGGTCCCCGTAGCCCACGGTCGTCATCGTCGTGAAGGACCACCACAGGGCGTCCCCCAGGGTGCGGATGTTCCCGTTCGGCGCGTCCCGTTCGACCGACAGCACGGCCAGCGACCCGAACATCAGCAGTCCGACGACCGACCCCGCGACGTACGTCGTCACCTGTATCTGCGAGGCCATCCGCGCCCGCTGCCCCACCAGCAGCAGCGTCGACACCAGCCGCAGCAGCTTCAGCGGCTGTATCACCGGCACCACCACCGCGGCCAGGTCCAGCCAGCGCGTGCGGACGAACTGGCGGCGGTCGCGGGCCAGCACCAGCCGTACCGCGTAGTCCGCGGCGAACGCCGCCCACACAGCCCACTCGACCGCCGCGCACACGACGGTCAGTGACGCGCCGGCCGAGGTGGCGACGATCGGCAGGGCGTACGCCACGGCGAACACCACGGCGAGCGCCAGCAAGGGCCGCTGCGTCCGCTCTTCCCACCGTGCCTGGGCCGTTTCTTCCCGCATGCCCCGCATCGTAAGGAACGTGTGAACGCCGAGGGGCGGCGAGGTTGGATCTCACCGCCCCTCAGCGCCTCCGGGTCAGGCGTCGCCGCCCGCCGCTCCCGGGTCCGCCGCCGCGACGTCCAGCAGCTGGTACCGGTCGACGGCCTGCTTCAGCGCCGAACGGTCGATCTTGCCCTCCTTGGCCAGCTCGGTCAGGACCGCCACCACGATCGACTGCGCGTCGATGTGGAAGTACCGCCGGGCCGCGCCCCGCGTGTCCGCGAAGCCGAAGCCGTCCGCGCCCAGCGACTGGTAGGTCCCCGGCACCCAGCGCGCGATCTGGTCCGGCACCGAGCGCATCCAGTCGGAGACCGCCACGAACGGCCCCTCGGCCCCGGCGAGCTTGCGGGTCACGTACGGAACGCGCTGCTCCTCCTCGGGGTGCAGCAGGTTGTGCCGCTCGACCTCGACGGCCTCGCGCCGCAGCTCGTTCCAGGAGGTCGCCGACCAGACGTCGGCCTTCACGTTCCACTCCTCGGCGAGGATCTTCTGCGCCTCGACCGCCCACGGCACGGCGACGCCGGAGGCGAGGATCTGCGCCGGGATGGAGCCCGAGACGCCCTCGCTGAAGCGGTGGACGCCCTTGAGGATGCCCTCGACGTCGACGTTCTCCGGCTCGGCGGGGTGCTGGATGGGCTCGTTGTAGACGGTGAGGTAGTAGAAGACGTCCTCGCCCGGCTTGCCGTCCGCGCTCTCGCCGTACATCCGGCGCAGGCCGTCCTTGACGATGTGCGCGATCTCGAAGCCGAACGCGGGGTCGTACGCCACACAGCCCGGGTTGGTGGAGGCGAGCAGCTGGGAGTGGCCGTCCGCGTGCTGAAGGCCCTCGCCGGTCAGGGTCGTACGGCCCGCGGTCGCACCGAGGACGAAACCGCGCGCCAACTGGTCGGCCATCTGCCAGAACTGGTCGCCGGTGCGCTGGAAACCGAACATCGAGTAGAAGACGTAGACCGGGATGAGCGGCTCGCCGTGCGTGGCGTAGGCCGAGCCTGCCGCGATCAGCGAGGCCGTGCAGCCGGCCTCGGAGATGCCGTCGTGCAGCATCTGACCCGTGGGCGACTCCTTGTACGCGAGCAGCAGCTCCCGGTCCACCGACTCGTACTGCTGGCCGAGCGGGTTGTAGATCTTCGCACTCGGGAAGAACGAGTCCATGCCGAAGGTGCGGTACTCGTCCGGCGCGATCAGCACGAACCGCTTGCCGAGCTCCTTGTCCCGCATGAGGTCCTTCAGCAGCCTGACGAACGCCATGGTCGTGGCGATCGACTGCTGACCGGAGCCCTTCTTCACGGTCGCGTACGTCTTGTCGTCCGGCAGTGCGAGCGGCTTGGCGCGCACGACACGCGTCGGGACGTACCCGCCGAGCCCCTTGCGCCGGTCGTGCATGTACTGGAGCTCCTCGGAGTCGCGCCCCGGGTGGTAGTACGGCGGGACCCCGCCCTCCAGCTCCTTGTCGGAGATCGGCAGGTGCAGTCGGTCGCGGAAGCCCTTGAGGTCGGCGACCGTCAGCTTCTTCATCTGGTGCGTGGCGTTGCGGCCCTCGAAGTTCGGGCCGAGCGTCCAGCCCTTGACCGTCTTGGCGAGGATGACCGTCGGCTGGCCGGTGTGCTCCACGGCCGCCTTGAACGCCGCGTAGATCTTCCGGTGGTCGTGGCCGCCGCGCCCCAGGTGCAGGATCTGGTCGTCGGTCATGCCCTCGACCATCGCGCGCAGCCGCTGGTCGTCGCCGAAGAAGTGCTCGCGGATGTACGCGCCGGACTCGGTGGCGTACGTCTGGAACTGACCGTCCGGCGTGGTGTTCATCCTGTTGACGAGGAGGCCGTCGCGGTCCTGCGCCAGCAGCGGGTCCCAGGACCGGTCCCAGATCAGCTTGATCACGTTCCAGCCGGCGCCCCGGAAGACCGACTCCAGTTCCTGGATGACCTTGCCGTTGCCGCGCACCGGGCCGTCGAGGCGCTGGAGGTTGCAGTTGACGACGAAGGTCAGGTTGTCCAGGCCCTCACGGGCGGCGATGGACAGCTGGCCGAGCGACTCGGGCTCGTCCATCTCGCCGTCCCCGAGGAAGGCCCACACGTGCGACTTGGAGGTGTCGGCGATCCCGCGCGCGTGCATGTAGCGGTTCATCCGCGCCTGGTAGATCGCCCCGATCGGGCCCAGGCCCATCGACACGGTCGGGAACTCCCAGAAGTCCGGCATCAGCCGGGGGTGCGGGTACGAGGAGAGCCCGTGCGGCGTCTTGGACTTCTCCTGGCGGAAGGCGTCCAGGTTCTGCTCGCTGAGCCGGTCCAGCAGGTACGCGCGCGCGTAGATGCCCGGCGAGGCGTGCCCCTGGAAGAAGACCTGGTCGCCGCCGTCGCCCTCGTCCTTGCCGCGGAAGAAGTGGTTGAAGCCGACGTCGTACAGCGACGCGGAGGAGGCGAACGTGGCGATGTGGCCGCCCACGCCGATGCCCGGGCGCTGGGCGCGCGAGACCATCACGGCCGCGTTCCAGCGGGTCGCGTTGAGGATCTTCCGCTCGATCTCCTCATTGCCCGGGAAGAACGGCTCGGCCCTGGTGGGGATGGTGTTGACGTAGTCCGTGCTGCGCATCTCGGGCACGGCCACGCGCTTCTCGCGGGCCCGCTCGATCAGGCGCAGCATCAGATAGCGGGCCCGCTCACGGCCGCGCTCGTCGATCGCGGCGTCGAGGGAGTCGAGCCACTCCTGGGTCTCCTCGGGATCGAAGTCAGGAACCTGACTCGGAAGGCCGCCAATGATGATCGGGTTGCGATCGGATCCGGAAGCCACGCTGTTCCTTACCTGTCGGAGGGCTGAATGTCCGCTGTGCCGCTGTGTTCGCCGGCCGCGCTGCACGCCCCGGGTCTGCAGTGCCTGCACCGCCCCCATCGTGTACCTCGGGGCCGCAAACGTCATCTCTACCCAGAGGTAACCGGTACCTGTTCGAAACTCGTACCCGTGGATGGTTCTCAAACGCGCATTCAGGGCACACAGGTGTGGTGTGTGTCACCCATCGGCCCGGGTGGTGTGCCTGAAGTTGCGGCGACACGGCCCGGATCGTCACCGTTTCGGCGGTCTGAACCGCCGGGTACTTGCGCGATCCGTCCCGCCCGTGTGGACTACGGCCAATGCTTCGCGCACGCGCGTGGCTGAGTTATTTCCCGAAACATGATCAGGAGGCAACCCGTGAGCGCGACCGCGGACCACGCGGAGGAGCGGACCAGCCCTGCCGTCAGGCTGGGTTTCCAGCCCGAGCAGGTGGTCCAGGAGATCGGCTACGACGACGACGTCGACCAGGAGCTCCGCGAGTCCATCGAGGAAGTCATCGGCAGCGACCTGGTGGACGAGGACTACGACGACGTTGCCGACGCCGTGGTGCTGTGGTTCCGCGACGAGGACGGCGACCTGACGGATGCGCTGGTGGACGCCACCACGTACATCGAAGAAGGCGGCTCCATCCTCCTCCTCACGCCGAAGACCGGCCGAACGGGGTACGTCGAGCCCAGCGACATCTCCGAAGCCTCGACGACGGCGGGTCTGTCGGCCAGCAAGAGCGTCAGCGTGGGCAAGGACTGGAGCGGCAGCCGGCTGGTGACGCCCAAGGCCGCCAAGACCAAGAAGTGACGAACTGAAGGTCCGGACGGGCCGGGCGCAGGCCCGGCCCGTCCGGCCGCCCGCCGTGATCGCTGCGTAGGCTGGGGCTCACCCAGACAGCCCCATGAAGGGACGTCCCCCGCGATGGCGATCCAGGTCGGCGACAAGGCCCCCGACTTCGAGCTCAAGGACAACCACGGCAGGACCGTGCGTCTGTCCGACTTCCGCGGCGAGCGGAACGTCGTGCTGATCTTCTACCCGTTCGCTTTCACCGGCGTGTGCACGGGCGAGCTGTGCGAGGTGCGGGACAACCTGCCGCGGTTCGCCGACCGCGACACCCAGGTGCTCGCCGTCTCCAACGACTCCATCCACACCCTGCGCGTCTTCGCCGAGCAGGAGAGCCTGGAGTACCCGCTGCTCAGCGACTTCTGGCCGCACGGCGAGGTGTCCCGGGCCTACGGCGTCTTCGCCGAGGACAAGGGCTGCGCGGTGCGCGGCACCTTCGTCATCGACAAGGAGGGCGTGGTGCGCTGGACCGTCGTGAACGGGCTGCCGGACGCCCGCGATCTCGGCCAGTACGTCTCGGCTCTCGACACCCTGTGATTGACGGGCCCCAGAGCCTGTGGGGCCCGGGAACCCGTCACTAGGATCGACTCGTTGATCCGATATCCGACGCACGACGGGGCTCCCCGGCCCCTGACACCAATGGAGGACTTCGTGGGAGTCAGCCTCAGCAAGGGCGGCAACGTTTCGCTGACCAAGGAGGCCCCGGGCCTGACCGCGGTCATCGTCGGTCTGGGGTGGGACGTGCGCACCACGACCGGCACCGACTTCGACCTGGACGCGAGCGCGCTGCTGCTGAACAACGCGGGCAAGGTCGCCAGCGACGCCAACTTCGTCTTCTTCAACAACCTCAAGAGCCCGGACGGCTCGGTCGAGCACACCGGCGACAACCTCACCGGTGAGGGCGAGGGCGACGACGAGGCGATCAAGGTCAACCTCGCCGCCGTCCCGGCCGACGTGGAGAAGATCGTCTTCCCGGTCTCCATCTACGACGCCGAGAACCGCCAGCAGTCCTTCGGCCAGGTCCGCAACGCCTTCATCCGCGTCGTGAACCAGGCCGGCGGCACCGAGATCGCCCGCTACGACCTGAGCGAGGACGCCTCGACGGAGACCGCGATGGTCTTCGGCGAGCTCTACCGGCACGGCGCGGAGTGGAAGTTCCGCGCCATCGGCCAGGGCTACGCGTCGGGTCTGCGCGGCATCGCGCAGGACTTCGGCGTCAACGTCTGAGCTCCGACTCGCCCACTGTCCGGCGCCGCACCGTTTAGGGGCGGCGCCGGACGTGCAGGACAACCGAAGAAGACCGGGCTCCGGCCCTGCTCGCCGGACAGGCCCCAGGGGAGGATCAGCACATGGGTGTCACGCTCGCCAAGGGAGGCAATGTCTCCCTGTCCAAGGTCGCGCCCAATCTCACGCGAGTGATGGTCGGCCTCGGCTGGGACGCGCGCTCGACCACCGGAGCACCCTTCGACCTCGACGCCAGCGCACTGCTGTGCGCCGGCCAGCGGGTCATGGGCGACGAGTGGTTCGTCTTCTACAACCAGCTGACCAGCCCCGACGGCTCCGTGGAGCACACCGGTGACAACCTCACCGGTGAGGGCGACGGCGACGACGAGTCGCTGCTCGTGGACCTCGCCAAGGTGCCGGCCCAGTGCGACAAGATCGTCTTCCCGGTCTCGATCCATATGGCCGACGAGCGCGGCCAGACCTTCGGGCAGGTCAGCAACGCGTTCATCCGGGTCGTCAACCAGGCCGACGGCCAGGAACTCGCGCGCTACGACCTGAGCGAGGACGCTTCCACCGAAACCGCCATGATCTTCGGCGAGCTCTATCGCTACCAGGGCGAATGGAAGTTCCGTGCGGTCGGGCAGGGGTACGCGTCAGGGTTGCGGGGCATCGCTCTAGACTTCGGGGTCAACGTTTCGTAAAACCGCGTACGGCGCGGGGGAGCCCCGTACACAAGGATTGGGTAGCCAGTGGTTCTGAAAACCTTCGGGTGGTCGTTCGCGGTGACCGCGCTCGGCCTCGTCGCGGCGGTGTTCTACGGGGGGTGGACCGCTTTCGGCGTCGTGGCGATCCTGTCCGTCCTCGAGATCTCGCTGTCCTTCGACAACGCAGTCGTCAACGCCGGGATCCTGAAGAAGATGAACGCCTTCTGGCAGCGCATCTTCCTCACCGTCGGCGTCCTCATCGCCGTCTTCGGCATGCGCCTCGTCTTCCCCGTCGTCATCGTCGCGATCAGCGCCCAGCTCGGGCCGATCGAGGCCGTCGACCTCGCGCTCACCGACAAGGACCGCTACCAGGAGCTCGTCACCGACGCGCACCCGGCGATCGCGGCCTTCGGCGGCATGTTCCTGCTGATGATCTTCCTCGACTTCATCTTCGAGGACCGGGACATCAAGTGGCTCGCCTGGCTGGAGCGCCCGCTCGCCAAGCTGGGCAAGGTCGACATGCTGTCGGTCTGCATCGCCCTGATCGTCCTGCTGATCACCGCGATGACCTTCGCCACCAACGCCCACCTGCACGCCGGGCACGCCGACAAGGCCGAAACGGTCCTGCTCTCCGGCGTCGCCGGCCTCATCACGTACCTCATCGTCGGCGGTCTCTCCAGCTACTTCGAGGACAAGCTGGAGGAAGAGGAGGAACGCGAGCACGAGGCCGAGGAAGAGGCCAAGCGCACCGGCAAGAAGCAGTCCGCCGTGCTCCTCGCGGGCAAGGCCGCCTTCTTCATGTTCCTCTACCTCGAAGTCCTGGACGCCTCGTTCTCCTTCGACGGCGTGATCGGCGCCTTCGCCATCACCAACGACATCGTCCTGATGGCCCTCGGCCTCGGCATCGGCGCCATGTACGTCCGGTCGCTCACCGTCTACCTGGTCCGCCAGGGCACCCTCGACGACTACGTCTACCTGGAGCACGGTGCCCACTACGCGATCGGCGCCCTGGCCGTCATCCTGCTGGTGACCATCCAGTACCAGATCTCCGAGATCATCACCGGCCTGGTCGGCGTCGTGCTGATCGCCTGGTCCTTCTGGTCCTCCGTCCGCCGCAACCGCGCCCTGGCGGCGGCCGAGGGGGGAGCCGGCTCGGACGAGAAGACTGAGGTCTCGTCCGGGGTGTGATCACCTTCCGGGTGAGGAACGCTCTGTGCGGGGCGGCCGTCGAGGACGAGTCCTCTGGCGGCCGCCCCGCCGGTCTTTCACAGATTTCCTGGGGGCGGGAATGGGATTCTTCGACGGACTCCGGCCCGGCCGGGCCGCCGACTTCGACTCGGGCAGCGCGGCGACCAACGCCATCGAGCTGACCAAACGGCACAGCCAGGTCTCGCTCACCAGGCAGGACGCCGCCACCGGCAACCTGCGCATCAACCTGACCTGGCGGATGCGCACCTCCGACATCGGCGGCGGCCGGGAGAGCCTGCTGCGCCACCCCCTCAAGGCGCTGCGCCCGCCGGAGGTCATGGGACACAGCCAGAGCATGGTCAACGTCGACCTCGACCTCGGCTGCCTGTACGAACTCGCCGACGGCACCAAGGGGGTCGTCCAGCCCCTGGGCGGGCTCCTCGGGGACGTCAACGCCCCGCCGTACGTGAAGCTCAGCGGGGACGACCGGTTCGGGTCGGCCTCCGGGGAGACGATCTACGTCAACCTCGACCACCGCGAGGCGATCAAGCGGCTGCTGGTGTTCGTCTACATCTACGACCAGACGCCGGCCTTCGACCGCACCCACGCGATCGTCACGCTCTACCCGAGCAACGGGCCCCGCATCGAGATCGGCCTCGACGAACGGCACCCCCAGGCCCGGTCCTGCGCGGTGGTGATGATCGAGAACGTGAAGGACGAGCTGGTGGTGCGACGCGAGGTGCGCTTCGTGTACGGCTTCCAGGCGGAGCTGGACCGGCTCTACGGGTGGGGACTGCAGTGGGGACGCGGCTACAAGGCCAAGGCGGAGAAGTGACCCCGCGTCCCTGAGCGAGCGCTACCGGCCGATGAACTGGGGGCCCTGGGGCGGCATCCGGAACTCCTGGGCCTGGGCGGCCGCCGGGGCCGGGGCCTGCTGAGGGGCGTCCGGGTAGCCGTAGCCGTACGTCGGGAGGTTCGGCGGGTAGCCGTAGGTGGCGGGGGGCTGCTGAGGGGTGGCCGTCGTCGGCTGCTCCGGGGGGAGCGGCTGGGACAGGCTCGGGGTCGGGTCCAGAGCCGCCCGGGGCAGGCCGTCGTCCTGCTGCTCCGCGGACTCGTCCACCGAGATGCCGTAGTCGGTCGCCAGTCCCTTGAGGCCCTCGGTGTAGCCCTCGCCCAGCGCGCGGAACTTCCAGCCCTCCCCACGGCGGTACAGCTCCCCGCAGATCAGCGCGGTCTCCTCGCCCGTCTCCGGACGGATGTCGAACGTGGCCAGCGGATCGCCGTCCTTGGCCGCGTCGTACAGCAGGATGCTGAGGGACCGTACGTGGTCGAAGGTGACGCCGTCCGCCGAAGCGACCAGGAGAATGCGGCCCACGTCGGGCTCGACACCGGCCAGGTCCGTCTGGATCGTGTCGGTGAGGCCCTCGGTCACCCGCTTCGCACCGAGCCGCCACACCTTCCCGGAGGGGTGCCGGGGCTGGTTGTAGAAGACGAAGTCCTCGTCGGAGCGCACACGGCCGTCGGGGCCGAGGAGCAGCGCGGAGGCGTCGACGGCCGGTACCCCCCGCCCGGGCGTCCAGCGCAGCACGGCGCGCACCGTGGTGGCCTTCAGCGGGACGTTCGACCCCTTCAGCATGGCGTGCGTCATGCGGTCATCCTGCCCTTTCGGTTCTGCTCACGACAACGCGGGGTACTCGGCGGTTCCGCGTCATCTGAAATTCACGGCCGCCGGGAACCCCGGACATCGGCCCTTACGTACTATTACCGGCCACCCTTCGCCGAAATCCACCGGCCTACCTTGTTCCACGGGGGAGATTCATGCGTCATTTCGGGCACCTCGCCGCCGAGGTGCGGCAGCGTCTCTTCCACCGTGAGCCGTGCGCGTTCGACGCCGACTCGCCGGGCCGGCTCCTTTCCGCCGCCCTGGGCGCCACGCTCTACAGCCCGGCCACCCGGCCCCGGCTCGCCGAGGACGTCGTCAAGCAGGCCGCACGCGGCGTGGTGTCGATGGTGCTGTGCCTGGAGGACTCCATCGGCGACGAGGACGTGGCCGAGGGCGAGGAGAACCTCGTCCGCCAGTTCGCCGAGCTCGCCGCCCGCCCCGCGGGCGAACTGCCGCTGCTGTTCATCCGGGTCCGCACACCCGAGCAGATCCCCGACCTGGTCCGGCGCCTCGGCCCGCAGGCGCGGCTGCTGAGCGGGTTCGTGTTCCCGAAGTTCACCGAGGAGCGCGGCATCCCCTTCCTGGAGGCGCTGACCGGCGCCGAGGTGGCCAGCGGGCGGCGGCTGTTCGGCATGCCCGTGCTGGAGACACCCGAGCTGATGTACCGGGAGTCGCGGGTGGAGGCCCTGGAGGGCATCGCCCGCGCCGTCGAGAAGTACCGCAGCCGGGTCCTGGCCCTGCGCCTCGGCGTGACCGACTTCTGCTCCTCCTACGGGCTGCGCCGGGCCCCCGACATGACCGCCTACGACGTGCAGATCGTCGCCTCCGTCATCGCGGACGTGGTGAACATGCTCGGCCGGGCCGATGGCTCCGGGTTCACGGTGACCGGACCGGTGTGGGAGTACTTCCGGGTGCCCGAGCGCATGTTCAAGCCGATGCTGCGGCACAGCCCCTTCCTGGAGGGACAGGCCGTGGAGCTGCGTGAGAAGCTGATCGAGCACGCGATGGACGGGCTGCTGCGCGAGATCTCGCTCGACCACGCCAACGGCCTGCTCGGCAAGACCTGCATCCACCCCTCGCACGTGCCGGCGGTCCACGCGCTGTCCGTCGTCAGCCACGAGGAGTACAGCGACGCGGCGGACATCCTGCGGCCGGAGCGCGGCGGCGGGGGAGTGCTGCGGTCGGCGTACACGAACAAGATGAACGAGGTGAAGCCGCACCGCGCCTGGGCGGAGCGGACCATGCTCCGGGCCGAGGTCTTCGGCGTGGCCAACGAGGACGTCAGCTTCGTCGACCTGCTCGCCGCGACCATCCCCGGCTGAGCCCCCTCAGCCGCACGGCTCGCCCCACCACCCGCCTCACTCTCGCTCCACCTGGCTTCACGACATAGGGACGCATGAACAACTCAGTGAACAACGCGGTCTGGTCCGGGACCTGGGTCGCCGAGCGGCTCGGGCTGGAACTCGTGGGCGACGACTCGCTCCGGGACCTGCTGGGGCTCGCCCTGCGCCGCAACCCCAAGCGGGCGCACCTGCTCGTCTCCAACGTGCTGGGCAAGCACGTCCCGCAGTCCCCGGCCGTCGTCCGCGGCCAGGGCGTCGCCCTCGGCCGCCGGGTGCGGGAACTGCTGGGCGCGGAGGCCGAGAACGCGGTCGTCCTCGGCTACGCGGAGACCGCGACGGGCCTCGGCCACAGCGTCGCCGACGGCATCGGGTCGGCCCCCTACCTGCACTCCACCCGCCGCCCGGTGCCCGGCGTCGCCCGGGCCGGCGGCTTCGAGGAGGCCCACTCCCACGCCACCTCCCACCTGCTGCTGCCGGAGGACCCCGCGCTGCTCGTCGGCGACGGCCCGCTGGTCCTGGTCGACGACGAGTTCTCCACCGGCAACACGGTCCTCAACACCATCCGCGACCTCCACGAACGCTATCCGCGCCGCCGGTACGTGGTGGTCGCCCTGGTCGACATGCGCTCGGCCGCGGACGCGGGGCGCCTGGACGACTTCGCCCACGAGATCGGCGCGCGAGTCGACCTGGTCGCGGCCGCCTGCGGCACGGTGCTCCTGCCGGAGGGGGTCCTGGAGAAGGGGCGGGAGCTGGTGGCGCGGTACGAGGTCGGCGGTGCCGCGAACGGTGATTCGTCGTCTGCCGCCGCGTCGGGGCCGGTCGCGCAGCCGGCACGCCACCTCACCCGCGTGGACCTGAACTGGCCAGAAGGCCTCCCCGACGGGGGCCGTCACGGCTTCACCCCGACCCACCGCGCACAACTCGACGCCGCCCTGCCCGACATGGCCGCCCGCCTGGCCGCCGCACTGCCGAAGGACGCGCACCGCGTGCACATCCTCGGCTTCGAGGAGCTGATGTACGCACCCCTGCGCCTCGCCTGCGAGCTGGAGCGCGGCGGCGACGTGGAGGTCACCTACTCCACCACCACCCGCTCCCCCGTCCTCGCGGTCGACGACCCCGGTTACGCGATACGCAGCCGCCTGGTCTTCCCCGCGCACGACGACCCCGCCGACGGCCCCGGCGAGCGCTACGCCTACAACGTCGCCGGCGCCGGGTTCGACGCCGTCGTCGCCGTCGTGGACTCCGAGGCCGACACGGCGCAGCTGCACGCCCCCGGCGGCCTCCTCGACCGGCTCGCCGCGCACACCCCGCACGTGGTCCTCGCGGTCGTACCGTCGTACGTGCCCGAGCCGCTGTACGCCGACGCCCTGCCCGAAAAGAGAGCCTCCATGCTGCCCGAGCCCCTCCGCGGCCCCGCCTTCTCCTCGTACGCGTCCGAGGAGGTCGGCTGGCTGCTCCAGGACCTCTCGGAGGTGACGCTGGAGGCGCCGACCGAGGAGCGCGAGGAGGCCATCCAGTCGGGCGGCGCGCACTACGCCGAGTCGCTGCCGGTGGAGTACCAGCCCAGCGAGCAGTACCAGGAGCTGTTCCACGCCGCCCTCGGGACCTCCGCGGCGCGCCTCGCGCAGGCGGTCGGCGCGGTCACGGAGCTGGTGATCGCCGAACGCTCCCCGCGCCCCGTCCTGGTCTCCCTCGCCCGCGCCGGCACCCCCGTCGGCGTGCTGATGCGCCGCTGGGCGGCCCACCGGCACGGTCTCGCACTGCCGCACTACGCCGTGTCGATCGTGCGCGGGCGCGGCATCGACGCCAACGCGCTGCGCTGGCTCGCCGAGCACCACGACCCGCGGGACGTCGTCTTCGTCGACGGCTGGACCGGCAAGGGCGCGATCACCCGCGAACTCGCGGCGGCCGTCGAGGAGTTCGAGGCGGCGGGCGGCGCGCCCGGCTTCGACCCGGAGATCGCGGTGCTCGCCGACCCGGGCCACTGCGTGCGCACCTACGGCACCCGCGAGGACTTCCTCATCCCCTCCGCCTGCCTCAACTCGACGGTGTCGGGCCTGATATCGCGGACGGTGCTGCGCGCCGACCTGGTCGGCCCGCACGACTTCCACGGCGCGAAGTTCTACCGTGAACTGGCCGGGGCGGACCTGTCCAACGCCTTCCTGGACGCCGTGTCCGCCCGCTTCCCCGACGTGGCCGACGCCGTCGACGGCACGGTGAAGGAGCTGCTCGCGAGCGACCGCACGCCCACCTGGGAAGGCTGGGCCGCGGTGGAGCGCATCAGCGAGGAGTACGGCATCCACGACGTGAACCTGGTCAAGCCCGGCGTGGGCGAGACCACCCGGGTGCTGTTGCGCCGGGTCCCGTGGAAGATCCTGGCCCGGTCCGGCGCGGGCGCCGATCTGGACCACGTCCGGCTGCTGGCCGGGCAGCGCGGGGTGCCGGTGGAGGAGGTCGGCGAACTTCCGTACACCTGCGTGGGGTTGATCCACCCGAAGTACACCCGGGGCGCGACCGGCGCCGACGGCCGGGCGGTGACGCTCTGATGCCGGTGCTGGTGGCGAGCGATCTCGACCGTACGCTCATCTACTCCGCGGCGGCCCTCGCGCTGACCATGCCGGACGCGCGGGCGCCCCGGCTGCTCTGCGTGGAGGTGCACGAGAGCCGGCCGCTGTCGTTCATGACGGAGACGTCGGCGCGGCTGCTCACCGATCTCGGGGACGCGGCGCTGTTCATGCCGACGACCACCCGGACGCGCAAGCAGTACCTGCGCATCAACCTGCCGGGCCCGCCGCCCAAGTACGCGATCTGCGCCAACGGCGGTCATCTCCTGGTCGACGGGGTGTCCGACCCGGACTGGCACGCGTCGGTGACCGCACGGCTCGCCGACGAGTGCGCGCCGCTCGCGGAGGTGGAGGCGCACCTGGCGGCCTTCTCCGACCCGCTCTGGCTGCGCAAGCAGCGCGTCGCGGAGGACCTGTTCGCCTACCTCGTGGTGGAGCGCGAGCTGCTGCCCGAGGAGTGGGTGAAGGAGCTCGCGGTCTGGGCGGAGAACCGCGGCTGGACGGTGTCCCTCCAGGGCCGCAAGATCTACGCCGTGCCCAAGCCGCTCACCAAGAGCGCGGCCGTGCGCGAGGTGGTCCGCCGTACGGGCGCGCAGCTCACGCTGGCCGCCGGCGACTCGCTCCTGGACGCCGACCTGCTCCTGGCGGCGGACCGGGGCTGGCGCCCCGGCCACGGCGAACTGGCCGACGAGGCCTGGACGGCGCCGCGGATCACGGCGCTGCCCGAGCGGGGCGTCCTCGCGGGGGAGCGGATCCTGCGGGAGTTCCTGCGGGGGGCGCACGAGGGATGACCTCCGCCGCGGCCCGTCCCTGACGCCGGCCACCGGGCCCGTGTCGCCGGCGTCAGCCGCAACAGCCCCCGCCGCAGCAGCCGCCGCCACCGCCCCCGCCGCCCGCTTTGGGCGCGGGGGCGGTCGTCGTGCCGCCCACGGCCACCGTGGAGAGCAGCTTGACCGTGTCGTCGTGACCGGCGGGGCAGTCCGCGGGGGCGGAGGACTCCGCCATCGGGCGGCTCAGTTCGAACGTGTCGCCGCACGTCCGGCAGCGGTACTCGTAGCGAGGCATGCGCCCAGGTTAGCCGCGCCGGCCGCCCCCGCCCCCGTAAGCCGACGGCTCGGCCCCTCCTGGCCGGAATCCGATCTTCATGGTATTTACATTTGTCCAATCTTGAAACAGTGCGGGCGGCCTGCCCCCCGGGGGAGGTCCGGGCAGGCCGCCGGTTCCGTGGCACGGGAAGGGTGTGCGGGTCTGAATGAGGCGTCGTTGGTGGGGGACGGGCGCGGTCGTCGCGGCGGGCGTGTGCGGGACGTTGTTGGCGGTGCAGACGGTGACCGGGGAGCCGTCCGGCGCAGGGGGGCGGGATGATCGCGGACCGGTCCGTGACGTGGTCCGGTCGGCCGCGCTGACGCCGAGCCCGGGTGGCGGATCGGCCACGCTGGGCCGGCGGCGGACCGAGCCCTTCAGCATGCTGGGCGTCACCTGGCGCGACCCCTCCGCCCTACTGGCCGGCACCGTCGAGGTGCGCACCAGGGCGGTCGGCCCGGGAACCTGGTCGGACTGGCTGACGCTGGAGCGCGACGCCGGCCGTGAGGAGAGCGGCGGTGTCCGGGGCGGCACCGAGCCCGCGTGGGTCGGGCCGTCCGACGGCGTCGAGGTACGGGTGAACGGGAAGGCGGCGCGCCGCCTGCCGCAGGGGCTGCGCCTGGACATGATCGCCGCCGGCGGGGGCGCCACCGCCGGCGGTGGCATCGAGCCCGCCGCGTTCGTCGCCGACGGGAGCGGTCCCACCGCCCCGGAGTCGACGCCGTCGGAAGCGACCCCGTCGACACCCCCGCCCGCGTCGGAGACGGCCACGGACGAGCCGTCCGCTTCCGAGCCGCCGGCCTCGGAGTCCGTGTCGCCCTCCGTCTCGTCCTCGGTCTCGCAGTCGGCGTCGCAGTCGGCGTCGCCCTCGGCGAGCGCTTCGGCCGGCGCATCGCCCTCCGCGTCCGCGTCGCCGTCGCCCTCGGGGCCGGGCACGCCCCCCGCGCCCCCGTCCACCGTGCCGCGGCCGCCGATCACGCCCCGCTCCGGATGGGACGCCGACGAGTCGCTCAGCCCGGAGGAGCCGGCCTATCTGCCCGACGGGAAGATCAAGGCCGTGGTGGTGCACCACACCGCCCAGAGCAACGACTACACCTGCGCCGAAGCACCGTCGATCATCAACGCCGTCTACACGTACGACGTGCGGACGCTCGGCTGGAAGGACCTCGGCTACAACTTCGTCGTCGACAGGTGCGGCACCGTCTACGAGGGCCGCAAGGGCGGCGTGGACCTGCCGGTGGTGGGCGCCCACGCCTACGGCTTCAACTCCCAGACCACCGGCATCGCGGTCCTGGGGACGTACACCGACTCCCCGCCCTCGCAGGCGGCGATGGTCTCGGTGGCCCGGCTCGCCGCGTGGAAGCTGGGTCAGTACGGCGTCGAGCCGGACTCGACGGTCGACCTGAACACCGCCGTCGAGGGCCGAACCCTCGCGGGCAAGTCCTGGGGCCCCGGGGAGACGCTCACCCTCCCCGCGATCCACGGGCACCGCGACGGCTACAACACCCTGTGCCCGGGCGACGCGTTCTACGCCCGCCTCGGCGAACTGCGCGGCCTCGCCGCCGGACCCGTGACGGGACTGACGCTCACCTCCGTCACCGGCACGACCACGGTCGGCCCGACCCGGTACGCCACCGGCCCCGTCACCCTGAACTGGGCGGCCGCGACCCCGGCCGCGCTCGTCTCCCGCTACGAGGTGCTGGTCGACGGGGAGCCGGCCGTCACCGCGGACGGGGCCGAGACCTCCGCCCGGGTGCCGCTGACCGACGGCGCGCACCAACTGCGGGTCAGGGCCGTCCACCTGTCCGGCCGGACCTCGGTCACCGAGCCTGTCGCCGTGACCTCGGACACCACCGCGCCCACCTTCCCCGTCGCTCCGGGCCTCGCCCTGCGCCAGGGTGTCGTGGACGGGGCCGCCGTACCGCTGACGCTCAGGTGGAACGCGGCCGACGCCGCCCTGAAGGAGGTGCGCCTGACGGCCCCGACGGCGGCGGCCTACGGACCGGCCGTCACCAGCGCCCCGTACAGCGCGCCCCTCGGCGCCACCACCACCTGGTCGCTGAACGCCTCCGACGTGGCCGGGAACACCGCCACGGCCTCGGTCGCGGGCACGCCGGAGGTCCTCCAGGAGACCGACGCCGTCCGGACCGGGACCTGGACGGCCCTGTCGTCCGGAGGATTCCTGGGCGGCGGTTCCCTCGGCAGCCGCTCCAAGGGCGCCTCGTTGACCTGGGACTTCACCGGCCGGTCGGTCGCCTGGGTGGTCGCGCGGTCCGCGCTCTCGGGCCGGGCGGACGTCTACGTGGACGGCGAGAAGGCGACGACCGTGGACCTCAGGTTGTCCACAGTCGGCTACCGGAACGCCATCTGGACCCGGACCTGGTCCGCAAGCGCCCCGCACACCGTTCGGATCGTGGTGGAAGGCACACCGAGGCGTCCCACCGTCCTCACCGACGGGATCGTGTATCTGAAGTAGCGAGGATTATTCGTATATACAAGGTCAATTCAGGACATTCGGCGAGGGTGTCACGCGCCGGCGCCCCCGTCGAATGCCCCGACCCACCCCCACTTGGGATGAAGAGACGGGAAAGTCTAGGATTGACCAGGAGTGTTCTGATGTATGCCCCACATCGTCGACTGTGTTTGCTTCTGTCGATTTCTTATGTGGAGAACTTGCGAAGAGCGCTGGTAATTTGAGAGCGCCGCGATGAACCGCGAGGTCGTGGGACTCAGGATCTGCAGCCGTCGGCACGGCAACCATGTCAGATCCTCGTACGTCTGTACGTCTGCCTGCGCGAGCAGCACCGAGTGCGGAGGGAGACAGTGTGACTCAGAGGGGGCAGGGGGAGGAGCCCCAGGAGCCCGACGCGACCATGCAGTTGAAGGTCCCGGCCTCTTTCAAAGCCGACGAGACCATGCAACTGCGCGTCCCGGACGGAGGGATACCGGGCAGCCCGGTGGTGCCGGCGGCGTCCGAGGACCCCGGGAACCGGCGCAAGAGCCGCAAAGCACCGCGCCCTTCCTTCTTCGCCCGGCTCCTGGCCCGAATATCCGCCCTGCTCGGCCCCCGGCTGGCTCCGCTTGTCGCCCGACTGAAGCCCTACGTCCGCCGGATGCGCCCGCAGTACCCGCGACCGGGCCGCGAGGGCTGGCAGCGGTGGGTGCCCTCCTGGCGGCAGTGGCTCGGCGGTTTCCTGGGCGCCATGGGCCTGAGCACCGTCTTCCTGGTCGCCGCCTACGCCGTCACGGACATACCGGACAACCTCAACACCTACGCCACCCAGCAGGACAACGTGTACTTCTGGGCCGACGGCACTCCCATGGCCCGCACCGGCTGGGTGCAGCGACAAGCGATGCCGCTCAAGGACATTCCCGAGGACGTCCGCTGGGCGGTGCTCGCCGCCGAGAACGCCAGCTTCTACAGCGACCCCGGCATCTCCTTCAAGGGCCTCAGCCGCGCCCTGTTCCGCACCATCGGCCAGGGCGACACCCAGGGCGGCTCGACGATCACGCAGCAGTACGTCAAGAACGTCTACCTGAACCAGAACCAGACGGTCAGCCGCAAGTTCACCGAGGCGATGATCGCGCTCAAGCTGGACAACCAGATGAGCAAGGACGACATCCTGGAGGGCTACCTCAACACCAGCTGGTTCGGCCGCGGCACCTACGGCATCCAGCGCGCCGCCCAGGCCTACTACGGCAAGGACGTCAGCGAGCTCAACGCGAGCGAGGCCGCGTTCCTCGCCTCCCTGCTCAAGGGCGCCGGCCTGTACGACCCGACGCTGAGCGCCTCCAACCGCGCCCGGGCCGTGGAACGCTGGTCCTGGACCCTCGACCGGATGGTCGAGATCGGCAAGCTGTCGAAGGCCGAGCGGGCCAAGTACGCCAAGTTCCCCGACCCGCTCAAGAGCAACCCGCTGTACGACACCGGTGAGCAGAGCGACTACCTCGTCGAACTCGCCGCCCAGTACGCGAAGAAGGCCGGGAAGATCTCCGACAAGGACTTCGACCTCGGCGGCTACCAGATCTACACGACCTTCGACAAGAAGCGTGAGGCGCAGCTCACCGACGCCGTCACCAAGGCCCGCGCCACGGCCGCCAAGGACGAACCCAAGGGCGCGAAGAACGCGCACTACGGCGCCGCCTCCGTGGACACCGGTGGACGGATCCTCGCCGTCTACGGCGGCCCGGACCACCGGACGCAGGGCTACAACGAGTCCAACGCCACCACCGTCCCGGCCGGTTCGGCCTTCCTGCCGTTCGTGTACGCGGCCGGACTGGAGCACGGCGTCCACAAGGAGCGCGACGGCGAGGCGACGGAGGTCACCGGCGACACCGTCTACGACGGCGACGACGACATACCGGTGACCACTCCGGAAGGGCCCTACTGGGACCGCAGCGGCCGCAAGGTGGCCGCCAGCAACGACGGTGACCGCTCCTACGGGAAGATCTCCCTGCGCAGGGCGCTGGAACTGTCGGTGAACACCCCGTTCATGCAGCTCGGCATGGACGCCGGCCTGGACAAGGTGCGCTCCACCGCCGAGGCCTCCGGACTGCTCGCCTCCAGCATCGGCGCCCAGGTCCCCGCCCTGTCCACGGGCAGCTCCACGCCCAGCGCCATCCGGATGGCCAGCGGCTACTCCACCTTCGCCGCCCAGGGCAAGCACACCGAGCCGTACTCGGTATGGAAGATCACGCACAACGGCACCAAGGTCGACCTGGACATCCCCGCGCCCCGCCGCGCCGTCGGCGCCGACGTTGCCCGTGAGGTCACCACGGCCCTCAAGGGCTCCTTCCGCGCCGCCCACCCCTCCGCCGCGTCCGCCGGCGCCGAGGTGGCGGGGAAGGCCGGCACCACCGAGGACGACACCGCCGCCTGGTACGTCGGCACCGACAAGTCGGTGTCCACGGCGATCGTCGTCTACCGCATCGACCTCACCAAGAGCCTCGAACCGCTGCCCCTGGAGGGCGTCGCCGGCGACACCGCCGACGGTGCCGCCTACGACATCTGGTCCAAGGCCATGAGCCCGCTCGGCTGACCACCGACGGACACCGCCGCCACCGACCGTCTGGAGAATGAGCCGCACATGAAGTCACCGTCGGGCCGCCGCCGCAAGGCCGCGGCACCGCGCCGCCCCGCCGCCGCTCGTCCCGGCTTCCTCAGCCTGGCGGCGTTCCTCGCCGTCGCCTCCCTGACGGCTGGCTACCTGGTGCTCAACCGCACGGACAACACCGCGCCGACCGCGTCCTCGGGGGAACAGCAGAGGAACGAGACGACCGCCAAGGAGCCGGAGTGGGACGGCAAGACCAAGGTCCTGGGGGACGGCTCCACCTCGTACACCGGCCCGCAGAAGGGCGGCCTGAAGGCCGAGCCCCTCAAACCCGGTGAGAAGCCGCCCCAGTTCGTCGTCTTCTCCTGGGACGGCGCGCTGGCCGGCGACGACGAGCTCTTCCAGCACTACCGGGAGCTCTCCAAGGAGTACAACGCGCACATGACCTTCTTCCTCACCGGCATCTACCTGCTGCCCAAGAGCAAGAAGGACCTCTACAGCCCGCCCCAGCACCCCAAGGGCTCGGCGGCGATCAGCTTCCCCACCGACGACCACATCCGCACCACGATCGAGCAGCTCGGCAAGGCGTGGGAGGAGGGGAACGAGATCGGCACCCACTTCAACGGCCACTTCTGCGGCGCGAAGGGCGGCGACGACTGGAGCGTCGCGGAATGGCGCAGCGAGATCGACCAGTTCTACGCCTTCGCCGAGAAGTGGAAGACCAACACCGGCTACACCGACATGAAGCCGCTGCCCTTCGACTTCAAGAAGGCCGTCGTCGGCGGCCGCGCCCCCTGCCTGGAGGGCCAGGCCAACCTGCTGAAGGCCGCGAAGAGTTACGGCTGGCGCTACGACGCGAGCTCCAAGGGCGACTTCCAGATCTGGCCGGCGAAGAAGAACGGCATCTGGGACTTCCCGCTGCAGATGCTCCCCTACGAGGGCGGCAAGTACCAGGGCCTGTCCATGGACTTCAACTTCCTCTACAACCAGTCCGACGGCCAGGTCCAGGGCGACCCGGCGAAGTACCCCGAGTGGGAGAAGGAGACCGCCGACACCTACATGGCGGGCTTCAACCGCGTCTACTACGGCAGCCGCGCCCCGCTGTTCATCGGCAACCACTTCGAGGAGTGGAACGGCGGCATCTACATGAAGGCCGTCGACGACACCGTCAAGAAGGTGTGCACCAAGAAGGACGTCAAGTGCGTGTCCTTCAAGGAGTTGGCCGACTGGATGGACGTGCAGAAGCCGGCGACGCTGGAGCGGCTGCGCACCCTCGATCCGGCGCAGAGCCCCAACTGGTCCACGGTCGTCCAGTAGGCCGTCCGGTGACGCCGCGGCCGCGCACTGACACGTGTCGCGGCCGCCCCATGACAGTCGTATAACTCCCTGGCTCCAGGGCCCGTACCCCTCTTCACAACAGCCACACATGGCGTGCGAAGATTCCGGTCCCGGCATCCCTCCCGCCGGGGCAGAGGGGAAACAACCAGTGAAGTCAAGGAAATTGAGCCGTACGCGGCGTCGAGCCGCGATACTCGGCGCTGCCGCCACCTCGGTCGTCGCCGGCGTGGCGCTGCTGCCCAACTGGAGCGCCGGCGCCGCGGTCGTCGACGACCCGACGGTGGACGCGAAGACGAAGGCCACCTTCCAGCGGCTGGCGGACGCGGTCTTCACCGACCGGACCGAGGCCCTGGTCGACGGCAAGCAGGGTGACCGCAAGAAGCCGCTGACCGACGGTTTCTCCGGCAAGGTGAAGCTGTCCTCCGGTCTGGCCCGCACCGAGGACTCCGCGCTGTCCTCGCTCGACCGGCGCAAGGCCACGCTCGCCAAGCTCGGCGAGAAGTACAGCAGCGGCAGCACCTCGGTCACCCTGAACGCCACCAACGTCAAGGGCCGCACCGCCAAGGTCGCGGTCACCGAGACCACCACGCTGACGTACGCGAAGGTCCGCGGCGGCGAGCCGCAGGCCACCGGCTTCCAGGCCCGTCACGAGCTGACGTTCACCGCCGACAAGCACGGCAACTGGCAGCTCACCGGCATCCGTGACACCGACGACGGCGTCGCCGTGAACCAGACGGACAGGCCCGCCGTCGCCCCCCGCGTCGGCACCACCGGCAGCACCACGCCGGCGGCGCCCAAGGCGTCCACCACGTACCCGGGCCCGGCCAACGCGAAGAACTTCAGCGCCAGCGGCCTGGACTACAACGCGATGGCCGCGTACGCGAAGAAGTACTGGTCCAGCTACAACCCGGCCTACCCCAACTTCAACGGCCACGGTGCGGGCGGCGACTGCACCAACTTCGTCAGCCAGTCGCTGAAGGCGGGCGGCTGGAAGCACGTCCCCGGCTACGTGTACGACTACACCAAGTGGTTCGGCAACAACGAGATCCAGTCGGACTCGTTCGTCGGCGTCAACGAGTGGTCCTGGTTCGCCCAGAACTCCAAGCGGACCACCAGCCTCGCCAACGTCTACCAGCTGGACGTCGGCGACGTGCTCCAGATGGACTTCGACCGTGACGGCTCGAAGGACCACACCATGATCGTCACCTCGAAGAGCCGTGGTGTGCCGTACCTGACGTACCACTCCACCAACACCTACAGCCGGTCGCTGCAGAGCATCCTCGCGTCGTACCCCACCGCGAACTACTACGCGTACCGCACCTGATCCGGTTCCGCGCCTGACCGGCCGTCGCGCGCGGTCAGGCCGGGAACTCCTCCCGGCGTTCGCGGTTGCGGTCCCGCTCGTCCGCGAGGCCGGGATGGCGCGCCCGGTAGTAGGGGTTGTCGTGCGGCAGGGCCGATCCGACCCTGCCGTACATCCCGAAGACCAGCAGCAGGATCCCGATCACAAAACTGAGCAGGCAGTTCTGGATCTGGAACGCCAGGAAGTTGTAGTCGGTCTCCAGCAGCGCCATGTTCAGGAAGCCGCTGAGGACGAACAGCACCCCCAGGGTCATGTTCAGCGTGGAAGCGAAGTTCCCGCCGATCACCATCCCCACCAGCAGCAGCAGCCCGACGGCTACCGACAGCCAGCTGAGCGCGCCGTTGGTGTTCAGCGACCAGACGGTGTCCCCGCCGGTGTCGAAGAAGCCGATCCGGTCCAGGATGCCGAAGATCCCGAACGTGAGCAGCCCGGCGCCCATGAGCCCGGCGCCGATCCGGTAGACCCTGTTCAGCCGGTGGTCGACGGGCAGATGATCGTCGAGCCGGATACGCCGCCGATGCTCCGAACGCGCCGCGTGTGTGGCCATCGCCGCCTCCCTGTGTCGCTCGCCGGGCCGACGGACCCTTGCGCGCACCTGCAGGCCCGCACCTGAAGCGCGTGTCTGAAGCGCCTGCCTGAAGCGCCTGCCTGAAGTGCGCACCTTCCAATATCCGCCCGCCGCGCCGACGCGGCAACGGCAGCCCGCGTGCCCCGGGCCCGGCTCAGTGGGCCGACGCCGCGCCGCGCTCGCCCCGGATGTGGGCCACCACGTCCGCGACCGTACGGCGGACCGCCTCCGTCTCGGTGAGGAAGTGCCAGTAGTCGGGGTGGTGGCCGTCCAGCACGGTGATCGCCCGCTCCAGACGGGCCACCGACTCGTCCAGCGGCCCGGCGTGCCGCGGATCCGGAGTGTTGCGGCCGGCCATGGCGAGCCGTTGGGCGTCGCGGATCGCGAACCGGGTGCGCTCTATCTCCTGCCGCGGGTCCTTCTGCACGGCGTTGAGCCGGGCCAGACGGTCCCCGGCGGCCGAGACGGCCTCGTCGGTGGCGTTCAGCAGCGCCCGCGCCGTGGACAGCAGCGCGGTGGCGTCCGGCCACCGCTGCGCCTCCCGCGCGGCCCGCGCCTCGGCGAGCCTCGCCTCGGCCTGCCGTACGTGCTCCACGGCCTGCTCCGGGACGTGCTGGAGATCCTGCCAGCAGGGCGCCGTGAACCGCCGGCGCAGCTCGCTCAGCACCGGCTGCACCTGCCCGGCGCGGGTCGTCAGCGCCTGCGCGCGGGTCCGCAGCGACACCAGACGGTGGTCGATCTCGGCGGCCCGCTCCGGCAGCCGCTCGGCCTCCGCCCGCACCGCCTCCGCCTCCCGGGAGACCCGTTCGGCCCGCTCCAGGGTCTGCGGCACGCCGTGCTGCCCGGCGCCCTGGTTGAGCCGGGTCAGCTCGGGCCCCAGCGCCGCCAGCCGGGCCGCCAGGTCGTCGGCGCGCAGCCCCGTGCCCCGCGCTGCGTCCAGCGCGTTCGACGCGGCCAGCAGCGCCTGCCGGGCCCGCTCCACGGCGGGCGCGACCCGGGCCAGCTGTGTCTCGGCCTTGCCCAGCAGCGGCCCCAGCCCGTCCGCGAACCGGTCCAGTTCCCCTTTGACCCGCTCCAACTCCTCCTTGGCGCGGGCCAGTTCACCCCGAGCTCGGGCGGCGGCCGAGGCTTCGAGGTCGTCGCGGTCCAGGTCATGGGCGTCGACGGCCTGGATGTACTGGTGGCTGGCCTCGTCGACGCGCCGGCCGATCGCCTCGAAGTCGGCGACGGCGCGCCGGGCCGCCGGTGAGTCGTCGACGGCGGTGATGGTCTCGATCGAGATCCGCAGGTCCCGCTGGGCGGTGTCGAGTTCGTAGAACGCGGCCGCCGCGGCGTCCTTCGCGGCCTGCGCCTCGGCCCGCTGCCCCTCCGCCCGCCCGCCGAACCAGCGCCGGGTGCCCCCGCCCGCGAACGCCGCGGGCAGTACGAGCGCGGCGACGAGCGGAAGCGCGGCGAGGACGAGCGCGTCCCGCAGCCCGGACGCCCGGCGGCCCGCGGTGGGTACCGGCTTGCGGCTGGGTCGGCGTGCGCGCGGCTCCGACGGCGAGTGCGGCTGCGCTGGTGTCGCCGTCACGATCCCTCTCCCCGTGGTGTGGTCCGCCCGTGCCCGGTGTCATTGTCCCACCGCCTGAGGACGAACACACGAGCCGGTCGGTTCACCTCCCCGCGGACATCTCGCTTCCGCACGACGGGATACGGGTTTGCGGGGCAGTGGCCGCGGCCATGTAGTCTGTCCACTCGTCCTGGGTGCGTAGCTCAGGGGTAGAGCGCCTGCCTTACAAGCAGGATGTCGGCGGTTCGAAACCGTCCGCGCCCACCAGGTGAGATGACGAGAGGGCCCCCGGAGAGTTCCGGGGGCCCTCTCGCATGTCCGGGCGCGTGCGCTACGCGTCCTGTGCGTCCTGGGCGCCGCCGTCGGACGCGTCTTGCGTCGGCGGGGCCGGCTGGGCGTGTTTGAGGCGCGTGCGGGCCTCCACGAGGTCCCCGGTGGCGACCTCGGTCCAGAAGCGGTGACAGCTGACGAACACGGCGAGTTCGTGCTCCCGCTGCCGGAGCTTCTCGACCTCGGCCTGTTCGTCGGCCGTCCAGCCGGGGGAGGCGGGGCGCTCCACCTTGCGCCAGCCGCCGTCGTCGCTGAAACCGTCCAACGGCTCGACGGACCAGGGAAGCCGCTTCAGCAGGGCCGACAGCTCGGCCCGCACCTGATGCAGCTCCTCCTGACCGGCGCGCAGATCGCTGGGGAAGTCAAAGGAACTCGCCACACGGCAATGGTACGCCTGTTCGAATTTGGGTGGCGAGCTCAGTTGAGGGGATCGTGTGTTCGAAGGAGCGGGGCGGATTGTCGGCGCCGTGTCCTACGGTGACGTCATGGAGGGCATCGGCGTGGGTGAGGGCACAGGTGGGGAGCGGGTACGGCTGGTCCCGTGGGCGGAGGGCGACTTCTGGCTGCTGCGGCGGACGAACAGCCCCGAGATGACGGCCCACCTGGGCGGACCGGAGCCGGAGGAGAAGCTCGCACAGCGGCACCGGCGGTACGTCGGGCTGGAGGCGGGGTGCATGTACCGGGTCGTGTCGGCGCAGAGCGAGGAGACCGTCGGCTCGATCGGCCACTGGGAGCGCGAGTGGAGGGGCGGGACGGTCTGGGAGACGGGGTGGGGCGTCCTGCCGGAGTTCCAGGGCAGAGGCCTCGCCGCGAGCGCGGCGCGGGCCCTGACCCAGGTCGTGCGCGCCCTGCGTCCGGCCGGCGGCCACGCCGCCCTGCACGCCTTCCCCGACGTCCGTCACGCCGCCTCCAACGCGGTCTGCCGCAAGGCGGGGTTCACGCTGCTCGGCCAGGCCAACTTCGAGTACCCAAAGGGCAACTGGATCACGTCGAACGACTGGTACGTCGATCTCGCCGGCGACGAGCGGACCGGAGCGGGGGGACACTGAGACCATGTGCCGAAGCATCAAGACGCTGCGTCCGCCCGCGCTGGCCGAGGAGGCCACGGACGACGAGATCAGGGCCGCCGCCCTGCAGTACGTGCGCAAGGTGTCGGGCTTCCGGGCGCCGGCCGCGCACAACCGGGAGGTGTTCGACGAAGCGGTGGACGCGGTCGCGGCAGCGACCGCGAAGCTGCTGGACGGTCTGGAGATCCGGGGCTCGGCCGCCGGAGGAGCGTAGGTCCGGCCCCGCCTTCGCGCCGGGGGCGGCGGCCGGGCTCCGTCCGGCGGTGGCAGCCCAGGCGGGAGCCGCCGCGGGCGGTCAGGCCGGCTGGCGGCGCATGACGTACGCCGCTCCCGCTCCCGCCCCGAACAGCGCCAGCACCGACACCGCCGTGGCCAGCCACGCCGTCCCCAGCCACTGGGTGCCGTAGTAGCCGAGCGCCGCGCTGTACGCCGCCCAGGACAGCCCCGCCAGCGCCGACCACGGGACGAAGTCACGCGGACGCCGGTGCGCCGCGCCCGCGACGAAGGAGACGACCGAGCGGCCGGCCGGCGCGAACCGGGCCAGCACGAACAGCGCCCCGCCGCCCCGCGCGAGCGCACCGCCGAGACGCGCCTGCGCCGTGGTGAGCCGCCGGGAGCGGGATATCGCGCGGTCCAGACGCGCACCCCCGCGCCAGGCGAGCCGGTACGCGGCCAGATCCCCCAGCACGGACGCGGTCGCCGCGGAGAGGATCAGGGCCAGGATGTCCGGGACCTGATGCGGCAGTCGTCCGGTCGCCGCCCCCGAGCCCGCGGCAGCCGCCGTCGCCGCGGCGATGACGAGCACCCCGCTCGGCAGCACCGGCAGGAACACGTCGAGCAGCACCGACAGCGCCACCAACACATAGATCCACGGGGCGCCGATCAGCGCCCACGCCCCCACACTCTCGAACACCCCGAACTCCCCGGTCTCCCCCGTAGCGGCCGGCCTCGCCGCGGTGTCGCGGGGGAGCGGCAGGTGCGGCCATGACAGCCATCCAGCGTACGCCGATGATGTGACAGAAGGGTCACAGGGTGCGCGTGTGTTCGGCAACGCATATAACCGAGAGCCGCCTCAACGACCGTGCGCCGAGCGGCAGAAGGGGCCCGCCGGGTCGACGACGGAAAGCGCCCTCTCCGTGTGAACGGAAGAGGGCGCCCCGGGGGCGACCGCGTGGGCCGGGCTGCGACGGGCCGGACGCCGGCGTCCGGCCCGTGACGGGTCAGGCCGTGACGGTCGCCTCGCGCGCCGCCGGCTCCTGCTCCCGCTCCTGCGTCGTGCGGCGGCTGAGCAGCCGGTCCAGCCCGAACGCGCCGGAGCCGGTGAAGACCAGCAGCAGGAAGGCCCAGCAGAACATCGCGGAGGCCTCGCCGCCGTTCTGCATCGGCCACAGCGCCTCGGGCTGGTGGACCTTGAAGTACGCGTACGCCATGGAGCCCGAGGCGACGAACGCGGCGGCGCGGGTGCCCAGGCCGAGCAACACGAGGGTTCCGCCGACCAGTTGGATGACGGCCGCGTACCAGCCGGGCCAGGTGCCGGCGCTGACGGTCCCTCCGTCGGTGCCGACGGCCCCGCCCAGGACGCCGAAGAGCGAGGCGGCGCCGTGGCAGGCGAAGAGCAGGCCTACGACGATGCGGAACAGGCCGAGCGCGTACGGCTGTGCGCTGTCGAGACGAGCGGACATGAGGGGGGTACTCCTTCGGTTTCGGTCAAGACGACCGGTCCTGGGGACGGACCGGCCGGTGGGGGTGGCGGTACCGAATGAGTGACCCACGGTAGGCGGATTCCGGTGATGCTTGCAAGTTCAACATTTGGCCACGGATTGGATTTCCCTTGCCGCTTTCCTGGTGACAGCGCAGCACTTAGAGCGCTTTCTATGCCCAATGAGCATGCCGAAAGCGTGACCGAATCCACACCCAGCGCGACTGAATCCGACTCACTAAGACCGAATTTGCCTCCCCGGCGACCGAATTCATGTCTACTGCGACCGGATCCTCGCCGTCGTCTCCTCAGGGCCCACTCAGCCGTGATTCCATGACCGTCTCCAGGCGAGACCGCTGACCGTTCTGCGCCGGCCTCACCTGCTCCAGCCGCAACCGGGCCGAACGCTCACGCAGCGTCAGCGTCATGAGCTGGTTGCCGAACCAGGGCCCGCCCTTCTTGCGCCAGCTGACGGGCGGTCGGGCGCAGCGCCCGTGCCGGCGGAACCGGCGTCCCAGCGCCCGCGCCACCGCGCTCCACCCGAAGCGGAAACCCACCCGCATCGACAGCGGGACGGAGTTGTGGACGGGCGAGCACGTCAGCTGCAACACCCGCGCGTCGGGCGAGCCGTCCCGCCATCGGGTCTCTGCCACGTACGCGTGGTGCACGTCCCCGGAGAGCACGAGCACCGTCGCCGGGGCCTGCGGGCCGGTGCCGATTTCCGCGAACAGGTCGGCCAGTTCGGCGAACGACGACGGGAACGCCGCCCAGTGCTCCAGGTCCGCCTTGCGCCGCAGCCACTCACCGAACCGCGCCCAGCGAGCGCCCCGTTCGCCCCGGCACAGGGCCGAGCTCCAGCCCTCGACGTCGTGCACCAGATGAGGCAGCAGCCAGGGCAGTGAGGTGCCGACGAGGAGGTGGTCGTAGGAGCCGGGCTCGTCCAGCACCTGGGCGCGCAGCCAGTCGGCTTCTCCCGGGTCGAGCATCGAGCGCTCGCTCTCCTCCAGCACGCGCGCCGCCCGCGAGTCCACCATCACCAGCCGCACCCGGCCGAAGTCCCGCCGGTAACTCCAGCGCGCGGACGCCGAGTCGGCGTCCGCGCGGCAGGCGAAGTCGCGCAGCGCGTCGGTGCCGTCGGGCGTGGCGCACACGGCCGCGTAGAGGGGGTCGGTGGCCAGCTCGGCGGGGGAGAGGTTGCCCAGGTGCTGGTACACCCAGTACGACATCAGCCCGCTCAGCAGCCGCTCGCGCCACCAGTGGGTGGCCCGCATGTCGGTCAGCCAGGACGCGGAGGTGTTCCAGTCGTCGATGACGTCGTGATCGTCGAAGATCATGCAACTGGGCACGGTGGACAGCAGCCAGCGGATCTCGGGGTCGAGCCAGGACTCGTAGTAGAGGTGGGTGTACTCCTCGTAGTCCGCGACCCCCGTCCCCGGCGGTTCGCCGGTGTCGCGGCGGGCGGCCAGCCAGCGCTGCGTCGCGTCGGAGGTCTCGTCGGCGTACACCTGGTCGCCGAGCAGCAGCAGGACGTCGGGCCGCTCGCCCCCGGGGTCGGCGGCGATGCGCGCGGCGAGGCTGTCCAGGGCGTCGGGGCCCACGGGGTCGTGCGCGTCGGCGGCGGGCGCCGCCCACCGGCAGGAGCCGAACGCCACGCGCACGTCGTCGCCGCCGGCCGGGGTGCGGATGACCGACGGCGGAAACGATGATGGTGCGTCCGGCGCCGGCCATACGCGTGTGCCGTCGAGGAACACCTCGTACGGCGTGTCGGTTCCCGGGGAGAGGCCGGTCACCGGGATCAGGGCGTAGTGGTGTCCGGCCACCTGGAAGGTGCGGGCGGCTCCGCCGGAGCCGTCCGCGCAGCGCACTTCGGCGGCGCACGGACGGCTCGCCTCGACCCATACGGTCGCGGACGTGCTGTCGGCGTATCTCAGCAGGGGTCCCAGCCGCAGTCCGGCCATGTGATCGCCTCCTCCGTCGCCCCGTACGGTACGGAACGACGGGGCGCGGTGGGGAGATCCCGGCGGCGAACGGCGTGCGGTCGCCGGATCAGCAGCTCGCCAGCTGGTTCGTGAGAGCGCTCTTCTCGGCGGAGTCGACCGACAGGCCGTAGTAGTACTTCACCTGCACCCAGGCGCGGACGTAGGTGCAGCGGTAGGACGAGACCGACGGCATCCACTCGGCCGGGTCCTGGTCGCCCTTGGCCTGGTTGACGTTGTCGGTGACGGCGATGAGCTGCGGGCGTGTCAGGTCGTTGGCGAAGTTCTGGCGCTTGGCGCTGGTCCAGCCGTCGGCGCCGGAGTCCCAGGCCTCGGCGAGCGGCACGACGTGGTCGATGTCCAGGTCGGCGGCGGCCGTCCAGGTGGCTCCGTCGTAGGGGGAGTACCAGCTGCCGCTGGTGGCGGTGCAGGCGGAGTTGACGACCACGTTGGACCCGTCCCGCTTGAGGACGGTCTCGCGGGTGTTGCAGGAGCCGCTGATGGTGATCCAGTGGTTGAACAGGTCGCGGTCGTAGCCGGTGCGGTCCTCGGCGGCCACCGTGAGCGAGGCGAGGTAGGTGCGGGCTGTGGCGGCGCTGACCGGGGTGGGGAGGGCGGCGGAGGCGCTCGGGCTGTTGAACAGCGCGGCGGAGGCTGTCAGTCCGGTGAGCGCCGCGAGTATGCTGAGCCGTCGACGCGCGTAGACAGAAGATCTGCGGGACATGCGAACTCCCTTGAGGGGTGAGGGCGTTGCGGTGCGAGCGGGGGAATGCTCGCGGGGCCGCGTTGCGGGGAGGTGTGCGCGCGGTTAGAAGCTAGTGACGTGCGCATGACACGACAAGACGTTCCGTGTGAAACTTTTTGACGGCGTGTGCGGATGTGACGGGCGTCACCGGCGGGCGAGGTCGATGCAGGTGTCACGTACCATGGACGGCGCAGAAGGGGAGTAGCTCTTCGCCGGACCGTCGACATACTGCTCGGCCCGTCCTCGTGACGGATGCCGGGCCGGCGCCCGGAGGCCGATCCGCCGTGCGGATCCGCCAGCGAGACCTTCGGCAAGCAGTGCACGCCCGTGCCTCCCGGTACGGGCGCCGTGTGCGCTGCCGTGCCGAGGCGTCTTCGCAGGGCCGACATGCCCCCCGCGCTCTCGGTGGGGCAGCCCGACCGATTGAGGAACCTTGATCAGCATCACCGTGACGGCGCTCGTCTTCGGCGTCGTCTTCCTCGCCGAACTGCCCGACAAGACCGCCCTCGCCGGCCTCGTCCTGGGCACCCGCTACCGCGCCTCCTACGTCTTCGCCGGCGTCGCCGCGGCCTTCGCGGTGCACGTCGCGCTCGCCGTCGCGGCGGGCAGCGTGCTGACGCTGCTGCCGCAGCAGATCGTGCACGCGCTGACCGGTGTGCTCTTCCTCGGCGGCGCGGCCGTGCTGCTGATGAAGAAGGACGACGGCGAGGACGAGGTCCGCACGCCCGAGAACCAGTCCTTCTGGAAGGTCTTCGGCGCGGGCTTCATGCTGATCCTCGTCGCCGAGTTCGGCGATCTGACCCAGATCATGACGGCGAACCTCGCCGCCCGCTACGACGATCCGCTCTCCGTCGGCCTCGGCGCGGTGCTGGCGCTGTGGGCCGTGGCCGGGCTGGGCATCGTCGGCGGGAAGGCCCTCATGAAGCGGGTGCCGCTGCGGCTGATCACGCGGATCGCGGCGGTGCTGATGCTGGCCCTGGGGGCGTGGAGCCTGTGGGAGGCGATCGCCGGGTGAGCCGGCGGGCTGGGCGAGCCTGCGGGCTGGGTGAGCGTGCGCGCCGGCCGAGCGTGCGCGCTGGGTGGCGGGGCGCCGGGTGGCGGGGGCGCCGGGTGAGACGTGCGCCGGGCGACCCGTGCGCCGGGTGAGACGTGCGCCGGGCGAGAAGTACGCCGAGTCAGGCGTGCGCCGGGCGACACCCACGCCGGGTGACACCCGCGCCGGATGAGACGGGGCTGGAGGGTGGCGTACACCCCCGGATGTTTTGTACCGTGGGGAAACAAAGTGGCTCCCGCCCGTTTTCCCTGACCGGCGGGCGGGGCCGCCTTGTTCCTCCCCGTGACTCCCCTCCTCTCCGCCTCTCCGCGTGTTTTCGTCCGTTCCGCGCGCGTTCCGCCCGCCGGGCGCGCGCCCGACCGTGCTGGAGTCTCCGATGCCGGCCCCCGTGTCCGCCCCCACCGTCCTGACCGCCCGCGCCCTCCTGCTCGACATGGACGGCACCCTGGTGAACTCCGACGCCGTCGTGGAGCGGATCTGGCGTCGCTGGGCCGCGGAGCACGGGCTCGACGGCGACGAGGTCATGCGGGTCGTCCACGGCCGCCAGGGACACGCCTCCATGGCGCTGCTGCTGCCCGACCGCCCCAGGGAGCTCAACCTCGAGGACAACGCACGGATGCTGGCCGAGGAGACCGCCGACATGGACGGCGTCGTCCCGGTCCCCGGGGCGCCCGAGTTCCTCGCCTCCCTGCGGGGCGTCCCGCACGCCCTGGTCACCTCGGCGGACGCTCCCCTGTCCACGGCGAGGATGGCGGCGGCGGGACTGGACCTGCCGCGGGTGCGCGTCACCGCGGAGTCGGTGGGCGCCTCCAAGCCGGACCCCGAGGGCTTCCTCAAGGGAGCGGCCGAGTTGGGCGTCGCCCCCGAGGAGTGCGTGGTCTTCGAGGACTCCGGCGCGGGCATCGCCGCCGGGCGTGCGGCCGGGATGCGGGTCGTGGGCGTCGGGGAACGCGCGGCGGCGCACGAACCGGACGTGGTGGTGCCGGATCTGCGGCGAGTGCGCGTGGAGACCGTCGCCGAGGGCGTACGCCTGCACGTGAGCTGAGGAGCGCCCCGCGGGCGTGGGTCAGCGCCCTGCCGCGTCAGAGGCGTCGGCGGAGGCGCCGGAGGTGCCGTCGGAGGCGTCGGCCGTCGGGACGCCGGCCCTTCAAGGCTCGTGCGTCTCCGACTCCAGGCGGGCCCGGGTCAGCTGCCCGTACACGCCCGGTTCGTCGCCCTGGATCCCCCGGGACCGCTGGTAGGCGCGCAGCGCCTCCTCCACCCGGCTGGTGAAGACGCCGTCGGGCTTGTCGCCGTAGAGGGACAACTGGCTCAGGCGGAGCTCGAGTTCCGTGACCTCGTCCCCTTGGTCGCCGGGCCGCAGGACGCTCGCCCCGGGGCTGGCCGGGTTCGCGTCGGCGGCCCCGTTGCCGGGCCTCGGGGGCGGCGCGGTGGTGCTCGGGCCGGCCGACGGGCTCGGGGAGGCCGACGGGGAGGCCGGCGGCGGAGCGCTCGACGGCGACGGCGAGGGGGCCGTCGACGGGCTCTCGTCCGCGGAAGACGACGGGGAGGCGCTGGGGGAGTCCGCCGGGGACCGGGGCGGGCTCGCGGACGGCGACTCGGAGGCGTCCGCGCTGGGCGAGGTCTCCGGCACGGCCGCCCGGACGTCCTGCGGGGCGGCGCCGTCGCGGGTGGGCTTGTCGTAGGTGAACAGCCCGCCGGCGAACCCCACCGCCGCGACGGCGGCCACGGCCCCGGCTGCTGCCGCGATGAGCAGGGTGCGACGGCCCCGGCCGCGCGGCGCCTCGTCGTCGGCGTACGCGTCGGTCGCGTCGGGTCCGCCGCCGGCCCTCAGGGCCTGTTCCGGGACAGGCCCTAAGGGGCTCGGGCCGGACATGGCGGGGAGCGCCGTCGTGGGCGCGTCCGCACCGGCCGGGCCCACGGCGCGCAGGGGCATGGTGGCGTCGGACGCCGCCGGGGGAACGGCCGGCAGCGACATGGTCGGGTCGCTCGCGGAGGCCCCGTCGGCGGGCGGGGCGTCCGCCGTGCCGGGAGCACCGCCCTCGCCGCCCAGTTCCACCCAGGGCCGTATGCGGAGCGGGTCGAAGTCCCCCGCCGCGGCCGCCTCCGCCTCGCGCGTGTCGCGCAGGGCCTCGGCCGCCCGCTGCGCGCAGGCGCAGGACGGGGTGTTGTCCGCCGCGCGGAGCGCCCCGCACTCGGCGCACGGAAGCCTGTGCTGTCCCGGTCGTCCCTGCCACGCCGTCGGCTCGTTCACCTGTTCGCCCTCCCCCTACGAACTCCAGAGACTACCCAGAACCTCCACACGGCCGCCCGCCGGACACCCGTACGACACCGGAAGTCCTCGAACACGGCTCCGGTCCGTCCACGGACCCGACAGGACTCAAGAGGCCATAACGGGCCACACCGATCACGATGGAGGTGTTCGCGACAGCCCCGGGAGGCATTCATGGCCCTGGACGCACATGCCAGGACGGGGGATCCGCGCCAGGAGCACGTTCCCGGCGGCGTCCTCGTCTCGATCGGCGCCCTGCTGCTCGGCATGCTGCTCGCCGCCCTCGACCAGACGATCGTGTCGACCGCGCTGCCCACCATCGTCAGCGACCTCGGCGGCATGGAGCACCTGTCCTGGGTGGTCACGGCGTACCTGCTGGCGTCGACCGCCGCGACGCCGCTGTGGGGCAAACTGGGCGACCAGTACGGGCGCAAGAGGCTGTTCCAGCTCGCGATCGTGATCTTCCTGGTGGGCTCGGCGCTGTGCGGCATGGCCCAGGACATGGCCCAGCTCATCGCCTTCAGGGCCGTGCAGGGCCTCGGCGGCGGCGGGCTGATGGTGCTGTCGATGGCGATCGTCGGCGACATCGTCGCGCCCCGGGACCGCGGCCGCTACCAGGGGCTGTTCGGAGCGGTCTTCGGCGCGACCAGCGTCCTCGGCCCCCTCCTCGGCGGTCTGTTCACCGAACACCTCAGCTGGCGCTGGGTCTTCTACGTCAACCTGCCCGTCGGCGTCGTCGCCCTCGCCGTCATCGCGACCGTCCTGCGCATCCCCCGCAAGGCGACCGAGCACGTCATCGACTACCTGGGCACCTTCCTCATCGCCGCCGTCGCCACCTGCCTGGTCCTCGTGGCCTCCCTCGGCGGCACCACGTGGGGCTGGAGCTCGCCGCAGATCGTCGGACTCGCCGTGCTGGGCGTCCTGCTGGTCGTCGCGTTCGTGGCCGCGGAGCGCCGCGCCGCCGAACCCGTCCTCCCCCTCAAGCTGTTCCGCATCCGCACCTTCACCCTCTCCGCGGTCATCAGCTTCATCGTCGGCTTCGCCATGTTCGGCGCGATGACCTACCTGCCGACGTTCCTCCAGGTCGTCCAGGGGGTCTCGCCCACCCTGTCCGGCGTGCACATGCTGCCCATGGTGGTCGGCATGCTCCTGTCGTCCACCGTGTCCGGCCAGATCGTCAGCCGCACCGGCCGCTGGAAGGTGTTCCCGGTCGCCGGCACCGCCGTCACGACCGTCGGCCTGCTGCTCCTGCACCGGCTGGACGAGGGCAGCTCCACGGCCGAGATGAGCACCGTGTTCTTCGTCTTCGGCCTCGGTCTCGGCCTGGTGATGCAGGTCCTCGTCCTCATCGTGCAGAACGCCGTCTCGTACGAGGATCTCGGCGTCGCCACCTCCGGCGCGACCTTCTTCCGCTCCATCGGAGCGTCCTTCGGCGTCGCCGTCTTCGGCACGGTGTTCGCCGGCCGCCTCGGCGACAAGCTCGCCGACGCCTTCCGGGGCGTCGCCCTCCCGGCCGGCGTCTCCGTCGACGCGCTGGAGGCCGACCCGCGGGGCATCGCCGCACTGCCGTCCGCGCTGCGCCCGCCGGTGCTGCACGCCTACGCGTCCTCCATCACCGACGTCTTCCTGTACGCGGCACCCGTGGCCCTCGTCGGCTTCGTCCTCGCCTGGTTCCTCAAGGAGGACCCCCTGCGCGGCTCGGTCACCGCGCCGGACGTGACGGAGACCCTCGCCAGCAACCCCGTCGAACGCTCCTCCTACGACGAGGTCTGCCGGGCCCTGTCCCTGCTCGGCACCCGGGAGGGCCGCCGCGAGATCTACCGCACGATCACCGTCCGGGCCGGCTACGACCTCCTCCCGGTCGCCAGCTGGATGCTTCTGCGCATCCGCAGGTACGGCAGTGTCGAGCCGTCGCAGCTCGCCGAGCGCAGCTCCGTCCCGCTCGCCGTGATCCTGAACGGCACCCGGCAGATCGAGGAACGCGGGCTGGCCCGGCGCGAGGGCCTCGACCTGGTCCTCACCGACGACGGGTGGGGGGTCGCCCGCCGGCTGGCCGGGGCCCGCGAGGAGTCTCTCGCCGAACTGCTCGGCGACTGGTGGGGCCCGGACCGCCCCACCGACCTGACCCGCCTGGTGAAGGAGCTGGGCGGCGAACTGTGCGGATCGGACCGCGAACAGCCGCACGACGAGCGGCCGGTGACACGGCCGGCGTAAGGGCTGTCCCGTAGCCTCAGCGGAGGTCCTTGGTGAACCAGTGCTCGGCGTACTGGTCGTCGTTGTGCGGCTCGGTCTCCGCGTATCCGAGCCGGGCGTACAGGGCGCGGGCCTCGACCAGGTCGCCGCGGGTGTCGAGGATCATCCGGGTCGCCCCGAGCGCGCGGGCGCTCTCCTCGGCGGCGGCGACCAGCAGGGCCGCGCCGCCCCTGCCCCGGGCGCCGGGCACCAGGAACACCCGCGTCAGCTCGGCCGTCGCCGCGTCCAGCAGCCGTACGCCCGCGCTCCCGGCCGGCGCGCCCTCGTGCCGCGCGACCAGCAACAGCCCCTGCGGCGGCGTCAGTCGGTCCCCCTTGTCGGCGGCGATCTGCCGCTCCAGCTCGGCCGGGTCGGTCCGGCGCCCCTCGTGCAGCAGATACCAGCGGTCGCTGACCTCGGTGTAGTAGTCCCGCCACAACGCGGCGGCGACGGGGGAGTCCACGGGCTCCGGGGCGATGGTCCAGGGGGTCGCGACGGTCATGCCCGTCATTGTCGTGCCGCCGGGCGGCTTTGCTTGCCGTTTGTACGACGCCTTCCGGGCAACTCGGAATCGTGAACCGGCCCGCGGGGCCGACCACATCGGAAGGCAACCATGTCCACAGGCGTGATCATCGCTCTGATCGTGATCGTGGCGGCCGTCATCGCCGTCGCGGCCGTCCTGGCCGTGCGGTCCCGAGGGCCGCACGGAGGACGCAGCCTGAAGCAGCGCTTCGGGCCCGAGTACGACCGTGCCGTGGCCCGGCACGACGGAGACGTCAAGGCCGCCGAGCGGGAGCTCGGCACCCTCGTGGAGCGGCACGGCGAACTGCAGGAGCGTCCGCTGGAGCCCGCCGAGCGCGAGCGGTTCGAGGCCCGCTGGACGGCCGCGCAGGAGCGCTTCGTCGACTCGCCCCGTGAGGCGGTCGCCGAGGCCGACCGGCTGGTCTCGGAGGTGGCGGGCGCCCGGGGCTTCCCTGACGGCTCGCAGTACGACGAGCAGGTCGCCGCGCTCTCCGTGCACCACGCGCAGCATGTGAACGGCTACCGGCACGTGCACCACGTGGCGCGCTTCCACGCCGACGGCGGCGCGCGCAACGGCCAGGCCCCCGGCACCGAGGACCTTCGGTCCGCCATGGTCGAGGCCCGCGCCCTCTTCGACGACCTGGTGAAGGAGGGCCGGCACGGGGCCGGCCGTCACCGTGCGCCGGCCGGGGTGACGCAGGGCCGGGAGACCCACGCGCGGGACGAGCACCGCTCCGGCCTCCACCTGCCGCGAGGCTTCCACCGGCACCAGACGAAGGAGAGCTGAGAGGAATGCCCGACGTGACTTCGAGCGGCGATGACCGCAACCAGCCGACCACCCCGGAGCAGACCGGACGGCCCCGGGTGAACCCGGCGACGCCCGTCAGCCCCGTGGACCCCGTCCACAAGGACACCGATCCCGGCACGGGCACGGCCGACCCGACGACCGGCCGGGACGCACGGGACACGCGGGACGCACGGGACACCCTCCCGGGCGGGACCCCCGGCGTGACCGGCGCCGGCGCCGGCGCTGAAGAGCGCACCGGCATCGAACACCGCACCGGCACTGACGAGCGCACCGGGACCGACGAGCGCGCCACCGCCGACCGGCGCACCGACGCGGACGCCGACACGACCCGCACCGGGACGCCGCACACGCCGTCGGCCCGGCCGCGCTCCGCCGCTGCCGACGGCTCGCACGGCCCGCAGGGCTCCCCGCTGCTGCCGAACGAGGAGTGCGACGAGCTCGCCTCCCGGCTGCACCACGCGGTCGCCGGGTTCGTGGACCGGCCGCGTGACGCCGTCGAGGAGGCCGATCACGTCCTGGAGGAACTGGCCGCCCGCTTCACCGACGCCGTCAACAGCCGCCGCCGTACCCTGCGCGGCTCCTGGCAGCTCGCCGAGGGCGGCGACGCCCGGGGCGGCAGGAAGGGCGACACCGCCGCCACGGCCGTCGACACCGAGCAGCTCCGCCTGGCCCTTCGGGACTACCGCGAACTGACGGAGCGGCTCCTGCACGTGTGAGCGCGGATGCGACGCGCGTGCGTGTCGTGCACGACGCGTCAGCTGTTCTCCGAAGCCGCCTCCCGGCGCTCCCGCCACTGACGTACGACCGCTTCGACGTCGTACGGCCGCATCCCCAGCGGGGGGCCGGGCGGCGGCTTGAACATCATGTCGCGGAGTTTGACGTTGACGTCCGTGATGATCTTCCGGACGAGGCGTTCCGAGGGGGCGGCGTACGCCGCCGCGAGGGCGTCCTCCGCCTCCTTGCGCAGCGCGAGCGCCGGCGGAAGCACCGAGAGCCCCTCGCGCGCCATCTTGCGCTTGATCCACCACAGTTCGTCGTACGACGTGTCGGCGCCGGACTCCAACGGCTTTCCCGCGCCCGGGAGTTGATCGAACTCACCCCGGAGTTGCGCGTCCCGGATCTGCTTGTCGATCCAGGAGTCGAACGGAACACCGGGTGGCTTTCGCTCGGTCATGCGTCCATTGTGCCGGACGCGGCGGGGCCGGGCGATTTAGTATGCGGCCGCTGTGCAAGGTCACTTGCACGCCCCTGTCGGACACCTCACGAGGAGCGCACGTGCTCGAACTCACCATGGCCACCGTCTCGGGGACGGAAGAGGGTGCCACGGCCGGCATGCTCATGGCCGACGCGCCCAGCGAGCCGGGGGCGGTGCTGCGGGTGGGCCGGGACAAGTCCGTCTGCCGCCTCGTGACGCCCGAGGACTGGCTGTTCGTCTCCCGGGTCCATCTGGAGTTCCTCTGCGGACCGGAGGGCGTCTGGCAGGTCAGCTGGCTGCGCGGGTCCCAGCCGGACCCGTCCTCCGAGGTCCGGCTGGTCGTCGGCGAGTACGCCCAGACCATCCCCTACGGCGGCACGGTGCAGCTGCCGCGGGGCGGCGTCGGCGAGATCGTCGTCGTCGACCGCACCGGGCCGCGCAGCGTCAACGTCGGCTTCTTCCACGAGGCGTAGTCGCGGGGAGCCCCGGCAGGGCTACGCCAGCACGCGGGCCAGCGCGAACCCGTCGTAGCCCTTCGCCCCCACCGTCTGGACCGCGGTGCCGCTCAACCTCGGGTGCGAGCCGATGAGTTCGATCGCGGCGCGGGTCCCGCGGACGTCGTCCGCGTCGCTGGCCGCGTCGACGACCCGGCCGCCGCGCACCACGTTGTCCAGGACGATGAGACTGCCCGCGCGGGTCAACTTCAGCGCCCATTCGAGGTAGTGGGGGTTGTTGACCTTGTCGGCGTCGATGAAGACCAGGTCGAACGGGGGCGGGTTCTCGTCGGCGAGCAGCGGCAGTGACTCCAGGGCCGGGCCGACCCGCACCTCGACCTGCTTGTCGAGGCCCGCGCGGGCGATGTTGCGGGCGGCGACCTCCGCGTACTTCGGGTTGTACTCCAGGGAGATCAGCCGGCCGTCGGCCGGCAGGGCGCGGGCCAGCCAGATCGTGCTGTACCCGCCGAGGGTGCCGATCTCCAGGATCGCGCGGGCCCCCTGGATCTCGGCGAGCAGCTGGAGCAGCTTGCCCTGCGCGGCCGTGACGCTGATCGGCGGCAGCTCGGCGGCGTCGCTGTCACGCAGGGCCGCGGAGGTGACCTCGTCGTCCGGGGCGAGGTGGTCGGTGAAGTAGGCGTCGACGGCGTCCCATACCTGCGACTCGCTCATGCGCTGCTCTGCCTCTCGTGAGAACTCGACACGTGACATCTACTTAGGAACCCTAACGACTCCGTCAACGCCTCACACCGCGTCAGGGTTCCGGGTGATCGAGATCCAGCCGTCCCGCCGCCCCCGGATGTCAGCCGTTCGGCGGCGCGGGACGAGCCGGGGCGGGGCGGCCGACCCGGCCGCCCCGCCCCGTTCCACTTCCGGCGTGGCATCACATCCGCTGGATGATCGTCCCCGTGGCCAGGCCGCCGCCCGCGCACATCGTGATGAGGGCGAACTCCTTGTCCGTGCGTTCCAGTTCGTTCAGGGCCGTGGTGATCAGGCGGGCGCCCGTCGCTCCGACCGGGTGGCCCAGGGCTATCGCGCCGCCGTTGACGTTGACCTTCGACATGTCCTGATCGAAGACCTTCGTCCAGGACAGCACCACGGACGCGAAGGCCTCGTTGATCTCGACGATGTCGATGTCCTTCAGGGACATGCCGGCCTTGCCGAGCACCGCCCGTGTCGCGTCGATGGGGCCGTCCAGGTGGAAGTGGGGGTCCGCACCGACCAGGGCCTGGGCCACGATCCGCGCCCTGGGCTTCAGCTTCAGGGCGCGGGCCATCCGTTTGGACGCCCACATGATCGCCGCCGCGCCGTCGGAGATCTGGGAGGAGTTGCCGGCCGTGTGCACCGCCGTCGGCATGATCGGCTTCAGTCGGGCCAGGGCCTCCGGGGAGGTGTCGCGCAGGCCCTCGTCGCGGTCGACCAGTCGCCACATGCCCTGGCCGGCGGCCTGCTCCTCCTCCGTCGTGGGGACCTGGACCGCGAAGGTCTCGCGCTTGAAGCGCTCCTCCGACCAGGCGTTCGCGGCTCGCGTCTGGCTGAGCAGGCCCAGCGCGTCGACGTCGTCGCGGCTCAGCCCACGGTGCCGGGCGATACGTTCCGCCGCCTCGAACTGGTTCGGCAGGTCGACGTTCCACTCGTCGGGGAACGGCTTGCCCGGGCCGTGCTTCGAGCCCGAGCCGAGCGGCACGCGCGACATCGCCTCCACCCCGCAGGAGATCCCCACGTCGATGACGCCCGCCGCGATCATGTTGGCCGTCATGTGCGACGCCTGCTGCGAGGAGCCGCACTGGCAGTCGACCGTCGTGGCCGCCGTCTCGTAGGGCAGGCCCATCGTCAGCCAGGCCGTGCGGGCGGGGTTCATGGACTGCTCGCCGGCGTGGGTCACGGTGCCGCCGACGATCTGCTCCACGGCGTCGGCGGGGATGCCGGTGCGGCCGAGGAGTTCGCGGTAGGTCTCGCCGAGGAGGTAGGCGGGGTGAAGATTGGCGAGCGCGCCGCCGCGCTTGCCGATGGGGGTGCGGACGGCTTCCACGATCACGGGTTCGGCAGCCATGGGTGCGGATCCTCCCGGAACTAGTACGTGTTCTAGTTCTGCTCTGTGCAGTCTGCGGACGTGACGTACGTCACCGCAAGGGTCTTGCAAGCTTCAGGGCCCTGAACTACCGTCTCCGCACCCTGTTTCTGATGAACCGTCAGATGACCGGTCCGACGGCTGGAGCTGCCCATGCACTGTCCAGCGCTTCCCGACGGGTTCGACTTCACCGACCCCGACCTGCTGCAACACCGCGTTCCCCTGCCAGAGTTGGCCGAGTTGCGCCGGGCCGAACCGGTCCGCTGGATCCCCCAGTCGGCGAACGTGGCCGGCTTCCAGGACGAGGGTTACTGGGCGGTGACCCGCCACGCCGACGTCCGGTACGTCTCCACCCACCCCGAGCTCTTCTCGTCCACCGTCAACACCGCCATCATCCGTTTCAACGAGCACATCCGGCGTGACTCCATCGACGCGCAGCGGCTCATCCTGCTGAACATGGACCCCCCCGAGCACACCAGGGTGCGGCAGATCGTGCAACGCGGGTTCACGCCACGGTCGATCCGCGCGCTGGAGCAGCGGCTGCGGAACCGGGCGGCCGACATCGTCGCCGCCGCCCGCGAACTCGAGGGCCCCTTCGACTTCGTCGCCTCCGTCGCCTGCGAACTGCCCCTCCAGGCCATCGCGGAACTGATCGGCATCCCCCAGGGCGACCGGACCAAGATCTTCGACTGGTCCAACAAGATGATCGCCTACGACGACCCCGAATACGCGATCACCGAGGAGGTCGGCGCGCAGTCCGCCGCCGAACTCATCTCGTACGCCATGACCATGGCCGCCGACCGGAAGCAGTGCCCGGCGCACGACATCGTCAGCACCCTCGTGGCAGCCGAGGACCAGGGCAACCTCAACTCCGACGAGTTCGGCTTCTTCGTGCTGATGCTCGCCGTCGCAGGCAACGAGACCACCCGCAACGCCATCACCCACGGCATGCACGCCTTCCTCACGCACCCCGAGCAGTGGGAGCTCTACAAGCGGCAGCGGCCCTCCACCGCCGCCGAGGAGATCGTGCGCTGGGCCACACCCGTCTTCGCCTTCCAGCGCACCGCCACCCAGGACACCGAACTCGGCGGGCAGACGATCAGGAAGGGGGAGCGGGTCGGGCTCTTCTACGCCTCCGCCAACCATGACCCCGAGGTGTTCGACCGGCCCGAGGAGTTCGACGTCACCCGAGACCCCAACCCCCACCTGGGCTTCGGCGGGGGCGGGCCGCACTTCTGCCTGGGCAAGTCGCTGGCGGTGCTGGAGATCGACCTGATCTTCAACGCCATCGCCGACGCCATGCCGGGGCTGCGACTGGTCGGCGATCCACGGCGGCTGCGGTCCGCCTGGATCAACGGGGTGAAGGAGTTGCCGGTCACCCTGGGGTGACGCCCCCGAAAGGGCCCGGGTTCGGCTCAGTCCCTGCCCGACGCCGTCACCGCGAGCGCCGCCGACGCCAGGGACGCCAGCAGCAGCGGGACGCCCATGCCGTGGTGGAGCACCAGCCACGCGCCCAGCACCGCCCCGGCGAACAGCGCGGAGACCGCCGCCGTGCGACGCCGGGTGCGGCCGCCGCTGCCGCCGGCGACGTGGGACTCGGCGGCCAGGCCCGTCAGGGTCATCGTCACGACGGTGGTCGTGGTCAGGGCCGGCACGTTCAGTTCGCGGACGGTCGCGTTGCGCAGGCCCATCGCGAAGGCGGTCGTCGCGATGAGCGCGTACGTCGTGCCGGTCGCCCCCTGCGGCGCGGTGAACGCCACGGCGGACGCTGCGCCGAGGAGGACCGCCTCCACGCCCAGCGTCCAGCGCGCGAAGGCGCGACGGGAGCCGTCCCCGGCGCGCCTGGCGACGCGGCCCCCGATCACCGCGCCCAGCAGGAAGCAGGCCAGCGAGGTCGCCGAGTGGTGGACCGAGAAACCGGGTGCGCCGGCGGCGGCGAAGCCGAGGATGACGACGTTGCCGGTCATGTTCGCGGTGAAGACGTGCCCGAGGCCGAGGTAGCTCACCGCGTCGATCAGACCGCTCACCCCGGTGAGCGCGAGCAGCACGACGACCAGGCGCAGGCCGCGGGCTTCGGGATCCTCGCCCGTGGCGGACCGGGGCTGCTCGGTGGTCATCGCTCCAGTGGACCATGGGCGGGCGAGGGCGGGGCGGGAGCGCGCGGCGGAGCGGGCCGGGAAACGCGGAAGGCGGCGGCCCCGGGGGATCAGGGGGCCGCCGCCGCTCAGGGGTGCCGCGCGGGGGCGTGCGGGTGGCGCTTGCGCCGGTCCGTCAGTGCGGCTGTGCCGCCGGTGCGGGACGGGCGCGTGCGGTGGTTCCGTGCGCCCGGCGTCCGTGTGTGGCGGGCTGCCGCAGGGTCGGTGCCGGGGTGGGGCCGACGCTTGCGTCCGGTTCGCCCGGCGGGTGCCGTCGCTTTGTCCGGGTGGCTCAGTACCAGCCGTTGGCCTGCCAGAAGGACCACGCGCCGACCGGGCTGCCGTAGCGGGAGTTCATGTAGTCCAGGCCCCACTTGATCTGGGTCTCGGCGTTGGTCTTCCAGTCGGAGCCGGCCGAGGACATCTTGGAGCCGGGGAGGGCCTGGACGAGGCCGTAGGCGCCGGAGGAGGAGTTGGTGGCGTCGACGTCCCAGTTGCTCTCGTGCTGGACGATCTTGCTGAACGCGTCGAACTGCGCGGCGTCCGGGATCATCTTGTGCGCGATCGCCTGGGCCTCGGCGGCCGAGGGCGCGGCGGGGGCCGCCTGGGCCGGCGCCGCGGTCAGGGCCATGCCGGCGGTGGCGGCGGCCACGGCGACGGCGGTGAGGGTCTTCTTCGGGGAGGCGATGCGGCGGATGACGGAGACGGGCACGGAGAACCTTCTTCTTCGGGGACTGACGGCGTCGCGGCCGGCGGCGGAACCGTGGGTGAGCGGCGACCGGCACGCGTCGGCGCCGAGGCCCGGAGGCTCGTCGGCGCCGTGCGACGTCATCCAGAGAAACAGGCCCGGAAGGTGCCCGCAATGACCCCTTTTACTAGTGGTGGCCGCATGTGGGTGTGCCCCCGTGGTGGAGGTGCGGCGCTCCCTGTGCAGGTCGGAAACGGTCTCTGCGTGTGCATGGCATCCGGTATGTCCGACTAAAGAGGATCGTAGGTGATCCGCGTCATGTGGGCCGGTTCACCGGCCCCCGGTCCTCGAATGTGACCGCGGTCTCGAACGCGGCCCGCCGGGTGGCCCTCCGCAGCGCCCTGAGCACCGCCGGACCGAGGGTCACGGTCAGGACGACGGTGACGATCGCGCGGCCGAGATCCCAGCCGAGGGACGTCGCCAGGCAGTAGGCGGCGAAGGAGGCCAGGTTCTCCGCGACGGAGGCCGCCGGGTCGAACGCGATGGTCGTGGTGCCCGCGCCCAGGAAGGGCCAGCCCTGCATGTTCATCGCCGTGCCGTAGGCGAAGGCCGCCAGGAAGCCGTAGCCGGCGAGCAGCGCGAGCTCCGCGCGCCCGCGCAGCCCGTCCCGGCCAGGGAGCAGGCCCGCGCCCATCGTGAACCAGCCCATCGCCAGCATCTGGAACGGCATCCACGGCCCGACCCCGCCCGTGAGCAGCGCCGACGCGAACATCGTCACCGAGCCGAGGACGAAGCCGAAGCCCGGCCCGAGGACCCGGCCGCTCAGCACCATCAGGAAGAACATCGGCTCGATGCCCGCCGTGCCCGCGCCGATGGGACGCAGCGCGGCGCCCGTCGCCGCCAGCACTCCCAGCATCGCGACGGCCTTCGCGCCGAGCCCCGACTCCGAGATCGTCGCCGCGACCACCGCGACCAGCAGCGCCAGCAGGCCCGCGAACAGCCACGGCGCGTCCTGGGCGTGGGCGTTCACCGTGGAGTCCGGCGGGGCCAGGAAGGGCCAGGTGAACGCGACGGCGCCGACGGCGCTGACGAGCACCAGCGCGAGAAGGGAACGCGGGCCCAGCCGGACCGCGCGGGCCTGCCGGGTCACCTGAGCGCCTCCCGCACCTGCGTCACCGTGAGCCACGGCTGCGGGGCCAGCACCTTCGTCACCTGCGGGGCGAAGGACGGCGAGGAGACCACCACCTCCGCCGTCGGACCGTCCGCGATCACCTCGCCCTCCGCCAGCAGCACCACCCGGTGCGCCAGCTCGGCGGCGAGCTCCACGTCGTGCGTGGCCAGCACGATCGCGTGACCGGCCGCCGCCGACTCCTTCAGCACGGCGACCAGGCGGGCCTTGGCCGCATAGTCCAGGCCGCGGGTCGGCTCGTCCAGGAGGAGCAGGGGCGGCCGGGCGGTGAGGACGACCGCGAGCGCGAGGGTGAGGCGCTGCCCCTCGGAGAGATCGCGGGGGTGGGCGTCGTCCGCGATGCCCGGCAGCAGCCCGCAGACCAGGGCGCGGCAGGTGCCGGGGGCGGCCTGCGCGTCCCGGTCGGCCGCCGCGCACTCGGCGGCGACCGTCTCGGCGTAGAGGAGGTCACGCGGCTCCTGCGGGACCAGGCCGACGCGGCGCACGAGATCGCGGGGCGCGGTGCGGTGCGGGACCGCGCCGCCGGCCCGCACCGTCCCCGCGGACGGCTCGACCAGGCCGACGAGGGCGCTGAGCAACGTGGACTTCCCGGCGCCGTTGCGGCCCATGAGGGCGACGGTCTCGCCCGGGGCGATGGCGAGATCCACGTGACGGAGCGCCTGCACCCGGCCACGGCGGACGGCGAGGCCTACGACCTCGGCGGGAGCGCCCGCGGGCAGGGGAGCGTCGGCGGGCTTGCGCCGGCGCCACCACGGCGGCGCCGAAGGGGACCGGCGCGGTGGCGGCTCGGGCCCCTCGGGGGCCGTCCCGGCCGCCGTGCCTTCCGGTTCCCGGTCCGCGAGGCGTTCACGCAGGCCGAGGGCGCGGCGGCGGGCGTCGCGGACCGTCAGGGGGAGCGGGGACCAGCCGGCCAGCCGGCCGAGGCCCACCACCGGCGGGAACACCGGGGACACGGCCATGATCTCCGCCGGCGCGCCCAGGACGGGGGCCGCGCCGGGGGCGGGCAGCAGGGCGACCTGGTCGGCGTACTGCAGGACGCGTTCCAGTCGGTGTTCCGCCAGCAGCACCGTCGTGCCGAGGTCGTGGACGAGGCGCAGGAGGACGGCGAGGACCTCCTCGGCGGCGGCCGGGTCGAGCGCGGAGGTCGGCTCGTCCAGGACGAGGACGCTCGGGTGCGGGGTGAGGACCGAGCCGATCGCGACCCGCTGCCGCTGGCCGCCGGAGAGGGTCGCCAGGGGGCGGTCGCGCAGGGCGGCCAGACCGAGCAGGTCGAGGGTCTCCTCGACACGGCGGCGCATCACGGCCGGCGGGAGGCCCAACGACTCCATGCCGTAGGCGAGTTCCTCCTCCACGGTGTCGGTCACGAAGTGGGCGAGCGGATCCTGGCCCACCGTGCCGACGACGTCGGACAGCTCACGCGGCTTGTGGGTGCGGGTGTCGCGGCCGGCGACCGTGACCCGGCCGCTCAGCGTGCCGCCGGTGAAGTGCGGGACCAGACCGCTCACCGTGCCCAGCAGCGTCGACTTGCCGACTCCCGACGGGCCCGCCAGCAGCACGAGTTCACCCTCGGGCACGGTGAAGTCGACGTCCCGCAGGGTGGGTTCGGGGGCTCCGTCGTACGTCACGGAGACGTTCTCGAAGCGGATCACGACGGTTGCTCCTGGCGTGGTGCGGGGGCGAGGAAGGCGGGGAGGAGGCCGACGAGGACCGCCGCCGCCGGCCACAGCGGCAGGGTGGGCGCGGTCAGCGGCACCACGCCCGGACGCAGGCCCTCCGGGTCCGTGGCGGCGGCCGCGAAGAGGAGCGCGGCGACGGCCGCCCCGGACCCGGCGACCAGACACGCGCGCGGGGTCCAGCGGTCGGGGCGGTAGCGCGTACGGGGGGAACGGCGGCCGCCGAGGCGGAGACCGGCCAGGGCGGCGACGAGACCGGCGAGCAGAAGAGGGAGGCCGTACACCCCGCCGACGGCCGTCAGCAGACCGTACGTCCCCGCGCACACCCCGAGCAGGCCGCCCAGGGTGAGGGCGGTGGTCGTGCGGCGGACGGCGGCGGGGACCTCGGCGGTACGGCCGTAGCCGCGGGCGTCCATCGCGGCGGCGAGGGCGACGGAGCGCTCCAGGGCGCCTTCGAGGACGGGCAGCGCCACCTGCAGCAGGCCGCGCAGACCGCTGTCCGGCCGGCCGCGCAACCGGCGTGCGGAGCGCAGGCGCTGGACGTCGGCGATGAGATGCGGGGCGAAGGTGAGCGCCACGACGGCGGCGACCCCCGCCTCGTACAGCGCGCCGGGCAGGGACTTCAGCAGGCGGGACGGGCCGGCGAGGGCGTTCGCCGCGCCCACGCAGATCAGGAGCGCGGCCAGACGCAGTCCGTCGTACAGCGCGAAGAGCACACCCTCGGCGGTGACCCTGCCGCCGAGGCGGATGCCCTGGGCCCAGTCGGGCAGCGGGACTTCGGGCAGGGTGACGATCACGTGCGTGCCCGGGACGGGGGAGCCGAGGGCGACGACGAAGAGGAGCCGGATGAGCAGAACGGCGAGGGCCAGGTGCAGGAACGCGGAGTAGCTGCGGGACCAGGGGGTCTGGGGGCGGCAGGTGAGGACGACATAGGCGGAGGTGGTGAGCAGGAGGGCGAGGAGGAGCGGGTTGGTGGTGCGGGTGGCCGCGGTGCCGAGGGCCAGGGACCACGACCACCAGGCGCCGGGGTGGAGTTGAGCGGGGGTTCGCTGCCGGGGAGTGGACCCCGGGGCCGGGGGCCGCTCGTCCCGGCGCTGCGGAACGCCGCCGCTACGCATGCCCGCGCCGCCGGGACTGCCACACCGCCGCGCCCGCCAGGGCGGCTATGAGGGCGCCCCCCGCGTACAGGCCCAGGGACGGGCCCTTGTCCTGAACGGGCTTCCCCGAGGGGGCGGGGCTGGTCCCGCGGGCGGTCACCTGCTCCCCGCAGCCCGTCCTCGGGTAGCCGGTGATCGCGCAGAGCAGGGCGTTGGCGTCGTAGCGCAGGGGCTTGGCGACCGCGGCCAGGGCTTCCGCCGTCGAGGCGTCCCCCGGGACGCGGGCACAGGCCGTTCGGGGGTGCGGCGGGGTTTCCCCGGAAGGGGCGTCCGCCGGCGTGCCGAAGTCGACGACCAGCGCCACCCGCTTGGCGCCGTCGCGCGGAGGCGTCGTGGCGCAGATCGCCGCGAAGGACGCCGTCCCGCGCGGCCGGGAGGCGTCCGCCGAGTCCGCGCTGACGGCGAAGCGGAAGCCCTGGACGTCGCCGTCGGCGGGGCGGGCGGTGGAGGGGCCCTGGGTGGCGTAGGTCCACCGGTCGCCGGTGCGCTCCCAGAAGGACCAGTAGCGGTAGCCGGCGGCCTGGGCCGGCCCGGAACCGGCCAGGCTCCACAGCAGCGCGGCCGCCACGAGGGCGGCGCAGCGCCGTATCACGGCCGCTGCTTCCGGCGGCCGCTGATCAGGAAGCCGATGCCGATGCCGGCGACGAGGAAGACGCCGACGGTCCACAACACGCCGTAGCCGTCGTCGGAGTCCTCGCCCTTCGCGTCGTCCTCGGCCTTGTCGCCCGGTTCGTCCGTCGCCGTCTTCCCGCTGTTCTCGGCAGGCTGCGGCGCCGGGCCCGTCGCGTTCAGGGCGGCGACCAGGTCCGTGCCGCCGAAGACGCGCGGGTCGCTGCCCGTTGCGTGGGCGGCGAAGATCAGCTGGGCATAGGCGGCGGGACCGCTCTGCTTCGCCCAGGCGGCGGAGTTCTTCTCGAGCCAGGCGAGAGGCTTCTCCGCCTGCTCCGCGCCGCCCTGGGCGGCGAGGGCGACGACCGCGTCGGCGGTGTTGCCGTAGTCCGGCTGGTTCTCGGCGCCGGGGAGCACGGACATCAGGTGGTTGTCCTTGGCGACGGACTTCGCCAGGTACGCCGCCCCGCTCGCCGCGGCCTGCTGCGCACTCGCGCGGCCCGTCCCGGCGCAGACGGCGTCGCTCTTCCGGCCGGCTCCGGGGGCCATGCCCAGGCCGAGTGCGCCGAGGACGCCGGCGGCCGTCGCGTCCGCGTTGGCGGTCAGCTTGCCCTGCTTGTCGGGCTGGTAGGCGAAGGCGCCGCCCGCGTCACAGGGGAGCGCGAGCTTCAGCAGGGCGTCGTAGGGGGAGTGGCCGCCCTTGACGACCTCGGCGGGCTTCTCGCCGGCCGCCGTCAGCGCGCCGATGACGACGGAGGTGGAGTTGGCGTCGCTCGCGCCGCCGGGGGCGTAGCCCCAGCCGCCGTCGGCGTTCTGCGCCGACTTCAGCCAGCCGACGGCCTTGTCCACCTCCGTGTCGTGCCCGCCGAGCGCGGCGAGGGCCTGGACGGCGGCGGCCGTGCTGTTGCTGTCGACCATCAGCTTGGCGTCGCACGGCTTCGCGGGGTCGGCGCGGAACGCGGCGAAGGCGCCGGTGGCGCATTGCTGGCCGGTCAGCCAGTCCACTGCCTTGTCCGCGGGCCGCACACCCACGGTGTCCTGGGCGAGCAGCGCGAGCGACTGCCGCCAGACGCCGTCGTACGTCGGGTCGGCGTCGCCGTACAGGCCGGACGGGATCACCGGCGTCGGGGACGGCGAGGGGGACGCGGCCATGGCGGGCGTGGCGGCGCACGTCAGTGCGGTGGCGGCGGCCAGGACCGCGGCGCTGCGGCGGACGTTCATGGTCGGCGGGTTGCCTCTCCCTGTGGGGAGCCGGGCAGCGCGGGACATCCCGGCGGCTCGGCTCCGTGAACCTCGACGGTGCCGCACGCCGGCGGGACGCCGACGCACGCGAGCCTCACTTGCCCGTCCGAGGCGATCCGGCTCACCGGCCCCCGCGTGCGACTTGCGTCCGGGACGGTTCACGGTTGCGGGGTCAGCGCCGGATTTACACCGGCTTTCCCCCGTACGGGTGTGATGACGACGCGGCTACTGTACTCGGCGGTACGAATGCCCCCGCGGGGTGGCTGTCGCGGGCAGGTGTCTCGGCCGGTGACGGCCGCCGGGCGGGTGGGGGCGACACGGACGGGCGAGAGGGCGGGGCGATGAGGACCACGGGGGGCGCGCCGGGCCGACTGCTCGGCTCGGGCCGTACGGCCGACGTGTACGAGATCGACGCGGCGTGGGTGCTGCGCCGGGAGCGCGCGGGGTACGGGGACGCGGCGGCCGAGGCGGAGATCATGGCGCACGTGCGCGCCCACGAGTTCCCGGCGCCGGCCGTGCGGGCCGCCGACTCGGGGAAGCGGGACCTGGTGATGGAGCGGTTGGACGGCCCGACGATGCTCCAGGCTTTCGCGGCGGGGGAGTTGGGCGCGCAGGAGGCGGGAGCGATCCTCGCGCGGCTGCTGCGCGAGCTGCACGGCGTCCCGGCCCCGCGCACTGCGGGCGCCCGCGTCCTGCATCTGGATCTGCACCCCGACAACGTGATCCTGACCGGCGACGGCCCCCGGGTCATCGACTGGTCCACCGCGCGGGAGGGCGACCCGGCGCTGGACTGGGGGATGTCGGCGGTGATCCTCGCCCAGGTCGCCGTCTCCGCCGAGCCGATCGCGGCCCCGGCGCGCGCGATGCTGGGCGCGCTGCTCGTCGACCCGTCCGATCTCACGGAGGAAGGGCTGACGGAGGCGTCGCGGCGACGGGCGGACAACCCGACGATGCGCGCCGAGGAGATCGAACTGCTGGGTGCAGCAGGCTCGTTGGTCCGCTCCCTGGCCTCCCTGGCCTCCCTGGCTCCCTGAAGGCGCCCCTCACACCGCCGCGTACGTCACCGGGTCGCTGCCCGTGACGGGTTCCGCGCGGCCCTGCTTCACCAGGCGTCGCAGATGGGCCTCGGCCTCCGAGACCGCGATGTTCCGCGACCCGTGGGGGATCTGCTCCCAGGGCCGGTTCCACTCCATGCGTTCGGCGAGCTGCCAGGGGGTGAGGGGTTCGGCGAGGAGGGTCAGGAGGCCGGTGAGGCGGTCCTCGTGGTGGGTCAGCAACTCCCTCACCCGGGACGGTGCGTCGGTGAAGGCGTGCTGGTGGGCGGGGAGGATCTCGGCGGGGGCGAGGCGGCCGACGCGTTCCAGGGAGTCGAGGTAGTCGCCGAGGGGATCGGTGACCGTGGCGTCGTCGGGGTCCTCGTACAGGCCGATGTGCGGGGTGATCTCGGGGAGCAGATGGTCGCCGGAGAACAGCCGCCCCTTCCCCGGAAGCCGTGCGGGGTGCTCCTCCTCCAGGTGGAGGCAGACATGGCCGGGGGTGTGGCCCGGGGTCCAGATCGCGCGCAGGCGGCGGCCGGGCAGGTCGAGGAGCTCGCCGGGGACGATCTCCCGGTCGGGCAGGGCGGGACGCAGGCCGGGCAGGGTGCGGCGGGAGGAGCTGCGCAGGGGCGCCACATGCTCCTCCGGGGCTCCCGCGGCCTCCAGCTTGTCCGTCATGTAGGTGAACCAGCGCTCGGGGCGCGTCGAGCGGGTCCGGCGCACGATCGAGGCGTCGGCCGCGTGCATCGCCACCCACGCGCCGGACGCTTCCCGCACCCGCCCGGACAGGCCGTGGTGGTCGGGATGGTGGTGGGTGATGACGACCCCGTACAGCTCGCCGACGGAGGTGCCGCAGGCGCCCAGCCCGGCGGTGAGGGCGTCCCACGAGGAGGGGTCGTCCCAGCCGGTGTCGACCAGCACCGGACCTCGGTCGGTGTCGACGACGTACACGAGGGTGTGGCCCAAGGGGTTGTCAGGAATGGGCACTTGAAGGGAGCGGACACCCCCGCCGTGATCCCTCGTCGACGGCGCCCCCGGATTCCGACCGCCCTGGCTGCTGCGCATCGCACCCTCCGTCCCACGGCCACGGCCCACTATAACTAGAACCGGTTCCAATGGGTGCCCAAGTCGACCGACGTGGTGGTGGGTCGGTGCGCGATCCGGATGGATGTGCGTGTGAGCCGGGTGCGGCGGCGGTCTCAGAGCTTGGTCATCTTGGTGTACGGGCTCAGAATGCGCCGCTGCTCGGAGCCGAAGTCCACGAGGGCCGCGATTCCGTCCTCGAGGCCGATCACCCGGCCGAGGCCGTGCACGTCGTGGGTGACCTGGTCGCCCATGGCGAAGTGCTTGGGGGCCGGAACGACCGGGGCCCTGAAGGGGCTGGTGGGCAGGTGACGCTTCGGTGCCGCAGACTTTGTCATGGTTCAGTATGGGCCCGCGCGGCCGCCGCCCGCTGTGGTCTGCGGCACAGATTGGCATCAGGGTGGTCACGGTCCGCCCTCGACGGGCCCCGCGTCCTTGATCGTCGGGAAGGCGCTGCTCAGCCCCGTGGACTCCTTCAACCGGAACTGGTATCAGTTTCTGAAACACCGTCAGAAACGAAGGCAGTCGCCATGGCCGAGTTCCTGGAACACCGACAGCTGTTCATCGGCGGGGAGTTGACCGACCCGCTCGGCGAGGACGTCATCGAGGTGATCTCCCCGCACACGGAGGAGGTCATCGGGCGGGTCCCGCACGCCTCGCGGGCGGACGTGGACCGGGCGGTCGCGGCGGCGCGGCGGGCCTTCGACGAGGGCCCCTGGCCCCGGATGTCCCTCGACGAGCGGATCGCGGTCGTCTCCCGCATCAAGGACGGGATCGCCGCCCGCCACGACGAGATCGCCCGCGTGATCTCCTCCGAGAACGGCTCCCCGTACTCCTGGAGCGTCCTCGCCCAGGCGCTCGGCGCGATGATGGTGTGGGACGCGGCGATCACCGTCGCGCGGGACTTCCCCCACGAGGAGCGGCGCGACGGCGTGCTGGGGAAGATCCTCGTGCGCCGGGAGCCGGTGGGCGTCGTCGCCGCCGTCGTCCCCTGGAACGTCCCGCAGTTCGTGGCCGCCGCCAAGCTGGCGCCCGCGCTGCTCGCCGGCTGCACGGCGGTGCTGAAGCCGTCCCCCGAGTCGCCGCTCGACGCCTATCTGCTGGCCGAGATCACCCGGGAGGCCGGGCTGCCGGAGGGCGTGCTGTCGATCCTCCCCGCCGACCGCGAGGTGAGCGAGTACCTCGTCGGGCACCCCGGCGTGGACAAGGTGTCCTTCACCGGGTCGGTGGCGGCCGGCCGGCGCGTGATGGAGGTCGCCGCCCGCAATCTCACCCGCGTCACCCTGGAGCTCGGCGGCAAGTCGGCGGCGGTCGTCCTGCCCGACGCGGACCTCGCCACCGCCGTCCCCGGAATCGTCTCCGCGGCCTGGATGAACAACGGCCAGGCCTGCGTCGCACAGACCCGCATCCTCCTCCCGCGCTCGCGCTACGACGAGTTCGCGGACGCCTTCGCCGCGGCCGCGAGCGCCCTCGTCGTCGGCGACCCGCTCGACCCGGCGACCCAGGTCGGCCCGCTGGTCGCGCGCCGCCAGCAGCAGCGCAACCTCGACTACATCCGCATCGGCCAGGAGGAGGGCGCGAAGGTCCTCACGGGTGGCGGCCGACCGCCCGGCCTGGACCGCGGCTGGTACGTCGAGCCCACCCTCTTCGGCGACGTCGACAACACGATGCGCATCGCCCGCGAGGAGATCTTCGGCCCGGTCATCTGCCTTCTCCCCTACGGGGACGAGTCCGAGGCCCTGAAGATCGCCAACGACTCCGACTACGGGCTCAGCGGCAGCGTGTGGACGGCCGACGTCGAACACGGCATCGAGGTCGCGCGCCGGGTCCGTACCGGCACGTACTCGGTGAACACCTTCAGCCTGGACATGCTCGGCCCGTTCGGCGGCTACAAGAACTCCGGGCTGGGGCGCGAGTTCGGACCCGAGGGGTACGGCGAGTACCTGGAGCACAAGATGATCCACCTGCCGGCCGGCTGGGAGGGCTGAGGCGATGGGCGCCCCCGCCGCGAGAGCGGATTCGAGCGTGGGCGCGGGCGACCGCTGGCACGTCGAGGTCGACCGCTCCCTGTGCATCGGCTCCGCCCAGTGCCTCCACCACGCGCCGGGCGGCTTCCGGCTGGACACCGCCCGGCAGTCCCACCCGGTCGACCCGGACCCGGACGCGAACGAGCGGGTGCTGGAGGCGGCCGAGAACTGCCCCGTGGAGGCCATCGCGATCACGCTGCGGGAGAGCGGGGAGGCGGTGTTCCCGCCCGAAGAGTAAAAAGTCCGCTTCGGGGGGTTTCATTCCTGTCCGGGAGTTCTATCCTGTTATTGGCCTACGGGACGAGTGAGGGAGTCCGACCGGAGTAGCCGACTCGGGCGTGACGCCGAGGCATTCGCCGAGGCATCCGCTGGGGCCGACATCGACGGTAGGGCTGAGAGGCCGAACGGCAGCAGTAGGGCCGGACGGCGACCCCCAGCACCTGATCCGGTTCATACCGGCGAAGGGAACCCGTCTCGTAGGTCCTTTCGTGTGCCCGCACCTCCTGCGGCGAGGGTGCTAGTCCCCGTTCTCCGCGGCCGGGCCCATGACCTCGGGCAGGTCGATCAACCGGCACACCGTTTCGATGTCGATGCGCACCTGGGCGATGGAGGCCCGGCCCGAGAGCCAGGTGATCAGGGCCGAGTGCCAGGTGTGCTCGATGACCCGGACGGCGGAGAGCTGCTCGGGGGTGGGGCGGGCGAGGCCCATCGCGTCGAGGATGATCGCCGTGGTCTGGCGGGAGACCTGGTCCACCTCGGGGGAGACGCTGCGGTCGGCGAAGGTGAGGGCGCGGACCATCGCGTCGGCCAGATGGGGCTCACGCTGGAGGGCGCGGAAGGCCCGCATCAGGGTCTCCGCGACCCGCTGCGCCGGGGTGTCGCCCCCCGGGGGCTTCTTGCGCAGGGTGCCGTGCATGCGTTCCAGCTGGTCCTGCATGGTGGCGACCAGCAGGTGCACCTTGGAGGGGAAGTAGCGGTAGAGGGTGCCCAGGGCGACCTGGGAGGACTCCGCGACCTCCCGCATCTGCACCGCGTCGAACCCGCCCCGGCTGGCCAGCTGCGCGCTCGCGTGCAGGATGCGCCGGCGGCGGGCCTCCTGTCGCTCCGTCAGCGGCGGGGAGGGGGGCTCGCCCGGGCGAGCGGAGCCGTGGGGGGAGGAGTGGCGCTGGGTGCTGGCTTCCGCAGGCATGGTGCTGGTCCCGTTCCGTGACAGTCGGTGAAGGCTGTGATCACACAGCAGAACCAGGGCCTCCGGTCGTGGTGTGAATCACCTGATCCACTGCTCCCAGGGTCCTTACCTGCCGGTAGATTCAGAGCCTCCCGAACGATCAAGTCTGAAACTTGTTCTAGATTAGCGTCCCGACGTAGTCTCGCGGGACAGTGCAGGCAGAAGGGGGCCCCGGAGTGACCGCTGAGGCCAGTCAGGCGGGGCCCGCACCGGCCCTCGCCGCGGACGGCGGGCGACCGCTCGACATCGCGCTCCTCACCTATAAAGGAAACCCGTTCTGCGGCGGCCAGGGCGTCTATGTCCGCCACCTCTCGCGCGAACTGGTCCGCCTCGGCCACCGCGTCGAGGTCATCGGCTCCCAGCCCTACCCGGTGCTCGACGCCCTCGACGTCCTCGGCGAGGAGCACGCCGGCCGGCTCTCCCTGACCGAGCTGCCCAGCCTCGACCTCTACCGCCAGCCGGACCCCTTCCGCACCCCCGGGCGCGACGAGTACCGCGACTGGATCGACGCGCTGGAGGTCGCCACCATGTGGACCGGCGGCTTCCCCGAGCCGCTGACCTTCTCCCTGCGGGCCCGCCGTCACCTGCGCGCCCGGCGCGGCGAGTTCGACGTCGTGCACGACAACCAGACGCTCGGGTACGGGCTGTTGGGCGACGTCGGCGCGCCGCTCGTCACCACGATCCACCACCCCATCACCGTCGACCGGCAGTTGGAGCTCGACGCCGCCGAGGGCCTGCAGCGGCGTTTGTCCGTGCGCCGCTGGTACGCGTTCACCAGGATGCAGAAGCGCGTCGCGCGCCGGCTGCCGTCCGTGCTCACCGTCTCCGGCACCTCCCGTCAGGAGATAGCCGACCACCTCGGCGTCCGCGGCGAGCGCATCCACGTCGTGCACATCGGCGCCGACACCGACCTGTTCTCCCCGGACCCGTCCGTGCCCGTCGTCCCCGGCCGGATCGTGACCACCTCCAGCGCGGACGTGCCGCTCAAGGGCCTGGTCTTCCTCGTCGAGGCGCTGGCCAAGGTTCGCGCCGAACACCCGCACGCCCACCTCGTCGTCGTCGGCAAGCGCCCCGAGGAGGGGCCCGTCGCCCAAGCCGTCGAGCGCTACGGCCTCGAAAGCGCCGTCGAGTTCGTCAAGGGCATCTCCGACGCCGAACTCGTCGACCTGGTCCGCTCGGCCGAGGCCGCCTGCGTGCCGTCCCTGTACGAGGGGTTCTCCCTGCCGGCGGCCGAGGCCATGGCGACCGGGACGCCGCTCGTCGCCACCACCGGCGGAGCGATCCCCGAGGTCGCCGGGCGCGACGGCGAGACCTGCCTGGCGGTCGCGCCGGGCGACTCCGGCGCGCTGGCCGCCGCCCTGAGCCGGCTCCTCGGCGACTCCGCGCTGCGGGCCCGCCTCGGCGCGGCCGGCCGCGCGCGCGTGCTGGAACGGTTCACCTGGGCGCGGGCCGCCGAGGGGACGGTGGTCCGCTACCGCGAGGCCGTCGAGCGCGCCGCAGGCGGGCGTCCACCGCGCTCCGCCGCCCTCGACCCGACGGCGGCGGTCCGCGCGGCCGGCGCGGGCCGTGCCACCGCCGCCGAAGCTGTTGACGTTGTATCCGATCGCGAAAGCAGGGCCACGTGCTGACCGTCGACTTCTCCCGGTTCCCGCTCGCCCCGGGCGACCGAGTCCTGGACCTCGGCTGCGGGGCGGGCCGGCACGCCTTCGAGTGCTACCGGCGCGGCGCGCAGGTCGTGGCGCTGGACCAGAACGCCGAGGAGATCCGCGAGGTCGCCAAGTGGTTCGCGGCGATGAAGGAGGCCGGCGAGGCCCCCCAGGGCGCCACCGCCACCGCCATGGAGGGCGACGCGCTCGCGCTGCCGTTCCCCGACGAGTCCTTCGACGTCGTCATCATCTCCGAGGTGATGGAGCACATCCCCGACGACAAGGGCGTGCTCGCCGAGATGGTCCGGGTCCTCAAGCCCGGCGGCCGCATAGCGATCACCGTCCCGCGCTACGGGCCCGAGAAGGTCTGCTGGACGCTGTCCGACGCCTACCACGAGGTCGAGGGCGGTCACATCCGCATCTACAAGGCGGACGAACTCCTCCAGAAGATCCGCGAGGCGGGGCTGAAGCCGTACGGCACCCACCACGCGCACGCGCTGCACTCGCCGTACTGGTGGCTCAAGTGCGCGTTCGGCGTCGACAACGACAAGGCGCTGCCCGTGCGCGCGTACCACAAGCTGCTGGTCTGGGACATCATGAAGAAGCCGCTGGCCACCCGGGTCGCCGAGCAGGCGCTGAACCCGCTCATCGGCAAGAGCTTCGTGGCCTACGCGACCAAGCCCCACCTCCCGGCGGTGGACGCGCGGTGACCACTCCCCGGACAGAACACCTCGTCCTGCCCGGGGTCCTGACCGCCGGGCAGGCCGCCGCGACCGTCCGCGGCATCCTCGCCGAGCAGCGGGAGGACGGTGCGATCCCGTGGTTCCGGGGCCACCACCTCGACCCCTGGGACCACACCGAGGCCGCCATGGCCCTCGACGCGGCCGGTGAGCACGAGGCAGCCGAGCGGGCCTACGACTGGCTCGCCCGGCACCAGAACGAGGACGGCTCCTGGTACGCCGCCTACGCCGACGGCGACTTCGCCGACGTCACCGACCGGGGCCGGGAGAGCAACTTCGTCGCCTACATAGCCGTCGGCGTGTGGCACCACTACCTGTCCACCGGCGACGACACGTTCCTGGACCGCATGTGGCCGGCCGTCTACGCCGCCGTCGAGTACGTGCTGGATCTCCAGCAGCCGGGCGGGCAGATCGGCTGGCGGCGCGACGACGACGGCACGGCGACCGCGGACGCGCTGCTGACCGGGTCGTCCTCCGTCCACCACGCGCTTCGGTGCGCCCTCGCCATCGCCGAGCAGCGCGAAGAGCCGCAGCCCGACTGGGAGTTGGCGGCCGGTGCGCTGCGGCACGCCATCCGGCTGCATCCGGAGCGGTTCCTGGACAAGGGGCGCTACTCCATGGACTGGTACTACCCGGTGCTGGGCGGGGCGTTGACCGGTGCGGAGGCCAAGTCCCGTATCGAGGCGGACTGGGAGCGGTTCGTCGTGCCCGGCCTCGGTGTGCGGTGCGTCGTGCCCAACCCGTGGGTGACGGGCGGTGAGTCGGCCGAACTCGCCCTCGCGCTGTGGGCGATGGGCGAGTCCGACCGGGCGCTGGAGATCCTCCAGTCGATCCAGCATCTGCGGGACGCGGAGTCGGGCCTGTACTGGACGGGGTTCGTCTTCGAGGACCGGGCCGTCTGGCCCGAGGAGTTGACCACCTGGACGGCGGGGTCGCTGCTGCTGGCCGTCGCCGCGCTGGGCGGCCACGAGGCCACCTGCGCGGTGTTCGGCGGCGAGCGGCTGCCGACGGGGCTGGACCCGGACTGCTGCGGTTAGCGGCCGCCCCGCGCCCTGACCGGCGCGGGGTCCCTGCCGCCGGGTGGCCGTCCTCAGTGGCGCTGGACCCGGTTGGCGATCGCGTGGCCCACGAACAGGTACACGACCGCTGCCAGGCCGTAGCCCGCGACCACCCGCGCCCAGGCCTCGTCGAAGGTGAACAGGTCGTGGGACCAGCCGGCCAGCCAGCGGGCCACGTCGTGCACGAACTGCACGAACTCGTTGCCCTGGTTGGCGCCCAGCAGGTACATGAGAATCCACAGGCCCAGGATGAGGGCCATCACGTCGGCCACGACCGCGATGACCGTGCCGGCCTGATTCGCGCCGTTGCGATATCTGGGAGACATGTACTTCGGTTTGCCGCCCGCACCGGCATGAAACCCGGCCCTCAGGAGTTGAGTTCGGCCAGCGCGCGCAAAGTGGGCGGGTCCGGGGCCACCACCAGCAGGTCCGTCACCGGGCCCTTGCGCCACGTCTCCAGCCGCTCGGCGATCCGTTCGCGCGGGCCGACCAGGGAGATCTCGTCGGCGAACGCGTCGGGGACGGTCAGGACGGCCTCCTCGCGCCGCCCCGCCAGGAACAGCTCCTGGATGCGCCGGGCCTCCTCCTCGTAGCCCATGCGGGCCATGAGGTCGGCGTGGAAGTTGCGGGTGGCGTGGCCCATGCCGCCGATGTAGAAACCGAGCATCGCCTTGACGGGGAGCAGCCCCTCGGCGACGTCGTCGCAGACCAGCGCCCTGACCAGGGGCGCGACCCGGAAACCCTCCGGCAGCTCCGCCACCGCCGGCCCGTACGCCTCGGGGCGGTCGGGCGACCAGTACAGAGGCAGCCAGCCGTCGGCGATACGGATGGTCTGGGCCACGTTCTTGGGGCCCTCCGCACCCAGCAGCACCGGCAGGTCGGCGCGCAGGGGGTGGGTGATCGGCTTCAGCGGCTTGCCCAGTCCGGTCGCGTCCGGGCCCCGGTAGGGGTGGGAGTGGAACCGGCCGGCCGCCTCCACGGGCCCGCGCCGGGCGAGTACCTGCCGTACGACGTCGACGTACTCGCGGGTCGCGGTCAGCGGCGAACTCGGGAACGGGCGGCCGTACCAGCCCTCGACGACCTGCGGGCCCGACAGGCCGAGCCCCAGCAGCATCCGCCCCCCGGAGAGGTGGTCCAGGGTGAGCGCGTGCATCGCGGTCGTGGTCGGCGAACGGGCCGCCATCTGCGCGACGGCCGTACCCAGCTTGATCCGCGACGTGCGGGCCGCGATCCAGGTGAGCGGGGTGAAGGCGTCCGAGCCCCACGACTCCGCCGTCCACACGGAGTCGTAGCCGAGCCGCTCCGCCTCCAGGGCCAGCTCCACATGACCGGAGGAGGGACCGCGCCCCCAGTAGCCGAGCGCCAGACCGAGCCGCATCACTGCCTCCTGACGGTACGTCAGACGACGGGTGAGAGGCGACTGTACGGCAACGGCCCCCCGCCCGGAAGGGCGAGGGGCCGTGCGTCGCGGTGCGCGGGAGCCGTTCGCGGTCAGCCGCGCTGGATCCCCGAGGTGTCGCGGAGCACGCCGCGGCGGCCGTCCTGGGTCTGCGCGATCAGGCCCTGCGCTCCCTGCTCGACGGCCAAGTACCAGGTGCCCGGAGCCAGTTCGGCGATCGGCGTCGGCGCGCCGTCCTCCGCGTACAGCGGACGCGGCACCGGCACGGCGAACCAGAACGGCGAGAAGTCGGCGGCCGGGGACTGCGCCGGGCCCTGCGGGCCGCCGAACGCCGGCTGACCCTGCTGCTGGCCCTGCGGCGGCGTCTGACCGCCGAACGGCGACTGCTGCGCGCCCGGGTAGCCGTAACCGGCGGGCGGCTGCGCGCCGTAGGGCTGCGGGGCCGCCGGCTTCGGCGCGGGGATCAGCGCGCCCTGGAGGGCGGGGACCAGAGGGGTGGCGACGGCCGCGCCGGCCAGGACGAGGGCGGCGATGAAGCCGAGGATGAGACCGGCTCCGGCGTCGACGCTGTCGGGGACGCCGACCAGGGACCAGAAGAACGTCCAGGCGGACAGCAGCGCGAAGCCCGTGCCGACCATGCCGAGGTCCAGCCCGAGCACCTTGCGCTGCTGCGGCATGACACGGTTCAGGACGATCAGGGCGGCGCCGATGACGGCCCCCATGTACGTGCCCAGGCCCGTTCCCAGGCTCTCCCAGGAGTTCTGGCTGCTCGAGTAGCCGGTGACCGAGACGGAGTAGTAGGCGAGGAACGACGAGATGAACAGCAGCACCGCTGCGCCGATCACCACGCCGTCGCCTCTAGTGAGGGAGCGGATATTCACTTCAGGTCCTTCGTCAGTCGTCTCGTCGTCGATACTGGCTCGGTAGAGGGACGACATTATCGTCCGCACGATCAGGCTGTCCGCCGGGATCAGCGCGCCGACCGCTACCCGCGCAGGAAACTCACGATTCCCTCAGAGATCCCCTGCGCCGCTTTCTGCCGCCAGGCACCGCTGGTCAGCAGCGCCGCGTCCTTGGTATCGCGCATGTTGCCGCACTCGATGAACACCTTGGGAACCGTTGACAGATTGAGACCGCCCAGGTCCTTACGCGTGACGATGCCGTCGCCGTCGCCGATGTAGTTGGAGGGCGCGGTGCCCGTGGCCCGGCCGAAGTCGGCGGAGACCAGCCGCCCCAGCTCGCGCGAAGGGCCCACGATGGCACGGGTGTCGGCGCCGCCCGAGCGCACCTCGCCCGGAAGGATCACGTGGTAGCCGCGGTTGCCGCTTCCGGAGCCGTCGGCGTGGATCGAGACGACCGCGTCGGCGTGCGCCGCGTTCCCGATCCGGGCCCGCTCGTCCACACACGGCCCGTACGGCCGGTCCCCGTCCTGCGTCAGCTTCACGGTGGCGCCGCGCTGTTGCAGCAGGGCGCGCAGCCGGTGCGCCACGTCCAGCGTGAACGCGGCCTCGCTGTAACCGGAGTTGGTGGAGGTGCCGGTGGTGTCGCACTCCTTGCGGTTGGTGCCGATGTCCACCTTGCGGTTGATCTCCGCGGTGTGCCGGTGGTTGGCGGGATTGTGCCCGGGGTCGATGACGACGACCTTGCCCTTGAGCGAGGCTTCCGCGGACCCCGAAGCCGACCCTGGCCCCGAACCCGATCCGGAATGCGCGCCGGCGCCGATCCCGCCGTTCGCGGAAGTCCCGTCGGACGGGGCGGTCCGCCCGCTCGGCGCCGTGCTCTTCCCCCGGCCGGGCCCGCCGTCCTCCGGCCCGCCCAGTGTCGCGTACGCCCCCCACCCCAGCAGCGCCCCGGCCGCGACGACGGCGAGCGCCACGGCCGACGCCCGGCGCTTGCGGGAAGGGCGGGGGTGCGGGGAATCGAAGTCAGGGCCTGCGTTGGACACGCCTGCCACCCTAACGGGCACCCCGGACCACGCCCGGGAAGCCGCAGGACGCGACGCCGGGGCGCGTCCGCGGGCCGCCCGGCAGGACCGTCCCCTTCCGCGCCGGGCGAGGGTCAAGAGAAGGTCAAGGATTCGTTAGTGTGGCGAAACATCGGAATAGTTGCTCACGCATACGGGGTTCATGCTGCACGTATCCCGCGATCCTCATCCGCGCATCCCGTAAGCCCACCTCAGGCCGGAGGCCCCGCTTCATGACGCACACACCGACCGACCCACCCCGCCGCGCGGCGAGCGGCGCCCTCGTGCCGGTGCTCGCCTTCGCCGGCATCGTGGTCGCGGTGATGCAGACCCTGCTCGTCCCGGTCATCAAGGACCTGCCGCAACTGCTCGACACCGAACCCAGCGACGCCACCTGGGTGCTCACCTCGACGCTCCTGTCCGGCGCCGTGGCCACGCCGATCATGGGCCGTCTCGGGGACCTGTACGGCAAGCGGCGCATGCTCGTCTCCAGCCTCGCCGTGATGGTCGTGGGCGCACTGGTCAGCGCGATCACCAGCGAGCTGATGACGATGATCGTCGGCCGCACCCTCCAGGGCTTCGCGATGGGCGCGATCCCGCTCGGCATCGGCCTGATGCGCGACATGCTGCCCCGCGAGCGGCTCGGCTCCGCCATGGCCCTGATGAGCTCCTCCATCGGCGTCGGCGGCGGCCTCGCGCTGCCCGCCGCCGCCCTGGTCGCCCAGCACGCCGACTGGCACACCCTGTTCTACGGCGCGGCGGGCCTCGGCGCCCTCGCCATCGCCCTCACCCTGATCGTCGTCCCCGAGTCCCCGGCCCGCGCCACGGGCTCCTTCGACCTGCCCGGCGCGCTCGGCCTCTCCGCCGGCCTCGTGCTGTTCCTGCTGCCGATCACCAAGGGCAGCGACTGGGGCTGGACCTCCGGCACCACGCTCGGCCTGTTCGCCGCCGCCGCCGTCGTCCTCGTCCTGTGGGGCGTCATGGAACTGCGCCTCGCCGCCCCGCTGGTGGACCTGCGCACGACCGCCCGGCCCGCCGTGCTCTTCACCAACCTCGCCTCCATCATGGTCGGCGTCAGCTTCTACGTCGTCTCCCTCGTCCTGCCGCAGCTGCTCCAGCTGCCGAAGAGCACCGGCTACGGCCTCGGCCAGTCGATGGTCGTCGCCGGCCTGCTGGTCGCCCCGCTCGGCCTGACGATGATGTTCACCGCGCCCGTCTACGCCCGCCTGTCCGCCAAGTACGGCCCCAAGGTCACGCTGATCCTCGGCATGCTGATCATCGCGATCGGCTACGGCGCCGGCCTCGGCCTGATGAGCGCCGCCTGGCAGAGCCTCGTCATCGCGGTCGTCCTCGGCGCCGGCATCGGCCTCGCCTACTCCTCGCTGCCCGCGCTGATCGTCGGCGCGGTCCCCGCCTCCGAGACCGGCGCGGCCAACGGCCTCAACACGCTGATGCGGTCCATCGGCACCTCCGTGTCCAGCGCCGTCGTCGGGATGGTGCTCGCCAACACCGCGAACACCGTGAACGGCGTCGCGATCCCCACCCTGCACGGCTTCCGCGTCTCCTTCCTGATCGCCACCGCCGCCGTCGCCGTCGGCCTGCTCCTCGCCCTGTTCCTGCCCGGCCGCACCCCGGCCGCCGAGCCGCGACTGCGCGCCAGCAGCGAGGAGGACCTCAACCTGGAGCGCGCAGAGGAGGCCCTGCGGGGCTTCCGCGGCCGGGTCCTGGACGCCGACGGCGCACCGGTCGCCGGCGCCCGGGTCACCCTGATCGACCCGCGCGGCCGCCGCGCCGGGGCGACCCTGTCCGGCGGCGACGGCGGCTACGTCATCGCCGTCCCGGCCCAGGGCGCGTACGTCCTCGCCGCGAAGGCCTCCGGACACGCTCCCCTCGCCTCCTCGGTGACGCACGCGGGCGACGAGCGGGCCGTGGGCCTGGATCTGTCGCTTCCCGGCGAGACGGTGACCGCTTAGGACCTGTTCCGGGTTTCCCGCCTGCGGCGCGACGCCTGGCACGGCTCCCCCACACGCACCCCCGGTCCGACTGCCGACCGGGGGTGCGGCAGCATGGGGCGGCAGACGTACGTACGACCGAAGAGGAGCCCCATGACCGCGGCGCCCGAGCCCGAGATCCTGGCCGCGTTCGAGGCCGCGAAGGGATTCATGCCCGTCGACGAGGGGCTGGCGCTGTACGCGGCGGCCCTGGACGCGGGCTCGCTGGGACTGCCGCTGCTCGAAGTCGGCACCTACTGCGGGCGCTCCACGATCCTGCTCGCCGACGCCGCCCGCCGGGCCGGCGTCACCGCGCTCACCGTCGACCACCACCGCGGCAGCGAGGAGCAGCAGCCCGGCTGGGAGTACCACGATCCGCAGACCGTCGACCCCGAACTCGGCCTGATGGACACCCTGCCCGCATTCCGCCGCACCCTGCACCGGGCCGGCCTGGAGGAGCACGTCGTCGCCCTCGTCGGCCGATCCCCCCAGGTGGCGAAGGTGTGGGGCGCCCCGCTCGGGCTGGTCTTCGTCGACGGCGGTCACACCGACGAGCACGCGAACGCCGACTACGACGGCTGGGCCCCGTATGTCGCCGACGGCGGCCTCCTCGTCATCCATGACGTCTTCCCGCACCCGGAGGACGAGTTCACCGGCCAGGCCCCCTACCGCGTCTACCTGCGCGCCCTGGAGTCCGGGGCGTTCACGGAGATCTCGGACACGGGCTCGCTGCGCGTACTGCGGCGCACGGGCGCGGGGAGCTGAACGAACACGGGAACGGCCCCCCATCCCGGTGGTACGAGGATGTGGGGGCCGTTCGCGCTCATCCGCGCGGTGTCTTCCTACTCGCCGGCGCCACGCCTGCGCTTGATCCACACGAGTGCCGCGCCGGCGGTCAGGAGAGCCGCGGCGGCCCCGGCGATCGTCAGGACCTGGGTGCCGGTGTCGGCCAGGCTGCCGTCCGTGTCACCTCCGCCGGTCCCTCCGGTGGGCAGGGGGGTGTGGCCGCCGTTGCCGGACGGGGCCGGCGCCGGGGTGTGGGAGGGAGCCGGCGATCCGGTGGGCCGGTCGGTCGGCTTGCCGGTGGGCTTGTCGGTCGGGCTGGGCGACGGGTTGGGGCCGGGCTTGCCTCCGCCGGGCTGACCGCTGTTGTCGCCGCCCATCACCGTGACGCCGGTCGCCTGGTAGTCGAGGGCCTCATGGCGCGAACCCTTGGTGACGGAGGGCAGGTTGGGCTTCTCGGCCTGGAAGCGGGCCTTGCTGACCTTCTCCTGGGGCTGCTGGGTCAGGTCGACGCCGCCGACCGTGTAGACCCAGATCTCGCCGCCGACGGGGATCTCGTACTTGAAGTCGCCCTCGGTGAACGACCGCTTCATCTCCTTCCAGACGGTCATCTTGTCCCAGGCGGCGTTCTTGCCGCGCAGAGGCCAGCGCTGCACCTGGTTGCGGTCGATGATGCCGGCGAAGGAGCCGCCGAACGCCTTCTTGTCCCGGGCGACGGTCTGGCGGACGTACTCGGCGGCGATCCGGGCCTTGTAGACGCGCCGCAGGTCGGCGTACTTGGCGTCCTCGTTGACCTGCCTCTGGACCACCGGCAGGATCGTCCGCCCGTAGACGTCCATGTTGTGGGCGGTCTGCTCCTTGGTCAGGGTGCAGGGCATCCCGCCACCGGGGCCGGGGGTGTTGTACTCCTGTGCGACGCTCTTCACCTCGAGCGGGGCGCTGAGGATGTAGGCGCCGTCGTCCTCGATGCGGACCTCGGCCTTCTTCGGGACGATCCAGTTGCGGGTGGAGCCCATGCAGGGCTTGCCGTCGACCTTCGTGATCCCGTCCCAGAACCGTTTGCCCGCGTCGGTCTTCGGGTCCTCGGCGCGACCGAAGTCCCGCTTCATCTCCATGTCGGCCTCGAGCAGGATCCGGCCGGCGTCGGTCTTGTCGAACGGCGCCTTCATGATCGTGTTCGGGTCGTCCGGGTTGAGGTTGACCCAGAAGTGGTCGGGGGTCAGAGCGAGCCAGGTGAAGAAGGCGTCCGAGATGAGCTGGGCCTTCTCCTCGCCTCCGTAGCCGGGCGTGGTCTCCTCGTCGGCGTTCTTCGCGCTGAAGGAGTAGGAGAGGTTCCCGGTCTTCGTCTGCCCGATGTAGGAGATGTCGAGGGTGGAGAAGTCGACGCCGCCGGGGCCGCGCAGGCTGTTGCCGGGCTGCTGGATCAGGCCCCGGGCCCGTTCGCTCTGACGGCGGGCGTCCTCGGGGGTGGGCGCGGACCGGCGGGCCATGTCGCCGCCGGAGCCGAAGGAGGGCCGGTTCGGGTCCGGCGTCATCAACTGGTTGCTGTTGGGGGTGTACTTGCCGACGGTGAACCGCGGGTTCGGCGTGGCGGCGTGCCGGTAGTGCTGCACGCCGGCGGCCCGGTACTTCTCGATCGTCTTCGCGTCGGGCTCCTGCCCGTTGATGTAGACGACCCGCCAGCCCCGGCGGACGAGTTCGGCGTCGATCTTCAACTGCCGGGCGTCGTAGCCGATCCCGGACTTGATCTCGTAGACGGTTCGGGTGCGCTGGTTGACCGCGTCGAAGACCCGGCCGTCCTTCATCACGTCCTTGCCGAGGGTCCGCTCGAGGTCCTTGTACAGGTTCGGGTTGAGGTCGCGGAGGTTCTTCTGGCAGATCCAGTCCACGCCGCCGAGGTCGAAGTACTTCACCACCTCGGACTCGAAGGCGTTGCCGCGCTTGTTGTTGCCCTCGTTGCGGGAGTAGACGTTGTTCAGCCACTCGTTGAAGGTTCCCGCGTAGGGCTTGGCGCCGGCCTGGTTCTGTCGCCAGGTCGTGACGGCGTTCTCGGGTGTCCCCCAGGCGTACTTCTTCGGGTCGTTCCCGGCCGGCAGGTCGATCAGACCCGGATCGGTGAGCGCCTCGATGCCCTTGGCGAGGTGGTCGTAGCCGTAGAAGCGGTCCTCGGCGTTCGGCGTCTTCCACTGGTTCGCACCGGCGGGTCTGTAGCCGGGCAGCTTGTACGTCGGCGGCGGCGTCGCGCTCGTGCCGTACTTGTCCATGCAGCGGCCGAGCATCGGCTTCGGCGGTGCGGCGTCGGCGCTGTCGCGGACGCCGGGCAGCGGACCGGCGACCAGCACGGTCGCACCGATCGCGACGATCGCCGCCCGCATCCTGAACCAGCCGCGTACGCGTATCGCAGAATGCATGTGTCTGTCCCTCGTGGGGGCGGATCTGAACCCCTGTGCGCAGGGCGAGGGTAGGCAACCGGGCGGTGCACGGCCCCCGTTGACGTCACCGCCTGCCCGGCACCCTAGCGGCTGACGACCCGTCGAACACAGGAGTTGCACAGGCAAGCCGTGCAACGAACACGCATCGGTGAGGCCCACTTGGCCCCGCCGCGGGTTTGCGGCCTACGCTTGCCGGCCATGACCGCCGACGCGCACCCGCCCGCTCACGAGCAGCTCCTCGAACGGTGGCTGGACGATCTGCAGGTGCTGGCCGCACGGCTCCAACAGGTCCATCTCCCGGGCGACTTCCCCTTCGACTACACGCCCGCCTCGCTGGCCGAGGTCGAACACGAACTGCTCGACGAGGACCCCGACGACGGCTTCCGCCGGGCCGCGACCGCCTACCTCGGGGAAGTGCTGATGGACGTCTGCGGCGGCCGGTGGGACGTCGACCCCGACACGGGAGGCGAGGACGGCGATCCGCTCGTACGCCCCGCCCCCGCGCTCGGCCTGCCCCCGCTGTCCGTCGGCGTCCTCATCGACGTCGCTCTCGCCGAACGCTCCGGCGAGGTGTTCACCCGCGAGCGGGAACGACTCGCCGACGCCGTGTCCGGCCTGCGCCGCACCGCCCCCGGCTGGGAGCCGGTCAAGGAGCGCTCTCCCCTGGACCCGATCGGTCCCCAGCCCCTGGACGACTGGCTCCGGCGGTGGCTCGCCGACCGGCAGGCCGCCCACCCCGACTGGGTGCGGCAGCTGACCGGTGCCGGGGAGACGAGGGAGTGGGACTTCTCGCCGGCCGGCCTGGACGCCCTGGAACGACAGGTGCGCGACCGGTACCGCACCCTCGCCGACTTCGACGCGGACCGGGAGGGGCCGTTCCTCCAGGGCGCCGTCTGGTACCTGGGACAGGTCATCTGCCTGCACCACGACAGCACTTGGGTGCACTGGGCGATCGAGCCCGACGCCCCGCGCGGCAGCCACCACCACGCGGACAACCCCTGGTCCGGCATCCCCTTCACCCACCAGCCCCACAGACGCCAGGCCCGCCCCTGTGACCCCCTCGACATGCTGCGCGGCCTAGTCCGCTACGGCACCGCTCACCGCCTGGCGGGTCTCGTCGCCGAGATCTAGGACGGGCGGCGGAACTCAGAGCCAGCCCTGTCGACGTGCCTCCCGCATCGCCTCCATGCGGTTGCGGGTGCCCGTCTTGCCGATGGCCGAGGAGAGGTAGTTGCGGACCGTGGACTCCGACAGGTGCAGCCCGGCCGCGATGTCGGCCACGGTCGCGCCGTCCACGCAGGCCTTGAGGACGTCGCACTCGCGGCCCGTCAGCGGACTGGGCCCGGCGCTGAGCGCGGCGGTGGCCAGCGCCGGGTCGACGACCGTCTCGCCGGTGAGCACCCTGCGGATCGCCGCCGCCAGCTCCTCCACCGGCCCGTCCTTGACCAGGAACCCGGCGGCTCCCGCCTCCATGGCCCGGCGCAGATAGCCGGGCCGGCCGAAGGTGGTCAGGATCAGCACCCTGCAGTCGGGCGCCTGCGCGCGCAGTTCGGCGGCGGCGTCCAGGCCGCTCATGCCCGGCAGTTCGATGTCGAGGAGCGCGACGTCCGGACGGTGGAGGAGGGCCGCGTCCACGATCGCGTCCCCGGCGCCCACCTGCGCCACGACCTCGATGTCCGGCTCCAGTCCCAGCAGCAGGGCCAGCGCCCCGCGCAGCATTCCCTGGTCCTCCGCCAGCAGCACCCGGATCGACGTGCCGGGGCGGTGGTCACGGGGCATCTCGTTCACGGGCCAAGCGTAGGACCGCCCGCCGGGCACGACACCGGGTACGGCATCGCCCGCCGGAGTTTCCGGCAAGCCGGCGGACGCAGTCACGGTGCGGGGGCCGGGGAGGGGGCCAGGAGCCTCTCCGCCGCATGCGAGGAGAGCTCCGCCGTGCTCTCGGACGGGAGTTCCGCCGTGATCGTGTAACCGCCGTGGGGTCCGGGTGCGGCGGTCAGCGAGCCGCCGGCCGACGCGAGGCGCTCACGCAGGCCGATGAGACCGTTGCCGCCGCGACGCTCGCAGGGGTCGCCCGCGCCCGCCGTACGGTCCGCGCCCGCGCCGCAGTTCCCGCCCGCGCCGCGGTCCGCACCCGCGCCGGTCCCCGTGCCGTTGTCCGTGATCGTGAGACGGGCGCGCTCCGGCGTGCCCGACACGGTGATCCGGCAGGCGGTGGCGTCGCTGTGGCGGACCACGTTGGTGGTCGCCTCGCGCACCACCCAGCCCAGCAGGGCCGCCGTCCGCGGCGCGAGCGCCGGGCCCGACCGCGTCACCGTCGGCTCCACGCCCGCCGCCGTCAGCGCCGAACGGGCCCGGTCCAGTTCGGTGGCGAGACTGCCCTCGCGGTAGCCGGTGACCGCCTCGCGGATCTCGGTCAGCGCCTGGCGTCCCACCGACTCGATGTCGGTGATCTGGAGGAGGGCCGCGTCCATGGCCGTCGGAGCCAGCCGTCGGGCCGCCTCCGACTTCACCACGATCACCGACAGGGTGTGCCCGAGCAGGTCGTGCAGATCGCGCGAGAACCGCAGCCGCTCCTCCTCCACCGCCCGCCGGGCCAGCGCCTCCCGGGCGGCGCGCAGATCCCGTACGGCCTCGGAGAGGGACAGGATCGCGGCCGTCACCATCGTCGAGATCCAGGTCGCGTACGCCGTGTCCAGGCCGCTCCAGCCCTGGTGGAGGTAGGACACCACCCCGGCGAGGACGGCCACGGCGATGCCCGCGACCCGTAGGGTCCGGCCCCTCAGGGCCGCGCCGGCGGCTAGCCCGAGCAGCGGGAAGAACAGCAGCCAGTTGCCGCCGTAGGCGCCGGCCAGACCGCAGGTCACCGCCGCCATCGCACCCAGGGCCACCCGGGTGCGGACGGCCTCGCGGTGCGGCTTGGAGAAGGAGCGCACGGCGACGTAGATGTAGAGGGAGTTGAACGCCAGCAGCCCCAGGCTGCCGATCCAGGGGTCCGGGGTGTCGCCCTGGAAGAGGTTGGAGAAGGCGCCCATCCCCAGCAGCAGCCACGGCAGCAGGGAGAAGGCGTTGGGCGACGGGCCGTCCGGGCACTCCCGCTCCTCCCGTGCCGAGGCGCGCCACGCGTGCCATCCGCACGTGACCGAATGGCGCAGCCTGACTCGCGTCCGCTTCATGACTTCGTCCCCCTTCGCCGGGTTGTCCCCGCGCCGTCCGTCGTCCGGTTCCCGACGCTACGGCCGCGGGGGCCAAGTCCGGCAGGGGCGGACGTACCGAACCCGGCGGGACAAATGTCATCGGTTCCGGGGTTTTGGGTCCGGGCAACTCTGCTGCCGGAGACGACATCTGACATATCGTCAGGAGTATTCACAAGTACCGGGGCCTCGGCTATACAGAGGACGCCGCACTGGAACGCGTTCCAGAACGATCGGGTTCCGCGGCCCCATGACGACCTCGGTGCGGCCGACGGTGCGGACGGCCGTATCGGGGTCTTACGCCGCCCGGTCAGGAGCCCCATGCCCATCGACGCAGCCAAGGCCCTCGCCGCCGAACCCCGGTCCGGCGACATCTCCTGGGACCGCAAGGACGTCCTGCTCTACCACCTCGGCATCGGCGCGGGCGTCCCCGCCACCGACCCCGACGAACTGCGCTACACCCTGGAGTCAAGGCTGCACGTCCTGCCGAGCTTCGCCACCGTCGCCGGCTCCGGCGCGCCCGGTGTGATCAGCGGACTGTCCCTGCCCGGCGTCGACGTCGACCTCTCCCGCGTCCTGCACGGCGGCCAGACCCTCACCCTGCACCGGCCGCTGCCCGCCGAGGGGACCGCGACCGCCACCGGCAGGATCGCCGCCGTGTACGACAAGGGCAAGGCCGCCGTCCTCGTCATGCGCACCGAAGTCGCCGACACGGACGGCCCGTTGTGGACCAACGACGCCCAGATCTTCGTCCGCGGCGAGGGCGGCTGGGGTGGCGACCGCGGTCCCTCCGCCCGGCTCGATCCGCCCGAGGGCGCACCCGACAGGACCGTCGAACGGCGGGTGCGCGAGGACCAGGCCCTGCTGTACCGCCTCTCCGGGGACTTCAACCCCCTGCACGCCGACCCCGAGTTCGCGAAGCTCGCCGGCTTCGAGCGGCCCATCCTGCACGGGCTGTGCACCTACGGGATCACCCTCAAGGCGGTCGTCGACACCCTGCTCGACGGGGACGTGACCCGAGTCCGGACGTACACCACGCGCTTCGCCGGGGTGGTCCACCCCGGGGAGACCCTGAAGGTGCGGATGTGGCGGGTCGCGGGCTCACCGGGTCCGGCGTCCCCTTCGGCCTCGCCGGGCGGGGCGGTGCGGGTCGCCGTGAGCGCCGTCGAACGGGACGACGCGCCCGTCCTCGCCGACACCGTCGTAGAACACCTCTGAGCCCGCCGGGGGAAGGCCTCTGCGGCCGCCGGCCCTGCCCCGGATCCCGTTTGACACCCGTCCACAACGAAGCCGTCGAGGGGAGCCGCGCCATGCGCGCAGCGGTACTGCACGAGATCGGCCAGGACAAGCTGGAGGTCCTCGACGACGTCGAGGCGGTGGGCTTCGGCCCCGGCAGGGTCAGGATCCGGGTGCGCGCCACGGGGCTGTGCCACTCCGACCTGTCCGCGATGAGCGGGGTGCTGCCGCAACCCGCGCCGTTCGTGCCCGGCCATGAGGGCGCGGGCGAGGTCCTGGAGGTCGGCGAGGGCGTCACCCGGGTGAAGCCCGGCGACCGGGTGGTGGTGTGCTGGCTGCCGGCCTGCGGCGCCTGCCCCGCCTGCAAGCGAGGCCAGACCGAACTGTGCCTGGCCGGGTTCATGAACGCGGGCACGCCCAACTTCCGCCGTGCCGACGGCGGTTCGGACATCTTCGGCTTCGCGGGGACCGGCACCTTCGCCGAGGAGGTCGTGGTCGACGCCGGCTGCGCCGTCCCCATCCCTGACGACGTGCCCTTCGACATCGCCGCGCTCATCGGGTGCGGGGTGACCACCGGGCTCGGCGCGGCACTCAACACCGCCGACGTGGAAGCCGGTTCGTCCGTCGCCGTCATCGGCTGCGGAGGCGTGGGAGTGTCCGCGATCCAGGGCGCCCGGCTCAAGGGCGCCGCCGAGATCGTCGCCGTCGACCCGGTCGCCGCCCGCCGCGAGGCGGCGCTCACGTTCGGTGCCACCCGCGCCGTTTCGCCCGAGGAACTCGGCGACGCCAAGCAACAGGTCACCGGCGGCGAGGGCTTCGACTACGTCTTCGAGGTCGTCGGCCGCTCCGCCACCGCCCGCACCGCCTACGAGACCACCCGGCGCGGCGGCACCCTCGTCGTGGTCGGCGCCGGCGCCATGGACGACTTCCTCCAACTCAACATGTTCGAGCTGTTCTTCGACGAGAAGCGCATCCTTCCCTCGATGTACGGCGGCGGCGACGTGCTGCGCTCCTACGAGCGGACCGTCGCCCTGTGGCGGGCCGGCCGGATCGACCTCGAGGGCCTGATCACGCACCGCGTACCGCTCGCGGAGATCAACGAGGCGCTCGACCAGATGCGCACCGGGGCCGCCCTGCGCACCTGCATCGAGATCTGAGAGCGGGCGGGTCATGTCTCTTCCGCTCGAAGGGCTCTCGGCGATCGTCACCGGCGCCGGACGGGGCCTCGGCCGGGCCGAGGCGCTCGAACTGGCCCGGCTGGGCGCGGCCGTCGTCGTCAACGACTACGGCAGGCCCGGCCGCGACGGCTCCGGCGAGGCGTCGGCCGGCCCCGCCGAGGAGGTCGTGGCGCAGATCCGCTCGGCCGGCGGGACGGCGCTCGCCCACGCCGGAGACGTCTCCGACTTCCGCGTCGCCCGCGAACTGGTCCAGAGCGCGATCGACGCCTACGGCAAGCTCGACGTCGTCGTCAACAACGCGGGCATCCTGCGCGACCGCATGGTCTTCTCCATGACGGAGGAGGAGTGGGACTCGGTGATCCGGGTCCACCTCAAAGGGCACTTCAACACCACCCGCTTCGCCGCCGCCCACTGGCGCGCACGGTCCAAGGCGGCCGACGGTCCCGTCCACGGGCGGATCGTGAACACCTCGTCGGAGGCGTTTCTCGCGGGCTCCGCCGGACAGCCCAACTACGCGGCGGCGAAAGGCGGGATCGTCGGGCTGACGACGTCCACCGCCCTCGCGCTCGCCAGGTACGGCGTCACCGCCAACGTCATCTGCCCGCGCGCCCGCACCCGGATGACCGAGGACGTCTTCGCCGGGCTCGGCCGCCCCGAGGAAGGGCTCGACCCGCTCGCCCCCGAGCATGTCGCCCCGCTCGTCGGCTACTTGGCCTCGCCCGCCGCGGGCCGGATCAACGGGCAACTGCTCGTCGTGCACGGCGGGATGGTCGCCGTCGTCGAACGCCCCCGGGTGCGGGCGAAGTTCGACAGCAAACAGGAGACGTTCAGCTACGAGGAGCTGGACGCGGTGCTCGGCGCGCACTACGCGGAGCAGGCGGACGGGGAGACCTTCGCGGCGGCGGAGGTGCTGGGCCTGCGGCGGGGACGGGAGTAGAGCGGCTCGGCGCCCCCGGTGGAGGGGTTCGGAGCGATGGGCATACGGAGGGGCCCCGTCCGTCTCGGTGACGGACGGGGCCCCTGGGTCTGCCTCAGGCAGCCGTGTCGGCCCTCTCGTCGGCCGGCTTGCGGTGCCGGCCGCGCGGAGAGGCCCCGCCCTCGTGGGACGAGACCTCGCCCCGGTGCCGGCCGTGACCGACGACCCCGGAGGCGTCGGCGGACAACGGCTGCTCCTGCGGCTGCCGCGGCTGCGTGATGCTTGCGTCGCTCATCGGAAGACTTCACCCCGTCAAAACATGATCCTTCTTACAGCCGGGCGAGTGTATCCGGAGCCCGGCGGGGTGGATCCAGGCGACCACGCCACCGCTGCTAGTTCGTTACAAGGCGGTCCAACGGGGCCTGTTGGAGGGGCACCGGGCGGGGGACGACGGGTTCGGCGGGGGTGAAACATGAAGAGGGTGCAGGAGATGCGGGGAGTGCGGAGAGCTTCGGCGTCGGTGTGAAGGCCGCCGCCGGCGGAGACTGGTGTGCGGGTTCCTGGGCCGGCGGGGTCAGCAGCGCCACCCCGCAGGGCTCCGCCGCCGTCGCGTACGGCAGGCGCAGCACGCCGTCCTCGGTCCAGAGCCCGGCGCCCGCCAGCCACCCGTCCGGCGCGGCGAGGCGGTGCAGCCGACGGTCCTCGGGGCGCCACACCCCGACCCAGCCGCCGTGCGGCCCGTCGACGCGGAGCGCGACCGCACAGCTCTCCGGGCTCAGGACCTGGCCGGGCTGGATCGCGAACGGCGTCACCCGGAAGTCGGGCAGACGCAGCGTTTCCGGGAAGCGCACCGGCAGCGCGCTGCCCAGCACCCCCCAGCCCAGGCGGGCCACGCCGGGGGAGGCCGCGTCCGAGCTGACGAGCAGCAGTCCGCTGTCGGGGGCGGCGAGCAGGACGCGGTCGTCGCTGTCGGGCGCGATCTGCAACAGCGGCGAGACCTCGCCCCCGCGCGCCAGGTCCACCACGATCGACTTCGTACGGCCGTCGGCCCTCCGGTCCAGCGCCAGCATGCGGCCGGTGCGGTCCAGCCAGACGCCGCCCGTGCAGCGGCCGTCGATCTCGGCGACCTGCTCCGGGCCGAAGGCCCCGCCCGCCACCAGCCACAGCGCGGTCCTGCCCCGGCCCGCGGCGAGGGCGTACGCGCGCCCGCCGCAGGGCGCCGGCGGCAGCAGGCGCAGGGCGCCGCCGTCCGGGCACTCCACCGCGCCCAGCGGGAGCTCGCCCGTGCCGGGGCCGGTCGGGTACAGCAGGGAGAAGACGTGTCGTCCCTGGAACCGGCGGTGGATGAGGACCCGTCCGTCGGCGAGCGGCTGCACCCGCGTGCCGGGCTCCTCCGGCTGGTTGCCCGGCAGCGGGACGGCGTACGGCTCCGGGCCGTCCAGCGTCCAGCGCTCCGGGAACCAGCACGCGGGATCGCCGCCGGGGGCACGGGTCAGGCGGGCCGCGTAGGCGCCGTCCGCCGTGATCACGCAGTCCGCGTGCGACGGGGGGTCGTCGTCGTCCTCGGTCTCGGCGGGTTCGATGGCACAGACCGTCATGGTTCGGTCACCTCCGGCGACGAAGCTAGTTTTCGTACGCGGGGGTGGGGGATCGGCGGACGGGGGCTTCGCTCGTAAGAGTGGCGCAGAACCGATTCGCCTCTGGCGGTTGAACGGGGTGTGCGTGCTCGGGGCCCGCGTCCGCCGCCCGACCGACCCGGCCGACTGAGTCGGTCGACGGGCTCCCTCCGCGGCTGCGCCCCGGACCCCGCCGGCGGCCGTGGCGGCCCCCGGGGGTGTCGAACCGGCCCCCGTGCAACCGCGCGGTACGGGCGTCCGATGGGCCAGGTAGCCTTTTCCCGTGTCGCTGCCTTGTCTGTCTGATGTGATCGCCGCTCTCGAGAATCTGTGGCCCGCCGAGCGGGCCGAGTCCTGGGACGCGGTCGGAACCGTCGTGGGCGAGCCGGGGCAGAAGGTCGGCCGGGTCCTCTTCGCCGTCGACCCCGTCCAGGACGTCGTCGACGAGGCCGTGAAGCTGGGCGCCGACCTGCTGGTCACGCACCACCCGCTCTATCTGCGCGGCACCACCACCGTCGCGGCCTCCAGCTTCAAGGGCCGCGTCGTGCACACCCTCATCAAGAACGACATCGCCCTGCACGTCGCCCACACCAACGCCGACACCGCCGACCCCGGCGTCAGCGACGCCCTCGCCGGCGCGCTCGGCCTGCGCGTCGTACGGCCCCTCGTCCCCGACCCCGCCGACCCCGACGGGCGGCGCGGCCTCGGCCGGATCTGCGAGCTCGACCACCCGCTCACCGTCCGCGAACTCGCCGCCCGCGCCGCCGAGCGGCTGCCCGCCACCGCGCAGGGCATCCGCGTGGCCGGCGACCCGGACGCCGTCGTACGCACCGTCGCCGTCAGCGGAGGCTCCGGCGACAGCCTCTTCGACCACGTCCGCGCCGCCGGCGTCGACGCCTTCCTCACCGCGGACCTGCGTCACCACCCGACGTCCGAGGCCCGCGCCCACAGTCCTCTCGCGCTGCTCGACGCGGCGCACTGGGCCACCGAGTGGCCCTGGTGCGAGCTGGCCGCCGCCCAGCTCGACGAGATCTCCGACCGGAACGGATGGGGCCTCAGGGTCCACGTCTCCCGCACGGTCACCGACCCCTGGACCGCCCACGCGGCGTCCACCGCCACCGAATCCCTGGGAGCCCCCAACTGAACGCCGCGCCCGCCGACCAGATCCGACTCCTCGACGTCCAGTCCCTCGACGTCCGGCTCCAGCAGCTCGCCCACCGGCGCAAGTCGCTGCCCGAGCACGCCGAGATCGAGTCGCTGACCAAGGACCTCACGCAGCTGCGCGACCTCCTGGTGGCCGCGCAGACGGAGGAGAGCGACACCGCCCGCGAGCAGACCAAGGCCGAGCAGGACGTCGACCAGGTGCGCCAGCGCGCCGCCCGCGACCAGCAGCGGCTGGACTCCGGCGCCGTCACCTCCCCGAAGGACCTGGAGAACCTCCAGAAGGAGATCGTCTCCCTCGCCAAGCGCCAGGGCGACCTGGAGGACGTCGTCCTGGAGGTCATGGAGCGCCGCGAGGCCGCGCAGGAGCGCGTCGCCGAACTGACCGAGCGGGTCGGCTCGGTGCAGGCGAAGATCGACGAAGCGAACGGCCGCCGCGACGCCGCCTGCCAGGAGATCGACGGCGAGGCCGCCTCCGTCACCAAGGACCGCGAGGTCATCGCCGGCTCGGTGCCCGCCGACCTGCTCAAGCTCTACGACAAGCTGCGCGGCCAGCAGGGCGGCATCGGCGCGGCCAAGCTGTACCAGCGCACCTGCCAGGGCTGCCGCCAGGAGCTGTCGATCACGGACGTCAACGAGATCCGCAAGGCCGCGTCGGACACCGTCGTACGGTGCGAGAACTGCGGCCGCATCCTGGTGCGGACCTCCGAGTCCGGCCTGTAGCCGTGGGCGCGCGGGAGTTCGTGGTCGAGGCGGACGGCGGTTCCCGGGGCAACCCGGGGCCCGCGGGCTACGGCAGCGTGGTCGTCGACGCGGCGACGGGGGAGACCCTCGTCGAACGGGCCGAGTACATCGGTGTCGCCACCAACAACGTGGCCGAGTACCGGGGCCTGCTGGCCGGACTGCGCGCCGCCCGCGAACTCGACCCGGACGCGGTGGTCCGGGTGCGGATGGACTCCAAGCTCGTCGTCGAGCAGATGTCGGGCCGCTGGAAGATCAAGCACCCCGACATGAAGCCGCTGGCGACGGAGGCGGCCCGGGTGTTCCCGCCCGGCCAGGTCACCTACGAGTGGATCCCGCGCGAACGCAACAAGCACGCGGACCGGCTGGCCAACGAGGCGATGGACGCGGGCAAGCGGGGCGAGCGGTGGGAGGCCGGGCCGCTTCGCCCCGGAGCGGCGCGAGCCGACCTGCGGGCGGCCCGAGCCGTGGCAGGCCCGGCGGAGCCCGACCTTGCCGCGTCGGCCGAGCCCGAGGTCGCCGCCCTCGACACTGCTGAGGACGCCTCCACGGGGGCCGGTGTCGGTCCTTCCGGCACTGGCTCCGCCGGCGCTTCTGCCAGTAGCTCCGACGGTGCCTCCGCTGCAGCCGACGCCGGCAGTCCCGCCGCGGCGGCCCCGGCCGGTGCTGGCGGCCCCGCCGTGTCCGCCCCGGTTGGTACTGATGTTTCCGTCGGGGTCTCGGCTGCAGTCGACGCCGGCGGCCCTGCTGCCGCTGAGGCTCCGGCCGGTCGTGGCGGCCCCGCCGTGTCCGCCCCGGCAGGCACCACCGACGCTTCCGTCGGAGTCGCGCCCCCGGCCGGCACCGGTGCCACGACCACGCCCGCCACCGCCGCAGCCACGACCAGGCCCGCCAAGGCCTCCGCCTCGACCACGCCCGCCACGGGTGCCCCCTCTGCCACCTCCTCCACCCCGCAGCCCTCCGTCGGCTGGGGTTCCGCTCCTGATCTCGGGGCTCCCGCCACCCTCGTCCTGCTGCGGCACGGCGAGACGCCGCTCACCCCGCAGAAGCGGTTCTCCGGCAGCGGCGGCAGCGATCCCTCCCTCTCCGCCGTGGGCCGGGAGCAGGCCGAGCGGGTCGCCGCGGCCCTCGCCCGGCGCGGGACCATCCAGCACATCGTCGCCTCCCCGCTGGCCCGGACCAGGCAGACCGCCGACGCGGTAGCGGCCCGCCTCGGTCTGCAGGTCACCGTCGAGGACGGCCTGCGCGAGACCGACTTCGGCGCATGGGAGGGGCTGACCTTCGGCGAGGTCCGCGAGCGCCACCCCGAGGACCTCACCAGGTGGCTCGCCGACCCCGAGGCCGAACCCACCGGCGGCGGCGAGAGCTTCGCGGCCACCGCCACCCGGATCGCGGCCACCCGCGACAAGCTGGTCGCGGCCTACGCGGGCCGCACGGTCCTGCTGGTCACCCATGTGACACCGATCAAGACCTTCGTACGGCTCGCCCTGGGCGCCCCGCCCGAGTCACTGTTCCGCATGGAACTGTCGGCGGCCTCCCTCTCGGCGGTGGCGTACTACGCCGACGGCAACGCGAGTGTCCGACTGCTCAACGACACGTCTCACCTGCGCACGTAGGGAAGACGGCGGGCCCCCTCAGTGGATCTCCTCCACCAGCACGTCCAGCGTCCACGCCGCCCCCGCCCGAGCCGGCGCCTTCTCCTCCACCGTGTAGCCGAGGTCGCGCAGCGCCACCACCAGCTCGGCCGGGTCCTTCGGCGCCGACCCCGTCGCCAGCAGGCTGCGGACGATCCGCCCCTTCGTCGCCTTGTTGAAGTGGCTGACCACCTTCCGGGTCGGCGCATGCAGCACCCGCACGCTCGCCGTGCGCGCCGCGACCTCGCCCTTCGGCTTCCACGCCGCCGCGTACGCCGCCGACCGCAGGTCCAGCACCAGCCCGTCGCCCGCCGCCTCCGGCAGCACGGCCGCCATCGGCGTACGCCAGTACGCGCCCAGCGCCCCGAGCCCCGGCAGCCTCACGCCCATCGAGCAGCGGTACGAGGGGATGCGGTCCGTCACCCGTACGGCTCCCCACAGCCCCGAGAACACCAGCAGCGACCTGGCAGCCCGCCGCTTCGCGGCCGTGTCCAGCGAGGCCAGGTCCAGGGCGTCGTAGAGGACGCCCGTGTAGATCTCCCCGGCCGGACGCGCGCCCGCCGTACGCAGCTCCGCGTTCTTCGCCACCTCGCCGCGCAGGCCCTCGCTCAGGCCGAGCACCTCGCGCGCCTTCTCCTCGTCCCCCGCGCACAGCTCGACCAGCTCGGTCAGGACGGCCTCGCGCGCGTCGGCGAGCCCCGGCAGGGCCAGAGCATCCGGCTTCAGCGGTGCGCCACGACCGGAGGCGGCCTTTCCTTCGGACGGGGGCAGCAGGACGAGCACGAGCGTTTCTCCTTCGGTCAGGCTCCACGGCCAGGTTCAGTCAGCCTCCACGGCCGAGCCTCCGCGTCAGCGTACGGGGTGCGCCCCAGCCCGCCTCATCCCGTCCCGGACGTCCCTTACGAGCTCTCCCGCGTCGTCCGCGTGCAGGCGCACCACACTCACCTCCCGCCGGCGACCGAAGAAGCCGGCGTGGAGGACCGGATCGGTCAGCTCCAGGGTGATGGAGGTGACCGAGCCCACCGGCAGATTCAGCTCCCGCGAAGACCCCCCGGCGGCCGCGTGCGTGGTGAGCGACTCGTGCCGTACGGCCGCGATCCGCTCCAGCGGAACCATCAGATCGACGTGGACGGCATGACGTACGCGCAGATTGTCGCCGTACAGGACGTGCGGGCGCACCCGCCAGGCCGCGTACAGGCCGATGACGACGACCACCGTGTACAGGTCGAGGACCAGCACGACCGTGTGCACGACGGGCCACGCGCGCAGCAGCAACGACATGACGACCGTCTCGACCACGCACACGAACGCGAGCCCCGCCGCCATCGCGCCCTGCCCCCGCGCGTACCCGAACGCCCGGCCGTCCCCGACCCCGTGCGCCCGCCGGGCCGCCCAGAGCCACAGACTCACCAGCAGCCGAAGCTCGTGCCGCACGAGCGCGGAGGCCGCCGCCCTCACGGCCGGCCGTCCCGCGCGAGGAGGCGCAGTGCCCGGCGGATCGCCTCCGCCTGGGCGGGGGCGAAGTCGGCGTACAGGGCGCGCAGGAAGGCGTGGTCCTGGTCGACGTCCGCGGTCTGCGGGAGCAGCTCCCGAGGGGTGCACTCGGCGAGCCGGTGGGCGGCCGCCTCCACGCGGGGGTCGTCGGGATCGGCGTCGGCGAGCGCGTCGAGCAGCGCGTACGCCTCGTGGGCGCGGGCCGCCGCCTCCGGGGACGCCACCACCGCGCCCACCGCCGCCATCAGCCGCTCCCGCTCCTCGGGAGCCGCGGCCGTATCGATCAGCGCGAGCACCTCGCGGTCCCGGGCGGCCATGGGGGAGTCGGAGGCGGGTATCCCGGCGAACAGCGCGGCCAGCTCGGGTGAGACCGGCCCCTCGGGGGGCAGCTCCTCCGCCTCGAGCAAGGCCCGCAGCCGCTCCCGCCGTTGACGCAGGGCCGACTCCTGCCGGGCCAGGTCGTCGTCCAACTCGCTGAGCACCTCGACGAGGTCCTTGCCCGCGTCGTCCGCGAGTACGTCCCGCACCTCGGCGAGCCCCAGCCCCAGCTCGGTCAGCCGTCGGATCCGGGCGAGGGTCACGGCGTGCCGGAGGGTGTAGTCCCGGTACCCGTTGGCACGCCGCTCGGGTTCGGGCAGCAGCCCCAGATGGTGGTAGTGCCGGACGGTCCGCGTGGTGACGCCGACGGCCTCGGCGAGTTCTCCGATCCGCATGCCACCAGTACAGACGTTGACGTCGCGGCAGGGTCAAGGCCGCTCTCCCGGTCACGGGGGCGATCCTGTGCCACGATCGAGGGAACGGTTTCCGATCCTGCGGACAGGTGATCCGGCGATGTCCCAGTCTGGCGAGCGACCGAAGGAGGGGCGTGACATGACGGCCAGGGCCCACGAGCCGCTCACGCAGGAAGAAGTCCTGCTGGAGGGCTTCCTCGCCCTGGACACCCCGGAAGGTTTCCGGGCGGAACTCGTCGAGGGGGAGATCGTTGTGACGCCGCCGCCGGACGGGGATCACGAGGATTACATCGGGCTCATCGTGAGCCAGGTGATCAAGCGGTCCACGATCGACATGCAGTTCTCCGGGAACAAGGGGCTAAGGCTGGGGAAGGCGGAGGGATGCCCGAATCATGTGATCCCGGACGGCACGTTCGCACCACAGGCACTGCGGCTGTACCGGGGCGCAGACCCCTGGATGCCCAGCCAGGGCGTCGCCATGGTGCTGGAGGTGACATCCACCAGGCCGCGGGCTGACCGTGAGGTCAAGCGCCGGTGCTACGCGCGCGCCGGCATCCCCCTCTTCCTGCTCGTCGACCGGGAGACCTCGGAGGTCACGCTTCTCAGCGACCCGAAGCAGGACGACTACCGTCAGCGCTGCACGCTGCCTTTCGGCAAGCCGCTCGCGCTCCCCGAGCCCTTCGCCTTCGACCTGGACACGTCCGACTTCCTCTGAGAGCCCGGTACCATGGTCGACACGGCAGACGAGCCGGGCGGACGGCCGCGTGAGGTCCCTCAGGGGGCTTCCCGAGGAACGTCCGGGCTCCACAGGGCAGGGTGGTGGCTAACGGCCACCCGGGGTGACCCGCGGGACAGTGCCACAGAAAACAGACCGCCCGGCGCTCAGGCGCCGGGTAAGGGTGAAACGGTGGTGTAAGAGACCACCAGTGCCCAGGGTGACCTGGGCAGCTAGGTAAACCCCACCCGGAGCAAGGTCAAAAGGAAACACCCCGGTGTTTCTGCGCGGACGTTCGAGGGCTGCCCGCCCGAGTCCGCGGGTAGACCGCACGAGGCCGGCGGCAACGTCGGCCCTAGATGGATGGCCGTCTCCCCGGCCGCCGCGAGGCAGCCGGGCGACAGAACCCGGCGTACAGCCCGACTCGTCTGCCGCCAAGGGCACCTAACCAGGGAACATGCTGGTCAGGAGCTCTCCTTGCCAGGTCAGGAGCTTGATCGAACCCCGGTCCGCACCGGTTCAAGCCGGACCTCACTGTCACGAACGTAGCCACCCACGCGGTCCCTGTGGGCACTCGCCCTGATCACTGGGCTGCGGTGATTCTCTGAGCACTACTGCCCGGCTTGCCCGAATGCAAGGCACCCTCCATCAGCGGGCGACTGCAATTTCCAGGGTGCGCCGTTTTACGCAGGGGACAACGCCCTGCGCGCACCGTTGACCGGGCGTCAGGTAATCGGTGGGTCCGTAGGCTTGGTCTTTGAGGAACTGGGGGAAGGCATAACGGAGTTGGCGGAGCAGCGAGACCTGGGGACGTGCAAGCCGGTGGCTGGAGCTGGCGCGCTACCATCCCTCTGAGTCTGGCTCGGTGTGGTGGCAGGCGGTTCGGGGGAGTGGATGACATTCGCACAACCAAGGCGGGCAGAGTTACTGTCTCCGGCACGATCGCCGCGGCTGGCGGTCCTCACCCCCGCCAGGGGCTTGCTCAGTCTCCTGGATCGGGACCCCACCGGGGAGAGGTCCTACTCTCAGACCTGTCGTGACTGGCCCGAAGCCAAGTCGCATCTAGCGATCCTGCTCGCTCCTCCCGACCAGCAGAGCGATGAATCTGGCCACGAGGACAGGCAGCGGATCTGGGGACTGGGCATAGTCCGTCCCGCTCACGAGACCGACTTGGACCGAAAGGTCTTCGTCACTCATGCTCGAAGGTTGCGGAAGCCGGTTCCTGTCTCAGAGCTCTGGTCCGCCGCTGGAGTGGGAGATGACTCACTCTCCGTGTCGTTACCGGAAAGCGGCCCTGTCACGGTCGGCGCGGACGTCGTGTTCGCCGGTCTCCAGCGGATCTCCGCTGCCTTAGCAGAGGAAGTCCAGAGGCTGATGCCTCTGCTCGACGATGGCGAAGGCTCGACCGACCAGGAGCTTCGCTGGCGCGATGAGCGCGATGCGCTGCTGCTCTTCGTCAAGATTGCCGGGTTGACCGCGAAGGATTTCACACGGGCACACGGCTGGGACAGGACAGCCGCCGAGGAGAGCTACATCAGCGGGCTCAACGGGGTTGCGGTGCAGCCGACGTTCGACGACAAGCGCGAACGGGTGGCGGAGCGGCTCAGCGGTATCGGAGTCGCCGTCGTGAAGGCGTTCGCGAGCCGCGACAATCGCCGAAGTTATGACCTGGAAGCCACGTCGATCATCGATCCGCGGGTGATCGGCGGCGCTGAGGGCTCCCTCGACGCCTTCTACTACCACTACGACACCGGAACGGTTGTCGTGTTGCGCTACTTGAGTCCCGGGCCGAACGGGACCTTCTCGCCCGACGCTAGGCGCAGCCTGCACGAACTCCACGGCCGAGTCCACAGGCCGGAACAAGGTACTCGGCATAGGACCGACGATTACAGCTTGCTGGAGGATCCCCTCTTTCTCCGCATTCATGACCAAGTGCCTTTCACCTCTGCCCTGCACCGGACGAGTTCCGGCGCGATCTACCCCTACGGCCAGTTCGCGGCGGCGATCCCGGTCGCGGCGGAGACCGGTCTCCCCGGTCCTTCCGCGGATGTGCTCACCCGCCACCTGGTACCGACCGACTTTGCAAGCCTGGTCCGCGACGGTTGGTTCGGCGCTCGTGGCGTGCCCTTGGAGGCCGCCTCGGACTGGGTGAAGGCCTCTGTCGAAGCGGTCGGCGCCGTTTTGGTGGTTGTCGACTTCAACGGGCGGGCGCGTGGCAACGGTTCAGGGCTCGGCATAGGGTCTTAGGCCATCACAAGACACAATCATTGGGAGAGCGGCTATCCATGGTCACCTCGGGGGCGGACACACCTCGCCAGGTCACGCAGGTGCGCGAGCAACTGCATGAGACGTTTGACGGGGTCATAGACGTCAGCGACATCGCCCACTTCCGAGGCGACAACTACGAACAGCGTTTTCTCTCCCGCGCCCTTGCAGCCCTCGCGGTACGACGCGTGGCCAAGTGCAGCGTGGCCGAGGCGGCCCGGTTCGTCACTGACGGCATCGCGGACCAGGGAATGGACGCCATTGCTCCCCTGCCAGACAGCGGGCGGGCTCTGCTCGTCCAGGCGAAGTGGAGCGACAAGGGCACGGCGACCTTCGACGTGGGCGCCGCCAAGGCGATGGTGGACGGTCTGAACCGCATCGAGAACGAGTTGTACGACCAGTTCAACCAGCGTGCCGGCGCGCTCGCCTTGGAGGCCCGACCGTTCATCATCAACGAGCGAGCCACTCTGGTCATCGCGCTGATGGGCACTGTAGAGCCCTCTCCACCCGCGCGCGAGGTTCTCGACAACGCTCTCGACGAATTCAACAAGCATGGCGCCCGCATGAGCGTCGAGGTGCTGTACGCCGCTGACTTCCATGATCAGATCCATGCGGATCTTCGGCCGGAGCCTATCTGTCTGGACGTACGCCTTGACGACTGGTACCAGCAACAGGGACCACTAAAGGCCTATCAGGGCACGGTCTCCGCCGAGAGCGTCGCCGAGTGGTACGAGACGCTCGGTACCGGTCTGTTCGAGCAGAATCTCCGGGCCCCGCTCGGGCCCACCGTCACCAATGCGGAGATCGGTCTGACCCTTACCTCCGATCCGACCAGATTCTGGCACCTGAACAACGGCATCACCATGATCTGCGACTCGCTCACGGCGAAGAACGACAGCGCCAGGGCACCGCAGAGCAAGCCGACCACCCTCACCGTGACGGGGGCGAGTATCGTCAACGGCGCTCAGACGGTACGGGCTGTCGCCAGGGCCATGCACGAAGACGGTGAGGCCGCGGCCAACGCCACTGTGAGCATCAAGGTCATCAACACGCAGAATGACCGGGAATTCGGCGTCCAGGTCTCGCAGGCGGCGAACCGGCAGAACGCCATCGAGCAGCGCGATCACATCGCGCTGGAACCGGTGCACCAGGCAATCAAGGCCAACCTGCGGGCCGAACTGCGCAAGCAGTACGTGATCAAGCGGGGCGAGCCGGTTGCCGCGCCCGAGACCGGTTGTTCACTGGACGAACTCGCTCTCGCACTCGCGTGCCTGTACCCGGATGCGGAACAGGCCGCCCGGGCCGCCAGTTCGACGGAGAACCTCTGGGAGCAGGGCCCAAAGGGGAGCCACACCCTGCTGTTCAAACGCGAACCCTCCCCGCAGAAGGTGTGGCGCTCCGTGCTCACGCTGCGCGCGGCACGGAGCGCGGTCTACGAACTGGGCAGTGGTCAGAACAGCCGCGAGGCCGCGACCACCGAGCATGGTGGCTTTCTCGTCACCCACCTGCTCTTTCAGCATCTCGGCGCCACGAGTATCGATGACCCCGACTTCGACTGGGACAGCGAGGTCCTGGAGAAGATTCCCGCCCTCGTACCGGATTTGGTACGACGGCTGACGCACGAAATCGTGACTCGTTACGGGCCGCGTCCCCAGATCAGGACCGCCTTCCAGACCGCGGGGACGTGCCGGGAGCTCGCGAAGCATGTCCTCGGCGACCTGGCCGATGGCGTCGCCGTTCCCGCACCTCCCGTGAAGGAGCGCAAGCCGCGTCGTCCCAACACCGTGCCGCTCCTGGTCGACCGCCGTGTCATCAAGGACGGAGCGCCTCTCCGGTACGTGGCTCTGAACGAGCCCGAGCGCGACGCCATGGAGGAGTGGCTTGTCCAGGACGAGCGGCGGCGCCAGGCGACCTGGGTCAATCACCGGACCAAATCGATCCTGTGGGCGTACGACGAGAAGCAGTACTCGCCGTCCGGGCTGGTGTCGAAGATGTGGGCGGACGCCGACTGGGGCGACCGCCCGGTTGCCAATCAGGGAACAGCTCGCTGGTTCCAGTCGGACGGACTGAGCCTGTGGGATCTGGCTCAGCGCATCCACAGCGAAGAGGACGAGGCCTGACGGCGTGTACACCGCATCGGCAGGACGTCAGTAGGGGCGCGGTCCCTCGGGGCCGCGCAGCCGGGCGAGGAGATCAGCGATCTCGCGGGTCTCCTCGTCGTCCTCGCCGAGGAGGACGCACATGTCCTCGTGGAGGGCGTCGAGGACCCCCTCGGCCTCGGTGCGGCGGCCCTCGGAGAAAAGGAGGAGGCCGATGCTGCGGCGCAGGTCGAGAGCGGTCTCGGAGGCGTCTCCGGCCGCGTCGGACACGACTTCCAGCACCTCCTGGAACTCCTGCAGGGCGGCGGTGGCCTGGCCGAGGTTGGCCCGGCAGTGGGCGGCGCGTCGGCGGCACTCCAGCGCGCTCTCGCTGGACGGTCCCGAGGTACGGGCGTAGACGGCGGCCAGCGCGTCGAACTCGGGCAAGGCGCGCCGGAAGTCCTCGCCGGCCATGAGGACCGCCGCGCGCTGCCGCCGCAGACCGAGCACACGGGGGTTGTGCGCGCCGAGAGCGGTGGCCGCCGTGGCGATCACCGCCTTGAGGACGTCCGCAGCCTGGGCGAACCGTCCGCTTTCGGCGAGGTCCGCGGACCTGGCGTAGGCGTCCCGGATCGAGTCCCGGAGCGCGGTGTCGACGCGTGCCGGGACAGGCACCGGAGTCGCCGGCTCGGGTGAGAGCGCGGGCGTCGTGGTCCGCCGCAAGGGTGCGTTCGGCTGCCGGTAGACCACCGTCGGGTCGGGAACCTCGGAAGGGGAGCCGCCGTGGGTGGGGGCCACGGGTTCGGCTGCCGATCCCGGTTGCGGCAGGTGCGCTGACAGACGCTCGTACACCGCGTACGCGTCGACGGGACGCTGCTCGGGCACCTTGGCCAGCAGGTCCAGGGTCAGCGCCTCCAGGTCCTCCGGCACCTCGGGCCGCAGGGTGCGCAACGGCTTCGGCGGCACGTCCATGTGCTGGTGCAGGAGCTGGTAGTCGTTGTCGCCGCTGAACACCGGCTCTCCGGCGAGGAGTTCGTGCAGCACGCAGCCGAGCGCGTAGAGGTCGCTGAGTGGGGTGATCTGCGCGCCGTCGATCTGCTCGGGCGGCATGTACCGGCTGGTACCGATCCGGCTGCCGGTGGCCGTGAGCCGGGTGACGTCCGTGTGCAGCAGCTTCGCGATGCCGAAGTCCAGCACCTTGACCGTGCCGTCAGCGGCGATCAGGACGTTGTCCGGCTTCAGATCACGGTGCACGACCGGGATGGCGTGCGCGTACGACAGCACGGTGCAGATCTGCGCCGCGATCGACGCGGCCCAGCTCACCGGGAGCCGCGCCGCCGCTCCGTCCTCCGCGCCTGCCAGCACCCTGCGCAGGGAGATCCCGCGCACGTACTCCATCACCAGGTACAGCCGGTCGTACGACGTCTCGTCGAGTACCGCGTCGAACACCTGCGGCACGCCATGGTGGCCGATGCGTGCGGTGACGCGCGCCTCGCGTTCGAAGCGGCGGGCGAACTCCTGTGCCTGTACGGGCGATGCGACGACGTCGGGTCGGATGAGCTTGACCGCGATCTCTCGGTCGAGGATGGCGTCGTAGCCGCGCCAGACCGTGCCCATACCGCCGGACTCGATCTCGTCGATCAGCTCATAGCGGCCCTGCTCGCCGATTCTCCTGCCCTGCGACACGCTTTGCGCCCCCCGTCGTCCTGATGCCACGTCAGTCGATCGCTGTACACGGTACCTATCGGCGGGGCACGCGGCAGGGGTTACAGCAGGTGGTCGGCTTTGCCGGCCTTGATATCGGTGATGAGGGTGCGCAGGGCTTCGAGGGAGTCGGTTAGGTATCGGTCCTCTTGGCCGTTGACGGCTATGTAGCCGTTGCCTTCGGCGTCCGTGCCGAGGCGGAAGCAGGAACTGCCTTCGGCGCAGAAGGGGGATTCCCAGGTGATGTCGGGCACGGGTGCTCCTCACAGTTGGCGTGCGAGTTCACGAATGAAGTCTCGGGACTGCTCTGGCGGCAGTGCCAGACCTTCCAACAGATCGAGCTGTGCCCGGTATTTCGCCACCTGCCCTTCGGCGTGGAGGAAGGTGGGTCCGTGGGAGCTGTCCACCTGCACTGTATCGAGCTGCGGTACGGGTCCTTCCATGTAGACGACGGTCTGCCCGGCTCCAGGGAATGCGCCGTGGGCGAAGGGGACGACGAGCACGGTGACGTTGTCCAGTTCGGAGACCTCCACCAGGTACTGCAACTGGGCGCGAGCCACGTCGGTACCGCCGAACTGCATCCGCAGCGCGGCCTCGTGGATGACGGCGACATACGGGATCGCAGTGTCACCGGTGATCACCTGCTGGCGTTCCGAACGCAGCGCGAGACGCAGAGCAACCTCGTGCTCGGGCAGGGCAGGAACCGCAGCGCGGAAGATGGCCATCGCCTGTTCTGATGTCTGGAGCATGCCTGGCACGTGCACGGTGTTGGCACCGCGCATGCGTACAGCGCTGCTCTCCGATTCTGCGATGTCCAGCAGGCCTTGGGGCAGGGTGCCTCGATAGCGTTCCCACCAGCCCGTACTCGACTCGGCCATCTCGACGAGAGCATTGACGTACGCCTCATCGGTCACATCGCAGTTGCAAGCCAGTGTGCGCAGGCGGTCGGCGCTGATACCCCGGACTCCTGACTCGATGTTCGAGATCTTTCCTCGGTCCACACCCAGTAGGCCCGCCGCGAACTCTGCGGACATGCCTGCCCCCGTACGGATACGCCGCAGCTCACTTCCCAGTCGCTTCTGCCGTTCCGTGGGGGTCGTCCTCGGGGGCATGGAGTTCCTTCCATCCAGTTGGTCCACTCGATCGCACTCGAAGGCCACCCAAGCTCTTCGTGGTGAATTTTCTTGAGCGCGTGGAAAATTTACCACCACCTCCTCTACTGTCGGTATCGCGCACGCTACACACCGCAATGCCGGAAGCGCACCGCGCGCGCATGCCCGTCCGCCCTGGGACGGGTGTGCCCGCGACCAGGGCGGTAGGCCACCGGCGACCTCAAACCCCTCACAGAGTCGTGGAGTTCGCCATGCCGGAGATCCCCCTCGTCCCTGCCCACTGGCGCTTCCCCGCCCATCCCGCCTCCGTACGGCGGGCCCGGCACGCGGTCGCCGAATCGCTGCCGGATGCCCTCCGTCCACAACTCGGCTACGACCTGGGCCTGTTGACCTCGGAGTTGCTCACCAACGCCATCCGCCACGGCGCCTGCGGGGAGGACGGGGACCTCGTCGAACTCGTGTTGTGGCCGGCCGACGGACACTACTGGCTCGCCGTCTCCGACCCGGGTTCCGGCAAACCCGAACTGGCGCACCCGGGCGCCGACTCCGAGAGCGGTCGAGGCCTGATCCTCGTCGAGAGCCTCGCCACTGCCTGGACGGTCCGGCCCCGCCCCACGCGCGGAACGTCCGTGATCGCGGGGCTCTCCTTCCACGAGGGAGGCTGACCAGGGGAGTGGTCGTCAGGGAGGGGACGGAAGTCCGGGCAGGTCAGGCCGCCTCGTCGTCGATGTTCTCCTCCCGGCGGATCATCCGCCAGGCTGCCCGGCGCGCACTCTGGTTGAGCGACTGCTTGAAGCTGTCGTCGTGGCTGAAGTACTGCCGTCCCATGTCGGCGATGGTGTCGATGTGTTCGGCCATCTTGTCCTCGAAGACCTCGTCGAAGACGAGACCGAAGTTCTCCTCGTCGTTGACGGCGGCGGCGCGTACCTTCGGATCCGCCTTCGCCTCCGAGAACGGCGTGATCACGTCCTGATCAGTGAAGCTGGTGCCGTACTTGTCGTTGAACTTCTCGATCAGCTCCGACAGCAGCGACTTCTCCGGCTCCTTGGCGCCGCCCGCACCTTCGCCGAAGCCGCGCAGCTCCGCCGCTCCCTCGGAGGTGAGCGCGAGGTCGTGCTCGCCGGTCTTCTGGATGCGCAGGTGGCTGAGGTCGACGTCTCCTATGTCGACGCCGCCGTCTCCGCGTCGCGGCAGGCGGTTGAGCAGGTGACGGCCGTAGAGGTAGAGGCATTCGAGGTCGGCGTCGCGGTAGGGCACGATCTGCGAGAGGAAACCGTACTTCCGTACGTAGTCGTTGAGATCCGCGCGGAACTGCTCGGCGGCCTCGGCGGCTTCCTCGTCGGGGTCGCCCGCCTCGTCCTTGCGGTCCAGCAGGTCGGTAAACCGCTGGACAGCTGGGGCGAGTTGCCGGTACAGCTCCGCATGCAGCTTCTCCCAGCGGGCCACCGAGCCCGCCGCCTTCTCCTCGGCCGCCAGATAGGCGTCGGCGAATTCCCGCATCTCCTCCTCGACGAGGATGTCGGGCTGCATGACCTGGCTCTGCGCGATGTAGAGCAGGTTGGGGTCGGAGGGAAGGGTGTTCGCCTCCTCGAAGTACGGGCGGAAGGACTCCTTGATGTCCTCGGCGTCGTTGACGAAGTCCAGTACGGCCAGGTCCGCCTGCGACTTGCGGTCGGCGGTGCGGTTCAGACGGGAGAGGGTCTGGACGGCGCTGATGCCCGCGAGCTTCTTGTTCACGTACATCGTGGTGAGCAGCGGCTGGTCGAAGCCGGTCTGGTACTTCTCGGCGACGACCAGGATGCGGTACTCGCGCTGAGTCACCGTCCCGCCGGTGCGCACGGCCTTGTCGTCCTTGCGCGTGTACGCGAACGCCTTCGGCAGCGCGGACTCGGCCAGACCGCCGTTCTCCTTCGGCTCGGTCGTCTCCTCGCCGTCGTACGTAAGGCTGCCGGAGAACGCGACCAGAACGCCGGGGTCGGCGTACGCGTTGTCGCCGACGTACTTCCTGATCGCACGGGCCATCTGCACGGCACTGTGCCGGGAGGCCGTCACTACCATGGCCTTGGCCCGCCCGCCGAGCCGGCCGGCGGTGTGCGTGCGGAAGTGCTCGACGATCACCTGCGCCTGCTGCGTCACGGTGGAGTCGTGCGTGAGCGCGTACCGGGCGAGCAGGGGATTCGCCTTGGACGGATCCACCTCGCGCTCGTCCGGGTTCTTGTTCACCAGCTTCCAGTACGTGTCGTACGTGACGTAGGTACGCAGTGGGTCGAGGATGAAGCCTTCCTCGATGGCCTGGCGCATCGAGTACGTGTGGAAGGGGACGTACGTAGGCTTGCCTTTCACGCTGTCCAGGGTGCCGAAGAGTTCGAGCGTCTTATCCTTGGGCGTGGCCGTGAACGCGAAGTAGGAGAGGTTGGAGGCCTTGCTGCGCTGGGCGGCCTTGCGGATGAGTTTGACATCGGTGGTGGCAGCCGCCACTTCCACCTCGGTTGCCCCGGCGTCGTCGGAGTCCGAGTCCAGGCCGAGGTCACGCAGCGCCGCGCGTACGGCCGTGGCCGCGTCGCCGGACTGCGAGGAGTGCGCCTCGTCCACGATGATCGCGAAGTTGTGGCCCTGTATCTCGGTCGGGTTGCGGCGCAGGTAGTCGATGAGGGCAGGGAAGGTGTGCAGCGTGACGGTGATGATTCTTCCGGTCTCGCGGGACAGTGCCTTGGCGAGCTGGTCGGACTTCGCGCCGTGCTTCTCATCGATCTTCACGACCAGACCGGCGGTCTTCTCGAAGCTGCCGACGGTCTCGCGGAGCTGGGCGTCGAGATTGCGGCGGTCGGTGATGATCACGACCTTGTCGAAGACGGGCACACCGGGCTTGAGTCCGGCGGCCAGGGCATCGGGGTCGATCTCGGCGGGGTCGGTAGGCGTGTGCAGCGACGACAGGCGGTGCGCCAGCCACCCGATGGTGTTCGACTTGCCGGAACCTGCGGAGGCCATCCCCAGGTAGTTGTGACCGGCACCGTGGCGGGCCGCGTGGCCGGCGAGCTTCTTGACGATGTCCCACTGGTGGTAGCGCGGGAAGATCAGCTTCTTCCGTGTCCGTCCGTCCGGGCCCCTCTCCTTGCTGAGGTGCACGAACCGCTCGATCAGGTCCAGCCAGGTGTCCCGCTCCCAGATCTGTTCCCAGAGGTAGGAAGTCGCGTACGTCCCGGGGACGGTGGGCGCAGGATTCCCGGCACCGCCGGGCCTCCCTGGGCCCTCCGATCCCGTGTTGAACGGCAGGAACCGCGTCAGCTTGCCGCGCAGTTCGGGCGCGACGTAGACCACGTCCGTGTCGATGGCGAAGTTCGCGATGACGCGTCGCGCGAAGATCAGCTCAGTGGGGTCCCGCTTGAGTCGGTACTGCTCTTTCGCGTGCTCCGCTCCCTGCCGTGTGAGGGCGTTCTTCAACTCGGCAGTCGCCAGCGGGATTCCGTTGAGGAACAGGGTGAGGTCCAGCTCGTTGCCCTTGTCCGCCTGCTTCGCCGCGTACTGCAATTCCTTGACGAAGGTCAGCCGGTTCGCCCGATAGTCGTCCAGGACAGCGTCCGAAGCTACGAGCGACGGCTTGAAGTACGCGAGCCTGATCAGGACTCCGTGGTCCTTCACGCCCTTGCGGAGTACGTCCAGCACACCGTCGGTTCCGATCGCCTGGTCCACGCGCTTGGCGAACCCGGCCTGGGCGGCGTTGGCGTCGTCACCGTAGAGGGCGATCAGTTCGGCCCAGTCGTCGGCTTGGGTCTTGCCGATGAACTCGAAGAGCTGGGCGGTGTCCAGGCCGAGTTGGGGTTGGTAGTCCTGCTTGTTTCCCTCACTCCAACCGCGCTCCAACAGGGCGGCGACTATGGCGTTTCCGAATGCTGCTTCGTCGTGGACGGACATGAGCGGCTATTCCCCCCGCTTTCCGGTAACCAGATAGGTGATGTCGCGGCAGAACTTGTCGAACGACGGTGAGTTGCCGCGGGCCAGGTCGAGATCCATGTCCTGGGTCAGTGCCGGCTGGTCCACCCGGGGGCGGTACCGCACCCCGTCGCGCCGCTGGTGGGTCAGCCAGCCCTTGCAGTCGCGTCGCGTCTCGCTGTCGGCCGGAACCTCCAGCTGCTCGGCGAGCCCCGCCCGGCCGCTGAGGGAGGGTGCCGATGCGAGGAACCACGCCTCGAACTCCCGGTTCGCCAGCACGACAGCCGTCCGGCGGTCCGGGCGGGTGGCTTCGGCCCTCGCGAGCAGCGAAGGCCCGAGGCTGGCCGGGCAGTCGTCGTCGGCGTCGATCACGACCAGGATGCCGCCCGGGTGGTCGGCGGGTACACGTCGAGCCTGGGCCTCCACGGCGTTTTCCACGCCGCCTGGCCTGACGAGGCGGCCACGGTCGACCAGGAAGGGCGGCTGGATGTCGGCGTCCCAGATCTCAGCCTCGTACATCAGCCGCCGGAGAAGGACCGGCAGCGCGCCGATCTCGCCCTCGCCCTCCACGACGGAGGCGATCGTGACTCTCGGCTGGTTCACTCCTCACCCTCCGGTTGCTCGTCCGGTTGGGCTGGGGGCTGGACGACCGGGCGTAGTTGGTCGGAGCGCAGCAGCTCGGCCGTGGTGGCCAGGCCGTCGGCCACGATCGACCGACTCACCGGGTCGACTTCGCCGATCACCGTGACCCCGTGCTCGGCGGCGACCACGCGGATGGCCGACAGGTCGGCCTCCTTACGGTCGAACAGCTCCGTGCTCTGTGTGGTGGCGAGAACCTGTACGTGCTCACTGGCTTCCGTGAGCGCGTCGTAGAGGGCTCCGGCCGCGAGTGGGTGCAGCGCCAACTCGGGCTCCTCGACGGCGATGAGCGGAATCCACCCGTCGCGGGCGTCGTGCTGGAAGAGTGCGGTCAATAGACCGATGGCGCGGATGGTCCCTTCCGACATGGACTCGGCCCGGAAGATGTGCGGTTCGGTGTCGCCGTCAGCGGCGAAGCTGATCCGCGCCGCGATGTAGTCGGCGGAGGGGTCTGTGGGGCCGACCTCTACGACTCCGGGCACGATCGCCCCGAGATATTGCGAGATGCGCTCCCGCTGCCGCTCGCCGAGCGCGGCCAGTGCCGGGCCGAGGCCGCTGCCGTCCTCCTTCAGCATCCCGGCGGTTGGCGTGTTGGGACGGACCGCACGGAGGTTGGACAGGTCAGGGCTGTAGAAGAACATATCCGCGAGCGTCCCGTGAAGTTTGAAGAACGGCTCTGTGTCAGCCACTCGTGCAAGCTCCAGTCGACCCTTACGATGTCCCGTTTCCGGGCGGTCTCGCACCTCGAATCGCTTGGTGTCAGTCCCGCTCTGATCGCCAGGTCGGTGCATTTCGCAGAACTCACGCTGAATGCGGAAACCAGATCCTGTGTCGCGGCCCAACCTGGCGGCGGCCGCCGGTGCGAGGGTGATCTCGTACGACCCCACCCATGGCTTCCTGTCATGGGGAGGGAACGCTGGCAGGTAAAACTCCAGACCGATCGTGCAGGAGGTCGCCGGCTTAGGGACCCGGCGCACAACTTCCTCCCACCCGCCACGCGCCGCCACAGCCTCGGCCGGACCGTCCAACAGCGCGTCGCGGACGAAGCGCAAGGCGTCCAGGAAGTTCGACTTGCCTGCTGCGTTCAGTCCGAACAACACGGTGAACGGGCCGAGAGCCACGTCGCAATGGGCGATGGACTTGTAGTTGCCGACGCGGACACGGGTGATGATCGGCATCGGGAGGTGAGACGCGGCGGGACTCATGGCGCGATCATTCCTCGATCCCTCGTCCACTGGCGGTGGACACGTCGATCTGGCCGGTGACGGCGGCGGTGATCAGGGCTTGGCGCCGCTCAGTGAGGAGAGCAGAGTGTCGTGCAACTCGCGAGCGGAGCGCCTCATGTGTACCCAGTGATCGGCTGACGGAAGCGGCAAGGGAAGCTTGCTCTGCCAAGCTGGGGGTCGGTACCAGAACACGCTTCAGGTCCCAAATGTTGATGCCCTTGATTGTTGCCCCTGTGACTCGCTGCTGAATTTGATGAACCACTGCGGGTGACTCCAGGACAAGGCGTAGCCAATCGGCGGAGATTCCAGAAGCAACTGAAATGCGAGCCGCATCTTGTGTCAGGTTCGCGCCAGTCAATTCATCCGGCACTACAGCGATCTCGCCTACGCTTCCACGGATGGCGATAACAATGTCACCGCCCTTGACGCGAGAGCGAGCGTAGCCCGACTCAATCTCCCGAGTTGTGCGATTCAAGGTGCCTAGCGACAACCTGTCGGCTGCTACGTCGCCGCCCTTGATGATGGGAACGCCCTCTGTCACGTTAGGGCCAGGCAAGACAATGCCGTACATAATTTGCCGGAATTGATCCGTCACGTGTGCCAGTGGCGTCCACTTCCAGCCATTTGGAAGGCTGTCACCTGGCTTCTCGGCGCCCGGATGGAGCATCTGCGCCAGTACGGCCTGCTCTCTTTCGCGGACGACCCCATCGAACCGTGACAACGAGGAACGAAGCCTGTCCATGCGAGCGGTCTCGGCATCGAGGAAGTCGGCGATTCGGCGCTGCTCAGCAGTCGAAGGAACTGGAACCCTCAATTGCTCAATGTCCGGCATGTAGATCGTCTTGTGAGTGGACCCTGTGGAAATTCGCTTGAAATCCGGAGTCATCGCCCTGAGGCAATGTAGGAGATACCTGGGGTCCAACTTGGGCCCGCACGTCCACGTGGCAAAATCCTGACTCGTCGCCATATCCGTACCCATGATGGCGGAGTAGCCGACTGATGCGGTACGTGAGAGAATTACAGTACCGGCTGGATGTTTTACCGCTGCCGAATTGGCCAAGCCCAGCGTGCTAACTTTTTCTTTTGTCTCCTGAATGACATCGGTGGTGCCGCTGCGCAACTGCCATACGTCTGCCAGGGTAATCCAGGGAACCGTGCAATTATCCCAATATTCGGGCATGCTCCGGCTGGGCGTGTGCCCGGAACCAAGCCGGGCAACAAGCCGAATTGGCACGGTTGGCCAGTGGGATTCTTCAAGCCATGGGGCGACGGGAGTTCGTGTCACTTCGTCACCTCCCCGAGCAGCGCCTGAATCTCCGCCTCCAGAGCCTGCAACTCCGCGTCGATCTCCCCCAACGGCCGCGGCGGCTTGTACACGTAGAAATGCCGCGTGAGCGGAATCTCGTATCCCACCTTCGTCTTACTGTGGTCGATCCACGCGTCCGGCACATGCGGCAGCACCTCCCGCCGCAAGTACGCCTCCGCGTCCTCCTCCAGCGGAACGTTCTCGTAGTCCCGCAGCTCCGGATCGGGCTCCGGCTCGCCCTTGACCTTCTGCACCTCGCCCCCCGGGTCCCGGACACCCACCGCCTCCCGCAGCGCCTTTCCGAACGGCGCGCCCGTCGGCCACAGCAGGCCGGCCGCGACGACCGCGTCTTTGAGGTCGATCCACGCGTCGGATTTCGTCGTCCAGGACTTGCCGACCAGCGGGCGCAGCGCCGCCACGAATGCCTCGGCGTCCGTGGCCCGTGCGATCGGCTTTGAAGCGACGATGGTCGCCAGTGTCTCCTCCGTCACCTCGAAGCGGAGCTTCAGCGGCCGTTCGACGGTGATCCGGTGATACCCGAAGTCCTCGTTGCGGAAGACCTTGATCTTCCCGGCCCGGTCGGCCAGGTCGTGCCCGCCGCCCCTCTCCGCCGCGTCGAGGACCGCCAGCGCCTCCGTGTAGAGCCGCGTGATTTCAGAGATGTGCTGTGCGCTCAGTTCCTTTCGCTTGTCGCCGAGTGACTTGCGCATCTTGCGCCAGTAGTCGCGCGCGTCCAGCAGGACGACCTTGCCGCGCCGGTCCCTGGACTTGCGATTGCTGAGCACCCAGAAGTACGTGGAGATGCCGGTGTTGTAGAAGAGCTGGTCGGGCAGGGCCACGATGCCCTCCAGCCAGTCGTTCTCCAGGATCCACTGCCGGATCTTCGACTCGCCCGACTCCGCCGCCCCAGTGAACAGCGGGGAGCCGTTGAAGACGATCGCGATACGGCTGCCGCCCGCCCCCGACGCGTCCACCGGCTTCATCTTCGAGATCATGTGCTGGAGGAAGAGCAGCGAGCCGTCGTTGATACGCGGCAGGCCGGCCCCGAACCGCCCGCTCTCACCGAGGTGTTCGTGTTCGTACTCGACCGTGTCCTTGACCTTCTTCCACTCCACGCCGAACGGCGGGTTGGCCAGCAGGTAGTCGAAGGTGGCGCCGGTGTGGCCGTCGTCGCTGAACGAGTTGCCGAACTTGATGTTCTCCGGGTCCTGGCCCTTGATCATCATGTCCGACCGGCAGATGGCCCAGGACTCGGGGTTGAGTTCCTGGCCGAAGACCTTGACGGTGGCGTCCGGGTTGTGAGCTGTGATGTGCTCCTCGGCCGCGCTGAGCATGCCGCCTGTGCCGCAGGCCGGGTCCATGACCGTGCGGACGGTGCCCGGCAGGGCGAGGGCATCGCTGTCCGGTGCGACGAGCAGGTTGACCATCAGCCGGATGACTTCCCGCGGCGTGAAGTGCTCACCGGCCGTCTCGTTGGACTGCTCGGCGAAGCGCCGGATCAGCTCCTCGAAGATGTAGCCCATCTGGTGGTTGGTGACGATCTCGACCGGCTTGCCGTCCTCGCCGAGCACGACATTGCCGTCTTCGTCCCTCTTCACCGGCCGCAGGTCGAGGTCGGCGAACCGTCCGACCACCTGGTACAGCAGTTCCGCCGCGTCCAGCCGCTTGATCTGCTGGGCGAAGTCGTACCTCTCCAGGACCTCCCGCGCGTTGGGGGAGAAGGCGCCGTAGTACTCGTTGAGGTATTTCGCCGCGTGCGAGGCATCGCCTGCGATGGCCTTCAGCGTGTAGGTGCTGGTGTTGTAGAAGCTGTGGCCGGACGCCTTGCGCAGGAAGCGGTCGGGGTTGATGTCCTGGTTCTCGTAGCGGGCGGCGACCTCCAGGACCTTGTCCTTGGTCGGGGCGAGGACACACTCCAGGCGTCGCAGGACGGTGAACGGCAGGATCACCTTGCCGTAGTCGGACTGCTTGTAGTCGCCGCGCAAGAGGTCCGCGACCGACCACGCGTGGTTCGCCAGTTCCGTGTGCTTACTGCTGTTCAACACTGTCCTTCCGGGGTTTCGCCGTCCCCGAGGGACGGAGAGGTCAAGTCTGGCCGTTCGCGGTGCCGGGCCGAAGGTTTCACGCCGATCCGTGACCGTCCGGCAACAGTGCGCCGCCGGTGAGTCCGGTGCTGAGGAGCCGTGTGACGTCCTCGGCGGCCCGGTCGGCTCGGTGGGCGGCGGTACGCAACTCGTGCAGGCGGCGGAACGCGGCGCCGTAGCGCTGCTGTTCGGCGAGTGGGAGCAAGGGGACGCGTAGTCGCCGGGGGTCCACCCGAACGATGGATGTGCCGGTGGCCGCGGCGTTGACGTTCTGTTCCGCCGCGAGGAACCCGGCCAGGAACCAGGGGTCGAGCCGACGTTGGTCCGGACGGAAGAGCAGTAGATGGGGCCCCAGGAAGCAGCCGGTCTCGTCCGGCTCGACGACCCGGGCCACGACACTGTGCCCTACCCGGAGTGACTCCGTGAGCAGCACGTCACTTCCCTGGATCAAAGGGGGAGGGGCGTCGGCGGGAAGGTCCGCTGTCGTTCCGGAGGCGGGTCGGTTCTGCACGACGTCGGCCGCCGTGAGTGTCGGACGTCCGCCGGGTTCTGGTTCAGGCCGCGGTAGCGGTTCGCCGGTGCGGGTCCGGCGGTTTGCGGGCGGGGTGCGAAGCAGGCTGAGAGCGCCGCCGCGCAGCAGATCCGCGACCGTCGCTGTCCGCCAGTCGCGGGGGCGGTCGTCGGCCGGTGGCCAGTCGCCTTGGGCGCTGAGGTCGGTCAGGTCCTGCGCGGCTCGGTGGAGTTGGCCGTACAGCTCCGATGCCTGTCGGGCCAGCAGGGCGGGGCGCAGAGCTTGTCGGGAAGCGGTTCGGATGTGGCGGGCCGGGGTCAGGTCCACGGCCTCCGCGAGGAGGTCCGTGATCGGTACGGCGCCGGCGATGCCCGGGGTCCCTGTGAAGCCGTCCCGGTCGGCGAGATATGGCCGCCACGCCGAGAGCACGGTGTCGTCGATGGCGGCCCAGTCGAGGTCCCGGTTCTCGGAAGCGGAGGCGTCGACGAGCAGAACCGTCCCCGGAGGTTCGGCCTGCGGATCGGGCCGTTCGAGCACCCACAGGTGCAGGCCGATGTGGAGCGGGGTGGCCGCGCCCTGGGGAAGCGAGACGACCGCGCGGAGGGCTCCGTCACGTACGAGCTGTGCCCGGATACGCCGGCCGGCGGTGCGTTCAGCGACGGCGGGCGGCATGAGGAGCACGGCACGGCCGCCCGGCGCGAGGTGGGCCAGACAGTGCTGGACCCAGGCGAGTTCGGGCTCGCCCTTGGGCGGCACGCCGTAGGCCCAGCGTTGGTCGTACGCCAGATCCTCGTGCCCCCAGTCACGGACGCCGTACGGCGGATTGCACAGGACGGCGACCGTGGTCAGGCCCTTGAAGGCGTCGGAGCGCAGGCTGTCCCCGGCATGTACGGAGATCGCCGCCTCGGGAGCGCTGAGCCGGAGCCGCACGGCGGCCTGGGCGGCCTGGGTGACCAGGATGTCCTGGCCGCGCAGTTCGGTCGCCCCTGCGGATGCCGCCGCGGCGAGCAGTGATCCGGTGCCGCACGCGGGGTCGAGAACGCTCGTCGGGAAGTCGCCCGCGCTGTCGGTCAGAAGTCGGGCCATGAGGTCGGCCAAGGGGCGTGGCGTGCGGTAGGTGCCGGTGCCCCCGGTGTCCTCAAGCAGGCGTTCGGCCAGGACGTCCATCGCGGCCTCGACGCCGTCCGCCGCGACGCACCGCACCAAGGCCCTCAGCGGTCCGACCGCGTCGGCGCGGTATGCGGGGCCCTCGATTCCGGGAACGTCATCCGCTTCGTCGGCCGTGGCCGACCGGGCCCACCGCAGCAGCGCGTCGTCACGTAGTTCGGGGAGGGCTTCACGTTCCTTCCCGCCCAGCTGGGCGGCGGCGAGCAGCGCGGGGAGCAGGTGCAGGGCCGGTTCGCCATCGCCGGGGTGGGCGCGCAGCGCGGTGCGGAGTTCGTCCGCCGGTGTGTCGTCGGGGAGCTGGCCACGGGCGGAGAGCCAGGCGCGTACGGCGTCGACGTCGTAGGTGGGGCTGGTGTCCGTGCCTCCGGCCGGGGCGGGAAAGTCCGGGTGCCGACGGCGCCAGTTGCTGACCGTGGCGCGGGTGACGCCGGCCAGCCGGGAGATGTCGGCGGCGGTCACGAGGGCACTGGCCTGCTGGTTCATGGGCTCCTGCGGGTGACGTGGGGGCGGGCGGGCTGGACGGCCCCACTCTATACCAGTGCCTCACTGGCGTGAAGTGTTTGACAGTGCTTTCAGTTAGAGCTGTACTGGGTGTGCTTTCACTCGGCCTCCCGGCTTCCCCGGGATTCTCAGGCCTCCCCCTGCCCATAACTCCTTTGGATGGAGCGGCGCCATGGCAACCAGTACCTCCAGTACCTCCAAGCGCACCCTGTACCGGCTCACGGGTGTCGCTCCCACGGTCGACGCGATGTTCGACGTTCTTTCCCCCGAGCAGCTCGAAGCCGTCGACGCGGAACTGCAGTTCCCGGAGGAGTGGCTGGGGGTTCCGGCGCTGCTGGTCACGGGCAGCTTCGAGCAGTCGGTCGCGAGTTGGTGCGGCGAGATCAACCGCACAACCGGGTGCGAGGTGTCGCGGCCGGTGAACCGGTCGGCCGGGCTGCTGATGCTCGCGGTCGACGGCGAGGTGTACGCCATCGGCTACGACCAGGGATTCCGCCTGGTGCCCGATCGCGTCAAGGACCGGCGGTTCGGACTGAGCTTCGTGATCCGCAGGGTGGACCCCGCCCAGATCCGCGACCTGGTCGCCCACACGCCGGGCGGCGGACGGACCGACATCACCCTAGTGCCCGGCGGCACCCCCGTCTGGAGCCTGGGCGTCCAGGAGCACGCGCAGATCGTGCGCAGGCTGGGCGGCCGGCTGGACGGGATGCGGCTCACGATCGGCCAGGACAACCGTACGAAGATCTCCAGCGTCGAGGGCGGTACCGGGCTGCGGATGCGGCTCGGCGTCGACGCCGCGGACCTGGTCGCGGACATCCGGGCCATCGCCGGTGTCCTCCGGGACGAGACCCCGAGCCCGGCACTGGAATTCGTCGAGCACATCGTCCCGGTCAAGGACGACGACCTCGTCACACGGCTTGAGGAGCGGCTCGACGACATGCTCGGTGAGCAGCCGGACGGACGTATCGCGGTCGCCGTCCCGTCCGACCACTGGGACGACTACGCCGCCGCCCAGGCGTTCGCCACCAAGGTGCACAGCACGGAGGCGTACCTCACCAACGACTTCAGCCTGGAGTACGTCCTCAACCGGGCCCGCGTGCAGAGGCCCGGAACGCGCTTCGGCGCGCTCCGGGACGGCACGGTCACCCTGTACTCGCACACCCGGGCGGAGAAAGGCGACGTCATCTGGACCTCGCCCGTGCTGCGCTGGATCGAGGCGGAGGTGGCGCTCGACGCCCGCCGGTTCTTCCTGCTGGACGGGCAGTGGTACGAGATCGGCGAGGCGTACCTGGCGGCGATTCGTTCGCAGGTCGAGCGGCTCATCACCGGCACGCCCTCGGTCGACCTTCCGGCCTGGGTGCTCGGGGACACGGAGCGGACGTACAACGAGTCGGTGCCCGACCTGCGGCCCGGGTACGTCTGCTTCGACCGTGACAACGTCCGGACGGCGCTGCACCGCGGCAACGGCGTGGAGATCTGCGACCTGCTGAGCCCGGACGACGTCCTGGTCATGGTGAAGCGGGCCAAGGGGTCCGACGCGCTGAGCCATCTGTTCGGCCAGGCCGTGGTCGCCGTGCAGACCCTGCTGCACTCGCCGGAGGCCATGGACGGGTTCGCTCGCAAGGTGGCCATGGCCCGGCCCGGTAGAGGGCTGGCGGAAGGCTTCCGGCCTTCGAAGGTCACTTTCGCGATCCTGCTGAAGAACGGAACCGACCTCACCGCCGACACGCTCTTCCCGTTTTCGCAGGTCACTCTCGTACAGACGGCCAAGCTCCTTGAGGCGTGGGGCGTCGCGGTCGAGGTCACCGGGATCCAGGCCGCGACGGCGACTCCGGGCCGGGCGGGCATCCGTCACCTGGCCGCGTAGTGGGCCCGTCTGACACGTCCATGGGTAACGAAGATCACCCGCACGAGGCACTCATCCCCTGAGGGATCACCTCGTGCCAATGCTCCTGCCGAGGCTCCGCTCGAGTTGATGGGCTCGCGGTCTACGTGGCCACCGTCGAGTTCGCCGCAGTATGCGAAGGTGGCCGAAACCGAAGTCGAGCAGCAGACAACGGCCGACCGGTTCGAAGCGCAACTCCGCGACAACCAGACAGAGGAGACCGTGCAGGGCGTTCTCGGCGTGCCGCGTTTCTGGGAACGGCGCACTCCATTTCGGCCTGACACGTGCCAGACAACAGGCGCCGCACCTGCCGGTCGGGAGACAGAGGCGTCACCCCGGGGTGGTGATGAGCTCGTCGAGTACTGCTCCAACAGGCTGTTGTCACCGAGGAAGCTCTTCACCGAGGCGTCCTCGTTGCGCTGGGGGTCCATGCCTGACCAGTTCAGGTCGTATCCCGCAGCGGTGCTGAGCTGGGCCAGGAACGCCCGCTGGGCACGGCCGTTGCCCTCGCGGAACGGGTGGAGGACGTTCATGTCGCCGTACAGCTCGGCCAGTCGGACGACGAATTCCTGCCGGGGGAGATCCCGCAGATGACCGGAGGAGGCGAGACGGCCGAAGACCTCTCCGGCGTAGGACACCAGGTTTCTCGCCGGGCAGAACGGTGTGCGCTTGGCGATGTTCACGGTGCGTAACTCGCCTGCCCACGGATGGATGTCGCCGAAGATTGCGGCATGGAACGCCTGGAGATGGCCGAGGTCGTACGCGCCGGGCAGGGGGGCGTTCGGTGAGCATGACGAGGCGCGCCCGGGTGATGTCCGCCTCCGCTGCATCGAGCAGCTGCTGGTCGGTGATACCGAGCTTGTTGCGCAGCACGCCGTTGGGCATGGCGTACGGATCGTTCACCCCGCCCGCCGCTCCGAAGTCTGCCCGTGGCGGGCGATCGCACGGGCGACAAGGGTGTCCGCGTCGAGGTCGCCCTTTACGTGCGCCTCGGTGTCGCGGTCGGATGCCTCGGAGGCGTGCAGCCCTTCGGCCTCGATGGAGCCGGTGGCCGAGGCGACGGCCGCACGCCGTGCGGCTCGGCCGCTCAGTGCCTCGAAGGCCTCGACGGACAGGAGGACGCCCTGAGGCTTGCGGTGGGCGCCGATCAGGACCGGGTCGGCATCCGCGCCGGACTCCGATAGGTCGGTCAGGATCCGCGACAGTCTGGCGCGGGCGTCGCTGACGGTCACGACCTCGGGGATCTCCATGCTGTCACCGTACCCCTATAGAGTCTTGATTCTGTACAGACTCTAGTACGGATTCTGGTGGGATGTCGCCATACCCGCCCGCCGCCCCCGGCGTGCCTCCGCATTCGTTGAACAAGGTGCAGACCTTCCGCCCCAGAGCTCGTACGACGTACGCGCCGGCCGTAACACGGTCGCTGCGCCCGGGTCCTCGACGAAGCCCAGAAGGTGCACTCCCTCGACGGCCACTCCCACAACGGCCGCTGGTTCCGCTTCGACGGTTCCCGCCTCCCCGAGGAACGGAGGCTTGCTAGCTCCAGCTCGGCCGTCCCGACCTCGCGGAAGATGCCCTCACCGTAGCCCTCGCCCAACCGCTGTCCCTGCCGCGTCGCGCAGCCGTATTGAGCGATCTTGCCGTCCTCGGGGCCCATCGGGGTGACGTAGATCAGGTCGTGCAGTACGCGGAGACGGTGCTTGTTCTGGCCGACCGGCTGAACTCGGCATTCATCGGCAAGAAGCTGGACGGACGACCTGGCAGCAGGAGACGGACTCGGCCATCTTCGAGTGCATCGAGCAGACCGTCTGAACTCCGATAGCGACGAAGCCTCCGTCCGGACCGCTCCGGCGCGGGGGCGCCTTCTTACGTAGCCATCGAGGTAGCCACGGAAGCGCCCGCCCTGAACGTTTGCGCAGGTCATAGCGTTGCGGTGATTCTCCCCGGCGTACAGCCCGACTCGTCTGCCGCTCAGGTCACTGACCTGCCGCGGCGCCCTGTGATTCACGTACGGCCAGAGTGGGTTTCAGGACGCTCCCCTTCGTCCGTGTCGCTTGCGTGGCAGCGGCCGCCTCGTGCGCTGCGGATCAACCGCGCCCGTTGCCGCAGCTTGGAATCAGAATCGGATTCGTTGGCCGATTGGCGCCCTTTCCGGCCTCGCTCCATGGTTTCACCCTGAATGAAACAAGGATGAACACCGTGCACGGGCAGCGCCGAGGGGGACGCCATGTCCGTACCGCTCTACGTTCCCGTCCTGCCGACCCGGCCGCACGCCACGGCCGCCTACCGTGAGTTGACGCCGGACGCACAGCGCCGGGTCACCCCGCTGTGGACGCTGCCTCCGCGTCCCGGCATGCTGCCGAAACCGCTGGCCGAACGGATCGGCAAGGACGCCGACGAGGTCACCGCGGCGCAGCGTCATGGATCTGCCTGGCTGGACGCGCCGTTCGCCGACGAAACCGAAACCGTGGTCCTGGCCGAAACCCTCACCCCCGACTGGTGGGACCACCGCAACCTGCGGCCGGTCACCGGGCCCGGGCGCCCCGGCCCGCAGCAGTCACTCGCGCTCGCCGTGGCGCGGCGGCGGGAAGAGCCGCTCGGTATCCGTGTGCGCCTACCCGGCGAGTGGAACGACGGCACGGCCTCGGACGTGCGCGAGTTGCTGGACCGGCTCTCCCCGGGCCACCCGGCCGCCCTCTTCCTCGACCTCTGTGCTGTCCTGCCCGACCGCCCCGAAGCTGCCAAGGAGGCGCTGCGCGCCCTTGACGCTCTGGTGCCGCTCACTTCGTGGTGCACTGTGACCGTGGTGGCGGGCGGTTTTCCCGAGCCACCCGCCGACTTCCGCGAGGGTGTTCCGTACGAGGCCCCGCGCACGGACTGGGAAGCCTGGCACGAGATCCAGCACGGTGATCGCCCGTACCTTTCCCGACTCCATTACGGCGACTACGGAATCCACCCCGCCACCTACGTCGCGCAACCCCCGCCCGCCCGCGGCGGCGGCCCGCCCTGGGGCATCCTCCGCTACACCGCTGCCCGCTTCTACCACCTGGCCAAGGTGCCGCACGGCAGGCAGTACGACGACGCGAACCGTGAGGCTGCCCAAAGCCTCACGCGCCTCACGGCCTTCCGGGGCCCCGAGGCGGGCCCGGGGGAGAGGTGGCTGCGCGACCGAGCTCAGGGCAGGACCAGTACGGGCAATCACGCCACGTGGAACCGAGTGGGGAATGTTCAGCACATGACGTTCGTGGCGCGCAGCCTTGGCAGGTAAGTGAGCCTTGACGTCGCCGGATTTCCTGGGGGTCAGCCGCACCTCGAAGTCCCGGCCCCCACGGGGCCGTGGGTGACGGCGTCGGCGGCGAGCTCGGCGCCCGGCGTTCCCGCGGCGTCGTCGTCCACGGGGAGGTTGGTCATCAGCGCAGTGCGTTCCTTGCCTGGTCGCTGCCGGTCGTCCTGAGTCGAGTGGACAGCATTGCGAACAGGGCGACCGCGTCCAGGTAATGGTCGGCGAATCCGGCGAACCGGGCCACCTGCTCGGCGACGTGTTCGGGCGTCCAGGGTTCTCGGGCGACTGACGTGACGAAGCCTCAACGGGGCGGAACATACAGGGCCCTTGTAGCACGAAGCTACTGTAGATTTTTCTGCCATGGCGCACGGTAAAGATGTCGAGAACTCCGAGTCGCGTTTCTTCTCGGTGCTGTTGGCGGCGGCGAAGCTTCCGGGTGTGCGTATCGACCGGGGGGCGTACCTCCGAAGTACGCTGGCGCGCCACTGCTCCGAGGAAGACATCCGGCGCGCGATAGATGAGACCCCCGCGGCGGCGGGCATCACCGTCGAGGTCCTCGACAAGGTCGCCAACGACTCCATCCGCTACGAGACCGCCAAGGTCAGCGCTCTCTCGGCCGCCGCCGGTATCCCCGGCATCCTCGCTCTTCCCGCCACGATTCCGGCCGACACGGCTCAATACTTCGGCCACATGCTGCGTATCGCGCAGAAGCTCGCCTATCTCTACAGCTGGCCCGATCTGTTCTCCGACGAGGGCGATGACGTCGATGATGCGACCAAGGCGGTGCTCACGCTGTTCTTCGGCGTGATGTTCGGCACCCAGTCGGCGAACGCCGCGGTAGGGAAAGTCGCGGGGATGATGGCGGAGCAGGTCGCCAAGCAGCTGCCCAAGAAGGCGCTCACCCATGGGGTCGTCTACCCCATGGTGAAGAGAGTCGCGGGCTACCTCGGTGTCAGGATGACGACGCAGTCCTTCGCGACGACCGTCTCGAAGGCCATCCCCCTCGTAGGTGCCGCAGTCTCAGGCACCCTCACTTTTGCGACTTACCTTCCGATGGCCAAGAGGCTCAAGAAACACCTCGCCGGCCTGCCGCTGGCGGATCCGTCGCAGCGAGTGACGGACGAGGAGGTCCTGGACGGCGAAGTCGTCGAAGAGCACGATTCCTTCGATGCGGCACCCGCCGAACAGCTCGGTGCAGAGCATGTTGTCGTCAAGGTGGAGGACCCTCAAGCCTGACGCGCAAAAGCCCTGCTGAGAACCGGACCGCAGCGGGGCCGGCGTGACGATCTCCCGGTGCCTTGACTTCCTTGTCGTCCACTCGATTGTCGTCCACCCGGTAGACGAGCCGGTGTTCGTCGTCGATCCGCCGTGACCAGTAGCCGGACAGGCCACCCTTCAAGGGCTCCGGCTTGCCGACGCCCGTGAAGGGGGTGCGCTGGATCTCCGCGATCAGCCGGGTGATCCTTCGGGCCATGGCGCGGTCCGAGCCGAGTCAGGAGAGGAAGTCCTCCCATTCGGCCGGGTCGACGTGGACGTTCCTGCCTCGCCGGCCCTGTCCCGTGCGACGGCTTCCATGAGACTTCGTGCGTTGGCGGGGGAGCGCAGCAGGTAGACGGTTTCCTGCCAGGAGTCGTAGTCCTCGGCGGACATCAGTACGGCGTCGCCGCTCTTGGAGCTGATGCGCACGGGGGTGTGGTCGTCATTGACGCGCTTGATGAGCGGGAAGAGATCCCTGCTGGCCTCGCCGGCGCTTATGGTCATCGCGGCACCCTCCCTGGTGGTACTGGAAAACGGTACTGCGATTCCGGTGCCGCCGGACTCCGGGTGAGTCGCCGCCCGCCCGGTCAGGGCAGTGAGCGCCGCGCCACCCGGGTCAGGTGATGGAGGAATACGCCCTCCGCCTCGGGGGTCAGGGTTCGCAGGGCCACCAGCGCCGTGATCGCCACGTCGCACAGTTCCGCCTGGACCTGCTCCCAGGTGTGGGTGGTGCCCTTGCGCGGGTTCTGGCCCGTCGCGCCGATCACCGCCTGCGCCGTCTCGCCCACCTCCTCCGACAGCTTCAGGATGCGCAGCAGCAGGGTCTCGTGGTCCCGCCCGGCAGGCCGGCCGACGTTCAGCCACATGTGCAGGGCGTCCACGATGGTCCAGAGGTCGTCGGCCTCGGCGGCGCTGTCGGTCATGGGGGCCAGCCTGCCCCACCGAGAGGCCCCCGTGGACCTCACTCCTCGAACAGCGGCTCCTGCTCGCCCTCCTTGCGCTGCCGCAGCCGCTTGTTGCGCAGGCCCACGATCACCGATGTGGCCGCCGCGGTCACGCCGAGCGCCACCGGAACCATCCAGTTCCGGTTGACCGTGTGGCCGAGGAGGTGGTCCAGGGAGTAGCGGCCGGGGCCGGTGATCGCGAGGGACGTGCCGGTCAGGGCGAGGGAGGCGGCGTACTCGTAGCCGCCGCTCTGCGCGAAGAAGCCGTTGGGGACGTGCACCGCCGACGCGCCCGCCATCGCGCCGGCCGCCGCCGCGCCCGCCGCCGGGGTGGCCAGGCCCAGCGCCAGCAGCGTGCCGCCGCCGGCCTCCGCCAGGCCCGACGCCGTGGCGCTCGCCTTGCCGGGCGCGTAGCCGACGGACTCCATGAACTGGCCCGTGCCCTCCAGGCCATGGCCGCCGAACCAGCCGAACAGCTTCTGCGTGCCGTGTGCGACCAGCACTCCGCCGGTGCCCAGCCGTAGCAGCAACAGGCCCAGATCACGTCGGTCGTATGCGGTCATGGTGACTCCCGGCTTCCAGCGCGGACGGACATGGGTGCTCCCCCTCCGGTTGTCCACCGTCGCACCCCTCACACCCGTCCGGCCCGTCGTGGACGCCGTTCGGGTGGCGGGGTGCGGGGGGCGGTGTGAGGGTGACCGGTATGACGATCCAGACCGCGAAACTCCGCGACCCGGCCGTACGGGCCTTCGTCAGCGCCGTCAACTCCCATGACCGGGAGGCCTTCCTGCGCCTCCTCACACCGGACGCGACCATGGCGGACGACGGCTTGGACCGCGACCTCGCCGAGTGGGTCGACCGCGAGATCTTCTCCACCCACGGCCACCTGCGGGTCGACAACGAGTCGAACGGCGGCCGGGCGATCCTCGCCCACTACAGCAACGACACCTGGGGCGAGATGCGGACCGAGTGGCGTTTCGTCGTGGAGGAGGACGGGCGGATCTCCCGGTTCGAGACCGGCCAGGCCTGAGGGGCTCGCAAGGAGCCCCGTCGTACGGCAGCCGTTCCCCGGGGCGGTGTGTTCCTCGCGGCCCGCGCGAGACCCACCCCCAACCCGCGCCGTGGAACGGCTGCCGTCCTCCCCCTTCGGATGCGGTCGACGGGATTCCGGCACTCCGAGTGTGAAGCTTCTATGGAGAGTGGGACGAGCATAAGCCTCCGACCGGTGACTATGGGGCGGAAGTTGTCATTCCGTTTGTGCAGATCGAGTCGGGTGTCAGTCGCGGGGCGGCCAGGCGTCGCCCCAGTCGGCGTCCCGGGCCGCCTTGTACAGGTCGCCGTGCCGCTTCGTCACCGTCGTACGGTCCAGCCGCTCTTCGCTCTCGCACAGGTCCAGAAGCACCTGGCCCTTGCGGATCTGCGGCCGCCGGACCACCCGGGCGGAGGCCGGCGCCACGGGGAGACGGGCGGCGGCGACGTAGCTGAACTTCTCGTCCTCGTACGGCAGTGAGCCGCCCTTGACCTGGCGGTGCAGCGAGGAGCGGCTGACCCGGGCCGAGAAGTGACACCAGTCCGTGCCGGGGGCGATCGGGCAGGCGGAGCTGTGCGGGCAGGGCGCGGCGATCCGGAAACCCGCGGCGATCAGGCGGTCGCGGGCCTCGATGACGCGGGCGTAGCCGTCCGGGGTGCCCGGCTCGACGATGACCACGGCCCGGGCGGCGGCCGCGGCGGCGTCGACGAGGGCGGCGCGGCCGGGGGCGGGCAGCTCGTTGAGCACGTAGGAGACGGTGACCAGGTCGACCGGGTCGAGGGCGAGCGACGCGTCGATGCGGGCGCGCTGCCAGCGGGTGTCGCGGAGGTCGGGATGGGCCGCGGCGATCTCCCGGCCGAGGGCCAGGGCGGGTTCGGCCCAGTCGAGGACGGTGACCGGGCGGGCTCCGGGCCAGGTGGCGGTCGCCGCCCAGGTCGCCGCGCCGGTGCCGCCGCCGACGTCGGTGTGGCCGGCGGGGGCCCACTCGGGCACGGCGTCCGCGAACGCATCCAGCGCGGAGCGGACCGCCTCGTACGTCGCGGGCATGCGGTACGCGGCGTAGGCGGCCACGTCGGCGCGGTCGCGCAGGATGGGGGCGTCGGTGGGGGTGGCGCCGCCGCGGTAGCTGGCGATGAGGCGGTCCACGGCCTGGGCGGCCTGCTTGGGCGGAATCCCGTCGAGCAGGGTGGCGAGGCTGCTGCGCAGGGCTTCCGTGGGGGTAACGGGGGCGTTCACCCGGAAATTCTAAAAGGGGCGCCCCGCCCTCCCTACCGCCCCGACCCGTCACCGCCCCGACCACCCGCCGCCGACCGGCGGTACGACACCCTCACCGCCCTGCCTACCGCCCCGCCCTGCCTACCGCCCCGCCCCTACCGCACCGCCCTGCCCCCCTGCTCACCGCACCGCCCGCCGCAGGCGGGTCCCCGCCCTCGCCCGGGGCGCGCTGTCCGGCGGGCGGCGGCGGGGGTGGACCGTGTTCGCCAGGAGGATCAGGAAAGTGTCCGTCGCCCGGTCCAGGACCAGGGACGTGCCCGTGAAGCCGGTGTGGCCGGCCGCGCCGCGGCCCGCCAGTTCGCCCATGAACCAGGGCTGGTCCACCGCGAAGCCCAGGCCCGGCGGGGCCAGGAGGAGGTCTACGAAGTCCGGGCCGAGGATGCGCGCGGGCCCGTAGGAACCGCCCGACAGCAGGGTGCGGCAGAACACCGCCAGGTCGTCGGCCGTGGAGAAGAGGCCCGCGTGGCCGGCGACCCCGCCGAGGGCCCAGGCGTTCTCGTCGTGCACCTCGCCCCGCAGCATGCCCCGGTCCGCCTTGGCCCAGGGGCGGCGCTGGTCCTCGGTCGCCGCCGCGCCGGGACACGGGCCGAAGCGGGTGGACGTCATCCCCAGCGGGCGGGTGATCCCGTCGCGGACGAGGACGTCGAGCGCGCGGCCGGTGAGCCGCTCCAGGAGCTGCTGGAGGAGCAGCAGATTCACATCGGAGTAGACATGACGGCCGGGCTCGGTGACCGGGGCCTCGGACCGCAGCCGCTCCAGGCGCTCCGTGTCGTCCGCGCAGTCGTACAGCGGCAGCTCGGGGCGCAGCCCGGAGGTGTGGGTGAGGAGCTGGCGGACGGTGAGGCCGTGGGCGGCGGCCGCGCGGAAGTCGGGCAGATAGGCGCCCACCCGGGCGTCGATGCCCAGCGTGCCGCGCTCGATCTGCTGCACCGCCGCGACCGACGTGAAGAGCTTGGTGAGGGAGGCCAGGTCGAAGGGGGTGTCGACGCTCATGGGGACGCGGGCCGCGGCCGGCGCCTCCACACCGGCGTCGGCCTCGGGGTCGAATGCCGTGTACCGGACCGCCCAGCCGGCCGCCTCCCGCACGGCGATCACCGGGCCGCGCCCCGCGACCACGACCGCGCCCGCCGCCCACGGGCGGTCTCCGGCGGTGAGGGCCCTGACCTCGCGGGCGAGCCGGCGCGTCTCCTCGCTGTCGAGCCCGGCACGTTCCGGGGTGTCGACCCGCAGTCTCGGTGTGCTCAGCTGTCCTCCCCGGGCCGCGAGGCCGCCCGCGCGGGCCCGCCGTCCTCGGCCGCCCGGTCCGCCCACGGCCGGCACAGCCCCACGAAGCAGGCCGCCGCCACCAGCGCGGCCGTCAGCTGGACGACGGCCATCGGCACGGCCGTGTCCTCGCCCGCGACGCCGACCAGCGGAGAGGCGATCGCGCCGATGAGGAACGACGACGTGCCGAGCAGCGCGGCGGCGGAGCCCGCGGAGTGCCGCACCCGCATCAGCGCCATCGACTGGGCGTTGGGCAGTGTGACGCCCATCGCCGACATCAGCACGAACAGGGCCGCCGCCACCGGCGTCAGCCCCACCTCGCCGAACACCCCCGTCGACATCAGCAGCAGCGCCGTCGCCGCCAGCACGACGACCGTCAGGCCGACGGCCAGGACACGGTCCAGGCGGACCCGGCCCACCAGCACCTTGCCGTTGAGCTGCCCGACCGCCACCAGCCCGACCGAGTTCACGCCGAACAGCAGGCTGAACGTCTGCGGGGAGGCGCCGTAGATCTCCTGGATCACGAACGGCGACGCCGAGATGTACGCGAACAGCGCGGCGAACGCGAAGCCGCCGGTGAGGAGGTAGCCCGCGAAGCGCCGGTCGGCGAGCAGGCCGCGCATCGCGCGCAGCGCCTCGCCGCCGCCGCCCGAATGGCGTTCCGCGGGCGCCAGCGTCTCCGGGAGCCTCGCCGCGACCAGCGCCGCCAGCCCGACCCCGACGGCGGCCAGGACCACGAACACGCCCCGCCAGTCCGTCACCCGCAGGATCTGACCGCCGATCAGCGGCGCCACCACGGGGGCGACGCCCGAGACCAGCATCAGCGTGGAGAAGAAGCGGGCCATCGCCACACCGTCGTACAGGTCGCGCACCACCGCCCGCGCGATCACTATCCCGGCGGCGCCCGCCAGCCCCTGCGCCAGCCGGAAGGCGACCAGCGCCTCCACGGTGGGCGCCAGCGCGCACAGGACCGTCGCCACGACGTACACGGCCAGGCCCGCGAGCAGCGGACGGCGGCGGCCCCAGCGGTCGCTCATCGGACCGACCACCAGCTGCCCGAACGCCATCCCGGCCAGACAGGCGGTCAGGGTGAGCTGCACGGTCGCCGCCGGCGCGTGCAGGGAGCGGGTGACCTCCGGGAGCGAGGGGAGGTACATGTCCATCGCCAGCGGGGGAGTGGCGGTCAGCCCGCCGAGGATCAGCGTCACGAGCAGCCCGGTCCGGCGGCGCGCGCGCAGCGCCCCTTCCGCGGCCCCCTGGTCCGCTTCCGCGCGCCCCGCCGTCGTGTCCCGTCCGCCGTCCTCCACCGGCCCGCGCCGTGCCGCGTCCGGCGCCGGCGCCCCGCCCTCGGGCATGTGACCCCTCCCTCTCCGACATCCGAGCCACCTATGCTCTCAGCTCGGACGAACTGCTGGGACGGCACACGAGGGCGGGCGGGATGACGTGGGACACAGTGCGGTGGGGGATCCTCGCGACCGGCGGGATCGCCGCCGCGTTCACGGCGGACCTGATCGACCTGCCGGACGCGGAGGTCGTCGCGGTCGCCTCCCGCACCGAGACCGCCGCGAAGGCCTTCGCCGAACGCTTCGGCATACCCCGCGCCTACGGTGACTGGGCCGCGCTCGCGGACGACGAGGACGTCGACGTCGTCTACGTCGCCACCCCGCACGCCGCGCACCGGACCGCCGCCGGGCTCTGTCTGGAGGCCGGCCGCGGGGTGCTGTGCGAGAAGCCGTTCACGCTGAACGTGCGCGAGGCGGGCGAACTCGTCGACCTCGCCCGCGACCGAGGGCGCTTCCTCATGGAAGCCATGTGGATGTACTGCAACCCGCTGATCCGCCGGCTGAAGGCGCTGGTCGAGGACGGCGCGATCGGCGAGGTGCGCACCGTGCAGGCCGACTTCGGGCTCGAAGGGCCCTTCCCGCCCTCGCACCGGCTGCGCGACCCCGCCCAGGGCGGCGGCGCCCTGCTCGACCTCGGCGTCTACCCGGTCTCCTTCGCCCACCTGCTGCTCGGCGAACCCGACGGCGTCGCCGCGCAGTCCGTCGTCTCCGCCGAGGGCGTCGACCTCCAGACCGCGGCCGCCCTGTCCTGGGACTCGGGCGCGCTGGCCGCCCTGCACTGCTCCGTCGTCGGCGGTACTGGCACCTCCGCCTCCGTGACCGGCTCGCGCGGCCGGATCGACATCCCGTCCGGCTTCTTCCACCCCGACCACTTCGTCCTGCACCGCGCCGGCCGCGACCCCGAGAAGTTCGCCGCCGACCCGGCCGACGGACCCCGCTCGACCATGCGGCACGAGGCCCTCGAAGTCATGCGCGCGGTGCGCGCCGGCGAGACGGAGTCCCCGCTCGTCCCGCTGGACGGCACGCTCGCCGTGATGCGCACCCTGGACTCCGTACGGGACCGGATCGGCGTCCGCTACCCCGGCGAGAGCTGACCGAGACGCCGCGTCTCACCACCTTGGTACGGTCGACCCATGGTCACCCAGTCCGGAAAGCCGGCCCCCGACACCGCCCGGCGCAGCGAGAGGTCCCGCCGCGCGATCTACGACGCGGCACTCGGCCTCGTCGCGGAGGCCGGCTACCCGAAGACCACCGTCGAGGGCATCGCCGCCCGGGCCGGCGTCGGCAAGCAGACGATCTACCGCTGGTGGGGATCGAAGGCCGACGTCCTGCTGGAGGCGTTCCTCGACCTGTCCGAGCAGGCCGCGGCGGACGCCGGACAGGTGCCCTACGTCATCCCGGACACCGGCGATCTCGCCGCCGACCTGAAGCTGGTGCTGCGTCTCACCGTCGACCAGATGGCCGACGCCCGGTTCGACGCCCCCTCCCGCGCCCTGGCCGCCGAGGGCCTCGTCAACGAGCAGCTCGGCCGCGAGTTCGTCGCCAAGCTGCTCGAACCGCAGCTCCAGCTCTACGTCACCCGCCTGCGTTCCGCGCAGCACGCCGGTCAGGTGCGCGCCGACGTCGACCCGCGCATCGCCCTGGAGCTGTTCGTCTCCCCGCTCGCCCAGCGCTGGCTCCAGCACACGGGCCCCATCACCCACGAGTACACCGACACCCTCGTCGACTACGCGCTGTTCGGCCTCGCCCCGCGCTGACTCCCCGCCCCATCCGCACCGCTCGTCCCACCTGCCCCGATTCGGCGCTCCCGACCCCCGATGCGCAGGAAGATGCGACCATGAGGCATGCTGTCCGCACCACAGCGAGGCAAGGGGATAGATGAGCGCGGAGTTCGGTGGCCGAAGCGGCCGGCAGGGCAAACTCTCCCAGTGGCTGCGCGGACGCCGCCCGAAGGAAGCCGCCGACGAGGGCGGCCGTGAGGCCCTGCTGCTCGCCGCCGCCGGAGCGGGACTGCCCCTCGCGCCCGCCGCCCACCCGGTCTCCGGCTACCGCTGCTCGTGCGACCGGGTCGGCTGTCCCACCCCCGGCCGGCACCCCGTCTCCTTCGCCTGGCAGACGCAGGCGACCACCGACCGCGCCCAGATCGAGCGTTGGGCCGGCCACCAGCCGCAGGCCAACTTCATCACCGCGACCGGTATGACGCACGACGTGCTGGACGTGCCCCTGGAAGCCGGACGCGAGGCCCTCGACCGGCTGCTCGGCTCCGGCGTCGAGGTCGGCCCGGTCGCCGTCGGCGACGACGGCCGCATGCTCTTCTTCGCCCTCACCCGCGGCACCCCCGAGGACGAGGACGAGTGGTGGCCGTGCGCGCTGGACTGCCACCCCGAGACCATGGACGAACACCCCGGCCTGCGCTGGCACTGCCGCGGCTCCTACGTCCTCGTCCCGCCCGCCCGGCTCCCCGGGGACGACGGCCAGTCCGTCCGCTGGCTGCGGGGCCCCGAACACCCCCTCCCCGACCCCCTGACCCTCCTGGAGCCCCTCACGGACGCGTGCGCGAGGCACGTGGGCGACGATGCGGACCAGGCGACAGCGGCCTGGCCCCCCCGCCACTGACCACGCAGGGCGCGGACACCCACCCAGGAGCGCGAGGCTGTGACCATGTGCGGCTCCGCCGCGTGGGCGCGACCGGCCCCCACCGGCCCGCACCGGACGACGAGACCTACTCGCCCTTCGCCGCCGTCAGCCCCTCGAGCCGGCTCAGCAACGACACGCCTTTGCCCCCGGCGGGCCCACCCCGCACGACGGCCGCCTCGTTCGCCACGAACTCCATGGTCAGCGCACGAGACACCTCTCCCGTCGTCAGCGCCCGCACGTTCTGGTTGGGCGCCGGTACCGACGTCCCCGCCGCGGCCGTCTGCTTCACGTAGTGGTGCGTGGCGAAGAACACCAGCGCCCCGCCGTCCGCCGTGCGCAGCGCCAGCGGCGCGTAGTCCCCGTCGGTGAGCGGCTCGTCGATGTACTGCGTGACCAGGCCCGGCCTGATCGAGTTCTTCGCCCGAGCGGAGCGCAGCTCGCTCGTGTACGGGCCGTCGGCGAACGTGGTCCCGCCGCTCCGCAGGTACGCGGTGTAGTCCTTGCTCAACTCGCCGGGAACGCGGGACAGTCCACGCGATCCGGCCGGAACGGCCTGCGCCCAGCCGTCCTTGTCCTTCGCGAACGCGGGCATTGCGCCCGGGGCCACCAGCGTCAGGTACGCCGCCTCCCACGGGTCCGACAGCGCGTCCCGGGTGAACACCAGCACCCAGCGCGCGTCGCCGCCCTTGTTGGCCTTCGCGTCGGCGACGAACCACCGAGGCCAGCCCGCCTTCTTGACGATCGTGTACTTGACGTCCGTCAGCGTCAGCGGGGTGTGCCGCGGGTTGCCGCCCGGGTTGTTGGCCCGGCCCGCCTTCAGCCGCGCGGCGTCGATCGCGCCGAGCGCGCCCGTGGTGTGACCGGCGTCGAGGGAACCGTCGTACGCCGCGTCGGCCTTGTTGTACGCGGTCGTGAACTCCTGGAGCGCCTCGGCCGCTTCGGCCCGGGACACGGCGGGGAGCACCTCGCGCTCCCCGTGGACCACCACGCAGCCGCTCGCCGTCAGAGAGACGACGGTGAGCGTGGCGGCGACGGTTGCCTTCCGGTCACGCCCGAGGAGCCGTGGACGGCCGGTCGTCAGGCTGCGTTCCCTGGTCATCAGGTGCCTTCACCTTCCCCTTCCCGGAGGCGAACCCTACCGGGGCGAGGAACAGGGCGAGCGTCGGGACCAGGTAGAGCAGCCACACCGTGACCTGGAGGACCGTCGGATCGGGCTGGAAGTTGAACACGCCCTTCAGCAGCGTCCCGTACCAGCTGTCCGGCGGGATCGTGCCGCTGACGTCGAAGGCCTTGTCCGTCAGGCCCGGCAGCCAGTCGGCCTCCTGGAGGTCGTGCAAGCCGTACGCCAGCACGCCCGCCGCGACGACGACCAGCATGCCCCCCGTCCAGGTGAAGAACTTCGCCAGGTTGATCCGCAGCGCGCCCCGGTAGAACAGCCACCCGAGCGCGACGGCCGTCGCGATGCCGAGGATCACGCCGATCAGCGGGCGCGGGGTGCCGTCCCCGGCCGCGTGCACCGACGCCCACACGAACAGGGCGGTCTCCAGGCCCTCCCGGCCGACGGCGAGGAACGCGGTGGCGACCAGCGCGCCCGTGCCCATGGCGAGGGCCGCGTCCAGCTTGCCGTGCAGCTCGGTCCTCAGATGCCGGGCGGTGCGCCGCATCCAGAACACCATCCACGTCACCAGGCCGACCGCGATGATCGACAGGGAGCCGCCGAGCGCCTCCTGCGCCTCGAACGTCAGCTCCTGGGAGCCGAATTCGAGCGCGGAGCCGAAGCCCAGCGCGAGCAGCACCGCGACGGCGATGCCTGCCCACACCGGCTTCAGCGCGTCCCGGCGGCCGGTCTTGACCAGGTAGGCGATGAGGATGCAGACGACGAGAGACGCCTCCAGGCCCTCGCGCAGTCCGATCAGGTAGTTGGAGAACACCGGCTACGCACCCTTCCCGCTGCCGTCGAACAGGGCCCGGCCCCACCAGTCGTCCGCGTCCCGGACGCCGGGCGGTACGGCGAAGACCGCCGAACCCACGTGCCGGATGTACTCGTTGAGCGCGTCGGTCGCCAGGTTGCGCTGGACGGGGATGAACCCCTTGCGCACGTCCCGCTGGTAGGCGAGGAAGAACAGGCCCGCGTCGAGGCGGCCGAGGCCGTCGGAGCCGTCGGTGAAGGAGTAGCCGCGGCGCAGGATCGTCACCCCGCTGTTGGAGTCGGGGTGCGCGAGCCGCACGTGCGCGTCCGGTTTCATCGCCTTCAGGAACGGCTCGTCCCGCTCCTTGGCCTTGCCGACGGGTGCGCCCTCGCCCTTGTCCCGGCCGAAGATGTCCTCCTGCTCCTGCAGCGAGGTGCGGTCCCAGGTCTCGATGTGCATACGGATCCGGCGGGCGACCAGATACGAACCGCCCTTCATCCACGCGGAGTCGGCGTCGACGTCCTTGTCCCCGACCCAGACGAACTTCTCCAGCCGGTCCGTCTCGGTGCCGGCGATGTTGCGGGTGCCGTCCTTGAAGCCCATCAGGTTGCGCGGGGTCTGCGCATCGGGCGTCGTGGAGGAGGTCTTGCCGAAGCCGAGCTGCGACCAGCGGATCACGACCTTGCCCATGCCGATCCGGGCCAGGTTGCGGATCGCGTGCACCGCGACCTGCGGATCGTCCGCGCAGGCCTGCACGCACAGGTCGCCGCCGCTGCGGGCGGCGTCCAGGTTGTCGCCGGCGAACTGCGGCAGGTCCACCAGCGCCTCGGGCCGCCGCGAGGCCAGGCCGAACCGGGTGAACAGGGACGGCCCGAAGCCGACGGTCAGCGTCAGCCGGGACGGCTTCAGCCCGAGCGCCTCCCCGGTGTCGTCCGGCGGCGCCTCGGGCAGCCCGCCGTACGCGCCCTCCCCGACGGCCTTCCCGGCCGTCATCAGCCGGGCCGCCTCGGTCCAGTCCTTCAGCAGCTGGACGAACGCGGCGCGGTCGTCGGTCTTGACGTCGAACGCGGCGAAGTGCAGCCGGTCCTGCACCGGCGTGGCGATGCCCGCCTGGTACGGGCCGTGGAAGGCGACGGCCGCGCCCGCCGAGGCGGCCGGCTCGGCGTCGTCGCCGGTGCGGGCCATCGCGGCCGCGCCGCCGGCCGCGGCTGCCCCGATCGCGAGCCCCGCCCCGCCCCAGCCGATCACCGCGCGCCGGGTGGGCGAGGGGGTGGCGGTGACGTCGGTGTCCTTGGTGTCTTCGCTGTCCGTCATGACCGTCGCCCTCCGCTCACTTCGCCGTGGCGGCGGCGAGCTTCGACAGCGGCTCCGCGAGTGAGTTCACGCCGTCCGACAGCTCCTTGCGCCCCGCCGCGTCGACCTTGTCGTACGAGGTGAAGTCGTACGCGTTCTTGTCCGCGCGGTACTTGTCCAGCAGCGCGTTCAGCGCGGCGAACTGCTTGTCCAGCTCGGTGACCAGCGCCGCGTCGTTCTCCCGGACCACGGGCTTGAGCAGCTCGTACGACTGCTGCGCGCCCTCCACGTTGGCCTTGAAGTCGACCAGGTCGGTGTGCGAGTAGCGCTCCTCCTCGCCGGTGACCTTGCCGGTGGCGACCTCGTCGAGCAGTTCCTTGGCGCCGTTGGCCATGGACGTCGGCGTGATCTCCGCCTTGCCGACCCGCTGCTGCCAGTCCTTCAGGTCGGTGACCAGCTGACCGGCGAGCGCCTTCTCCTCGGCGCCGATCTTCTTGTCCTGCCAGAGCGCCTTCTCCAGCCGGTGCCAGCCCGTCCACTTCTGGCCGGCCTCCAGGCCGTCCGCGCGGACGTCGACCTTGGGGTCGATGTCGCCGAAGGACTCCGCGACCGGCTCGGTGCGCTCCCAGCCGATGCGGGAGGACGCGTAGGCCTTCTTCGCCGCCTCCACGTCCCCGGCCTTGACCGCGGCGGCGAACGCCTCCGCCTTGGGCAGTGTCTCGTCGGCCTGCTGCTGCGCGTAGGCGCGGTAGGAGGCCACGGCCTTGTCCAGACGCGGGTCGCGCTTCGCCGCCGCGCCCTCTCCGGTGACCTTGAGGGCCTGGCGGATGCCGTCGCCCTTCATGCCCGGCTTGCAGGCGATCTCGTAGTCGCCGGCCTTCACCTCGGCGGTGACGCGCTGCTTGGTGCCGGGGCCGATGTTCTCGCGCTCGGTCACCACCCGGTCGTCGGGGAAGAGGACGTAGACCTCGGTGACCTTGGAGCCCTTGTTCTCGATGGCCAGCTCGACGTGCCCGGCCGCGATCTCCTTCTTGGAGATCTCGCACTTGTCGTCGGAGGCGGTCACGCTGATCACGCGGTCGCCGTCGGAGGAGCCGCTCTTCTGTGTGCAGCCCACTGCGGTCAGGGCCACCGCGGCGGCGGTGGCGGTGACGACGGAGAGTCTGACGGCGTGCATGAAGGCTCCCAGGGTGGCCGAAGAACAGCGTGACGGCGCGCTCAGCGCATAGTGAGGCTCGCCTAACTTAGCTGCCCCTTATCTACCCAGTACCTGCCCGTGCCGTGATTCAGCTCTCATAGACGCTGTAAGAGCACGAGACGATCACGATGGGCAAAAACGGACACCATGGGAAGGTCAAAGAAGGTTCAAGGGTCGGCGAGCGGTCGTGCGCCTCCGTCCGCGGCTTCTCGCTCGTGGTCACGGCGTCCGCGATGCTTCAATGCCCGCGTGACTGATTACGACGTGCTCCGCGTCTTCTGCGCGCCCAACGGCGGATACGGCAACGAACTCGGCGTCGTCCGCGACGGTTCCCGGGTGCCCGAGCGGAGCGACCGGCAGGACATCGCGGCCAAACTCGGCTTCAGCGAGACCGTGTTCGTGGACGATCCCGAGCGTGGGGTCGTCGACATCTACACCCCCACCCTGCGCCTGCCCTTCGCCGGCCACCCCTGTGTCGGCACCGCCTGGCTGCTCGACGTGCCCGAACTCGTCACCCCCGCCGGGACGGTGGGCGTCCGACTGGACGGGGAGTTCAGCTGGATCGAGGCCCGCGCGGAGTGGGCCCCGCCGCGCACCCTGCGCCAGTACGCCACCGCCGCCGAGGTGGACGACCTGCCGGTGCCGCCCCCCGGCGAGTGGATCTACGCCTGGGCGTGGGAGGACGAGCCGGCCGGGCGGATCCGCGCCCGCGGCTTCCCAGGCCGCGACGACGGCATCGAGGAGGACGAGGCGACGGGCGCGGCGGCGCTGCTCCTCACCGACCGCCTGGGCCGGGCGCTGAACATCACCCAGGGCGCGGGCTCCCAGATCCTCACCGCCCCGCAGCCGTTCGGCTGGGTGGAGATCGGCGGCAGGGTGCTGCTGGAGCGCTGAATGGTACGCAGGACGCGGGCGTCCGGCGTGTTCTGGGGGGCCGTACGGGTGGTGGCGCGTGTGCGCGGGGTGACGAGCGGTTACCTCTGGGCGTGACCACACCGCCTCCGTGAGAGGAGCACCATGCGTATCCGCTCTGCCCTGGCCGCCGCCGCCCTCGGGATCGCCCTGGCCGCCACCGGTGCGACGAGCGCCGTCGCCGACGAGCAGCCGCACCACGACAGGCCGGGGCACCACTTCGCCGGGGACCACGAGGTGTGCAGCCCCTACATCGGCTTCGTCGACACGGCCGCCAGTGACATCTTCTGGGCCGGCGCGCACTGCGACAGCGGCCGCTGACCCGACGCCGACACGGCGCCGGGCCCCCTTCCGTCTCGGGAGGGAGGCCCGGCCCCCGGCCTCCGGCCCCCGGCCCCCGGCCTCCGGCCCCCGGCCCCCGGCCTCCGGCCCCCGGCCTCCGGCCCCCGGCCTCCGGCCCCCGGCCTCCGGCCCCCGGCCTCCGGCCCCCGGCCTCCGGCCCCCGGCCCCCGGCCTCCGGCCTCCGGCCTCCGGCTCCCGGCTCCCGGCTCCCGGCTCCCGGCTCCCGGCTCCCGGCCTCCGGCCTCCGGCCCCCGGCCCCCGGCCCCCGCGGCCCGTGCGCGGGCCTGGTCAGGCCGACAGCGGGAACTCCTCGCCCAGCGCCCGGAACACCGCGGTGTTCAGCGCGAACGCGTTCCCGCACTCCGCCACGACCCGCTGCTTCTCCAGGTCGTCGGCGCGCACCGCGTCCAGCAGTTCCCGGTACCCGCGCTTGAACGCGGCCGGGTTGCCTATCTCCTCGAAGACGTAGAAGCGGACGCCGTCGCCCTTCCTCTCGAAGCCCCAGGCCTTCTCGGCCCGGTCGCGGATGATCTGCCCGCCGGAGAGGTCGCCGAGGTAGCGGGTGTAGTGGTGGGCGACGTACCCGGCCGGCCAGCGCTCGGCGCACTCGCGCACCCGCTCCGCGTACGCCCGGGTCGCCGGCAGCGCGGACACGCCGGCCCGCCAGTCGGGGCCGCGCAGATGCGCCAGGTCCCGCTCCAGCGCCGCGCGCCGGAACAGCTCCGGCCGGATGAACGCCCCGGCCACCGGATCCGACGCCAGCCGCCCGGCCTCCGCCTCCAACGCCTCGTAGACGAACCACAGCTGCTCGGTGTACCGCGTGTACGCGTCGACGGCGAGGCGCCCGCCGAGCAGGTCGCTCATGAACGTGGAGGTCTCCGCCTCCACGTGCTGCTCGTGGGACGCGGCGCGGATGACGGTCGAGAAGGAGTCCATGGACCGGGATTCTCTGTGGTGGGGTCACCTGATTCAACGGGTGCCGACTCTCTGTCGGCAAGTTTACCGACAGTCCGTCGGCAAGGCCTGCCGGGTCGCGGAGGCCCCGGTACGGCGAAAGCCCGCCCTCGCGAGGAGAGCGGGCTCGTGAGCGGGAGCTCCTACGGCAGCGTGAGGATGTCCGCGCCCGACTCCGTCACCACCAGGGTGTGCTCGAACTGCGCCGTCCGCTTGCGGTCCTTCGTCACGACCGTCCAGCCGTCGTCCCACATGTCGTACTCGTGCGTGCCCAGCGTCAGCATCGGCTCGATGGTGAACGTCATCCCGGGGCGCATCACGGTCGTCGCGTGCGGACTGTCGTAGTGCGGGATCACCAGCCCGGAGTGGAAGGACGAGTTGATGCCGTGACCGGTGAAGTCCCGCACCACCCCGTACCCGAACCGCTTCGCGTACGACTCGATGACCCGCCCGATCACGTTGATCTGCCGGCCCGGCCGGACCGCCTTGATCGCCCGGGTGAGCGACTCCCTGGTCCGCTCCACCAGCAGCCGGCTCTCGTCGTCGACGTCCCCGACCAGGTAGGTCGCGTTGTTGTCGCCGTGCACCCCGCCGATGTACGCCGTGACGTCCAGGTTGACGATGTCGCCGTCGCGCAGCACCGTCGAGTCCGGGATGCCGTGGCAGATCACCTCGTTGACCGACGTGCACAGCGACTTGGGGAACCCGCGGTAGCCGAGCGTGGAGGGGTAGGCCCCGTGGTCGCACATGTAGTCGTGCGCCACCCTGTCCAGCTCGTCGGTCGTCACTCCCGGCGCGATCAGCTTCGCCGCCTCCGCCATCGCCCGCGCGGCGATCCGGCCGGCGACGCGCATCGCCTCGATCGTCTCGGGGGTCTGCACCTCCGACCCGGTGTAAGGAGTGGGCGCCGGTTTGCCGACGTACTCGGGACGGCGGATGTTTCCGGGCACGGAACGGACGGGGGACAGCTCCCCGGGCACGAGCAGCGACTGGCTGGACATGCCGGCGAGTCTAACGAGCCGCCGTGGGGGAACATGACGGTGGCGAGAGGAGCTGGTCATGCCCCTGTTCAAGAAGCGCACCACCGGCAAGCCCGGCGAGTGGTTCTACTGCATGGAGCACAAGAAGGTCGAGGAGGGCCCGGACTGCCCGGGCAAGGACCGTTTCGGTCCGTACGCCACACGCGGAGAGGCGGAACACGCGATGGAGACCGCCCGTGAGCGCAACCTCCAGTGGGAGAACGACCCCAAGTGGCACGACGCCCCCACGGGCGGCGCCACGGACGACGACTGACCCCGGCCGTGGGGCCCGGCCCGGCCTTCCGGTCGGGCCCCCGCAGCGTCAGCTCCCCACCGCGGGCGCCGAGCCCTCCCGGCTCTCGCGCCGCTGCTCGCGCAGCCGGACCGCGTGCTCGTTCGTCCGCGCGTCGTAGCGCATCAGGCCCGGCAGGCACAGGGCCAGCAGGCCCACCGCGCCCACGCAGAGCAGCCCGCCCGACCACACGGACGCCCGCACCCCGAGCAGGCCGGCGAACCCGCCCGCGCGCACCTGCCCGAGCTGCGGACCCACCGAGTACGACAGCAGCTCGATCCCGGCGAGCCGGCCGCGCAGGGAGTCCGGGATCGTCTGGTTCCACATGGCCGCCCGGAAGACGCCGCTCACCATGTCGCAGGCCCCGGCGACGACCAGGCACAGCAACACCAGCCACACGTTCCGGGTGAGACCGGCCCCGGCGATCGCCACCCCCCACAGCGCGGCCGAGACCGCGACCATCCGCCCGTGCCGGTGGATCCGCGAGGTCCAGCCGCTGGTCAGACTCACCAGCAGCGCCCCCGCCGGCACACTCGCGTACATCAGGCCCAGCGCCCACTCGGCGTCCAGCTCGTCCGCGAGGAACGGCAGCACCGCGAGCGGCATCGCCAGGAACATCGCCGCCAGGTCGACGGCGTACGTGCCGAGCAGCTCCTTGCGGTTCCAGGCGTACCGCGCGCCCTCCGCGATCGCCCGCAGCAAGGGTGTGGCCGCCTCGTGGGCGGCGGGTGAGGCGGCGATCCCCACCGTGAGGGCCACCGAGACGGCGAACGTCGCGAAGTCCGCCGCGTACGCCCAGCCGAGCCCCGCGTAGGCGACGACCACGCCCGCCACGGCCGGGCCGGCCACCCCGCCGACCGTCCAGCGCAACGCGTTCAGCGAGGCCGCCGCGGGCAGGTGCTCGTGCGCCACGATCCGCGGCCACAGCGAGTCCAGCGCCGGCCGTTGAACCGACACCAGCGCCGAGGACAGCGCCGCGACGACGTACAGGGGCCACACCGCGGGCGTCGGCAGCAGCACGTTCAGCAGCAGCACCGCCGACAGCAGGCCCTGGCCGGCCTCCGTCCACAAAATCAGCTTCCGCTTGTCCCAGGCGTCCGCGAGCGCGCCGCCGTACAGCCCGAACACCACCAGCGGCACCAGCTCCACGGCCCCGATCGCGCCGACCGCCGCGGCGGACCCGGTCAGCTCCTTCAGCTGCACGGGCAGCGCGACGAAGGTGAGGAAGCTGCCGAAGTTCGACACCAGCCCGGCCGCCCACAGCCGCCGGAAGTCACGCGAGGCCCGCCACGGGGCGAGGTCCGGAAGCAGCGCCCGCAGACCGGAGGGCGGGGCGTCGGCGGCGGGGGGAGGGGCGGTGGTGGGGGAGTCGTCGGTCACGAGGGGCCATGGTCGGCATGAGGCGGCCCCACGGCAACCGCTTTTCCGCTCACCACAGGGGCGGTGGCGGCGCCGTCAGGTGTTCCGCCAGCTGGGACAGACGGTCGCGGAAGCGCCGGCGGGATCCCTTCGGGGGCATCGTCTCCCCGGCCGCCGCGCTCACCAGGTGCTGCACGGTGTCCAGGTCCAGCTCCGAGCCTTCCGGCACCGCCAGCGCCTCGTGCGCCAGCGCCGTCAGCTCCCGCCCGCCCGGACCGAGGGCGAGGACCGTCACCCCGGCCCGGCGGGCGTCGGACACCCGCTCCAGCAGCGGCGCGTCCTCCTCCGGCGCCGCCACCAGCAGCGTCTCGCCCCGCCGCGCCGCCTCGATCCGGCCGAGGCCCACCGCAAGGTGCGCGGGATCGGAGGGACGCGCGCCGTGGCGTACCAGTGTGGGCGCCAGTTCCGGCGTCCCCGACCATGCCGCCTCGTCCACCAGATGCGCGGCCAGATGCCACGGCTCGTGCTCCTCGGCGCCCACGAGCAGCAGCCCGCCCCCGTGCGCGAGCACCGAGCCCCGCAGCACCGCGCCGAACCTGCGGGTGGCCCCCAGCCACTCCGTCCCGGCGAGCACCTCACGCAGCAACGCGACTCGTACGGCGTCCATGCGCCGGCATCCTGCCGCACCGGATACGGCCCGGCGCGGGATTCGCCCGGGATTCCCCCGACCGGGGAACCCGCCCGCCGCGACCCCGCCCGACGGGGCCGCCCCGGCGCACGTAAAGTCGGCCCATGACCTCTAGCGACAGCGCACAGAACGCCCCCGCGAAGGCCCCCGCCAGGGACCCGTGGGACCTCCCCGACGTCTCCGGGCTCGTGGTCGGCGTGCTCGGCGGGACCGGGCCGCAGGGCAAGGGCCTCGCCTACCGGCTCGCCAAGGCCGGCCAGAAGGTGATCATCGGCTCACGTGCCGCGGACCGCGCGCAGGCCGCCGCGGAGGAACTCGGCCACGGCGTCGAAGGGGCCGACAACGCCGAGACCGCCCGCCGCAGCGACATCGTGATCGTCGCCGTGCCGTGGGACGGCCACGGCAAGACCCTGGAGTCCCTGCGCGAGGAACTCGCGGGCAAGCTCGTCGTGGACTGCGTCAACCCGCTCGGCTTCGACAAGAAGGGCGCCTACGCGCTGAAGCCCGAGGAGGGCAGCGCCGCCGAGCAGGCCGCCGCCCTGCTGCCCGGCTCCCGCGTCGCCGCCGCCTTCCACCATCTGTCGGCCGTCCTCCTCCAGGACCCCGCGATCGACGAGATCGACACCGATGTGATGGTGCTGGGCGAGGAGCGCGCCGACGTCGAGATCGTGCAGGCGCTGGCCGGCCGCATCCCCGGCATGCGCGGCGTCTTCGCCGGCCGGCTGCGCAACGCCCACCAGGTGGAGGCGCTGGTCGCCAACCTGATCTCCGTCAACCGCCGGTACAAGGCGCACGCCGGGCTCCGCGTCACCGACGTGTGAGCCTGAGGGAGCGATGGGGGACACTGGTCGTCGTGACAGACCGGTGCCCCCGACGAGTCCGGACGAGTTCCGGCGAGTCCCCCGGGCCCCGGCCCCCCGACGGACGTATCCGGCAGGAGAACAGCCCCCATGCCCCGCCTCGCTCTCTACTCCCTCGCCGTGTGCGTCCTCGCCGTCGCCGCGGCCGTGGTCTCCTTCGTCCAGGGCAGCTGGCTGGGCGTCGTGTGGGTGCTGCTGGCCGGCCTCACGTCCAACATGACCTGGTACTACATCCGGCGCGAGCGGATTCGCCGGTCCGTCAGGGGCTGACCGAGCAGAAGTCCGGCGTGCTCTGCCAGAAGCGGTAGAGGGTCTGACCGCAGTACGTCTCGAGGTCCCCGATGCCGAGGCCGCGCAGCGCCGCGTCGACCACGCCGAAGAACGCGGAGTTCACCGCCGGCAGCCACAGCAGCGCGAACACGAACAGCAGTCCGAACGGCGCGAACGGCTCCACCTGGCGCTTCACCCCGTACGGCAGCCAGGGCTCCAGGACGCCGTAGCCGTCCAGGCCCGGCACCGGCAGGAAGTTCAGGATCGCCGCGGTGACCTGGAGCAGGGCCAGGAACGCGAGCGCGTAGCGGAAGTCCGCCGGCACGCCGTCCAGCGCGTCCAGCCAGAACGGCGCGGTGCACACGGCGGCGAACAGCACGTTCGTCAACGGCCCCGCCGCCGAGATCAGACTGTGCCGCCACCGCCCCCTGATCCGCCCCCGCTCGATGAACACGGCGCCGCCGGGCAACCCGATCCCGCCCATGATCACGAACAGCACGGGCAGGACGATGCTGAGCAGGGCGTGGGTGTACTTCAGCGGATTGAGCGTCAGATACCCCTTGGCCCCGACGCTGATGTCCCCCGAGTGCAGGGCGGTGCGGGCGTGCGCGTACTCGTGCAGGCACAGGGAGACGATCCAGGCGGCCGTCACGAACAGGAACACGGCCACACCGGGCTGCGCGGCGAACCCGGTCCAGGTGGCCCACCCCGTGACCGCGGTGACGGCCGCGATCCCGACGAAGACGGGACTGATCCGCCGGTCACTGCGACGACTGAGGGCGGTGGTCATGAGGACAGGACTCCTGAGGTCGGACATCGGGTGTGCGGGTCGACGGTACCGGTGGTGTGGGTGAAACGTCCCGGGGGCGACCCGGGGTTCCTGAAGACGCGGGCCGTGAGCGGCAGGTCGCGAGTCGGCGGACGCGGATCGCGCGCCGGTCATGCGGAGCGGATCAGTCCGTAACGGCGGGGCCCGGGGGCGGAAACCCGGGGGCGTCGGTGGTGCGTCGCCGGAGAGAATGGACCCCGTGCGCTACCGCATCCTCGGAACGACTCAGGCCATCCGTCCCGACGGCACTCCCGTCGCCGTCGGCGGTGCGCGGCTGCGCGCGCTGCTCACCGTCCTCGCGTTGCGCGCCGGGCGGACCGTGCCCGCCGGGCTGCTGGTGGAGGAGGTGTGGTCCGGGGACCCGCCCGCCGACGCGCCGGGCGCGCTGCAGGCGCTGGTCGGACGGCTGCGCCGGGTCCTCGGCGCGGAGGCGGTCGCCTCGGCGGAGGGCGGCTACCGGCTCGCCGCCGGCCCCGACGCCGTCGACCTGCACCGTTTCGAGCGGCTGACCGGCGACGGGCTGAGCGCCCTCGCCGACGGCGACCCCGCCAAGGCGGCCGTCCTCCTCGACGACGCCCTCGCCCTGTGGCGCGACCCGGCCCTCGCCGACCTGCCCGACCGCACCTCCGAGGCCGCCCGGCGGGAGGCCCGCCGCCTCGACGCCGTCCGCGGCCGCCACACCGCCGCCCTCGCCCTCGGCCACGGCGGGCAGTCGCTGCCCGAACTGAGCGCGCTGTGCGACGAACACCCCCTGGACGAGCCGCTCCAGGCGCTGCGCCTGCGGGCCCTGCGCGCCGCCGGCCGCACCGCCGAGGCCCTCGTCGCCTACGACGGCATACGCCGGCTCCTGGCCGACCGCCTCGGCTCCGACCCCGGCCCCGAACTGCGCTCCGTGCACGCCGAGTTGCTCGTCTCCGGTGAGCCGCCGCCCTCCGTGGAGCCCGCCCCGGCTCCCGTCCGGGCGCCTGCTCCCGCCCCCGCCCCGGGCAACCTCCGCGCGCGGCTCACCTCCTTCGTCGGGCGGGAGGGAGACATCGAGGTCATCCGCGCCGACCTCGCCGGCGCGCGGCTCGTCACGCTGCTCGGGCCCGGCGGGGCCGGCAAGACCCGGCTGTCGCAGGAGGCCGCCGAGGCCGTGCGCGGCGGCCTGGCCGACGGGGTGTGGCTGGCCGAACTGGCGCCCGTCGCCGACCCGGACGCCGTGCCGCAGGCCGTCCTCACCGCCCTGGGAGCGCGCGAGACCGTGCTGTACGGCGCCGGCGCCGAGGAGATGCGCGCGGTCGCCGAGCGGCACGACGACCCCGTGGAGCGGCTGATCGAGCACTGCGCCCGGCGCCGCATGCTGATCGTCCTCGACAACTGCGAGCACGTCGTGGGGGCCGCCGCCCGTCTCGCCGAGGAACTCCTCGCGCACTGCCCGAACTTGACGATCCTGGCCACCAGCCGTGAACCCCTCGGCGTGCCCGGCGAGGCGCTGCGCCCCGTCGACCCGCTGCCGGAGCCGGCCGCGCTGCGACTGCTCGCCGACCGGGGCGCCGCCGCCAGCCCCGGCTTCCGCGTCGACGCCGACGACGAGACCGCCGCGGCCTGCGCCGAGATCTGCCGCCGTCTGGACGGCCTGCCCCTCGCCATCGAACTGGCCGCCGCCCGGCTGCGGATGCTGACCGCCCGCCAGATCGCCGACCGCCTCGACGACCGGTTCCGGCTCCTCACCTCGGGCAGCCGCACCGTCCTGCCCCGTCAGCAGACCCTGCGCGCCGTCGTCGACTGGTCCTGGGACCTGCTCGACGAGGACGAACGCGAAGTCCTGTGCAGGCTCTCGGTGTTCGCCCGCGGCTGCGACCTCGCCGCCGCCGAGGCCGTCTGCGGCCCCGCCGCCCTCGACGCGCTCGGCTCCCTGGTCGACAAGTCGCTGGTCGTGGCCGCCCCGGCCGCCGACGGCACGATGCGCTACCGGCTCCTGGAGACCGTCGCCGAGTACGCAGGCGAACGCCTCGACGAGTCCGGCGACCGCAGCGCCGCCGAACGCGCGCATCTCACCTACTACCGCGAACTCGCCCGCACCACCGAACCGTTGATGCGCGGTCCCCGGCAGCGCGCCGCCATCGACCGGTTCCAGCTGGAGTACGAGAACCTGCGCACCGCGCTGCGCCGGGCCGTCGCCGCCCGCGACGAGCAGGAGGCGCTCTGCCTCGCCCTGTCCCTCACGGGCTACTGGCAGATGCGCGATCTGCGGATCGAGGCCCGCGCCTGGTGCGAGGAGGTCATGGCCCTCGGCCCCGACCCCTTCACCGAGCCCGTCCGCCACGCCGCCCCCGTGTGGAAGCCCTGCACCGACGCCCCGCCGCCGATGACCGGCGAGGTCCTGGCCGAGGCCCGGCGCGGCGTCCACCTGGCCCATCTCGCCTGCATGGACACGGACCTGGCGGCCTGGGAAAGTCCCGAGGCCCAGACGAAGCTGCGGGTCATCGCCGAGGCCTACCGGCCCGGTCTCCCGCAGACCTGCCGTGTGCCGGGCATGCTCTGGTTCTACGCCGTGATGCTCAGCGGCGACGCGGACCGCGTCCGCGTGATCATCGACGCCAACGTCCGCACCTGCCGTGAGAGCCCCGGATACGAGTGGGAGCTCGCCGCCTGCCTCCAGATGCGCGCCAACGTCCTGGCCAACCGCTCGGACTGGGCCGGCGACGCGCTGGCCGACGCCGACGAGGCACTGGAGATCTTCCGTCGCGTCGGCGACGCCTGGGGCATCGGCGAGGCCCTCTCCGCGCGCGCTGAGGCCCATGAACGGCTGGGCCGCTACCTGGAGGCCGCCGCACTCTACGAGGAGGCCATGGAGCAGGCCGAACGGCTCGGCGCCCGAGCTCAGTTCTCCGTCCTGTCGGCCCGGCTGGGCGCCGCGCTGCTGGAGGCCGGCGAGCCCGAGCGGGGCGAGCGGATCCTGCGCGGCGTGCTGGACGAAGTGGGCGGCACGCACACCGAGGCGATGCCGTTCAGCCACATCGTGCTCGCCGCCTGGACCAGCATCACCGGCCGCGTCGCGGAGGCCCGCGAGCACATCCGCAGCCTGCGCGAGGACTTCGCCATCGCCCACTTCGTGGTCTTCGACACGTTCATCCTCAGCCAGGAGGCCTGGCTGGACGCCCTGGAGGGCTGCCACGCGGAGTCCCGGGAGAAGATCCGGCGCGGGGTGGAGCTGGCCATGACCCCGCTGGCGCGGGCCATGTCCCCGCACGTCCTTGCGGTGTTCCTGAACGTCGCCGCCCTGGCCCTCGCCGAAGGCGGCCGGGAGGGCGACGGGGACGCAGCCGACGCCGGGGCGCGTGACGGCGCCCGCTGCCTCGGGGCCGCCGACGCGATGCTGCCCCCCGGTCATCTGCGCACCGCCGCGGAGCGCGTCGCCCGCGAACGCGCCGAGGCCGCCGTACGCGCCGCGCTCTCCGCCGAGGAGTACACGGCCGCCTACGACGAGGGCGGCGCCCTCACCGGAGAGGAGGCCGCCGCCCTGGTCTGAACGCCTCACCGGAGGGCTCCGGTCAGTTCTTCGTGCGGAACTTGTGGATGGCGACGGGAGCCGCCACCGCGGTGATCGCCACCGACCAGGCCAGGGTCACCCACAGGTCGTGCGCGACCGGGCCGCCGACCATCAGCCCACGGGCTGCGTCGGCCAGCGTGGACAGCGGGTTGTAGTCGGTGAAGGCCTGGAGCCAGCCCGGCATCGACTGCGTCGGCGCGAAGATCGACGAGCCGAACTGGAGCGGGAACAGCACCAGGAAGCCCATCGCCTGCACGGACTGCGCGTTCTTGAGGATCACGCCCAGGGTGAGGAACACCCACATGATCGACGAGGCGAACACCGTGGACAGGCCCACGGCCGCGAACAGGCCGGGCCAGCTGCGGATGTCGAAGCCGACCAGCACCGCGACGACCATCAGCACGGACGTGGCGAACAGCATCCGCAGCAGCTCGACGGAGATCTTCGCGAACAGCACCGAGCCGCGCCCGATCGGCAGCGACCGGAACCGGTCCATGACGCCGGAGTTGAAGTCCTGGCTGAAGCCGGTCCCGACGCCCTGCGACAACGTCATGCTCATCATCGCGATCATGCCGGGGATCACGTACTGCACGTACCCGTCCTGACCGCCGCCCAGGGCCTGCCCGATCGAGCCGCCGAAGACGTACACGAACAGCAGGGTGAAGACGACCGGCATGAGCACCGCGTCGAACATCGACTCCGGGTCCTGCCGGATCCACAGCAGGTTGCGGCGGACGAGGGCGCCGGTGTGGCGCAGATGGCCGCGCAGCGTGATCCGCGCGTCGGCGGCCGGCGGGGTGAGGGTGGCGGAGCTCATACGGCGACCTCTTCGCGGTTGTCGGCGGGCACGGTGTCCTGCGGGGCGCCGGCGCGGTGGCCGGTGAGGGACAGGAACACCTCGTCCAGACTGGGGAGTTCGGTGGTGACGGAGGAGAGCGTGATGCCGCGCGCGGTGACCGCGCCGATCACGGCGGTGAGCTGCTCGTCGCTGAGGATCGGCACCAGCACCGAGCCGCGCTCGGCGTCGACGGTCGTGCCGGCGAGCCCGGTGACGCCCAGGTCGTCGATCCAGCTCGCGAGCGGCCTCAGCTGCGCCGGATCGGCCGGGCGGACCCGCAGGGTGCGGCCGCCGACCTTGGCCTTCAGCTCCTCGATGCCGCCGCCCGCGATGACCTTGCCCCGGTCGACCACGGTCAGTTCGGTGGCGAGCTGCTCGGCCTCCTCCATGTACTGGGTGGTCAGCAGCACGGTCACGCCGTCGCCGACCATGCGCTTGACCTCGTCCCACACCTCGTTGCGGGTGCGCGGGTCCAGACCGGTGGTCGGCTCGTCGAGGTAGAGCACCGCGGGGCGGCCGATCATCGACGCGGCCAGGTCCAGGCGGCGGCGCATGCCCCCGGAGTACGTGCTCGCGGGGCGCTTGGCGGCCTCGGTGAGGGAGAACCGCTCCAGGAGTTCGTCGGCGCGGGCGCGGGCCTCCTTGCGGGGCAGGTCCAGCAGGCGGCCGATCATGTACAGGTTCTCCCAGCCCGGGAGCTTCTCGTCGACCGAGGCGTACTGGCCGGTCAGACCGATGACCCTGCGCAGCTGGCGGGGCTGGCGGACGACGTCGTAGCCGGCGACGGTGGCCTGCCCGGCGTCGGGCGTGATGAGGGTGGAGAGGATACGGACGAGGGTGGTCTTGCCGGCGCCGTTGGGGCCGAGCACCCCCATCACGGTGCCCTCCCGGACGTCGAGGTCCACCCCGTCCAGGGCCTTGGTCTCGCCGTAGTGCTTGACCAGGCCCCGGACGGTGACGGCGGTCCCCGTGGCGGCGTGGGGGTTCTTGTCGGTTCGCGTCATGGGAACGACGGTGCCGCCTCCCACCGACAGCCGGCCGACAGCCCGCGCCCGCCGCCGGCGGACCGCCTACAGATCACCGACAGAGCTCAGCCGACTCGACAGCCGGCACAGCTCAGTGGACCGAGTGCTGCTCCGTCGGGAACGTCCCGGCGACGACCTCGTCCGCGAACGCCCTGGCCGCCCCGCTCATGACCTCCCGGAGGTTCGCGTACTGCTTGACGAACTTCGGGACCCGCCCGCCGGTCAGGCCCAGCATGTCCGTCCAGACGAGGACCTGCGCGTCCGTCTCGGCGCCGGCCCCGATGCCGACCGTCGGGATGTGCAGCACGCGCGTCACCTCGGCGGCCAGCTCCGCCGGAACGAGCTCCAGCACGACCGCGAACGCCCCCGCGTCCTGCACGGCCTTGGCGTCACGCAGCAGCTGCGCGGCCGCCTCCTCGCCGCGCCCCTGGACGCGGTAGCCCATGGCGTTCACGGACTGCGGGGTCAGACCGATGTGGGCCATGACCGGGATGCCGGACTCCACCAGCAGCTCGATCTGCCGGTGCGAGCGCTCGCCGCCCTCCAGCTTCACGGCCCCGACCCCGGCCTCCTTGACCAGACGGGTCGCCGAGCGCAGCGCCTGCACCGGGCCCTCCTGGTAGGACCCGAAGGGCAGGTCGCCGACGATGAGGGCACGCCGGGTGCCGCGTACGACGGCCGCCGACAGCATGGTCATCTCGTCGAGGGTGACGGGGACGGTCGTGTCGTACCCCAGGTGACAGTTGCCCGCCGAGTCGCCGACGAGCATCACGGGGATGCCGGCCTCGTCGAACACCGACGCGGTCATCGCGTCGTAGGCGGTCAGCATGGGCCATTTCTCGCCGCGCTCCTTGGCGGCGGCGATGTCGCGGACGGTGATGCGGCGCGTGCCCTTGCCCCCGTACAGCGCGGTGCTGCCGTCGGAGGGAGTCGACTTCGCAGTCTGGGCAGCCGAAAGCTGCGTCATTGCAACGGCTCCTAACGTCATCTCGAGGCGCCCTCACGGCGTCCCCGGACCACTGCCCATGGTGGCACCTCGCCCCGGGGAGAGCCAGACCGGCTCCTGTGGGTAAGACCTCAGTAAGAGAATTCCGATACGAGACGGTCTCGTATCGGAATACCTCTAGCCTCGACCGCATGACTACTCCCGCCGCTTCCACCGGGCCGGCAGCCTCGCGCATACCCGAAGAGGTCCACAGACGCCGCTGGGCGATCCTCGCCGTGCTGATGTTGAGCCTGCTGATCGTCGTCCTCGACAACTCGATCCTCAACGTCGCGATCAAGACCATCTCCACCCCCGCGCCGACCGGTCTGGGAGCCACCCAGAGCGAGCTCGAGTGGGCGATCAACTCCTACACGCTCGTCTTCGCGGGACTGCTGTTCTCCGCCGGTCTGCTCGGCGACCGCGTGGGCCGCAAGAAGGTGCTGCTCGGCGGCCTCGCGGTGTTCGGCATCGGCTCCGCGCTCGCCGCCGAGTCCGGCTCGCCCGCCCAGCTCATCGCCTTCCGCGCGGTGATGGCCCTGGGCGCCGCCTTCGTGATGCCGGCCACCCTGGCCGTCCTGATGAACGTCTTCGAGCGGGAGGAGCAGCCCAAGGCGATCGGCCTGTGGGCCGGCGGGGTCGGTCTCGCCATCGCCACCGGCCCCATCACCGGCGGTCTGCTCCTCGACCACTTCTGGTGGGGCTCGGTCTTCCTGATCAACGTGCCGATCGTGATCCTCGCCATCGCGCTGATGCTGTGGCTGGTGCCCGACTCCCGCGACCCGAACCCCGGCCGGATCGACCCCGTCGGCGTCGTCCTGTCCGTCGTCGGCCTGGTCCTGCTCGTCTACGGCATCATCAAGGGCGGCGAGCTCGCCGACTTCTCCGACCCGACCGTGCTGTCGACGATCGGCGCCGGACTCCTCGTCCTCGTCGCGTTCGTCCTCTTCGAGAAGCGCAGCGACCATCCCTCCATCGACGTCACCTACTTCAAGAACAAGGTGTTCTCGGCCGCGATCAGCGTCATCGCGCTGGTCTTCTTCGCGCTGATGGGCGTGACGTTCTTCGCCGTCTTCTACACCCAGAGCGTGCGCGGCTACTCGCCGCTGCAGACCGGTGCGCTGATGCTGCCGCTGGCCGCCGCCCAGATGATCTTCGCGCCGCGGGCCCGGCTGGTCGTCGACCGCTTCGGCATCAAGGTCACCACCACGACCGCCATGCTCGTCATCGCCGCGACCCTGGTGGCGTTCGCCACGCTCGACGAGGACACCCCGATCTGGATCCTCGAGGTCGTCTTCTTCTTCATGGGCGCAGGAATGGCCCACATCATGACTCCCACCAGCGTCGTCATCATGCAGGCACTGCCCCGCGAGAAGGCCGGCTCCGCCTCCGCGCTCAGCAACACCTTCCGCCAGGTCGGCGGCGCGCTCGGCATCGCCGTCCTCGGCTCCGTGCTGTCGACCACGTACCGCACCGGCATCGAGGACCGGCTCGGCGCGCTCCCGGCCGGGCTGCGCGACACGGCGGGGGAGTCCATCGAGGCGACCCTCGGCGTCGCGGCCAGGCTCGGCGACCAGGGCAAGGCGCTGGTCGGCCCTGCCGACGCCGCGTTCCTGCACGCGATGCACGTCACCGCGCTGTGGGGGGCCGGCGTGGCGGTGGTGGGCGCCGTGGTCGTCGGGATGTGCCTGCCCGGCAAGCCGAAGGCGCCCCAGGAGGCGGAGAAGGACGAGGACTTGGTGCGGGCCGAGTCGTAGGTCCGGCCGGCGGCGTCCCCTGAGCGACAATCTCCCCAGTGTTCCCGGTACGACGAAGGGACGGACACACGTGAGCCTCGCCGACAGCGACACCGGTGTGGAGCAGCCCGCCCGCGGGCGACCCCGCAGCGAGGCGGTGGAACGGGCCATCATCGAGGGGACGATGAGACTGCTGGAGGAGGGGGTTCCGCTCGGTGAGGTGTCCATCGAGCGGATCGCCCGCACCGCCGGCGTCGGCAAGGCGACCATCTACCGCCGCTGGAGCGGCAAGGCGGAACTCTTCGTCGACGTGTTGCGGGCCGTCGAACCCGAGGACCTCGCCCTGCCCGGCACCTCCCTGCGCGACGACCTGGTCGCGCTGCTGGAGTCGATGCGCCGGCGCGGACTGGCCAACCGGTCCTCCGCGCTGCTGCACAACGTCCTCGCCCAGATGAAGAGCAGCCCCAGCCTGTGGGCGGAGTACCACAGCACGGTCGTCGCGCCGCGCCGCAGGCTCGGCCTCGAAGTCCTGCGCCGGGGCCGGGAGAACGGCGACCTGCGCTCCGACATCGACCTGGAGCTGATGTACGACATCGTCATCGGCCCCATGCTGGTACGCACCGTGCTGCACCCCGACGCCGACCTCGCCGACGGCCTCGCGGAGCGGATGGTCGACGCCGTGCTGGCCGGCCTACAGGACGTCAGTTCAGCGCGGACCGGGCCCTGATGTGAGTGTTTCGTCACAGACCTGTCCCCGGCTCCGACGACCGGAACCCGACGCACCGCCCCCTTCGTCATCGCCGCCGTACGGCCGTCACGGACGGCAGGACCAAGGCCCGACATCCCCTAGGGTCGTACCCGGGGGACGGACGGTGCACGGCAGGCAGTGAGGCGACGGTATGGCGCGGCAGGCGTACATGACGGAGACGGAGAACGGCGGCTCGGGGCCCGAGCGCCGAGGAGCCCGGTTCCGGCGCCTGTTCGGCCGGCTGGCCGCCCGGATGCCGGACGGCTGGCGCGGCGACCCGAGGATCTGGCGGCGCGGCCTCGTCGTCGCCGTCCTCGCCCTGCTGCTCGCCGCGGTGATGGTGGTGCACTCCCGCATCCCCAACCGCTTCGGCAACCTCGGCAGCCTCACCGAGACGTTCCTGCCCTGGCTCGGCGTCTTCATCCCGCTGCTGCTGGTGCTCGCGCTGGTGCGCAGGTCGGCGACGGCGCTGATCGCGGTGGTGGTCCCCGCCGTCGTGTGGACGAATCTCTTCGGCGGGCTGTTCACCGACAAGACGGCCCCCGGCGGCGACCTCACGGTGGCCACCCACAACGTCAACGCCGACAATCCCGACCCGGCCGGCACCGCCCGCGACGTCGCCGCCTCCGGCGCTGACGTGGTGGCCCTGGAGGAGCTGACCGCCTCGGCGGCGCCCGTCTACGAGAAGGCGCTGGCGGGGACCTACCGGTACCACTCGGTGCAGGGCACGGTCGGCCTGTGGAGCAAGTACCCGATGAGCCAGGTCGCGGACGTCGACATCAAGCTGGGCTGGGTGCGGGCGATGCGGGCCACCGTGACGACCTCCGAAGGGCCGGTCGGGTTCTACGTCGCCCACCTGCCGTCCGTACGCGTCAAGCTCCAGGCCGGGTTCACCGCCCGTCAGCGGGACACGAGCGCGGACGCGCTGGGCGAGGCGATCGCCGCCGACCCGCTCAGCCGGAAGATCCTGCTCGGGGACCTCAACGGCACCATGAACGACCGTTCGCTGAACGCCGTCACCTCCCAGATGCGTTCGGCGCAGGGCGCGGCCGGCAGCGGCTTCGGCTTCAGCTGGCCGGCGTCGTTCCCCATGGCGCGCATCGACCAGATCATGGTCACCGGCGTGGAGCCGGTCACCTCCTGGACGCTGCCGCAGACGGGCAGCGACCATCTGCCGGTGGCGGCACGTGTGAACGTCACCACACCGTGAGCGGCTGAACTGCCGGAATAGCGGGCCGGGCGGGGTTTGTTCCGTAGTTGAACATACGATGGTCGCAACCCCCTCCCGGAAAGGAACAGGCCCCTCTATGCCCTTGGCGCTGCTCGCCCTGGCCGTAGGTGCCTTCGGCATCGGCACCACCGAGTTCGTGATGATGGGCCTGCTGCCCGACGTCGCGGACGACCTGAACATCTCGATCCCGACCGCCGGACACCTGGTCTCCGCGTACGCCCTCGGCGTCGTCGTCGGCGCCCCGCTGCTGGCCGCGGCGACCTCCCGGATGTCCCGCCGCACGGTCCTGATGTCCCTGATGGGGCTGTTCGTCGTGGGCAACGCGCTGTCGGCGCTCGCCCCCGACCACCACTGGCTGCTGGCGGCCCGGCTGCTCAGCGGACTTCCGCACGGCGCGTTCTTCGGCGTCGGCGCCGTCGTCGCCACCGGCATGGTCGCCCCCGAGCGCAAGGCGCGCTCCGTGTCCCTGATGTTCCTCGGCCTGACCGTCGCCAACGTCGCGGGCGTCCCCGTCGCCACCCTCATGGGCCAGCACCTCGGCTGGCGGGCCACGTTCCTCGGCGTGAGCGCGATCGGCCTGGTCGCGATAGCCGCCCTGGCGCTGCTCATCCCGCACGACCACCAGCACGCTGCCTCCGGCGCCGGACTGCGCGGCGAACTCGCCGCCCTGCGCTCGCTGCCGGTGTGGCTCGCACTCGGCACGACCGTCGCCGGCTTCGGCGCGCTGTTCTCCGCCTACAGCTACATCACCCCGATGCTGACCGAATCCGCCGGGTTCGCCGAGTCGGACGTGACGCTGCTGCTCGCGCTGTTCGGCGTCGGCGCGACGGCCGGCAACCTGCTGGGCGGACGCCTCGCCGACCACCATCTGCGCGGCACCCTGTTCGGGGGACTCGGCTCGCTCGTCGTCGTGCTGTCGCTGTTCCCGCTGCTGATGTCGGCGGGGTGGAGCGCGGCGCTGGGCGTGATCCTGCTGGGCGTGGCCGCCTTCGCGACCGGCTCGCCGCTGCAGCTGATGGTGATGGAGAAGGCCGCCTCGGCCCCCTCCCTCGCCTCCTCCGCCAACCAGGCGGCCTTCAACCTCGCCAACGCCGGCGGCGCCTGGATCGGCGGCCTCGCCCTGGCGGCCGGCCTCGGCGCCACGTCCCCCGCGGTGGCGGGCGCGGCTCTGGCCGTCCTCGGCCTCGCGGTCGCCGCGACGGCCTGGACGGTCGACCGCCGCAGGACCTCGGCCCCGTCCCCGGCCCGCATCGTCGCGAAGTCCGCGGCCCGACGCGAGGAAGCCCTGCACCACTGACCCGCCCGCGCGCGGCGCAGCCGCCGCGCGCGGAAGGACCCCGGAGCTTCAACTCCGGGGTCCTTTTCGGTTCCGGCCCGCCTGCCGGGCCGGCCGGTGGGCCGTCAGCGGCGGCGGAAGGACGGCACGTAGCCCCGTGCGGGCGTGCCCACGCCGGTGACGTCGTCGTAGCCCCGGACCGCCGACAGCGAACTGTCCTCACCGAGGCTGCGCACGGACGTGACCAGACCCTCCGCCCCGTCGAAGCCGTTCACGTAGTCGACGCGGGCCACCGCGAGCCCCGCCGCACCCGTCGGCCGGTCGGTCACGTCGTGGTACGCCGCCGAGCCGTACCGGGCGTAGATCGCCGGGTTGGCGAAGCCGATCGCCCCGCCCCGCGCCTGCTGTGCTGTTGGCCGTGGCGAACGTCTTCGGCACCACGCGCGATGTCGGCGAGGGTAGTTGTCGACGACCTTCCCGAGCGGGGTCGAGCAGATCGTCGTCTTGACATGCTCCTCGCCTTGAGGGGCGAGGATTCTGGCCTTCTCGACGGGTTGCCGTGCCGCTAGGCGGCACGGTGGGCGGTCGGGATTCCGTGGCTTCCTGTTTCTTCGCGCTGTGCCGGGATCGCTCCCGGTCTTACCGGCGCTCCGCAGGCCGATTCCGCCAGTCCGGCGGCCGTCTCGATGTTGATCGCGGCGTTGTGGTCCCGGTCGTGGACGGTGCCGCAGGCGGGGCAGGTCCATTCCCGTACGTTGAGGGGTTTGGGCCCGGATATGGCGCCGCAGGTGGAGCAGGTCTGGGAGGTCGGCGTGAACCGGCCGATCTTGACCAGGGTACGCCCGTACCGTTGCGCCTTGTACTCCAGCATGCTGACAAACTGTGCCCATCCGGCGTCGTGCACGGACTTGGCCAGTCTGGTGCGGGCCAGTCCCGTTACCGACAGGTCCTCCACGGCGATCCCTTGGTTGTCGGCGATCAGCCTGGTGGAGAGGCGGTGGTGGAACTCGCGGCGCGCGTCGGCGACCTTGGCGTGGGCGCGGGCGACTTTCAGGCGGGCTTTGGCCCGGTTCTTCGATCCCTTCTGCTTGCGGGACAGCTCCCGCTGGGCCTTCTTCAGTTTCTTCTCCGCGCGCCGCAGGAAGCGCGGGGAGTCGATCTTCGTGCCGTCGGAGAGGACAGCGAAGTGGGTCAGGCCGAGATCGATGCCGACGGTGCGGTCGGTCTGCGGCATGCGGGCGGCGTCGGCGGCGGGATCGGTGTCGATGACGAACGAGGCGAAGTACCTGCCGGCCGCGTCCTTGATCACCGTGACGGAGGTCGGAGTGGCTGGCAGGGTGCGGGACCATTTCACCTTCACCGCGCCGATCTTCGGCAGGTGCAGACGGTGGCTGTCGGTGATGTCCCAGCGGGCGTTGGCCGTGAACCGGACCGACTGCCGCGCGTCCTTGCGGGACTTGAACCGCGGTGCCCGAAGTTTCGGTCCCTTGCGGGTGCCCTTGAGGGAGGCGAAGAAGTTGCGGTACGCGCTCTCGGCGTCCCGCAGGGACTGCTGGAGCACCACCGCGGACACCTCACCCAGCCACACCCGCTCGGCGGTCCGCTTCGCCTCGGTGATCAGCTTCCGGGACAACTGGCTGACCGTCGGGAACGGCTGCCCAGCCCGACGGGCGTCCTCACGGGCGCGCACCGCGTCGTTGAACACGACCCGGGCGCACCCGAACGCCTTCGCCAACGCCGTGCGCTGACCGGCATCCGGGTAGAGCCTGTACGCGTACCGGAGTTGCATGACGGTCACTCTAGAAAGCCCGAACACCCACTGTCTTTGGGAACATGTGCGCGAGATATCACCGGCCCTCCCGCTGCTGCCCGGCTCCGCCGGAACAGCACCACGACGCTCCGCGTCGCCACGACGAGATGCGCTTTGTTCCCGGCCGACGGACTCCGGGGGGAACCCGTAAAACCGGTTCCTCGCGCTGGCCGCCGCGATCCGGCGCAACGGCGCGATCGGACGAACCGCTCTACGGTCACTGATCGCGTACAATCACCGACCCTTGGCATAGATCATCCAGAGGGTTCGTGCCTGGGAGCCAGGTGCCTAGTGGGCCTTCGCTCCGCGCTCCTTGAGGAGATCCGCCATCAACCGGATCTCCGACTCCTGCGCCTCGACCATCCCCTGCGCCAGGCGCTTCTCCACGGGGACCTCGCACCGCGAGACGCATCCCTCGGCCATGTGGACGCCGCCCCGGTGGTGGGCCGTCATGAGCTGGAGGTAGTAGACCTCCGCCCGGCGGCCGTCGAGCGTGCCGAGCTTCTTCATCTCGGCGTCGGTGGCCATGCCCGGCATCAGGGCGCCGTCCTCGCCGCCGGCCATGCCCTTCATGCCCATCCACGCCATCGGTCCGTCCGACGACACCTTCGGCAGCTCCCACAGATCCAGCCAGCCCAGCAGCATCCCGCGCTGGTTGGCCTGGGTCTGGGCGATGTCGTAGGCGAGCCGTCGGATCTCCTCGTCCTTCGTGCGGTCGCGCACGACGTACGACATCTCGACGGCCTGCTGGTGGTGCACCGCCATGTCCCGGGCGAACCCGGCGTCGGCCGAGGCGGCGGACGGGACCTCGGGGCCGTTGTCCCCGGCCGCCGAGTAAGTGATCGCACCGGCCGCGACCAGCACCCCCGCCACGGCCACGGCGACTGACGCGTACCTCACTGCGACAGACCGCCCGTGCACGCCGCGCCCGGCTCGGGCGTCTGCTTGCCCTGCACGAACTTCTCGAAGAACGCGGCCAGCTTCGGGTCGCTCGCCCCCGTCACCGTCCGCTGGTGCCCCCACGCGCTCAGCATGATCGGGTCGGCCTGCCCCTTGACCGGGCTCATCAGGGTGTACGGCGTCTTCTTCACCTTCGCCGCCAGCGCGTCCACCTCGGCCTTGGGGACCTTGTCGGTGTACGTGACCCAGACCGCGCCGTGCTCCAGCGAGTGCACGGCGTTCATGTCGTTCAGCGCCTCGGTGTAGACGTCGCCGTTGCAGTTCATCCACGCCCGGTCGTGGTCGCCGCCGACGGGAGGCTCGGTCGGGTACTTCACCTTCTTGGTGACGTGGGTGCGGCCGAGCGTCCCCTTCCACGTCTTCACGCCGTCGGCGCCGGCGACGAACTTGCCCGTCGCCTTGGCGTCGGCGGCGGCCGTCTCACCGTCGTCCGACTGCGACCGCACGAGGACGACGGTACCGGCGACGAGCGCGGCGACCGCGACGACGCTCGCGGTGACGATCAGGACCCGGTTGCGGCGCTCCCGGGACTGCTCGGCGCGCCGCATCTCCTCTATGCGCGCCTTGCGCGCGGCGTTGTTGCTCTTGCTGGCGGAACCCATGGGGCAGTCCTTCGGGGGCTCAAGGGGACGGAGGGGCCGGGCGGGGCGGTGCGGGGAATGCCGAATGATCGTAAGGGCCCCCGTGCGGATTCAGTAGGCCGCGCTCGGTCGACGACGCTCCGGAGCCTCTCCGTCGAGGATAATTTGAAGCGCAGATGCGCATTATCTACTCTTCATCTCATGCGGCTCTTGCGATCCACCGACCTGGCGCTGCGCGTGCTCATGCGGCTCGCGGTGGCCGAGGAGACCTCCCCGACCACCCGTGAGGTGGCCGCCGCGATGGAGGTCCCGTACACCCACGCGGCCAAGGTCGTGGCCGAACTCCAGCACATGGGCCTGCTGGAGGCCCGCCGCGGCCGGGGCGGCGGCCTGTCCCTCACCGAGCGGGGCCGCACCGCGTCCGTCGGCGCGGTGGTCCGCGCCTTCGAGGGGGACGGCGACGTCGTCGACTGCGAGGGCGGCGCCACCCCCTGCCCCCTCAGCCCCGCCTGCCACCTCCGAGGCGCCCTGCGCCGGGCCCAGGAGGCCTTCTTCGCGTCCCTGGACCCGCTGACGATCGCGGAGATGGTCAGAACCCCGACGGGCCCCCTTCTCCTCACCATCGGCCGCGGGCCCGGCGACTGAGCCTTCCCCCAGGCGGGGAGGGGATCAGTCGCCGGGCCCGCGGCCGGAGAACGGAGGACGAGGCTCAGGCCGCCGCCAGCCAGAGGTCCGGGCCGAAGACCTCGTAGTGGATGTTCGCCGGGGACACGCCCTTGGCGATCAGCTGGGCGCGGACGGCGCGCATGAAGGGCAGTGGGCCGCACAGGTACGCGTGCGTGGCGGGTGCGTCCGGGACGTCCGTGAGGTCGGCCAGACCGCTGTGGGCGTCCCCGGGGGCGTCCTGCTCGTAGAAGAAGCGGACCGACGCCTGCGGGAGCTTCGCCGCGCAGGCCTCATGGTCGGCGCGCAGGGCGTGGGCGGCGGGGGAGCGGTCGGCGTGCACGACGGTGACGGGGGCGCCGTGGCCCTCCTCGGCGAGGTGGGCCAGCATCGCGACCATCGGGGTCACGCCGATGCCGGCCGAGGCCAGCAGCAGCGGCGCGTCGCCGGCGCCGAGGACCAGGTCGCCGTACGGCTCGGAGAGTTCCACGACATCGCCCTCGCGCACACGCGCGTGGAGGTGCCCCGAGACCTCGCCCGCCGGCCCCGCCGCGTCCTCGGGCACCCGCTTGACGCTGATCTGGCGTACGGCCGCCCCCGGCGCCCCGGACAGGCTGTACTGGCGGATCTGCCGCGCGCCGTCGGGGAGTTCGACGCGGACGGAGACGTACTGCCCGGCGCTGAAGTCGCGTACCGGCCCGCCGTCGGCCGGCCGCAGCCGGAAGGTGACCACGTCGGCGGTCTCGACGACCCGCTCCACGACCTGCCAGGGGCGCCACACCGCGCCCCCGCTCTCCTCGTACAGCCGCTTCTCGATCGCGATCAGCGCGTTCGCCATCAGCCAGTAGACCTCGTCCCACGCGGCCGCCACCTCGGGGGTGACCGCCTCGCCGAGCACCTCGACGATCGCGGCGAAGAGGTGCTCGTGGACCACCTCGTACTGCTCGGGCGCGACGCCCAGTGAGGCGTGCTTGTGGGCGATGCGGGTGAGCATCGCGTCCGGGCGGGTGTCCGGGTGTTCGACGAGGTGGGTGGCGAAGGCGGCGATGGAGCCGGCCAGCGCCCGGCGCTGGGTGCCGGCGGCCTGGTTGCCGCGGTTGAACAGGTCGCGCAGCAGTGCGGGGTGGGCGGCGAACAGACGGGCGTAGAAGCGCTCGGTGATCTCGCCGATGGCCGCGCCGACCACGGGGAGCGTGGCACGGACGGTGGCTGCGGACGGTTCGGACAGCATGAGGCCTCCTCGGGGCTCTCCCGCCGGCGTCCTGTTCGACGCCCGGCGGGAGCAAGATATTAAAAGTTGCATGTGAGATGCAAATTAAAGAGGCGGGAGGGGACGCGGGGGGCCGGGCATTACGGATGTCGGTCCGAGCAGGCAAGATGGGCGGCAGGGCAGTACGCCCGCCGTGCGGGCGGTGCGTCTCGCCGCACCGGCGCGACACCCGCCGTGCGCGGGGCGTTCAGGCCGGGGTCGCCGCGTCGATCATGGTCCGCAACGCGTACGAAACGCATGTGTGGTGGGATGCTCAGGTGCCCGACCGCCCTCCCGCGGGACCGGGACAGGCGGCCTGACCAGCAAGGATGGGGAAGCGGAAGATGGACAAGCAGCAGGAGTTCGTGCTCCGGACCTTGGAGGAGCGCGACATCCGGTTCGTACGCCTGTGGTTCACGGACGTGCTGGGCTTCCTCAAGTCCGTCGCCGTGGCCCCGGCCGAACTCGAGCAGGCGTTCGACGAGGGCATCGGATTCGACGGTTCCGCCATCGAGGGCTTCGCCCGGGTCTACGAGTCCGACATGATCGCCAAGCCGGACCCCTCCACCTTCCAGGTCCTGCCCTGGCGCGCCGAGGCCCCCGGCACCGCCCGCATGTTCTGCGACATCCTCATGCCGGACGGCTCGCCCTCCTTCGCCGACCCGCGCTACGTCCTCAAGCGCGCCCTCGCCCGCACCTCCGACCTGGGCTTCACCTTCTACACCCACCCCGAGATCGAGTTCTTCCTGCTGAAGGACCGCCCCCTCGACGGCAGCCGCCCCACCCCCGCCGACAACTCCGGCTACTTCGACCACACCCCGCAGAACATCGGCATGGACTTCCGCCGCCAGGCCATCACCATGCTGGAGTCGATGGGCATCTCCGTCGAGTTCTCCCACCACGAGGGCGCCCCCGGCCAGCAGGAGATCGACCTGCGCTACGCCGACGCGCTCTCCACCGCCGACAACATCATGACGTTCCGCCTGGTCATGAAGCAGGTGGCACTGGAGCAGGGCGTCCAGGCCACGTTCATGCCCAAGCCGTTCTCCGAGCACCCCGGCAGCGGCATGCACACGCACCTGTCGCTGTTCGAGGGCGACCGCAACGCGTTCTACGAGTCCGGCGCGGAGTACCAGCTCTCCAAGGTCGGCCGCTCCTTCATCGCCGGCCTGCTCAAGCACGCGGCGGAGATCTCCGCGGTCACCAACCAGTGGGTCAACTCCTACAAGCGCATCTGGGGCGGCGCGGAGCGCACGGCGGGCGCCGGCGGCGAGGCCCCCTCCTACATCTGCTGGGGCCACAACAACCGCTCCGCGCTGGTCCGCGTCCCGATGTACAAGCCCGGCAAGACCGGCTCGGCACGGATCGAGGTCCGCTCCCTCGACTCCGGCGCCAACCCCTACCTCGCCTACGCGATGCTCCTCGCCGCCGGCCTCAAGGGCGTCGAGGAGGGCTATGAGCTCCCGCCGGGCGCCGAGGACGACGTCTGGGCCCTCTCCGACGCCGAACGCCGCGCGATGGGCATCGAGCCGCTCCCCCAGAACCTGGGCGAGGCCCTGACCCTGATGGAACGCAGCGACCTCGTCGCCGAAACCCTCGGCGAACACGTCTTCGACTTCTTCCTGCGCAACAAGCGCCAGGAGTGGGAGGAGTACCGCTCCGAGGTCACCGCGTTCGAGCTGCGGAAGAACCTGCCGGTGCTGTAAGCGCGGGTCGGGGCGGGCGCACCGCCGAAAGCAGGGATGGGGCCGACGATCGTGGACCGTCGGCCCCATCGCGCTTCCCTCGGTCGGCCGGGGCCACGCCGGGCTTGCCGACCACCGCGGACCGGCCCACCTGCGGATCTGAGTACCGGTACTCATGTCCGGCCGACCCGGGAGAGGAAGCATCGGGTCATGCCCTTACGGAAGCCCGCCGCCTCGGCCGCCGCCGTCCTCCTTCTCGCCGGTTGCGGGAAGAGCGCGGACGACCTGTTCTCCAACCTCAACGTCACGCAGTCGTCGAGCTCTCCCGACGCCGGGCCGGGGCCCGATACGCCGCCGAACCACGCCGACAACACCCGGGCCCGGCGGCACGGCGTGATGGACCCGCAGGACGAGAGCCGCGCCGGGAAGACGGCGGTCGACGTCGGACGAGCCCTCGGTGAACTGCGTCGACGCGGCAGCATCGATCCCGCAGAGGTGCTGCCCGTGCTCACACGGGAGGCAGCCCCCTTCCGTGTCACCGTCGCGCACCTGTCGGTCGGCACCGGGGCGAAAGCGGTCGAAGGCAGTGCCTACGGCGTCTGGATCGGCGATACCGCCTGTGTCACCGGAGCCGTCACCGAAGACCGGGTGTGGACCGCCGTCGACGGTCACCACCCCGAGTCCGGTTGCATGCCTCCGGCTTCCACTCACTGAGCCGTCATCGGCCTTCCAGGGGCGCCCGGGCGAGGCCCGGGGCCTGAGAAGAGCGGCCTGCCGCCCGAGAAGAGCGAGGAATCCCGCCATCCGGTACGAACGACATCTCAAAGGCGCCCTGATCGTCACCGCCGCCACCGCGGTCTGCCACACCGTCATGTCCGAGGGGTACGAGTGGGCCGGCGACGAAGCGGCCGCGAGCGGGGACACGGTGGGCTCCGGCGCCTTCGAGTTCCTGCTCACCACGGCCGCTTCCTGGGCCCTGATGCCCCTTCTGCTGTGGGCCGGCATGAGGATGACGGGGGAGTCCGGCGCCGTGCTGACGGTCGTCGGCGGACTGGTCTGGGCAGGCGTCAGCGGGTACTTCATCGACGATCTCGACCGCGCGGGAGGGCACATGCCGATCGTGGCACTCGCCGCGTACGTCCTTCTCGGCACGGGGCTGGCGGGGGCCGGCCCCGGCCGCCGCGACTGAGCCCCCCGCCGCGGCCGGCGGCATCCGGCGACTGCCGGTCGCGGGTGGTCAGGCCTCCCGGGCCAGGTTCGCCAGGACCTCGTGGAGCGGCTCCTTCGCCCGGCGGCGGTACTCCTGGATCGACCAGCCGTTGCCGTCCGGGTCGGTGAAGTACATGAACGTCGCGCCGTCGGCGTCGGAGTAGCGGACCGGTTCGGAGACGTCCAGCCCGCGTGCGACGAGCTCCGCGCGGGCGGCCTCGATGTCGGCCACGCACAGCTGGAGCCCCTGGTAGGAGCCGGGCGCCGGGCGCGGGCCCTTCGTCATCTCCCAGATGCTGTCGCCCAGCGCGATCGAACAACCCGAGCCGGGCGGGGTCAGCTGGACGATCCGCATGCCCGGCATGACCTCCTGGTCGATGTCGACGTGGAACCCGGCCTTGTCACGGTAGAAGTCCCGGGCCCGGTCGATGTCGCTGACGGGCAACGGGACGACTTCCAAGGTGTAGTGCATCGCTGTTCCCTTCCCCTGTTGCGGACCGCTGCCTGCGGCTCTCCACACCGAAGCGGAAAACCCGCCGCCGCGCCACCGCGCGGGACCGTCCCGCGGCCGGATTCGGCCGCTCGTCCCGGCGCTCGGGCCCGGGTCTGCGGTTAGGCTCGGTGAGTACGACCTTGATCGGACTCAGGAGGCCGGGATGACGGGGCCGGGACGCAGGAGCAGTACCTTCACTCGGCTGCTGCGGCACGGTTTCACCGACCCCTCCGCCGCCGAACGTCTCCTCGACGGCGGCGAGCTCTCCGCGGTGCGCAACGACCCCGTCCTGCTGGAGGCCCTCGGCCGGACCGCCGACCCCGACCTCGCGCTGCACGGACTCGTACGGCTCCTCGAGGCGCAGCCCGGGGCGACCGCACGGCGGGAACTGCTCGACACCGTGATCGCAGCCAAGCCGCTGCGGGACCGGCTGCTCGGGGTGCTCGGCGCGTCCGCCGCGCTCGCCGACCACCTCGCCCGGCACCCGCGGGACTGGGAGGCCCTCGTCACCTACGAGCCACGCGACCTCCACCCCGGGGTGGAGGAGTTCGAACGCGGGCTCGCCGAGGCGGACGACCCCGTCTCGCTGCGCGTCGCCTACCGGCGGTGCCTGCTGTCCATCGCCGCGCGGGACGTGTGCGGGACCACCGACGTCGCCGAGACCGCCGCCGAGCTGGCGGACCTCGCCACCGCCACCCTGCGCGCCGCCCTCGCGCTGGCCCGCGCCGCCGCGCCCGACGACGCGGCGCTGTGCCGGCTCGCCGTCATCGCGATGGGCAAGTGCGGCGGGCACGAGCTCAACTACGTCTCCGACGTCGACGTCATCTTCGTCGGCGAGGCCGTCGAGGGCGCCGACGAGGGCAAGGCGCTGCGGGCCGCCACCAAGCTCGCCTCGCACATGATGCGGATCTGCTCCGAGACCACCGTGGAAGGCTCGATCTGGCCCGTCGACGCCAACCTGCGGCCCGAGGGCCGCAACGGACCGCTGGTGCGCACCCTGAGCAGCCACCTCGCCTACTACCAGCGCTGGGCCAAGACCTGGGAGTTCCAGGCCCTGCTCAAGGCGCGGCCGGTGGCCGGGGACCTCGGGCTCGGCGAGGAGTACGTCGCCGCCGTCGGGCCGATGGTGTGGCAGGCCGCCGAGCGCGACAACTTCGTCGCCGACGTGCAGAAGATGCGGCGCCGGGTCGTCGAGAACATTCCCGCCGCCGAGGTCGAGCGCGAGCTGAAACTCGGGCCGGGCGGCCTGCGGGACGTCGAGTTCGCCGTCCAGCTGCTCCAGCTGGTGCACGGGCGCACGGACGTCTCCCTGCGCAGCGGCACGACCCTGAACGCGCTGCAGGCGCTCGCCGCCGGCGGGTACGTGGGGCGGACGGACGCCGTGCAACTCGACGACGCCTACCGGTTCCTGCGGTCCATGGAGCACCGGATCCAGCTCTACCGGCTGCGGCGCACCCATCTCGTCCCCGCGGACGAGAGCGACCAGCGGCGGCTCGGACGGTCCTTGGGGCTGCGCTCCGACCCCGTCGGCGAGCTCAACCGAGAGTGGAAGCGGCACGCCGCCGTGGTGCGGCGGCTGCACGAGAAGCTGTTCTACCGGCCGTTGCTCGACGCCGTCGCCCAACTCGGGCCCGGCGAGGCCAGGTTGAGCACGGTCGCGGCCCGGGAGCGGCTCGTCGCGCTCGGTTACGCCGACCCCGCGGCCGCGCTGCGGCACCTGGAGGCGCTGGCCTCCGGGGTGTCGCGCAAGGCCGCCATCCAGCGGACGCTGCTGCCGGTGCTGCTCGGCTGGTTCGCCGACTCGGCCGACCCCGACGCCGGGCTGCTGAACTTCCGCAAGGTGTCCGACGCGCTCGGCAAGACCCCCTGGTACCTGCGACTCCTGCGCGACGAGGGCGCCGCCGCCGAGAACCTCGCCCGGGTGCTGTCCGCCGGGCGGCTCGCCCCCGACCTGCTGATGCGCGCCCCCGAAGCGGTCGCGCTGCTCGGTGACGGCGACGGCGGGGGCCTGGAACCGCGCGGGCGCAGGGCGCTGGAGCAGGAGATACTCGCCGCCGTCGGCCGCGCGGACGGCGCGGTCCAGGCCGTCACCGCCGCGCGCGGCGTCCGGCGGCGCGAGCTGTTCCGTACGGCCGCCGCGGACATCGTCGGCTCCTACGGCACCGAGTCCCAGCCCGCCGAGGCCGACCAGGGCGCCCTGGTGGACCTCGTCGGCGGGGCGGTGTCCGACCTCACCGCGGCGACCCTCGCCGGCACGCTGCGCGCGGTCGTGCGCGCGGGCTGGGGGGACACCCTGCCCACCCGGTTCGCGATCATCGGCATGGGCCGGTTCGGCGGGCACGAGCTGGGCTACGGCTCGGACGCCGACGTCGTCTTCGTCCACGAGGCGCGGGAGGGTGTCGGGGAGGAGGAGGCCGCGCGGGCCGCCGCGGCCGTCGTGGCGGAGATGCGGCGGCTGCTGCAGCTCCCGAGTGCGGATCCGCCGTTGCTGGTCGACGCGGATCTGCGGCCCGAGGGGAAGTCGGGGCCGCTGGTGCGGACCCTGAAGTCGTACGAGGCGTACTACCGGCGGTGGTCGCTGGTGTGGGAGTCGCAGGCGCTGCTGCGGGCGGAACCGGTCGCCGGGGACGAGGAGCTGGCCGGGCGGTTCATGGAGCTGGTCGATCCGCTGCGGTATCCGCGGGGCGGGCTGGGCGAGGAGGCCGTGCGGGAGATCCGGCGGCTGAAGGCGCGCATGGAGTCGGAGCGGCTGCCGCGGGGCTCCGATCCCAAGCTGCACACCAAGCTGGGGCCCGGGGGGCTGTCCGACGTGGAGTGGACCGTGCAGTTGCTGCAGCTGCGGCACGGGGCCGAGGAGCCGGGGCTGCGGACCACGCGTACACGTGCCGCGCTGGCCGCCGCCCGGGACGCGGGGCTGCTGTCGGAGGAGGACGCGGCGACGCTCGACGAGGCCTGGGTGCTGGCCACCCGGGTGCGCAACGCGGTGATGCTGGTGCGCGGGCGGGCGGGGGACACCTTCCCGTCGGACGCCCGGGAGCTGGGCGCTGTGGGGCGGTATCTGGGGTACGGGCCGGGGCGGGTGGGCGACATGCTGGACGAGTACCGCCGCACGGCCCGGCGGGCCCGGACCGTGGTGGACGAGCTGTTCTACGGCGGGTGACGCGACGCCCCGGGCGCGACGAGGGACCTCAGGTCTCCGGGAGGAGCGTGCCCGGCGCCGTCGTCCTCGGGAGGCGGTGCGGAAGGGTGCCGTACCAGAGGCGGGACAGGGCGTAGCCGAAGGCGAGGCACAGGGCGCCGCCCACCGCGTCCAGCCAGAAGTGGTTGGCGGTGGCGACGATCACCACCAGGGTGAGGGTCGGGTAGAGCAGGCTCAGGACGCGGGCCCAGGGCGTCGCGGCCAGGGCGAAGAGCGTCAGCCCGCACCACAGGGACCAGCCGATGTGCATGGACGGCATCGCGGCGTACTGGTTGGACATGCTCTTCAGGTCGCCGGAGGCCATGGAGCCCCAGGTCCGGTGGACCACCACCGTGTCGATGAAGTGGGCGCCGGTCATCAGACGCGGGGGCGCCAGGGGGTAGAAGTAGTAGCCGGCCAGGGCCACGCCCGTGGTCGCGAAGAGGCCCAGCCGGCAGGCGGCGTAGCGACCGGGGTGGGCGCGGTAGAGCCAGACCAGCACACCGAGGGTGACGACGAAGTGCAGGGTGGCGTAGTAGTAGTTCATCCCGACGATGAGCCAGGTCGCCGAGTTGACGGTGTGGTTGATCGACTGTTCGGCCGCGATGCCGAGCTGGTGCTCGGCCCGCCAGATCCAGTCGGCGTTGCGCAGCGCCTCGGTCCGCTGTTCCGGGACCGCGTTGCGGATCAGGGAGTAGGTCCAGTAACTCAGTGCGATGAGCAGGACCTCGAACCACACCCGGGGCCGGCGGGGAGCGCGCGGCCGCCGCAGGGGGTTCGCGGCCGTGAAAGGGTGTGGAACGGCCTTGTCGTGGCCTTCCGGACATGTCACGGTCGGTTCACCCATGGACACAGAGTCTGCCAGATCGGCGTTATTCCCGAATCGTCCCTCGGTGTCGTCCCACCCGCATGCCGGGGGAGGATTCAGGGGCGGTTGCGGTCTCCGGAGGCGGTGGAGCCGCGCACGACCAGTTCGGGCATGAACACGAACTCGCTGTGCGGCGCGGGTGTGCCGCCGATCTCCTCCAGGAGCGTGCGGACGGCGGCCTGGCCCATCGCGGGGACCGGCTTGCGGATGGTCGTCAGGGGCGGGTCGGTGAAGGCGATCAGCGGGGAGTCGTCGAAACCGACCACGGAGACGTCCTTGGGGACGTCGAGGCCTCGCCTGCGGGCCGCCCTGATCGCGCCCAGGGCCATCATGTCGCTGGCGCAGACCACCGCCGTGCAGGCGCGGTCCAGCAGGGCGGAGGCGGCGGCCTGGCCGCCCTCCAGGGTGTAGAGGGAGTGCTGGACCAGTTCGGACTCGATGGTCTCGGGGCCGAGGCCCAGCTGGTCCTGCACGGCGCGGACGAAGCCCTCGATCTTGCGCTGCACGGGGACGAAGCGCTTCGGGCCGAGGGCGAGGCCGATGCGGGTGTGGCCGAGGGAGACCAGATGGGTGACCGCGAGGGTCATCGCCGCACGGTCGTCGGGGGAGATGAAGGGGGCCTGGACCTTCGGCGAGAACCCGTCGACCAGGACGAAGGGAACGCCCTGTGCGCGCAGTTGTTCGTAGCGCTGCATGTCGGCCGTGGTGTCCGCGTGCAGTCCTGAGACGTAGATGATGCCGGCGACGCCGCGGTCGACCAGCATCTCGGTCAGCTCGTCCTCGGTGGAGCCGCCCGGGGTCTGGGTGGCGAGGACCGGCGTGTAGCCCTGGCGGGTGAGCGCCTGGCCGATGACCTGGGCCAGCGCCGGGAAGATCGGGTTCTCCAGCTCGGGCGTGATGAGGCCGACGAGGCCCGCGCTGCGCTGCCGCAGCCGGACGGGGCGCTCGTAGCCCAGCACGTCGAGGGCGGCGAGCACCGACTCGCGGGTGGTGGCGGCGACGCCGGGCTTGCCGTTGAGCACCCGGCTGACGGTCGCTTCGCTCACCCCCGCCTGCGCTGCGATGTCGGCAAGCCGTGTGGTCACAGGGGTGGACTGTACCCGCCGGGTGACACCCTGCCCACCGGACGGCCGCAGTGGGCGACCGGTCGAACGGCCGGGCCCGGGCTGCTGTGTCATCGCGCTCCCTCATGAAAGTGACGGCAAGGGCTTGCAGAGTCTTGCATGGGCGGCCGTATACCGCTCGACCCTTGTAAACAAGCGTCTCACGTCGGTCGCCGAGAGGTCACACCCGGATAACTTCGAAGACGTCTTGCGCTTTTTTGCTGCAAGGTCTTTCGCAACGCTTACAACGCTGTTACGTTCACGTCGCCCGGCGGCCGCCGCAACGGCGCAGTCGGCAAGTCGGCAAGTCGACAGGTAGGCGGACGGGACCGCCCCCTGCGGCTACTCGGGCCTTCACCCTCAAGGAGAACTCAATGCGGCGTGGCATAGCGGCCAGCGCGCTGGTGGCGTCCCTCGCCCTCGCGGCGACGGCCTGCGGCGGGAGCGACAGCGGCGACTCGGCCGGCGGCCCGGTCACCATCACCTGGTGGGACACCTCCAACGCCACCAACGAGGCGCCGACGTACCAGGCCCTGGTCAAGGAGTTCGAGGCCGCCAACAAGGACATCAAGGTCAAGTACGTCAACGTCCCCTTCGACCAGGCGCAGAACAAGTTCGACACCGCCGCCGGCTCCAAGGGCGCCCCGGACGTGCTGCGCTCCGAGGTCGGCTGGACCCCCGCCTTCGCCAAGAAGGGCTTCTTCCTGCCGCTGGACGGCACCGAGGCCCTCGCCGACCAGGCCAAGTTCAAGCCCAACCTGATCGAGCAGGCCCAGTACGAGGGCAAGACCTACGGCGTGCCGATCGTCACCGACACACTCGCGCTCGTCTACAACAAGCAGCTCTTCGCCAAGGCCGGCCTCGCCGCCGCACCGAAGACCTGGGACGAGCTGAAGACGGCCGCCGCCACGATCAAGGACAAGACCGGCGTCGACGGCTACTGGGGCTCCACCCAGGCCTACTACGCCCAGTCATTCCTCCACGGCGAGGGCACCGACACCGTCGACGCCGACGCCAAGAAGATCACCGTCAACTCGGCGGCGGCGAAGAAGGCGTACGGCACCTGGCTCGGCCTCTTCGACGGCAAGGGCCTGCACAAGGCCGACACCACGGCCGACGCCTACGCCCACATCCAGGACGCCTTCGTCAACGGCAAGGTCGCCGCGATCGTCCAGGGCCCCTGGGAGATCACGAACTTCTACAAGGGCTCGGCGTTCAAGGACAAGGCCAACCTGGGCATCGCCACCGTCCCGGCCGGCTCCACCGGCAAGGCGGGCGCCCCGACCGGCGGCCACAACCTGTCGGTCTACGCCGGCTCCGACGCCGCCCACCAGAAGGCCGCGCTGAAGTTCCTCCAGTTCATGACCTCCGCGAAGTCCCAGGCGACCGTGTCGCAGAAGAACTCCACGCTGCCCACCCGCGACGACGCCTACACCGACCAGGTCAAGGCCGACCCGGGCATCGCCGGCTACGGCGCGGTCCTGTCCGCGGCCCAGCCGCGCCCCGCGCTGCCGGAGTACAGCTCCCTGTGGGGACCGCTCGACAGCGAGCTGCCCAAGATCGCGGGCGGCAAGGAGGGCCTCGACGAGGGCCTCGGCAACGCCGAGACGGCCATCGCCAAGCTGGTGCCCGACTTCGGCAAGTGAGCCCCGCCGCGGGCGCCCTGGACGGCGGCCGCACCACGGGCGGGCCCCGCCCCCCGCCCCCCCGCCGGGGGAGGGGCGGCGGCCGCCGGGCCCCGGCCCCCCGGCCCCCCCCCCGATCCCC
>NZ_JBIWPF010000014.1:232765-258503 GCF_044768125.1 Streptomyces sp. NPDC101166
CGCCCCCGCCCGGGGGGGCGGCGCCCGCCGCCCGCCGCCGGGGGGGGGCGCCCCGCCCCCCCCCCCCGGCCCGAGTCCGCCCGGCCCACCCCCTGATCTCCCAGAAGGTGTCGAACCATGACAGTCGCCATCGACCGAGCGACCGGCAAGCGGCGCGGTGAGCGAGACCCGCGGCCCGGGCTGGGCCGGCGCCTGAAGCACGGCTACCAGAAGCACTGGTACGCCTACGCGATGATCGCCCCGGTGGCGATCGTCCTCGGCGTCCTCGTGCTCTACCCCCTCGCCTACGGCTTCTACCTCACCCTCACTGACGCCGACAGCCTCAACACGGCCCGCACCATCGGCGTCAACGAGATCGAGGCCACCTACAAGTTCATCGGCCTCGACAACTACGCCGACATCCTGTGGGGCCCGACGGCCTACGACCGCTTCTGGTCGCACTTCCTGTGGACCATCGCCTGGACCGCGCTCTGCGTCGCCCTGCACTACTCCATCGGACTCGGCCTCGCGCTGCTGCTCAACCAGGAGCTCCGCGGCCGCACCCTCTACCGCATGATCCTCGTGCTGCCCTGGGCCGTCCCCACGTTCGTCACCGTCTTCGGCTGGCGCTTCATGCTCGCCGACGGCGGCATCGTCAACACCGCGCTCGACGCCCTGCACCTGCCCTCGCCGCTGTGGCTGGAGGACACCTTCTGGCAGCGGTTCGCCGCGATCATGGTGAACACCTGGTGCGGCGTGCCGTTCATGATGCTCTCGCTGCTCGGCGGCCTCCAGGCCATCGACACCTCGCTCTACGAGGCGGCCGAGATGGACGGGGCCGACGCCTGGCAGCGGTTCCGGTACGTCACCCTGCCGGGCCTGAGGTCCGTCAGCTCCACCGTCGTCCTCCTCGGCGTCATCTGGACCTTCAACCAGTTCGCCATCATCTTCCTGCTGTTCGGCGACACCGCCCCGGACGCGCAGATCCTCGTCACCTGGGCGTACTACCTCGGCTTCGGACAGCAGCCGCGCGACTTCGCCCAGTCGGCCGCCTACGGCATCCTGCTGCTGGCCGTCCTGATCGTCTTCACCTCCTTCTACCGCCGCTGGCTGAGCCGCAACGACGAGCAGCTCGCGATCTGAGGCAGGAGCCCCCATGAGCACCAGCACCGCCCCGACCTCCGTCGCGAAGACCGGCCGGCCCGCCGAGGCCGCCCCGGCGGGCGCCGTCCGCCGCCGCGGCCGGCGCGGCCTCCTCGCCACCGTCTCCACCCACGGCGTCCTGATCGTGGCGAGCCTCGTCGCCTTCTTCCCGGTCGCCTGGCTGATCTTCCTCTCCCTCGGCCCGGACAAGGACGACTACCTGCACCCCGGGGGGATCTGGCACAAGGCGACGTTCGACAACTACACGTTCGTCCTGGAGCACACCGCGTTCTTCGACTGGCTGAAGAGCACGCTCGTCGTCGTCCTCGGCACCACCGCCATCGGCGTGATCATCGCCGCCACCAGCGGCTACGCCGTCTCCCGGATGCGCTTCCCGGGCTACAAGAAGTTCATGTGGGTCCTGCTCGTCACCCAGATGTTCCCGGTCGCCGTCCTGATCGTGCCGATGTACCAGATCATGTCGGAGCTGCAGCTCATCGACACCTACCTCGGCCTGATCCTGGTCAACTGCACCACCGTCGTGCCCTACAGCGCCTGGCTGCTCAAGGGCTACTTCGACACCATCCCGTTCGAGATCGACGAGGCGGGACGCGTCGACGGGCTCAGCCCCTTCGGCGCCTTCCTGCGACTGATCCTGCCGCTGGCCAGGCCCGGCCTCGCGGTCGCCGCCTTCTACAACTTCCTCACCGCCTTCGGCGAGGTCGCCTTCGCCTCGACGTTCATGCTGTCCGACTCGAAGTACACCTTCGCCGTCGGCCTGCAGAGCTTCGTCAGCGAGCACGACGCCCAGCGCAACCTCATGGCCGCCACCGCGGTGCTGATCGCGATACCGGTCTCCGTCTTCTTCTACCTTGTCCAGAAGAACCTGGTGACCGGCCTCACCGCCGGCGGCACGAAGGGCTGACGTCCCACGAGGGCACAGACCACGTCGCCCACGCCGCCGAGAACCCCGCAGAACCCCGAACTCCCCATGACAGAAACCCGTTTACGCACCACCGAGGACGCCATGAGCCAGCAGCACTCCGCCGCCCCGGCCCCCACGCCCCGGCCCACCACGGCCGTCGCCACCGTCGCCCGGCACCGCGACTGGTGGCGGGACGCCGTGATCTACCAGGTGTACCCGCGCAGTTTCGCCGACAGCGACGGCGACGGCATGGGCGACCTGGAAGGCGTACGCGCCCGCCTCCCCTACCTGCGCGACCTCGGCGTGGACGCCGTGTGGCTCAGCCCCTTCTACGCCTCCCCCCAGGCCGACGCCGGCTACGACGTCGCCGACTACCGCGCCGTCGACCCGATGTTCGGCAACCTCCTCGACGCCGACGCGCTGATCCGCGACGCGCACCTGCTGGGCCTGCGCGTCATCGTCGACCTGGTCCCCAACCACTCCTCCGACCAGCACGAGTGGTTCCGGCGGGCGATCGCCGAGGGCCCCGGCTCGCCGCTCAGGGAGCGCTACCACTTCCTGCCCGGCAAGGGCGCGAACGGCGAACTCCCGCCCAACGACTGGGAGTCCATCTTCGGCGGACCCGCCTGGACGCGGATCACCGAGCCCGACGGCACGCCCGGCGAGTGGTACCTCCACCTCTTCGCCCCCGAGCAGCCCGACTTCGACTGGGAACACCCCGCCGTCGGCGACGAGTTCCGCTCCATCCTGCGCTTCTGGCTCGACATGGGCGTCGACGGCTTCCGCATCGACGTGGCACACGGCCTGGTGAAGGCGGAGGGCCTGCCGGACCTCGGAACCCACGACCAGGTGAAGCTGCTGGGCAACGATGTCATGCCGTTCTTCGACCAGGACGGCGTCCACGAGATCTACCGGCAGTGGCGGCTGCTGCTGGACGAGTACGCGGGCGACCACATCTTCGTCGCCGAGGCGTGGACGCCGACCATCGAGCGGACCGCCCACTACGTGCGGCCCGACGAGCTCCACCAGGCCTTCAACTTCCAGTACCTGTCGACCGCCTGGGACGCGAAGGAACTGCGGGAGGTCATCGACCGCACCCTGGACGCGATGCGTCCCGTCGGCGCCCCCGCCACCTGGGTGCTGTCCAACCACGACGTCACCCGGCACGCCACCCGCTTCGCCAACCCGCCCGGCCTCGGCACCCAGATCCGCACCGCCGGCGACCGCGAACTCGGCCTGCGACGGGCCCGGGCGGCCACCCTGCTGATGCTGGCGCTGCCCGGCTCGGCCTACGTCTACCAGGGCGAGGAGCTCGGCCTGCCCGACGTCGTCGACCTCCCGGACGAGGTGCGCCAGGACCCGGCCTACTTCCGGGGCGCGGGCCAGGACGGCTTCCGCGACGGCTGCCGGGTGCCGATCCCGTGGACGCGCGAGGGCTCGTCGTACGGCTTCGGCGGCGGGGGCAGCTGGCTGCCGCAGCCGGAGAACTGGGGCGAGCTGAGCGTCGAGGCGCAGGACGGCGTCCCGGGCTCGACGCTGGAGCTGTACCGCTCGGCGCTGGCCCTGCGCCGTGCCCGGCCGGACCTCGGCGCGGGCGACTCGGTGGAGTGGCTGCGCGCACCTGAGGGCGTTCTCGCCTTCCGCCGCGGCGAGTTCGTGTGCGTCGCCAACACCACGGGGGAGTCGGTGACGGTCCCCTCGTACGGCCGGATCCTGCTCGCCAGCGCTGAGCCGGCCGAGGCGGACGGCGAGGCGAAGGTGCCGGCGGACACGACGGTGTGGTGGACCGCCGCGACCAACGCCTGACGCGCGACGACCGCCTGCCGCGCGACGATCGCCGTACGACGATTCGGACGGCCGCCGACGGACGTGCGCAACAACTTCACCCGGCCCGCTGCCTTTTCAGGCGGCGGGCCTTTACCATCTCCGTCACCGCAAGTTCGTTGAAACATTCAGCAAGAGCCTTCAAAGGTGAAGGAACCCCACATGGCACGCAGATCCCTCTCCGGGGCGCTCGCCCTCGCGGCCGCCCTTGTCATGAACCCCACAACGGCACAGGCGTCCCCGCCCGGCGTCAAGGACGTCACCGCCGTCCTCTTCGAGTGGAACTTCGCCTCGGTGGCGAAGGAGTGCACCCGCACCCTGGGCCCCGCCGGCTACGGGTACGTCCAGGTCTCCCCGCCCGCCGAGCACATCCAGGGCCCGCAGTGGTGGACGTCGTACCAGCCGGTGAGCTACCGGATCGCCGGTCGGCTCGGTGACCGTACGGCCTTCCAGGACATGGTGAAGACCTGCCACGCGGCCGGCGTGAAGGTCGTGGTCGACACCGTGATCAACCACATGTCCGCGGGCAGCGGCACCGGCACGGGAGGCTCGTCGTACACCAAGTACGACTACCCGGGCCTGTACTCCTCCTACGACTTCGACGACTGCACCTCCCGGGTCACCGACTACCGGGACCGCTGGAACGTCCAGCACTGCGAACTCGTCGGCCTCGCCGACCTCGACACCGGCGAGGAGTACGTCCGCAAAACCATCGCCGGGTACATGAACGACCTGCTCACCCTGGGTGTCGACGGCTTCCGCATCGACGCGGCCAAGCACATCGACAGCGCCGACCTCGCCAACGTCAAGTCACGGCTGACCAACCCGAACGCTTACTGGAAGCAGGAGGTCATCCACGGCAGCGGAGAGGCCGTCCAGCCCACCGAGTACACGGGCAACGGGGACGTGCAGGAGTTCCGCTACGCCTACGACCTCAAGCGCGTCTTCAACAACGAGAACCTCGCCTACCTGAAGAACTACGGCGAGGGCTGGGGCTACCTCAACAGCTCGGGCGCCGGTGTCTTCGTCGACAATCACGACACCGAGCGCAACGGGTCGACCCTCAGCCACAAGGACGGGGCGAACTACACCCTCGCCAACGTCTTCATGCTGGCCTGGCCGTACGGCGCCCCGGACATCGACTCCGGCTACGAGTGGTCCGACGCGGACGCGGGTCCGCCGGGCGGCGGGACCGTCAACGCCTGCTGGCAGGACGGCTGGAAGTGCCAGCACGCCTGGCCGGAGATCATCCGCATGGTCGCCTTCCGCAACGCCGCACGAGGTGAGCCGGTCACCGACTGGTGGGACAACGGCGGCGACGCGATCGCCTTCGGGCGCGGCGGCAAAGGCTTCGTGGCCGTCAACCACGAGTCGGCCCCGCTCACTCGGACCTACCAGACCTCCCTCCCGGCGGGCACGTACTGCAACGTGCAGAACAACACCACGGTGAGCGTGAACTCCAGCGGCCGGTTGACCGCGACCCTCGGGTCCGACACCGCCCTGGCGGTCTACGCGGGCAAGAGCAGTTGCTGAGCAGGCGCTGAAAGTTCTTTCCTCTTGTTTCAGGGCTCTTGCAGTAAGTGTTTCGGCGGCGATACGGTCGCGCCGGGTCGGACCCGACAGAGCCGTCATCACAAGGAGTCGACGTCAGTGATACCCAGATGGCCGGTGCCTTCGAGGCGCCGTACCGCACACCCCGGACGGGTCGCCGCGGTCACCGTGACCGCGCTGGCCGCAGCCCTCGTCCAGCCCGTGGCGGCCAGGGCCGACACCCCGCCCGCGCCCCCGTCCGACGCGAAGCTGGCGAAGACCGCGTCCCGCCACGACCTCACCCGCGAGCAGTTCTACTTCGTCCTTCCGGACCGCTTCGCCGACGGTGACAGCGCCAACAACCGCGGCGGACTGACCGGTTCACGCCTCACCACCGGCTACGACCCCACCGACAAGGGCTTCTACCAGGGCGGCGACCTCAAGGGCCTCACCCGGAAGCTCGACTACATCAAGGGCCTGGGCACCACCGCCATCTGGATGGCCCCGATCTTCAAGAACCAGCCCGTACAGGGGACCGGCAACGACGCCTCGGCCGGCTACCACGGCTACTGGATCACCGACTTCACCCAGGTCGACCCGCACTTCGGGACGAACAAGGACCTGGAGACCCTCATAGACCGGGCCCACGCCAAGGGAATGAAGGTCTTCTTCGACGTCATCACCAACCACACCGCCGACGTCGTCGACTACCGGGAGAAGACCTACGACTACCTCTCCAAGGGCGCCTTCCCCTATCTGACGAAGGACGGCCGGCCCTTCGACGACACCGAACACGCCGGCGAGAAAGGCGAGTTCCCCGCCGTCGACGCCGACTCCTTCCCGCGCGTCCCGAAGGTCACATCGAACGCCAAGGTCCCCTCCTGGCTCAACGACCCGACGATGTACCACAATCGGGGCGACTCCACCTTCGCCGGCGAGAGCTCCGGCCACGGCGACTTCTCCGGCCTCGACGACCTGTGGACCGAACGCCCCGAGGTCGTCAGCGGCATGGAGAAGATCTACCAGCGGTGGGTGCGGGACTTCGACATCGACGGCTTCCGCATCGACACCGTGAAGCACGTCGACATGGAGTTCTGGACCCGGTGGGCGTCCGCCCTCGACGCCTACGCCGCCCAGCGCGGACGCGACGACTTCTTCATGTTCGGCGAGGTGTACTCCGCCGACACCGACGTCACCGCCCCGTACGTCACCCGGGGCCGCCTCGACGCCACCCTCGACTTCCCCTTCCAGGACGCCGCCCGCCAGTACGCCTCCCAGGGCGGCAGCGCGAGGAAGCTGGCGTCCGTCTTCGGCGCCGACCACAAGTACACGACCGACAAGGCCAACGCGTACGAACAGGTCACCTTCCTCGGCAACCACGACATGGGCCGCATCGGGACCTTCCTCAAGCAGGACGCCCCGAGGGCCACCGACGCCGAGCTGCTGAGGAAGGACCGCCTCGCCAACGAGCTGATGTTCCTCAGCCGGGGCAACCCGGTCGTCTACTACGGCGACGAGCAGGGCTTCACCGGCGCCGGCGGCGACAAGGACGCCCGCCAGACGATGTTCGCCTCACGCACCGCCGACTACCTCGACGACGACCAGCTCGGCACCGACCGCACCCACGCGAGCGACGCCTACGACACCCGGGCGCCCCTGTACCGGCAGATCGCGGCCCTGTCCGAGCTGCGCAAGGCCAACCCGGCCCTCGCCGACGGAGTGCAGACCGAGCGGTACGCGGCCGACGGCGCCGGCGTCTACGCCTTCTCCCGCACCGGAGCCGACAGGACCGAGTACGTCGTCGCGTTCAACAACGCCGGCGAGGCGAAGTCGGCGACCTTCGCGACCGGTTCGGCGAACATGGCGTTCCGGGGCGTCTACGGCGGCAAGGGCGTCCTGAAGACCGGCTCCGACAAGAAGCTCACCGTCACCGTCCCGGCCGGCTCGGCGATCGTCCTCAAGGCGGCGGGCAAGCTCGCCGAGCCCGCGGCCAAGCCCAGCATCACCCTGCGTGCCCCCGCCGCCGGAGCCACCGGCAGCGTCGAGCTGAGCGCCGACGTCGAGGGCGGGCAGCTCAACCGGGTCGTCTTCGCGGCCCAGGTCGGCAACGGCAAGTGGCGCACCCTCGGCTCCGCCGACCACGCCCCGTACAAGGTCACGCAGACCCTCGGCGAGGACGTACCGGCGGGCACGGCCCTGCGCTACAAGGCGGTCGCGATCGACTCGGCCGGACGGACGGCGAGCGCGACCGCGCAGAGCCTCACCGGCGCCCCTCCCGCGCCCGAGACCCCCACCGCGTCCTCCCGCGACCACGCGATCGTCCACTACAAGCGCACCGACGGCGACTACGCCGGCTGGGGCCTGTACGCCTGGGGCGACCTCGCCGACGGCGAGTCGACGAACTGGCCGGACAGTCACCCCTTCACCGGCCGGGACGCCTACGGGGCGTTCGCCTACGTGAAACTGAAGCCGGGCGCCTCGAACGTCGGCTTCCTCGTCATCGACGAGCAGGGCGGCAAGGACGTCTCGGCCGACCGCACGATCGACGTCACCAGGACGGGTGAGGTCTGGATCGAGCAGGGCGAGGAGACCGTACGGACCGAGCGGCCCGACTACCCCGCGCAGGACCGGAGCAAGGCCCTTCTGCACTACCACCGCGCCGACGGGACCTACGACGGCTGGGGACTGCACGTCTGGACGGGCGCAGCGCACCCCACCGAGTGGTCGAACCCCCTGAAGCCGGTGAAGACTGACCCCTATGGCGCTGTCTTCGAGGTGCCGCTCACCGAGGGTGCCACCAGCCTCAGCTACATCGTCCACAAGGGCGACGAGAAGGACCTGCCCACCGACCGGTCGCTGGACCTCACGGCGAACGGCCACGAGGTGTGGCTGTTGAGCGGCCAGGAGAAGCAGCTGCTGCCGCAGCCGGCGGGCAGCGCGGCCGCCCTCGACCTGACCACCTCCAAGGCGGTCTGGATCGACCGGGACACCGTCGCCTGGAACGGCTCCGAAGCCGCCGCCTCCACCCAGCTGCTCTACTCCCGCGACGGCTCGATCGAAGTGAAGGAGGGCACGCTCACCAGCGACGACGAGCGCTGGCTGCGGCTGTCCAGAACCACGCTCACCGACGCCCAGAAGGCGAGGTTCCCGCACCTGAAGGACCACACCGCCTGGTCCGTCGACCCGCGTGACCGCGACCGGGTGCGCGAGGCGCTGCGCGGCCAGCTCGTCGCCTCCCAACGGGCCGGGAACGGCGCCGTGCTCGCGGCGACCGGCGTGCAGATCGCCGGCGTGCTCGACGACCTTTACACGGGGGCGACCAAGGCCGAGCTCGGGCCGACGTTCCGCCACGGCCGTCCGACGCTGGCCGTCTGGGCGCCGACGGCACAGTCGGTGCGGCTGGAGCTCGACGGCTCCACGGTGCCGATGCGGCGCGACGACACCACCGGCGTCTGGTCCGTCACCGGCCCCGCGTCCTGGAAGAACAAGCCCTACCGCTACGTCGTCCGGGTCTGGGCGCCCAGCGTCCGCCAGATCGTCACCAACAAGGTCACCGACCCCTACTCGCTCGCCCTCACGGCGAACTCCGAGCGCAGCCTCCTCGTCGACCTGGCCGACAGATCACTCGCCCCCGAGGGCTGGTCGACGTACGCCAAACCCAGGGCCGTACCGCTCGGCGACGCCCAGATCCAGGAGCTGCACGTCCGGGACTTCTCCGTCGAGGACCGCACGGCGCGGCACCCCGGCGCCTACCTGGCCTTCACCGACCGGGACAGCGACGGCACGAGGCGCCTTCGGGAGTTGGCGAAGGCGGGCACGTCCCACGTCCACCTGCTGCCCGTGTTCGACATCGCCACCGTCCCCGAGCGCAAGGCCGACCAGGCGACCGTCGACTGCGACCTCACCGCCCACGCGCCCGACTCCGACCGGCAGCAGGCGTGCGTCGCCGAGACCGCCGCGCGGGACGCCTACAACTGGGGCTACGACCCCTACCACTACACGGTCCCCGAGGGCTCCTACGCCACCGACCCCGACGGAGCCGCCCGCACGGTGGAGTTCCGTCGGATGGTCAAGGCGCTCAACGAGGACGGCCTGCGGGTCGTCATGGACGTCGTCTACAACCACACCGCGGCCTCCGGGCAGGCCGCCACCAGCGTCCTCGACAAGGTCGTCCCCGGCTACTACCAACGGCTCCTGGCGGACGGCTCGGTGGCCGACAGCACCTGCTGCGCCAACACCGCCACCGAGAACGCCATGATGGGCAAGCTGGTCGTCGACTCGGTCGTCACCTGGGCCAGGCAGTACAAGGTCGACGGCTTCCGCTTCGACCTCATGGGCCACCACCCGAAGGCCAACATCCTCGCCGTGCGCGAGGCCCTCGACGCGCTCACCCCCGAGAAGGACGGCGTCGACGGCAAGGCGGTCATCCTGTACGGCGAGGGCTGGAACTTCGGCGAGGTCGCCGACGACGCCCGCTTCGTCCAGGCCACGCAGAAGAACATGGCGGGCACCGGCGTCGCCACCTTCTCCGACCGCGCCCGGGACGCCGTCCGCGGCGGCGGCCCCTTCGACGAGGACCCCGGGATCCAGGGCTTCGCCTCCGGGCTCTGGAGCGACCCCAACTCCTCGCCCGCAGGCGGCACCGAGGCCGAGCAGAAGGCCCGGCTGCTGCACTACCAGGACCTGATCAAGGTCGGCCTCAGCGGCAACCTCGCCGCCTACCGCTTCACCGACAGCGCCGGCCGGGAGGTCACCGGCGCCGAGGTCGACTACAACGGCAGCCCCGCCGGCTACGCGCACGCCCCCGGCGACGCCCTCGCCTACGCCGACGCCCACGACAACGAGTCGCTCTTCGACGCCCTCGCCTTCAAACTGCCCGCGGCGACGAGCGCCGACGACCGGGCCAGGATGCAGGTCCTCGCCCTCGCCACGGCCACCCTGTCGCAGGGTCCCGCCCTCTCCCAGGCCGGCGCCGACCTGCTGCGCTCCAAGTCCCTGGACCGCAACTCCTATGACAGCGGCGACTGGTTCAACGCCATCCACTGGAACTGCGCCGACGGCAACGGCTTCGGCCGCGGACTGCCGCCCGCCGCCGACAACCGGGCCAAGTGGCCTTACGCCAAACCCCTGTTGACCAGCGTCCGGGTCGGCTGCCCCCAGATCGAGGCCACCTCCGCCGCCTACCGCGACCTGCTGCGCATCCGTACGACGGAGAAGGCGTTCTCCCTCCGCACGGCCGCGGCGGTGCAGTCGGCGCTGTCCTTCCCGCTGTCCGGCCGTGAGGAGACCCCAGGAGTGATCACCATGGCGCTCGACGACCTCGTCGTCGTCTTCAACTCGACGCCCACCACCCAGCGGCAGCGGATCACCTCGCTCGCCGGGACCGGCTACCGCCTGCACCCGGTGCAGGCGGCGGGCGCGGACCCTACCGTCAAGTCTTCGACATATGAAGCGGAATCGGGCACGTTCGCCGTTCCGGGGAGGACCGTGGCGGTCTTCTCCCGCACACGCTAGACAAGGGCTTACCTTGGTGGAGCGGACCACGGACGCGGTCCGCTCCACCAGGGTGCCCGAGGGCTGACACATGGACGTCGACGGCAAGCGGACCGACGCGACCGTCCTGGTCGTGGACGATGTACCGGCCAGCCGGTTCGCCATGGGCGCACTGCTGCGCCGCGCCGGGCACCAGGTCGTCCCCGTGGCCAGCGGCCGGGAGGCGCTCGTCGAACTCGACGCGCGGCTGCGCCAGGGCGCGCTGCCCGATGTGGCCCTGGTCGACGTGGACCTGCCGGACATGAGCGGCTTCGACCTGTGCCGCCGGCTCAAGGCCCGCCCGCACATGGCGGGATTACCCGTCGTGCACTTCTCGGCCGCCGCGCTCGCCTCCGGCGACCGCTGCCAGGGCCTGGACGCGGGCGGCGAGGCCTATCTGACGATGCCCGCCGAACCCGAGGAGATCGCCGCCGTCGTCCGGGCCGCCGTGCGCGCCGCCCGGCTGCGGGCCGGCGACCAGGCGCTGGCCCGCAGACTGTCCCTGCTGTCGGAGACCATCGTCACCGTGCAGTCGGCGCGCTCCCTGCAGGAACTCGCCGACGCCGCCGCCGAGGGCGCCGGGCGGCTCACCGGCGGACCCGCCGCCGTCTTCGTCCTCGCCCCGGACGACGAGCTCTACCGCGGCGCCTCCCGGGACCGCACCTCCCTCGCACCGCCCGGCGCGGACGCCCACCGCACCGTGGCCGCGCTGCTGCGCCGGCTCACCCGCGGACAGGCCGGGGTGCAGATCACCACCGTGCCCGCCCCGCTGTGGCCCGCCGGCTTCTTCCGGCCCGGCCTCCAGCACGACGCCCGCCTGGTGCTGGTGCCCACCCAGGACGGCAGGGCGTCGGTGTGCCTCGCCACCCCCACCCGTGACGTGCGCAGGGTCAACCCCGAGCGGGAGGCGGTGGCCGCCCGGCTCGCGCAGGCCGCCGCGCTCGCCGCCCAGCCGCTGCTCATGTACCAGGTCGAGCGGCACGTCGCCCTCACCCTCCAGCACAGCTTCCTGCCCCAGCCGCACCGACTGCCCGAACTGCCCGGCGTCGACATCGCGGTGCGCTACGTGCCCGCCTCCCGGGACACCGAGATCGGCGGCGACTTCTACGCCGTCCAGCGCACCGCCGACGGCGTGCTCACCGCCGTCGGCGACGTCGTCGGGCACTCGCTGGAGGCGGCCACCGTCATGGTCGAGATCCGGCACGCGCTGCGTGCCTACTGCGTCGACGAGAGCGACCCGGCGGTGCTCGCCGAGCGCCTGGACCGGATGCTCCAGCACCACCACCCCGAGGTCACCGCGACGGTGTGCCTGGCGCTGATCGACCCCGGCACCGGAGAGACCCGCGTCGCCAACGCCGGTCACATCCCGCCGCTCGTCGTCCGCGACGACCGCGGCGCCGACTACGTCAAGGCCGCCGGCCCCCTGCTCGGCCTGGGCGTGCCCCATCCGCCGCCCACCGAAATGCTCCTGGAGCCCGGCGACCGGCTCCTCATGGTCACCGACGGTCTGATCGAGACCCGGGGCGTCGACCTCGCCGTCTCCATGGAGCACCTGCGGGCCGCGGCGGCCGGCGCGCTGCCCGGCCTGGACGCCCTGTGCGACACCCTGCTCGGCTGCTTCGGCCACGACCGGGACGACGACATCGCGATGCTGGCGCTGAGCCGCACCGGCTGAGAACAGGCCCTGAAGGCTGCCCCGCAATCCCTGCCCTAGGGTGATCGCGACCCCAGAACAGGAGTGCCCATGCCGCAGATCACCGTCGACTACTCCGACCGGCTCGCCGACGACTTCGACCGGCCCGGATTCGCCCGGGCGCTGCACGACGCCGTCGTCGACATCGCGGCCGCGAAGCCGCCCGCCTGCAAGACGCAGTTCCGCCGCACCGAGGACGCCGTCGTCGGCCCCGACACCGAGGGACACGCCGTCGTCCACGTCCACATCGGGCTGCTGGCCGGCCGCAGCGAGGAGACCAGGTCCCGGCTGACCGACGCCGTGCTGGACCTGCTGCGCGAGTACGTCAAGCCCGCCGCGGGACTGGCCGTGCACGCCTCCGCCGAGGTGCGCGACCTCGACCCGTCGTACCGCAAGTACGACGCCTGACCTGGTCAGGACGCCAGCGCGATGAGCCCGGCCGCCAGTGTGCCGAAGGGGCCGTCGGCCGGCTCGTCGCCCAGGACGGGCCGCAGCAGCTCACGCAGCCGCGGGTCATGGGCGGCGCTCACCGCCGCGAGGGCGGCGAAGTCCTGCACGAGCTGCACCTCCAGCTCCTCGCGCGGGATGCGCCGCCCGTCCAGCCACAGCAGCGCGGTCGACTCGGCCAGGGAGATCCAGGAGCGGACGACCAGTTCCAGACGCGGGGGCGGATCACAGACGCCCAGATGCGACAGGATCTGTTCGTAGGCGGCCTGACGCACGGAGTCGATGAGCGCGTTCGTGGTCGAGACATGACTGATGGTGTCAGCCGCTCCGGCGGAGACCGCCGGGCCGCCGCGCATCAGGGCGGAGAAACCGGGACCGTGCGCGTCGACGAAGTCGAAGAACCGGCCCATCACCCGCAGCAGCCGCGCTCCCAGCGGCCCTTCGTGCGGCTCGGCGAACCGGCCCGCCAGATCCTGCGCGGCACGCTGCAACGCGGCCTCGTACAGGCTGAGTTTGCCGGGGAAGTAGTGGTAGACGAGAGGGCGGGAGATACCGGCGGCCGCGGCTATCTCGTCGATGGAGACCTCGTCGGGCGAACGACGGGCGAACAGTTCGAGGGCGACGCCGATCAACTGCTGCCGACGCTCCTCCACGCCCATCCTGCGGCGGACCCCGGTAGTCATAAGACCACCCTACCGATCGAATCCGGCCGCGAACGGACCGGACCGCTCACAGTGTTCGCTACCGCAGTCCGCTGATCGACCGGCCGCCCTTCAACGTCCCCTCCAGATCCGCCCGGGCGCCCCGCTTCGTCCGTACGGCCAGCAGGTTGCCGCCCGACTTCCCGCGCACCCCGCCGGTCGCCCGCACCGACGCGGCCCCGCTGTCACCGGCCGCGAGGAGGTACCAGGAACCGGCCTCGGACTTCCACAGCACGCCCGCAAGGACATGCGGGTCGCGCGGACCGCACGCCGGCACGTCCCCGGCCGCCGCCACGACCGCCCCGAACAGACCGCCCGGCGTGCGGAACTGCGCCAGCACCCGCGTCCCGTCGCCCCGCCAGGTCTCCGCACGGGTGCACACCCAGCCGCCGGAGCCGCTCCCGTCGGGCAACGGCTGTCGCGCGTACGCCCAGGCGTTGACCGACCGCACGCCCTGCGCGCGCGCCTCGCCCAGCGAGCAGGCGAACGGCGCCCAGGCGCGCAGCGCCTCCGCGCCCGTCGCGTCCTTCGGCGCGGCCGGCCGGCCGGCGGTGATCCGGGCGGGGAGGATCTCGCCGAGGTCGCTCAGCAGGTACGAGCCGGAGGCGTCGGACAGTTGCATCACGTTCCACGTGGTGCAGGCCCCGGCGCGGGTCGCGGGACTGGCCAGCGGCGAGGTGACGCCGCCGGTCAGCGTCAGGTCCATCAGTCCCGCGCCCGGCTTCGACAGGTCCCGCTCGGCCGCCTTGCGCACCCAGGGCGCCGTCAGATAGCGGACGTTGCCGTCGGCCCGGTCCAGCACCACCGCGCCCGCCTCCGGGCCGAGCGCGCCGTTCGCCCGCGCGAGGTCGAGGGCGGCGCCGGCCGTGCCGTTCTCCGGCTCGGCGTAGCGGACGATGCGCAGACCGTCGTAGAGGATCACCACGCGCGCGACGCCGACGTCACCCGCGTAGAGCAGTTGGGGCGGGCCGGAGGGGCCGCCGGCCGGGGTGCCGGGGGTCGCCGAGACCCGGACCTCGTCACCGGGGCGGGCCCAGACGGCGAGGGCCCGGCGCAGCAGCGCTTCGTCGCCGGTGAGGCCGCCGCGCGCGGGCCACATGGAGAAGTCGGCGCGGGTCGCGGTCTTCCAGGCGACGGGGGAGACCCGGACCAGCCGTCCCGGGTCCAGGGCGGCCTCCGCCGCGGGGTTTCGCGCGTACGGCGGGGCGGCGGCGCCCTCAGGGCCCCAGCCGCGGTCGGGCAGCGCGAACAGCGCGCCGCACACGGCGAGCGCGGCCGCGGCGGCGAGCGCGGCCCGGGTGTGCCGGCGGCGGCGCATCAGGTCGGTGGGGCGGGCCTGGAGCGAGCAGGGGTCGAACTCGGGGGACGCCAGAAGGGAGTGAGGGGCGGGGACGGCGCCGGCCGCGTCCACCGCGGCGTCCACGTCGTCCACCCCGGCCTCCGCCAGCGCCCTGCGCACCTCCGTGTCGTCGAGTCGCTCCAGGCCGCGCAGCACGTAGGCGGCCCTGGCCGGGGCCGACAGCGCGGCCAGCGACTGGTCCAGGGCGAGTTCCTCGGCGCCGCCGGAACGGGGGAAGAGGCGCAGCCCCCACACCATGGGCAGCACCGGCGGCACCAAGGCGTGCCGGGACCTGCGGGCCCGCTGCTTCAGCGGCAGACCGGCCTCCAGCGCCGAGCGCACCACGCGCAGCCGGACGTAGCCGTAGCCGGCGTCGCCGTCGCGGGCGGCGGACTGGGCCGGGATCACGGGGGCCGGAGAGCCGGGGCGGGGCAGGGCGCGCTGGGCGAGGGCGTGCGCGGTCAGGACGCGCCGGCCGCGGCCGAGGTCCGGGGAGAGCACCAGGTAGGCGATCCGCACGAGACGCGGGTAGTGCTCGACGAGCGCGGCCTCGGCCTGCTCGACGTCGACGATCCGATCGGCGACGGATCCGGACACGGGGCGCGGGACGACATCCTGTGGCTGCACGCCCAGGGCAACGATCGAGGCGACGGATGGTCACCGAGGCGAGTGGCTGGGCGGGGGCGGGTTGGCTGCCGAGTGGGCCGGCTGTCGTGCCGGGCGAGCCCCTGGGCCGGGGGCGTCGCGGTGAGCGGCCCGCCGGTCGGGTGGCCCGGTCGGGGAGCTGCCCGGCCGGGCGCCGTCACACCGGCCGGGGGAGGGCGGCCGTTGCAGCTGGGGCGGCCCCCGGGCGGGGCAGCCCCGCCCGGCCGGCCTCCCGCAGGGTCAGTTCTCCGGTTCGGTCAGTGCCCGGGCGTAGTTCGCCATCGACCGCTGGTAGCGGGGGAGATGGGCGGCCAGGGACTCCAGGACCAGGGCGAGGCCCTCGCGGTCGCGGCCGAGGCTCGACAGGCACAGCGCGAGCGTCGCGCGGACGGCGTCGTCCAACTCGTCGGACGGAGCGTCCAGTTCCGGGGTGAGGAGCTTGACGCCTTCCTCCGGTTGCCCCACGTTCCGCAGGGAGCTGGACAGTTGGATCTTCGCGCGTCGCCCCCGGTACCCGTCGAGACCGCCCGCGAGCGCCTCCCGGTACAGCGGGACCGCGCGGTCGGAGTGCCCGGTCGAGTCCCAGGCGCACGCCCGCTCGAACAGACCGGCCGGGCTGTCCGCCGGCAGCTCCGCGACCAGCGCGTCGATCACGGCCCGGAAGTCGGCCGCGTCCTGCTCGCCGTAGGTGTCGAAGGTGGCCCAGGCGGCGTCCACCCGGTCGTGCCATGCTCGGTCGTCGTGATTCACCGGCCCACCTTGGCACGGTCGGGGCCGCCGGGGCACCGGTATTTTGAGCGGACCGTGCGCGGGAGCCGTATCCAGAACGAGGCTCTTCCAGGGAGGACGGACAGATGAAGGTGACCCGACCGATACTCGCGGCGGCCGGCGCCGTGGCGGCGCTCGTGCTGACCGGCTGCGGCGGCTCCGGCGGTTCCGGCGGTGACGCGCGGGCCGTCCCCGAAGCCGCCACGGGCAGCCTGGAGCAACTGGCCGCCGAAGTGAAGTGCAAGCCGAACATGCAGACGGACGCGGACGAACTGCGCCAGGCCATCTGCAAGAACCCCGAAGGCAAGTTCATCCTCGTCACCTTCGCCACCGACCGCGGACAGCGCGAGTGGATCAACGGGGCGAAGGACTACGGCGGTCACTACCTCGTCGGCCGCAAGTGGGTCGCCGTGGGCGAGACGACCGGCACCGTGACGGCGCTGCGCAAGAAGCTCGGCGGCGACATCGAGGAGGGCACGGACCACTCGGCGCACACGGGGTCGCACGAAGGCCACGAGGGCTCGGCCGAGCCCTCCGCCGGGGCGACGCACTCCGGCCACTGAACCGGCTGCCGAAGTCCTCGCTCAGGAAGCTCACGCAAGACGGACACAGCGCGAAGGCCGGCGGTGAGGAAATCTCACCGCCGGCCTTCGGCGTTTCACGACCGGACCGCCGGGGGCGCGGTCCTAGGCCGTCACTGGCACTTCTGGCCGTTGTTGATGCAGTTGACCATCTTGTTCATCAGGTTCTTCGAGAAGAAGTTGATGAAGTCGTTGTGGTCGGTGATCGGCTTGTGCAGGTTCTCCGGGAAGGAGTCCACCGCGTACGCGTTCACGACCTGGCCGTTCTGGATCTTGGGAGCCGGAACGTTGTAGACCAGTCGGACCTGCAGCTGGGGGATCGCCTTGAAGCCGTTCGCGCAGTTGCCGTCACCCTGCACGAAGGACACGTGCGTACGGTGGTTGGCGCTGTCGATGTTCTGACCGTCCCAGCAGCTCTGGAAGTTGGTCGTGCGGACGACCTGGCTGCCCTGCGGGCAGATCGGGTACTTGTCCTTCAGCTGCACCTTGTTCTCGAAGCCGGTGCAGCTCCAGTTCACGTTGGCGTTGGCGTTGCCGTTGACGAAGGCCTTCGCGTCACCGGTGATGATGCGCAGGGCCGTCGGCATCGCGACGACGTTGCCCTTCTTGTTGCCGACGAACTTCAGCTGCGCCTGGGCGGGCTGAAGGATCTTGCCGACGTTGCCTTCCTTGCCGCCGCCGTCCTTGTTCTGGTCGAAGTCCTGCGAACCGTCCTGGACGCGGAGGACCGGCCAGAAGTACGAGGACTTGTCGCCCTGGTTCTGGCAGCTGGTGCCGGCGCCCGCCAGCTCCTGGTCGCTCGCGAAGGCGTCGTTGTTCTGGTTGCCGACGTAGTCGTGCAGGTGGTGCGCGCCGTTGGTGACACCGGGGGCCACGATCACGTTGTCCGTGTTGTGGTTGTCGTTGCCGTTGGTGCCGCACTTGGTGGTGAAGGAGCCCTTCGAACCACCGTTGCCGTTGGCGGCGAGACCGTTCTGGCCGACACCGAGCTGGGCGTTGTTCCCGGCCTTGGTGATGTCCACGAAGTCCGCCGCGACCGGGCCGTTGCCGCCCTGGCCGCCGTTGCCCTGCTGACCGCCGTTGTTGCCCTGCTGGCCGCCGTTGTTGTTCTGGCCGCCGTTTTGCTGCTGGCCGCCGTTGTTGTTCTGCTGGCCACCGTTTTGCTGCTGGCCGCCATTGTTCTGCTGGCCGCCGTTCTGCTGCTGGCCGCCGTTGTTGTTCTGGCCGCCGTTCTGCTGCTGGCCACCGTTGTTCTGCTGGCCACCGTTGTTCTGCTGGCCGCCGGCGTTGGTCTGGACGACCTGCGGCGTGCAGGCGGAGAGCTGGTTCAGGTTGGCGGCCTGCCCGCCGGCCCGCTGGATGTTGATCCGGATGCGGTCGATCGTGGCGGCCCGCTTTTCCTTCAGGGGACCGAGGATCGCGTTGTTCACGAATCCGGGGTCGCCCGCCTGGGCCTGACGGGTGGAGGCGAGCCGGGCGTAGGCTTCGGTGATCTGCTTGTCCAGCAGCGCCAACTCCTGGTCGACACCCGAGCGTGCGCCCTTGGGCACGTTGGTCAGCTTCTGCCCCACGTCGGGGCAGGAGATGGTCGCCACCTGCCCGGCCGCGGCCTTGACCTGGTTGTTCTGCGACGAGTTCTTCTCGTGCGCGGAAGCGTAGAAATTCGCCCAGACAAGCCCGCCCCCACCGAGCGCTAGGGCCGCCGATGCTGCTATGGCCTTGCCGGCCATCGATGAACGGCGCTTACGTGTGTTGCGTCCCATGGAACTCCTCTGACTTCCTTGCGGGGCAGCATTGAGGCGCCCGACAGGAGTGAAGCGGCGTCCATCCATACGCATGCCGCCCCGGAGGTGTTCAGCGGTCTCAGAAATTGATGAGAGGTCCGTGGAACAATTCGACCCCAACGCCCCCACAGGTGACATAGTCAACGTGCCTTTATCTCGGGGGAGTTGTGTGGATCACGCGTCCTGGTCCAGGCGGGCGAGCACCTTCGCCTCCACCTCCGGGTCCAGTCCCTTGGTCGTCCGGTCGGGACGCTGGGGCGCGGTGCCGCCGATCGCGCCCAGCCAACGCCAGGTGTCGGCGACCGTCTCCTCGACGGGCCGGCAGTCCAGCCCCGTGGCCACCGCCCGTGAGACGTCCGCGGCGTACACGCCGTCGTGCAACTCGCTGTCCGGCGGCACCCACATCGGCAGCTGCGTCCACGGCTCGATGCCCGCGTCCAGAATCGTCTGCGGCTCGGCCCAGCGCAGTTCGGCCGCCCCGCCGGTGATCCGCACGCAGGATTCGAGCAACTCGCCCATGGTCGCGTGTCTCTGAGGGCTCATCAGGTTGTAAGGGCCGCTCAGTTCCCGCTCCACCGCCCCGAGGATCCACTCGGCGAGGTCGCGGACGTCGATGTACTGCAGCGGCAGCTCGTGCGGCCCCGGCGCCAGGACCGGGCCGCCGCGGGCCATCCGGGTCAGCCACCAGGGCAGCCGGCCGACGTTCTCGTACGGACCGATGATCAGCCCCGCCCGCACCAGCACCGAGGCCTCGGCCCCGAACGCGCCGATCGCGGCCAGCTCGCCGCCCCGCTTGTCCCGGGCGTAGTCGGTCTTCTCCGCGTCGGGTTCGGCGCCCTCGACCACGGCCGCGTCCTCGGCGTACCCGGCGGGCGGGGCGTACGCATACACCGAGCAGCTCGACACGTACACGTACCGGCGGGCGCGGTCCCGCAGCAGCCGCGCCGCCTCGTCGACCGCGCGGGGCGCCCCCGACCAGGTGTCGACGACGGCGTCCCACTCGCCCTCCGCGAGGGCGGAGAGGCCCTCCGGCGCGGTGCGGTCGCCCACCAGCGACCGCGCCCCGGCGACGGGCGTGTGCCGCCCCCGGTTGAAGACCGTCACGTCCCAGCCGCGCCCGAGGGCCGCTTCCACGACGGCCCGTCCCACGAACTCCGTACCACCCAGCACCAGTAGTCTCATGCCGGTGACTGTGCCCGGACCGGGCGCCGGAGGGAACCTCGGTCTGCCGACGGCAGAACGGGCCGCCGCAACGGGGTGCCGGGAGGCCGGCGCCCGGTCACCCCTCGGTCGGGGGCGTGTACTTGTAGCCGACCCGGCGCACCGTCTGGATCGAGTGGCGGTGCTGCGCGCCCAGCTTGCGGCGCAGCCGGGCGATGTGGACGTCGACCGTGCGGCCGTCGCCCACGTGGCCGTAACCCCACACGGTGGTGACGAGCTGGTCGCGCGTGTGCACCCGGTTCGGGTGCGCCACGAGGTGGGCGAGCAGCTCGAACTCCAGGTAGGTCAGGTCGAGTTCCCGCCCGTCGACCCAGGCGTTGCGCTGCACGGGGTCGACCCGCACGGGCCGGTCGTCCGCGTCCGCGTCCGCCTCCGCCGCGGCCGTCACCGGGGCGGCGGTGTCCTCCGGCCGGTCGGGCACCGCCCTCGGCAGGAAGGACGGCTGCTGGTCGGCCGGGACGAGCACCAGGTAGCCGACCATCTCGGGTCGTCCGGGCAGGGCGGGCAGAGTGTGCTGCGGGGCGGGCAGCCAGGTGGCGCCCGGCGGGAGGAAGTCCGCGACGTCCACCACCTCGTCCCGGTCCACGGCCCGCAGCCGGTGACGGGCGGTCACGGGGGCGGTCCCGGCGCCGGAGACGGCGGGGGCGGTGAGGGGAGCGGCGGAGAGAGAACGAATGGTCGCCATGAGAGGTCAGCTCTTTCGCGCGAGGAGTTCGTCGGGAGGACGACGGCCGCGATTCGTGGTCGGGCTCGTCGAGGGACGTACGTCGTGCGCGCTGGCCGAAGGCCGGGGTGTACGGCTTTAGAGGGCCGGCGCGTTCCTCGCGCGGCAACACACCCGGTCGAAGTCGTGCTGCTGACGGGAAGGCCAGAAGGGCTCGAGGTCGTAGCGACCCGAGGCGCAGAACTTCTGGAAGCCGGTCATGAGCCCATTGAAGCAGACACACGCCTGTCACAGCAGACTCCTCTCACAGCTTGGACGCCTCGCGGGCGTGCGGCGTGGCGGGAAGTCGCCGTCGACGGGGGCGCGGCCGCCGCCCGGAGACGCCGAAGGGGCGCCCACCGCCGACGGTGGGCGCCCCTTCCGGGAGCGGGAGGAGGATCAGACCTGGCCGGCCTTCTCCAGGGCGGAGCAGCAGGTGTCCACCAGCAGACGGGTCACCGTGTACGGGTCGACGTTGGCGTTGGGGCGGCGGTCCTCGATGTAGCCCTTGCCGTCCTTCTCGACCTGCCACGGGATGCGCACCGAGGCGCCGCGGTCGGAGACGCCGTAGGAGTACTCGTTCCACGGGGCGGTCTCGTGCAGGCCGGTCAGGCGGTCGTCGATGCCGGCGCCGTAGTTCTTGACGTGGTCGAGCGGCTTGGAACCCTCGCCGAGCGACTCGCACGCCGTGATGATCGCCTCGTAGCCCTCGCGCATGGCCTTGGTCGAGAAGTTGGTGTGCGCGCCGGCGCCGTTCCAGTCGCCCTTGACCGGCTTGGGGTCGAGGGTCGCGGAGACGCCGAAGTCCTCGGCGGTGCGGTAGAGCAGCCAGCGGGCCACCCACAGCTGGTCGGAGACCACCAGCGGGGACAGCGGGCCGACCTGGAACTCCCACTGGCCGGGCATGACCTCGGCGTTGATGCCGGAGATGCCCAGACCCGCCTTCAGGCAGTTCTCCAGGTGCGCCTCGACGACGTCACGGCCGAAGATCTCGTCCGCGCCGACACCGCAGTAGTAGCCGCCCTGGGGGGCCGGGAAGCCGCCCTTGGGGAAGCCGAGAGGGTAGCCGTCCTTGAAGAAGGTGTACTCCTGCTCGATGCCGAAGATCGGCTCCTGGTCCGCGAACCTCTCGGCGACCTCGGCCAGCGCGGCGCGGGTGTTGGTGGCGTGCGGGGCGAGGTCGATGTCGAGGACCTCACACAGCACCAGGATGTCGTCGCCGCCGCGGATCGGGTCGGGACAGACGAAGACCGGCTTGAGCACACAGTCCGAGGCGTGGCCCTCGGCCTGGTTGGTGGAGGACCCGTCGAAGCCCCAGATCGGCAGCTCGGCACCCTTGGCGTCGTCCGCGAGGATCTTCGTCTTCGAGCGAAGCTTGGCGGTCGGCTCGGTGCCGTCGATCCAGATGTACTCAGCCTTGAAGCTCACGGGCCACATCCTTCGGGGGTGTGTCAGGGGGCGATGCGGGTGCTGCGGCGCTGCGGCACTGGGGCGCCGCGGTTGATGTGCGCGAGCCTGTCAACAGGCGATTTCCCGGCCGTTGCCCGAGTGTGAACCCCGTGTTACCTGGTGGTGCCGTGGTCCGCCGTACGGCGTCAGACCGCCCGCGCGCGTGCGGCGGCTCGTATGCGAGCGGGTCCCGCCTGTTCGTGGCCGCGAACAGACGGGACCCGCTGCGACACGTACGAGGTGACGGCCCGGGCGGGCGAGCTGCTCGTGGGAAGACGGACGTCCGGCCGGACGTGTCCCTCACGCGCCCCCGCTCGCCGCGCCCTCCGGTAGGGGCCGGCGCCTCAGCGGGTCACCTCTCGTCGCCGCCTCACCCCACCTTCTCGATCACGGCCCGGCGGATCAGGAACTTGCCGGGCTCACGGACCTGTTCGAAGGCCGCGTTGTTCAGCAGCACGCAGCTGCCGGACACCGACGTCACCTCGACGGTCGTGGACTTGTTGTTGTCGAGGTTGGTGACCTTGAGCTTCGTCCCCGCGGGGAACTGGTTGCTGGACGCGGCCGGGGCGCCCGCCTCGCCGGACAGGGTGACCGTCGAGCCGTTGCAGACCTGCTGACCGGCGGCGGCGCCACCGGCGCCGCCGCCGGTCCCGGCGGGGGCGCTCTGCGCGGGGGGTGTCGCGGGCTGGGCGGGTTGCGCGGGCTGGGCCGACTGCGCCGGCTGCGTCGTCTGGGAGTCCTGAGCCGACTCCCCGACGACACAACCGGACGCCTCCTGCTGCACCTTGATCTGCGCGACGACCGCCTCACGGTTGGCGATCCTGGCCGCCGACTGTGCGTCGGGCTTGGCCTGCTGGTCCGCGATGAACCGCTGGTTGTTGCCGAGAGCGGTGGCGAGACCCTGACATACGGTCGACTCGGCGGCCGTCTGAGGGCTCTGCGCGGCGTTCGACGTGGTCGCCATGACGAAGGCCCCGCCTCCCGCCACGCTCGCGGCGCTCACGAACAGAGCGAGCTTCTTCTTCGTACTGAGAGTTCTCCTGCGCGACATGCGCGCCTCCTGAGAGGTAGGGGAGCGTACGCCGCTATGTACGAGATCCCGAACGAGGTCACTCAGCGGTCACGGGAGCCGGTCGAGTGGTGCGCGTCACAAATGCGCCCCGTGAAGCGGGGGTTACCGGGACAGAGCGTCACGAACGGCTTCGTCCGTGCGGGCCACGACCGCCGTGCCGTCGTCCGCCGTGATGATCGGGCGCTGGATGAGCTTGGGGTGCCGGGCGAGCGCAGTGATCCACCGCTCGCGTGAACCGGCGTCCCGCGCCCATTCCTTGAGCCCGAGCTCCTCGGCCTCGGCCTCCCCGGTGCGGGTGATGTCCCACGGCTCCAGGTTCAGCCGGTCGAGCACGCCCCTGATCTCGTCCTCGCTCGGCACGTCCTCCAGGTAGCGGCGGACGGTGTACTCGGCTCCTTCGGCGTCGAGCAGGCTCAGCGCGCTGCGGCACTTGGAACAGGCGGGGTTGATCCAGATCTCCATGGGTTCACGGTATCCGGAAGGAGCGCGGCCGGAACGCTCGGGGAGGCCTCGAAAGCCCTTGTGGCCAGGGGCTTTTGTCAGTGGCGGGCAGTAGAATAGAAGCAGTGTTCGAGGGTCCCGCCGGAGTCGCCGGCGGGCGCCCTGACCGCGACAGGAGGATGCCCGTGCCCGCTGCCGCACTCGACCTGCCCCACGTCCCCGTCCAGAAGAGGGCGCTGCCGCCCGGCCGGCCGCGCGACTGGTACATCACCCACAACCGCCGCCTGAAGGCGATGCGCCTCGCCATCGCCCTGCTCGACTCCGGCGTCTACCTCCCGGGCCAGGCCCGCAACGAGAAGATCCGCAGCACGGCCCGGCTCCTCGGCATCCACCCGCCGTCGGACACGACGTGCCACATGGTGCGAGCCCTGATGCGCTACTCGAGGTGACCCCACAGCCGGGCGCCCCACTCCAACGGCCCGCGCCCGGCCCCCCTCCACCGTCCCGCACCTCCGCCGCCCGCCCGACTACCGGGCCGCCGGACCCCCCGGCGTCACGGCGACGCCGTACCTCACCGACGCCTCCGCCACGTACGCCTCCAGGCGTTCGCCGCGCTCACCCAGGCCGGTCAGCAGCGTCGTCGTGAACTTCTTCGCGTCGGTCGGGTGGTCCCGGAACCACAGCCCCAAGCGGTGCTCCGCCTCGGGGAGTTCAAGGCGGGTGTACTGCGCGCGTGTCGCGAGGGCCTCCTGCACGGCCTCCGTCACCGCCGCCGGGATCACCGTGTCCGTGCCGGGCACGGCGAGCACCGCGCGGCCCTCGAACCCGCGCAGCACCGAGAGCGCGGGTGAGTCCCGCCAACTGTCCGCTGTGCGGATGACCGCGCTGAAGCGCCCGTCCCCGTCGCCGAACGGCTCCTCCCATGCCTCGCCCGCGTACACCGCCGGCGCGCACAGCCCCACCGCGGCCACCCGCCCGCCGTAGTGCGCGACCAGATCGGCTACCGTCTGCCCGCTCATGCTGAACCCGACCAGCACCAGCGCCCCGTCCGCCGGGACGAACGCGTCGATCACCGAGACGGCCTGCTCGAACCGCTGCCGCAGGCTCGACTTCCGCAGCTCACCGCTGCTTTCACCGTGCCCGGAGAAGTCGAAGGCGAGGGAGCGGCAGCCCTGCGCCGCGAACTCGCCCAGCAGCGGCAGGAGTCGGTCCGCGCTGCTGTCGCCGGCGCCGTGCAGAAGGACGGCGGTCGCCACGGCGTCCGGGCTGCCACCGCCGTGGACGCCGCTGAGGCGTTCACCGCCGTGCTCGTGCCGGAAGGCCGTCAGGGAGAGGGGCTGCTCGCTCATCCGCCCATTCACTCACGCCGCTCACCTCACTCGGAGCGCCGTCCCGCGCCGAAAAGGAGATGCACGGCGAGTGACGGGATCCCTACGCTGAGAGCACCCCCCACCGCATCGCACCACCCACACCCCACCCCTCACGCCGTACGACCACGCACAGCCACCCGAACCCCCGCCCAGGAAGGAGGCACACCATGGGTACCGTCGTCCTCTCCGCAACCGTCGTCCTGGTGGTCCTGGGATTCGGCAACCACCTGTACTGGCTCGCCGCCGTCGCCGTCCTGTTCCTCTACGTGCGTCACGGATGCGACGCGTCCTCCCCGGCTGCTCCCGGCCCCGCCGCGAGTGCCGGGCCGACCTCCTACAAGGCCTACCGCGACCGCCGCGACCAGCAGGCCAAGTGGGAGCGGCGCTACCGCCGTGAGCGTCCCGTCGAGTCCCGGCGACAGGGCCGCGAGCGCGCCGACTGAGGCACACCGGGGCCAACTCCCCAGCCAGGACCGGCGTCACAGTGACGCCGGTCCTAGGAGTTGTCTTCAAAAGTCACGCCCACATCAGGAGCGAGGCGAGGGTGACAGCTGCCTGGTAGGACTCGGCGGTCTTGTCGTAGCGGGTCGC
>NZ_JBIWPF010000015.1:0-249198 GCF_044768125.1 Streptomyces sp. NPDC101166
CGGCCCCCCTTCGTGGGGGGCGCTGGTCTGGCCGGGGGGGGCGGGGGGTCCCGTGGGGGGGTAGCCGGGGGTTACCCCACCTTGGGGGGCCGCGGCGAGTTCTCGCCGCGGCCCCCGGTGCCGGATGTGAAAAGGACCGCCTACGAGGCGTAGTAGCCGGCGACGTCCGCCAGCAGGTCCACGGACCCCGCGTGGTTGTAGAAACTCACCTTCCCGTTCAGCACGGGCACCACCACCAGGTTGGGGATGGTGGTGCCCGCGGTGAAGTTGAGGTTCGACGCGGACGTCCGGGTCGCCCCGTCCGGGTGGACGGACACGAAGCTGCCCGTCGTGGGCGCGACCGCGGTGACGTTCAGGACCACGGCCGTGACACCGGTGGCCGGTATCCCGCCCACGCCGGTCACCTGGAGCGTGACGGTCTGCCCCGCCCCCACCTTCGCCTTCGGCACCCCGAGACCGGCGCGGGTGTCCATCAGCCGGGCCGGAGCCATCGGCCGGTACGCCGAGCCCGTCCCGTCCGTGGTGAAGTAGCCGGCCACGTCGGCGAGCAGGTCGACGGATCCGGCCCGGTTGTAGAAGGTCACCTTGCCGTCGGCTCCGACCGGTACGACCACCAGGTTGGGGATGGTCTGCCCGGCGGTGAAGTTGAGGTTCGACGCGGACGTCCGGGTCGTCCCGGACGGATACACCGACACGAAGCTCCCGGCCGTCGGCGCGGTCGCCGTCACATTGAGCACGACGGCCGTGACACCGGTCGCCGGGATGCCGCCCTTGCCGGGCACCTGGAGCGTGACGCTCGCGTCGGGGCCGACCTTGCCCTTGCGCACACCGAGCCCCGACCGGGTGTCCATCAGCCGATCGGGCGTGACGGGCCGGTACGTGGCTCCCGAGCCGTCCGTGACGTAGTAGCCGGCCACGTCCGCCAGCAGGTCGACGGATCCGGCCCGGTTGTAGAAGGTCACCTTGCCGTCGGCTCCGACCGGTACGACCACCAGGTTGGGGATGGTCTGCCCGGCGGTGAAGTTGAGGTTCGACGCGGACGTCCGGGCCGTCCCGGACGGGTACACCGACACGAAGCTCCCGGCCGTCGGCGCGGTCGCCGTCACGTTCAGCACCACCGCCGTGACACCGGTCGCCGGAACCCCGCCCTCGCCGGTCACCTGGAGGGACACCGTCCCGTCCGGACCGACCTTGCCCTTGCGCACACCGAGCCCGGACCGGGTGTCCATCAGCCGGGTCGGGGTGAGCGGCTCGAACGTGCCGAGGCCGGAGGCGGCCGGCGGCGTGACGGTGAAACTGCCGCGCGAGTACTGCCAGCCGTGGGCGACCACCCAGACGCTCCAGGTGCTCTGGCCGACGGACGTCAGGTCCAAGGTCGCCGTCAGCGTCCGGGCGTCCGGGGAGACGGAAACGGTGGTGGCGGTGAGCGTCCTGGAGCCGTCGGTCAACTGGACGTGGTCCTGCGGGCCGAGAGCCGTGCCGGTCACTGTGAGGGTGACGGGCTTGCCGCCCTGGGCGGAGGTCGGAGAGACCGTGCCGACGGAGATCTTCTCCGTGCCGCAGGGGATCGACCAGCATCCGAGCCGGGTGCTGACGTCCGTCGCCGACGCCTTCTCGGGCAGGCCGAGGAGGAAGACGCTGGGCGACGGGGCGGAGTGGCCCGGCTCCGTCAGGTAGCACTGGTAGGCCGAAGCACCGGTGCCGAAGCAGCCGTTGTCCCAGCTCGCGTCGTACAGCGCCGGCACGGCGGTGTCGATGCGGCCGGCGGTGTCCGCGACCGTCAGGTCGAACCGGTCCCGGGCGGCGGTGGGCAGCGCCAGGCAGACCGCCGTGTGCTGCTCGTCCAGCCGGCCGGTGATCGGCCCGTACCCGTAGGCGATGTTGGGGACCTTGGTGCATTCCGGCGCGGGACCGGCGGGCGTGCCGATCCGCAGTGCGTCGAAGCGGTAGCTGCCGGCGGCCTTCAGGTGCGGCGGAACGTAGACGACGACCTGGTAGACGGTCGAACCGGTGACAGCGCAGGAGCGGTTGCGGTAGCCGCAGGTCGCCACCCCGTCGCCTTGTGCGTCGTAGGCCAGGATGTTCGCCGTGCCGAGCGGGTCGCGGACGTTCAGGTGCAGGACGTCATCGGCGGCGCCGGTGGTCACCTGCCGGCAGCTCAGCACGCCGGCGGCGCCGAGGGCGGCGCCCGAGGACGGGCCGTCGACGGGCGTGGCGGGGTTCGCCGCGCAGCCCTTGGCGGTCGCCGTGACGTCCCGGCGGGCGAGGGTGTACGACCCCGGGGCGTCGCGGCCCGTGAAGAGCACGGTGTGGGCGAGGCCCGGCGTGAAGGCGCAGGTGGTCCAGCTGCCGTAGTCGGACCGGCCCTGGCAGACCTGCTTGCCGGCGGTGTCCAGGATCGAGTACTGCGCGGCGGCCGCCCCGATCCCACTGCCGATCTGCAGGTTCTCGCTGCTCGTGTGCGCGTCGGCGGGGACGGTCAGACAGTGGGAGAAGACCCCGCCGCCGGTGGTGAGACGGGTGGCGGGGCTCGTCGCCGTGAAGTCGCCCGCGGCGAAGACCGGGCAGGTGTTGACGGCGTCCGTGCGGTACATGACCAGGCGGTAGGCGCCCGTCCCCGGCTGGGTGTCGTCGGTGGACACCAGCGCGCGGTACGGTCCCGGGCCGGTCAGCACACAGGTGCCCTGGATCAGGGAGTCGTCGCCGCAGAGGTACGAGCCGTCCGCCTTCACCACGGTGATGTCCGGCCGTGGCTCGGGCCCACCGGTGGGCTTGAGGATCGCCAGGTGGCCGTTCTCGGGCAGCGGCAGCGTCAGGCAGTCGATCTCGCCGGGGACGGCGAACGAGCCGTCGACCGGTCCGAGTGCGGCATGCTCACAGCCGGCCGTGGAGGCGCGGTCCAGGACGAGGGTGGGATCGCCGGTGGTCACGGTGTACGTGGTGCCGCCGGTCAGCGAGCAGGTCTCCCAGGTCTGGCAGACCGTGACGCCCTGCCGGTCGTAGACCTCCAGGTGCGAGCGCTGGCCTTCACTGCCGACACCGAACACGTCGTACGTGCCCGTCGCTGACGGCGTGAACGTCCTGCAGCCGGTCGCCGGGGCGACGACGGTCGGGCCGGAGCCGTAGCGGTTCAAGGGGACGGTCGCGCAGCCCTCGGGCTCCGACAGGCGGCGGATCGCCAGCGTGTAGTCGGCGGGGAAGCCGTCCTCGACCTCGCGGACCTCGCTCAGGACCCGGTAGGGGCCCTCGCCGGGCAGGACGCAGCCGTCGCCCTCGCCGCGCGGATCGCAGATGTGGGCGCCGGTGTCGTCGGTGATCCAGGCGTGGGCCGTGCCGGACTTGACGGTCCTGAAGTCGACGACGATCCGCTCGCCCGGCTTGCCCGTGAACGGCCGGCACAGGACGCCGAGCCGGCTCGCGGCGGTGCCCTTCAGGGGCTCCTGGTCCCATGACGTGCCGGTCTCCGGGAGGCAGCCCTCGGTGCCGGGGACGAGCGGCGTGACCGTCACCGACGGCTCGTCGGGGTCGACCGAGTCGTTGTCCAGACGCAGCGTGAACCGACCGGCGCGCGGCAACGCGCACCAGCCCGCGCCCCAGTCGTAGTCGTGGCAGTCGAGCCAGGTGTCGCCGTCGTAGACGGTGGCCCGGGTCGAGTAGTGGCCGGCGAGCGACACCCGGTGCAGGCCGGGCTTCTCGGCGGTGAAGGTGAAGCAGGCGGTGCCGTTGGCGGCCAGCGAGGCCTTGCCCACCGCCGCGCCCGGATCGGCGAACGGCGCGAGCGCCAGCGGGGCGCAGTCCTCGTCGGCGGGTGCCTTCCCGGCGGGTGCCTTCGCGGCCGGTGCCTTCCCGGCGGGCGCGACGGCCTTCCCGGCGGTGGGCGTGGCGGACCGTCGTGAGTCAGGCGTGGCGGACTGTTCGGAGCCCTTGACGACAGGCGCGGCGGTCGGCGTCTCCACGGCCCGGGCCGTGCCCATGGACAGGACCGGAAGCAGCAGGGACAGCAACAGCGTGAGTGCGCGGACGAGTGCGGTGGACGGCGCGGATCTGGGCGCCGTACCCGAAGGCGGTGGCATGGACCGGTCCCCCCGGAGCGGTGAGTGTCGAATGAGCCGCGATGATCTCATGGCCGACCGACATCCCGCCCGGGGCATCCGCCTCACCGGCCACCGCCCTAAGTCCGTTGGCACGGTTCCCAGTTGACGGCGTGACGTGCGCTCGGAGCAAGACGCCGGATCACTTCCATGGGCGTGCTGGTGGTCACGAGCGCGCAGCTCAGCAGGGGTGCTCATATCCTTCCGTTGTGGATCAGTTGGAGATCGCGTCGGATCAAGTCAGCTTTGGGGTTTGGTCGTTGCTGATCGCGGATGATGCCGTGCGTCAGTTCCAGGGCAACGCCGGATATGAGGACGTCGCGGAGGAGTCGTACAGCTATGACTCAACCGTGGGTAACCACCGGCGGGTTGCCGTGGGTGACCTGGTGATCGTGAGGGATCGTGACGAGGCGCTCGGGATCGGTCGCATAGAGCAGTTGGACGTGCTGCCGGGGCAGGAGAAGGTACGCAATCGGTGCCCGTACTGCGGGAAAACCGGCTTCAAGGAACGCACTACCGCGGCGGTGCGTTTCTGGTGCAGCCCTTGTCAAAATGCCTTCGACGAGCCGCGGGTGGAGATGATCCAGGTGACCACCTACCGGGCGCACTACGGTGGCACGTGGCAGCCGCTCGAAGGGTGTCTGGACAAGGACGCCCTCGACGAGATCACCCTCAGCAAGTCGGATCAGCAGTCGATCAAGGCGATGGACCGGCCCGGGACTCTCGCGGCGGTGGCAGCTCGTGGCGTCCGGCTGCCCGAGACGGACCTCGCGGCCCGTTCGACGCGCCGACCCTCCCTCACGCCGGCCGGAGGGCGGCGGAGGGCGGTCGCGGCCGTGCGGCGGGGACAGGATGCGTTCCGCCGGGCCCTGGTCCATGAGTACGGGTTGGTGTGCGCCGTGTCCGGGCCGGCCCCGGCGGAAGTGCTGGAAGCTGCCCACCTTCGGCCGTTCGCCGCCACTGAGCAGCACCGTGTCGACGAGGGACTGCTCCTGCGGGCCGATGTGCACCGCCTCTTCGACTCCGGGCTGCTGGCCATCGGGCCGGACCTTGTGGTCGCCGTCGCCCCCGGTCTGCTGGGGTACGCGGAGTACAGAGCGCTGGAGGGCTCGCCTCTGCACATACCGGCGAGTGCGCCGCTGAATCGTTCCGTCGTAGAGGAGCTCTACCGCGCCACCACTGCGACGTGGTAGCTGCCGGGTTCCCCGGCCGGACTCTCTCCGGCCGTGGCCGGCCGCCGCTCCCCCGCTCACGCCCCCGACGTTTCCCCCCGCCCCCCACGGATACCCAGAAAGCCTCGTGCGGGGGTGGGTCGAGGCGGAACGGAGTGGGTTCATGGGAAGCGTGAAGGTGTCCGACTACATCCTGCAGCGGTTGCGCGAGTGGGATGTGGAGCATGTGTTCGCCTATGCGGGCGACGGCATCAACGGGCTGCTCGCCGCCTGGGGGCGGGCCGACAACCAGCCGCGGTTCGTGCAGGCCCGGCACGAGGAGATGGCCGCCTTCCAGGCGGTGGGGTACGCCAAGTTCTCCGGGAAGGTCGGGGTGTGCGCCGCCACCTCCGGGCCCGGGGCCATTCATCTGCTCAACGGGCTGTACGACGCCAAGCTCGACCACGTTCCCGTCGTCGCGCTGGTCGGGCAGACCAACCGCAGCGCCATGGGCGGCTCCTACCAGCAGGAAGTGGACCTGCAGAGCCTCTACAAGGACGTCGCCTCCGAGTTCTGCGAAACGGCGATGGTGCCGGAGCAGCTGCCCAACCTGATCGACCGCGCCTTCCGCACCGCGTACGCCAAGCGCACCGTCACCGCGATCATCCTCCCCGCCGATGTGCAGGAGCTGGACTACAGCCCGCCCACGCACGCCTTCAAGATGGTGCCCTCCAGCCTCGGGCTGGGCCGCTACGCGCCCGTGCCCGCCGACGAGGACGTCCAGCGGGCCGCCGAGGTGCTGAACGCCGGTGACAAGGTCGCCGTGCTCGTCGGGCAGGGCGCGCGCGGCGCCCGTGCCGAGGTCGAGCAGCTCGCCGACGTGCTCGGCGCCGGTGTGGCCAAGGCCCTGCTGGGCAAGGACGTCCTCCCCGACGACCTGCCCTACGTCACCGGGTCCATCGGACTGCTGGGCACGCGCCCCTCGTACGAGCTGATGCAGGACTGCGACACGCTGCTGATGATCGGCTCCAGCTTCCCGTACACGCAGTTCATGCCGGAGCTGGACCAGGCGCGTGCCGTGCAGATCGACATCGACCCGCACATGATCGGCCTGCGCTACCCGTTCGAGGTGAACCTCGTCGGCGACTCCCGCGAGACGCTGCGCCGGCTGCTGCCCCTGCTGCGCCGCAAGGAGAGCCGGGCCTGGCGGGAGAAGGTCGAGAAGAACGTCTCCCGCTGGTGGGAGGATGCAGCGGCGGGCGGCCGTGGACGCCGACCCGGTCAACCCCGAGTACGTGGTGCACGCCCTCGACGGCAAGCTGCCCGACGACGCCATCATCGCCGCCGACTCCGGCTCCTCCGCCAACTGGTACGCCCGGCACCTGCGGCTGCGCGGCCGGATGCGCGGTTCGCTCTCCGGCACGCTGGCGACGATGGGGCCCGGTGTGCCGTACGCGATCGGCGCGAAGTTCGCGCATCCGGACCGGCCGGCCATCGCCCTCGTCGGCGACGGCGCCATGCAGATGAACGGCATGATGGAGATGATCACGGCCGCCAAGTACTGGCGTGAGTGGTCCGATCCGCGGCTGGTCGTCGCCGTGCTGAACAACCAGGATCTCAACCAGGTCACCTGGGAGATGCGGGCCATGTCGGGCGCGCCGCAGTTCGAGGAGTCCCAGCACATCCCCGACCTGCCCTACGCCGAGATCGCCCAGCGCATGGGGCTGGACGGTGTGCGCGTGGAGAAGCCCGAGGACGTCGAGGCGGCCTGGGACCGGGCCCTGTCGGCGGACCGGCCCTTCGTCATCGACTTCCGCACCGACCCGGCCGTCCCGCCGATCCCGCCGCACGCCTCCCTGGACCAGATCGAGGCCGCCGCCTCGGCCATCCTCCAGGGGGACAGCGACCGCACCGGCATGGTCCGGCAGGGCCTCAAGGCCAAGGTGCAGGAGATGCTCCCGGGCAGCCGGCACCGCGGCGACCGGCCCGGCGCCGGCAAGCACGACAGCACCGAAGAGAACACGTGAGCGTGCCCGGCCCGGAGCCCCGCGCAGAGCCCCACCCGCCGGCCCGGACGCTCCGCGACGGGCCGGCCGTGGAGCGGCTCGCCGTCTCCGTCTACCGCGTTCCGACCGATCTGCCGGGCGGTGACGCCACCCTGACCTGGGATTCCACCACCCTCGTCCTGGTCGAGGCCGCCGCGGCGGGCGAGCGGGGCATCGGCTGGACCTACGGGTCGGCCGCCGTCGCCCAGGTGGTGGAGGGCGAGCTGGCCGGCCTGGTCCTCGGACACGACGCCTACGACGTCCCCGCGGCCAACGACCGGATGAGCCGGGCCCTGCGCAACGCCGGCCGGCCCGGCATCGGGGCCGGCGCCCTCTCGGCGGTCGACATCGCCCTGTGGGACCTCAAGGCCCGCCTCCTCGGGCTCCCCCTGGTGCGACTGCTGGGCGCAGCGCGCGACGAGGTCGCGGTGTACGGCAGCGGCGGCCTCACCCCGTACGACGACGCCCAGCTGGAAGGGCAGCTGCGCGGCTGGACGGAGCAGGGCGTCGGCCGGGTGAAGATCAAGGTCGGTGAGTCATGGGGCCGGTGCGAGGACCGCGACCTGCACCGCACCCGGCTGGCCCGCCGGACCGTGGGCGACACGGCCGAGCTGTACGTGGACGCCAACGGCGGCTACACCCGCAAGCAGGCGGTGCGCATGGCCGCCGCCATGGCCGATCTCGGCGTGACCTGGCTGGAGGAGCCGGTCTCCTCGGACGACCTGGCGGGGCTGCGTGAGGTGCGCGACGCCGTCACCGCCGACGTCGCCGCGGGCGAGTACGGCTACGACCTGCCGTACTTCGCCCGGATGGCGACCGCGGGGGCCGTCGACTGCCTGCAGGCGGATGTCACCCGGTGCGGCGGTGTCACGGTGTGGCTGCGCGCCGCCGCCGTCGCCGAGGGGCTCGGGCTGCACGTCTCGGGCCACTGCGCCCCGCATCTGCACGCGCACGTCGCCGCGGCCGTGCCCAACACCCGGCACCTGGAGTGGTTCCACGACCATGTGCGGATCGAGAACCTGCTGTTCGACGGCACGCTCGACCCGCGGGGCGGAAGCGTCAGGCCCGGCGCCTCCGGGGAGCCGGGACTCGGCCTCGCCCTGAACGAGGCGAACGCCGCGCCCTACCGCACGGCGTGACCGACGACCTTTCCTGAACATCCTTCCCGAGCATTGAACAGCGATGACAGACGCCATGAACGACCCCGCCCCGAACGACTCCGCCTCGAACCACCCCACCTCGGACGACGCCTCCCTCGCCGACCGCCCTGCCGCCGGCCCCTTCGTCCTGCGCGACTACGCCCTCGTCGCCGACGGCGAGCGTGGCGCGCTCATCGACCCGCGGGGTCAGATCGCCTGGCTCTGCGCGCCCGCCTGGCACAGCGGCGCCGTGTTCTCCGGACTGCTCGGCGGGCCGGGCGGGTACCAGGTGTGCCCGGCCGACCCGTGGAACGTGTGGGGTGGCTACTACGAGGACGGCACCCTCATCCGCGTCAGCCGATGGGTCACGGCCGACGGCATCGTCTCCTGCCGCGAGGCCCTCGCCACGCCCGCCGGTACCGGGCGCGCGGTGCTGCTCCGCCAGGTCCGGGCCGAACGCGGCGAGGCCGTCGTCGACGTCGACCTCGATGTGCGCGCCGACTTCGGGCGGCACGCCATGACGGACCTGCGCGCCCAGCCGGACGGCGTCTGGCGGGCGCACACCGGGCCGCTGCATGTGCGGTTCACCGGTGCCGAGCGCGCCCGTCCCGGTGCCGACGGCGGACTGCGCACCCGGATCCGGCTGCCCGAGGGCGGCACGCACGACCTCGTCCTGGAGATCGCCGACGAGCCGCAGGACGGCCCTCTCGACCCGCGTCGGCTCTGGGACGACACCGAGCGCTGGTGGAGGTCCGCCGTGCCCGACTGCGCGGACACGGCAGCGCCTCGGGACACGCGGATGGCGTACGCCGTCCTCAACGGGCTGACCAGCTCCGCCGGCGGGATGGTCGCGGCGGCCACCACCTCGCTGCCCGAGCGCGCCGACACCGGCCGTGACTACGACTACCGCTACGCCTGGGTGCGCGACCAGTGTTACGCCGGCGTCGCGGTCGCCGCGCACGGCCCGCATCGCCTGCTGGAGCGGGCGGTGCGCTTCGTCGCCGACCGTCTGCTGGAGGACGGCGCGCAACTGCGTCCCGCGTACACGGTGTACGGCGAACCTCTGCCGCCGGAGCGCTCGTTGCCGCTCGTCGGGTATCCCGGCGGCCACGACCGGACCGGCAACCACGCGGGCGGGCAGTTCCAGCTCGACGTGTTCGGGGAGGCCCTCCAGCTGTTCGCCGCGGCCGCCCGGCACGACCTTCTGGACGGCCGGGCGGCCAAGGCGGCTGTCGTGGCCGCCGACGCCGTCGCCGAGCGCTGGGCCGAGCCCGACGCGGGGCTGTGGGAGCTGGACACCCGCTGGTGGACGCACTCCCGGCTGTGCTGTGTGGTGGGCCTGCGCGAGCTGGTGGAGGCGACGCGCGGCTCCAGGTCGCCGGAGTGGTCGCGGCTGTCCGCCGAGTGGTCCCGGCTGGCGGACCGGCTCCTGGACGCCACCCGGGCGCGCTGTCTGCATCCCGACGGCCACTGGCAGCGCGCCGAGGACGATCCCGGCCCGGAGGGGGCCCTGCTGCTGCCGCTGGCCCGGGGGGCCGTGCCGCAGGACGACGACAGTCTGGCGCTCACCCGTGAACAGGTGGCGCGACAGCTCTCGGACGACGGGTACGTCTACCGCTTCCGGCACGACGACGGTCCGTTGGGCGACGCTGAAGGGGCGTTCCTGCTGTGCGGGTTCACCATGGCGCTGGCCGCGCACGCGCAGGGGCGGGATCTGGAGGCGATGCGCTGGTTCGAGCGCACCCGCGCGGCCTGCGGCTCTCCGGGGCTGTTCGCGGAGGAGTACGACGTGGCGCAGCGGCAGTTGCGCGGCAACCTTCCGCAGGGGTTCGTCCACGCGTTGCTGCTGGAGTGCTCGGCCCGGTTCGGCGCCACGGGCGACTGAGGCCCGCGCCGCCGCCCGCCCGACGGCGACCGCACCCGCCGACGCCTAACAGGGCGGGAACCGCCGCCTCCCGCCCCGGCCACGCGCGACCGCCACTGCCACCGCGCCCAGCGCGGCGCCGCCCGCGAAGGCGGCGAGGGCCAGGGGGCGCAGGGCGCGCGGGCCGGGGGCGGTGGGCCGCTCGGGCCGGGCGTCCTGGCCGCGCAGTGCCGCCGCGAGCACCTCCGCGAGATGCAGCGGGGCGCGGCCTGTGCCCGCCTGCTCGACCTGCGTACGGCAGCTGAAGCCGTCCGCGAGGACGAGCGTGGAGTCGTCCGCCTCCCGTACGGCGGGCAGCAGCCCGGCCTCGGCGCAGGCCATGGACACCTCGTAGTGGCCCTTCTCGAAGCCGAAGTTCCCGGCGAGTCCGCAGCAGCCGGCGTCCAGGACGTCGGCGTCGACGCCGGCGCGTTCGAGGATCTCGCGTTCGGCGTCGAAGCCCATGACGGCGTACTGGTGGCAGTGCCGCTGGACGACGGCGCGGGCGTCGGCCTTCGGCGGCTGCCAGTCGTCGGCGCGTTCGACGAGGAGTTCGGCCAGGGTGCGGGTCTGCTCCCGCAGCCGGTCCACGTCGGGGTCCTTGGGGAGGAGTTCGGCGGCGTCGGAGCGGAAGACGGCCGTGCAGCTCGGTTCGAGGCCCACGACGGGGGTGCCGCGGCGCAGGTCCTCACGCAGGACGTCGAGGGTGTGGCCGAGAACCCGGCGGGCGACGCCGAGTTGGCCGGTGGAGATCCAGGTCAGCCCGCAGCAGACGGCCGCGTCGGGGACCTTGACGCGGAAGCCCGCGGCTTCGAGGACCTCGACGGCGGCCCGGCCGACGGCGGGGTGGAAGTGGTCGGTGAAGGTGTCGGGCCACACGACGACCTCGCCGCGGTGTCCGTCTCCGCGAGGTCCGCCGCGCTCGCGCCACCAGTCGGTGAACCGCTGCTCGGCGAAGAGCGGCAGGTCGCGCTCGGGCGCGATGCCGCCGAGCGTCTTGGCGAGCCGGGCGAGCAACGGCACCGAGGTCAGCGCGTTGACGGTGCGGGGTGCGAGGGCGACCGCGCGGGCCATGGCGGGCAGCCAGCCCATCGAGTAGTGCGCGAGAGGACGCAGCCGGCCCGCGTAATGGTGGTGCAGGAACTCGGCCTTGTAGGTGGCCATGTCGACGTTGACGGGGCAGTCGGTCTTGCAGCCCTTGCAGGCCAGGCACAGGTCGAGCGCGTCGCGCACCTCGGGGGAGCGCCAGTCGGGCGCGAGCGGGGAGTCGTCGCCGTGGACGTCGCCGCGGACCATCTCGAACAGCAGCCGGGCGCGGCCACGGGTGGAGTGCTCCTCCTCGCGGGTGGCGCGGTAGCTGGGGCACATCACGCCGCCCTGCGACGAGCGGCACTTGCCGACGCCGACGCAGCGGGCGGCGGCACGGCTGAACTTGCCGCCGTCGTCGGGGAAGGAGAAGACGGTGTCGGGCTCCCAGGGCAGGTAGTCGGCGCCCAGACGCAGGTTGTCGTCGAGGCGGTACGGCAGGACGATCTTGCCGGGGTTCATCCGGTTGCCCGGGTCGAAGAGGCCCTTCAGCCGTTCGAACGCCTCGATCAGTTCGGGCCCGAACATCTTCACGAGCAGCTCGCCCCGCGACTGGCCGTCCCCGTGCTCGCCGGACAGCGAGCCGCCGTAGGAGACGACGAGGTCGGCGGCCTTCTCCACGAAGGCCCGCATCCGGGCGACGCCGTCCCGCGACTCCAGATCGAAGGGGATGCGGGTGTGGACGCAGCCGTGGCCGAAGTGCCCGTACACCGACGGGTGGCCGTAGTCGAACTCCTCGTAGAGCCGCTTGAGGTCGCGCAGGTAGTCGCCGAGGCGGTGCACGGGGACGGCGGAGTCCTCCCAGCCCTCCCAGGTGTCGGGCTTGCCGGGAACGTGCGCGGTGGCGCCGAGGCCGGACTCGCGGACCGCCCACAGTTCGCTGACGTGCCGCTGGTCCTCGTACCAGGTGTGGTCGACGTCGTCGGGCTTGGCGTCGATGAGGGCCCTGGCGCGGGTCTCGACCTCCTCACGGGTGTCGCCGGCGAGCTGCACCATGAGGTAGGCGCGGCCGTCGGGCAGGGCTTCCAGCGCTTCGGAGTTGAGATGCTTCTCGCGCTCGAAGCGGATCAGCTGGTGGTCGACGCCCTCCAGTGCCATGGGCTTGTGTTCCAGGACGGCCGGCACATGGTCGGCGGCCTCGCAGACGTCCCGGTAGCCGAGCACCACCAGGGCGCTGTGCCGGGGGACGGGGACGAGTTCGAGTTCCGCCCGCAACACGGTGACCAGGGTGGATTCCGAGCCGGTGAGGAGCCCGGCGACGTCGAAGCCCTGTTCGGGCAGGAGCGAGTCGAGGTTGTAGCCGGAGACGCGGCGGGGGATGTCGGGGTAGCGCTCCCGGACGAGGTGGGCGTACCGGTCGCGCAGCGCTGTCAGGCCGCGGTAGATCTCGCCCTCCCGGCCCGGCGCGGCGGTCAGCGCCTGGAGTTCGGCGTCGCCGGTGCGGCCCACCCACATGCGGACGCCGTCGTAGGTGAGGATCTCCAGGCGGTGCAGGTTGTCGACGACCTTGCCGTACGCCTGGGCCGTCGACCCGCACGAGTTGTTGCCGATCATGCCGCCGAGGGTGCAGTTCGGGTGGGTGGAGGGGCGGGGCCCGTACTGCAGGCCGTGTTCGGCGAGCAGGCGGTTGAGGTCGTCCAGGACGATGCCCGGTTCCACGACGCAGCGGCGGTTCTCCGGGTCCACGGAGACCAGCCGGTCGCAGTACTTGCTCCAGTCCAGGACCACCGCGGTGTTGCAGCACTCCCCCGCCAGGCTGGTGCCGCCGCCCCGCGACAGCAGCGGCGCTCCGTGCTCCCGGCACACCGCGACCGCGGCCTCGGCGGCCTCCACGGTCCGGGGGAGGACGACGCCGATGGGCACCTGCCGGTAGTTGGAACCGTCCGTCGCGTACGCCGCGCGCGTGCCGGAGTCGAAACGGACCTCGCCGTCGACGCGGGCGCGCAGGTCCCTTTCGAGGGCGGCGACGTCGACGTGGGCGGCGTTCCCGGCGGGGGTGTGGGCGTCGGCGTCGCGGCGGACGACGGGCAGGGGCAGATCGACCGGGTCCATGGACAACCTTCCGCGTGGGAGCCGTTGTTGCGCCGTCGTCGGCGACATTCGGCGTCCGCGGCCTGTGTCGGTCGTCGGGTCGGGTGCCGGCGGGTGGTGCGCCCCGACCGTGTATCCCTGCGGACGCGTCCGCAAACGGGACGGCGGCACGGCCGGCGGCGCCCGCCGGTCACTCCCCGGAGGACTCCTGCGGCACCGCGTAGCCCGGGACGGACGGCCACCGCACGGTCAGCACCACCGACTCCTCCTCGGCGACCCAGGAGTGGTCCACCCCGTGGCCCCAGACGACGTAGTCGCCCTGCTCCTCCAGCACCACGCTGCGCCCCGGGAACTCGACCCTGAACCGGCCGCTGACGAGCACCTGCAGCGCGGTGCGCTCCTCGCCCCGGACCCACTGCGCACGCCGGTCGCCTCGCGGGTGAACGCCCCACTTGATCTCGAGGTCGTCGCTGTGCCGGGGATCGCCGTCCGGCTTGAAGTGCCCGAGCAGCCAGCCCCGGTCGAGCGCGGCGTCCTTGCCGGCGTTGCCGACGTACACGTTGTCGTCCATGGGCGGCGCTCAGCCCCGGCGGGCCGCGTAGGTCACGAACGCGGCCCACTCGTCGGCGGGGAAGGCGAGTCGGGCGTAGGCGGGGGCCTTGGAGTCACGGATGTGGACGGTGCCGGGTGTGGCAGCGGCCTCCAGGCACTCGCCGCCCTCGTTGCCGCTGTAGCTGCTCTTGAACCAGGCGTGGGGTGCGGGTTCCGAAGTACTCATCGTTCTCCCAGGTCGGCGGTCAGCCCCGGCGGGCCGCGTAGGTCACGAACGCGGCCCATTCGTCGGCGGGGAAGGTGAGTCGGGCGCGGGCAGGGGCCTTGGAGTCACGGATGTGGACGGTGCCGGGCGTCTCGGCAGCCTCAAGGCACGCGCCGCCTTCGTTACCGCTGTAGCTGCTCTTGAACCAGGCGAGGCGCGAGGGTTCCGAAGTGCTCATCGTTCTCCCAGCATGCTCTTGATCAGGTCGAGGGACTCCTGCATGGTGAGCGCCTGCGCCCTGATGCTTCCGTACCGTGCGGCCAGGATACGTACCTCTTCGGGATCCGTTGTCAGCTGCGCTGAGTCCTGCGCCTCCGTGTAGCCGATCTGCCTTTTCCCACGGGGAGTCAGCAGGATGAAAGCGCCGCCCATCCCGGCGTGTTCGGTCCTGTCCGTCGGCATCACCTGCAACTCGACGTTGCGCAGGGAGGCGAGGTGGATGAGCCGCTCCAACTGCTCCCGGTGGACGTCCGATCCGCCGAGAGGACGACGCAACACGGACTCGTCGATGACCGCGCTGATCATGGTGGGCGGCCAGCGGGTCAGGATCTCCTGCCTCGCGAGCCGAGAGGCCACGCGCTGCTCGATCGTCTCCTCGTCCAGCAGCGGCCGTCGCATCTCGTACAGCGCCCTGATCCGCTGCTGGGTCTGGAACAGCCCCGGGATGTCATGGCAGCTGTAGTCGTTGATCTCGACCGCGCTGCGCTCCAGCCGCGCATAGTCCTTGAACCAGGCCGGATGCCGGACCCGCGCCTTCGCCTTGGCTCGTTCCACGTCCTCGATCAGCGCCTTCAACAGCCCGCCCGCGTCGAGGAGTTCGTCCGCCGCTTCCAGGAACTCCCGCTGAGGCGTCCGTACGCCCCTGTCCAGCGCGGAGATCAGGTCGGGGCCGTACCCGAGGCGGTCCCCCAACTCCCTCTGCGTGAGGCCGGCTCGCTCCCGCAGCAGCCTCAACTGCTTGCCGACGGCCCGGTTCAGGTCGTTGACCTGCTCGACCTCGTCGTAGGCCTCCTCGGCCCCCGCGCCCTCCACCTGCTCCGACAAGGTCATCCGCGACCCCTCACTCCCCGTCCGAAGGATCCCCACGCCGTGTTCAGAGTAGAGCCGAGCGAACACTGTGCGTGACGTGAATCCGGAAAGAGCGCCGACGGTGTCGTCCTGGCCACGGGTTGGTTGCGACAAGGGCTCTCCGGGGACGCGGAGTTGGGGAGCGGGGAGCATCCGGGGCATGGAACGGGACCGGTACGTGGACTTTCTGCGGGCGTGGGCCATCGTGCTCGTCGTGCTCGGGCACTGGGTGATCACCGGGCTGGTCCGGCATCCGGACGGGGCGATCACCGCGCCGGAGTTGCTGGCGACCGTGCCCTGGACCCAGTGGCTGACGCTGGGGTTCCAGATCATGCCGCTGTTCTTCTTCGCCGGCGGGTGCGCGGCGGGCGGGTCCTGGGCGCGGGCGCGCGAGCGGGGGGTCACCGTCGCGGGGTGGGTGGGGCGACGGGCGGTGCGGCTGCTGCTGCCGGCCGGCGTCTACAGCGGGCTCGTGCTCGTCGCCGTCGCGGTGTGCTCCGCGCTCGGCGTGGATCCGGTCACGCTGGCCCTGGTGGGGTGGGCGCTGGCCATGCAGTTCTGGTTCCTGCCGGTGTATCTGCTGCTCAGCGCGCTGACTCCGGCGTTGCACGCGCTGCATCGGCGGTGGGGTCCGCTCGCCCCGGCGGGGACGGCCGGCCTGGCGTTGCTCGTCGGGGTGCTGGATCTCGCGGCGGGAGTGCCGTACGTGGGGGCCCTCGACCACGTGCTCGTGTGGGGCGTGGTCTACCAGCTCGGGTTCTGTCTGCGGGACGGTCTGGTGGGCGGGGGCCGGCGGGTGGCGGTGGCGATGACCGTCGGGGGCGGGGCCGCCTTCGCCGCGCTCGTGGGGTTCGGTCCGTTCCCGGTCAGCCTGATCCTGGTGACGGGGCAGAATCCGAGCAATACGAACCCGCCCTCGGCGGCCATGCTGGCGTGGGCGGTCGGGCAGATCGGCGCGTGTCTGCTCGTCGCGCCCGTGATGCGGCGGCTGCTGGAGCGGGACCGGCTGTGGCGCGCGGTGCGGGCGACGGGGGGCGTCAGCATGACGCTGTACCTGTGGCACATGGTGCCGGTGCTGGTGATCGCCGCCGCCTTCTATCTGACCGGGCTCGCCCCTCAGCCGGCCTTCGGTTCGGCGGCGTGGTGGGGGTGGCGGGGGCCGTGGCTGCTGGTGCTGGGGGTGGTGCTGGTCGGCGTGGTGCGGCTGCTCGTCCCTCTCGAACGCCGGCTGGCCTCGTTGGAGGCGGGCCCCCGCGCCGACGCCGGGTTCCGGCAGGCCTGGCGGCTCTGGGCCGGCCTCGGCCTGAGCGTCTGGGCGCTGACGTACTTCGCGGGGCACGGGTTCGCGTACGGGGGGAGGTTCCCGGCGTGGGGTGCGGTGGGGCTGGCCGTGGGGACGGTGCTGGTGCTGACGGCCGGGGGCGGGACGACGGGGGTGCGGGGGCGGACCGCGCCGGAGGAGGCGCTGGAGGAGGCCGCGTGACCTCGGGCCGGGCCTCCTGGAGGGCAGGTCACGCCGTGCGTTTGCGGCCGGCCGTCTTCTTCGCCGTCGACGTCGTCTTCTTCGCCGCCGTCTTCTTGGCGGCCGTGCTCTTCGCCGTCGACGTGGACTTCTTCGCTCCGCCGGCGGCCTGGGCCGACTTGGTCTGCTTCGCGGCTGCCGTCTTCTTGGCCGCCGTCGTCTTCTTCGCCGTCGACGTCGACTTCTTGCCGCCCGTCTGCTTCGGCGCCGTGCGGGCGGACTTCCCCGGCGGCAGATGTCTGACCTCGGCCTTCTCGGTCGCGGTCGACTCGCCCCGGGACTCCTTCGCCGCCCGCACACTGTTCTCCAGGGCCGCCATCAGGTCCAGCACCTTGCCGCTGGAGGCGGGGGCGGGGGCCTCGGGCGGGGTCTCGCCTGCGGCCTTCGCGGCGACGACCTCCTCGATCGCCTCGCGGTACTCGTCGTGCAGGTCCGCGAGGTCGACCTCGCCGAGGGTGTCCATCAGCGCGTCCGCGAGGTCGAGTTCCTGGTCGCGGACGGTGACGGAGGTGTCCGGGGCGACGCCCTCCGGGGCCCGGACCTCGTCCGGCCACAGCAGTCCGTGCATCGCGATGGCCTCGCCGACCACACGGAGCATGCCCAGCCGCTCCCGCCCGCGCAGCGCGTACTTGGCGATCGCCACCTTGTGGCTGCGCTTGAGCGCCTCCCGCAGGAGCGTGTACGGCTTGGCGGCCGGCGCGCCGCCCGCCTGGAGGTAGTACGCGGCGTCCATCTGGAGCGGGTCGATCCGGTCGGCCGGCACGAAGGCGACGATCTCGATCGTCTTCGCGGTCGGAATGGGCAGGTGGGCCAGGTCCTCGTCGGTGATCGGGATGATCGTGCCGTCCGCGTCCTCGTACCCCTTGCCGATCTCGCCCTGGCTCACCTCGCGGTCCTCCAGCTCGCACACCTTGCGGTAGCGGATCCGGCCGCCGTCCTCGGTGTGGATCTGGCGGAAGGAGATCGAGTGGCTCTCGGTGGCGTTCACCAGCTTGATGGGGATGCTGACGAGTCCGAAGGAGATGGCGCCGTTCCAGATGGATCGCACGTGCAGCACCTTCCTGACGGGCGCGAGGTGCACCGCCTGCCTGTACCGGTATGCACCGGTTTCATGTGATTCTCATGGTATGACGCCGATCACAGAGGTGGAGGGGCGACGGCTGGCGCTCAGCAACCTGGACAAGGTGCTGTATCCGGCGACCGGTTTCACCAAGGGCGAGGTGCTGCACTACTACGCCACGGTCGCCGGGGCTTTGCTGCCCCATCTGCGCGACCGGCCGGTGTCCTTCCTGCGCTACCCGGACGGGCCCGGCGGACAGCTGTTCTTCGCCAAGAACGTGCCGCCGGGCACGCCCGAGTGGGTCACCACGGCGCGGGTGCCCCGGGCGGAGGGGCCGGCGCGGATGGTGCTCGTGCAGGACCTGGCGAGCCTGATGTGGGCGGCGAACCTCGTCACCGAGTTCCATACGCCCCAGTGGGTGATCCAGGATCCCGGGGAGGCCGACCGGATCGTCTTCGACCTCGATCCCGGCGCGCCCGCCACCGTGGTCGAGTGCTGCGAGGTCGCGCTGTGGCTGCGGGAGCGGCTGGCGGCGGACGGGATCGAGGCGTACGCCAAGACGTCGGGGTCGAAGGGGCTGCACCTGGTGGCTGCCGTGCGGGGGGCGTCGTCCGAACGGGTCACGGACTATGCCAAGCGGCTCGCGGTGGAGGCGGAGCGGGAGATGCCCCGGCTGGTGGTGCACCGGATGACGCGGAGCCTGCGGCCGGGGAAGGTGTTCGTGGACTGGAGCCAGAACGCGGCCCGCAAGACCACGGCCACGCCGTACACGCTGCGGGCGCGGGCCGAGCCGGCGGTGTCGGCGCCGGTGGGGTGGGAGGAGGTGGAGGCGTGCGGGAGGCCCGAGGAGCTGGTGTTCCGGGCGGAGGAGGTGAGCGCGCGGGTCCGGGAGCACGGGGATCTGCTGGAGCCGCTGTTCGAGGCGGAGGCGGCGGAGATGCCCTGAGCGGGGGCGCCGGGGTCCGGTGCCGGGCCATGGGTGGCGGGAGGCGGCGGGATGGCGGCGCGCTGGGGGCGGCGGAGATGCCCTGAGCGGGGGCGGAACGGGTCCAGGGTGGGGCAGTGGCGGGGGTCCGGAGGTGCGCAGACCGGCGCGAGCGGGGTGCCGCCGCGCTCGCCCGTGCCCCGTGCGGCACAGCGGCCCGCGGCCGCGCGGGGGTGTCAGGTCCAGGTGGGTCTGGCTCGGGCCATGGCGTGGAGGGCCTCGATGTCCGCCGGTTTCAGGGTCGCGCCGGTGCGGGTCAGGCTCCGCAGTTCCGTGGCGGTCAGGACGTGGACCTGTCTCGGGGGTGTGGTGATGCGGACGTCCGCCGGTTCGACCAGGGCGAGGACCGGGCGGACCTCGGCCGTCAGGGCGTGGGAGGCGCGGTCGGCGTCGGCGCGGACGCGGCGCAGCAGGGGCCGCGGGTCACGGCGGCCCACGGCGACCGCCGGGTCGGCGACGAGCACCCGCTGCCGGCGCGCGTACAGCGCGTGGACGGCGAAGAGGCCGCCGGGGCCGATGACGAGGTGGTGGATGCGGTCGCCGCCGGGCAGCGGGACGGAGTGCAGGGTGTGCCAGCCCGCGCCGTCCAGCCGGTCCAGCGCGTCGCCGACGGCCTGCTCGGCGGCGAGCGCGCGCCGGCGCGGGTCGGGCCGCAGCCGGTGGGGGGGCCCGGGATCGCGGTCGAGGTCGATCAGCAGGGCCTCGCCGGGGCGGTTGGGGGCCAGGTCGTCGTCGGGGTGGAGGGCGAGGCGGGCCAGCTCGGCGGGGGTGGGGACCGGGGGCGGGCCCACCGTGACCGAGCCGGTCAGGAAGGGGGCGAGCACCTCCAGGACGTCTTCGCGGCGGTCGTCGGCGAGGACGTTGACCCGGCCGGTCTCACGGTCGTACCAGGCGATGTTCCTGCCGTCGGCCAGGCAGACGAAGAGCCGCTCCCGGCCGTGCCGCCAGGTCGGTACGACGCGCAGTCCGCTCATGCACCATCACCCCATGACCATGGGAACAGGAGGGGCGCTTCAGGGGCAAGAAGGCGCATACCTCCGGGCGGGGCGGGGCAGTCACCCGTGACGGGACGGAGCGAGGTTGGGGAGGCGTCGTTGCGGACCCGCAGGAACCAGTCCGGAGTGCCTTCGCCGGACGCGCCGTGGAACGAGATCGTGCCCGGCCTGTGGATGGGCGGGCACGAGTTCCGCGGGCGTGCCGGGCAACGGCAGTTCGCGGTGGCGCGGGACGAGTTCGATCTCGTCCAGACGCTGCTGCGGCTGCCCGGACACGGCCCGGACCCGGGCGTCGCTCATCAGGTGTGGCCGATCCCCGACGGGCCGCTGGACGGCACGCAGCTCGCCGGGGTGATGCGGCTGGCGCAGGCGGCGTGCGAGGCGCTGGACGACGGGCGTACGGTCCTCGTCCGCTGCTGGCACGGATACAACCGGTCGGGGCTGGTGGTCGCGCACGCCTTGATGACGCGGGGGGACTCGGCCGAGGCGGCGATCCGGCTGATACGGTCGCGGCGCTCGCCGTGGGCCCTGCACAACGAGTTGTTCGTCGAGTACCTCAAGGCGGGGCTGTCGACCGCGCGGCTGCTGGAGGAGCTCGCCGAGTAATCGTTTCTGCGGCAGTGGTTCCCCCGGCTCCACCGGCTGCGCCTCCCGAAGGCCGCCCACACGTTCGTACGAATAGGGTGGACGGGGCATCACCGCTTGATCACAGGAGCCCCGTGTCCCTCAGACGTCCCGCTCTCGCCGTCGCGTCCGTCGCCCTGCTGGCGTCGGTCACCGCGGCCTGCGGTGACGCCGGCGGGCTGCGCGGCGCGGGCGCGACGCCGACGGCGATCAGTCCGGCCCGGCTCTGGCCGACGCTCAAGCCGGCGTCCAGCCCCGCCTGGGCCATAGACGAGGCGGACACCGAGACGATCAAGGGCGTGGCCGTGCCCCACGGCGACATCCGCGAGGTGGACCCGGTCGCCGTCGTCCGCGCCGAGATCGCCGCCCACCCCGACGAGTACAAGGGCGACTCGGCGTCCTACCGCGACACCACCGCCCGGATGGCCGACTGCGCCGACCACACGGGGGGCGCGGGGAACGCCGCGAGTGGCTGCCCCGTCCTCGCGCCCTACTACCGCGACCTCACCGGCGACGGCCGCCCCGAGCTGACCCTCGGCTTCCGGCTGCTGCCGGGCGACCTGACCGCCGTACGCGTGTACACCGTCGAGCGGGACCGGCTGGTGCGGGTGATGGCGTGGGAGGACGCCGTCAGCGCGGTCGAGCTGGCCGGGCGGTCGGTGATCATCCGCTCGCCCTCCGACCTCGCCGACTACGAGTACCGGCTCCAGTGGACCTGGGACCCGGATCAGAAGGCGATGCTCCTCACCCACGACGAGATGCTGCGCTCCGACGGCGCGAAGCGCACCCCCGGCACCCGCGCGCACAAGTCGCCGGCCTCGCCCGCTTCGCCGTCGGCGTCCGTGCCCTCCGCACAGCCCGCGCCCGGCGTCACCCCGCCGGCGTCCGCGTCCTCCTCGGCGGGCGGGCGATGAGACCCCTGCTCCCCCAGTGGGCCGGCACGCTGGCGGTGAAGGCGGCCGTCTTCATCACGGTGATGTGCTGCGCCCTGGCCGCGCTGCTCGGCGTCCTGGTGCACGTGCAGGTCACCGACCAGACCGTGGGGCAGGCCCGCGCCCTCGCGCTCTCCCGGCTGACGGACGCCACAGCGGCGTACGAGGCCGGGGACCCGTTGCGACCGGGGGCCGGGGTGGATCCGGCGGGCCTGCCCACGGCGCTGCGGGAGCTCACGGCGCGTGGGGAGCGCGGCACGATGGTCGCCGTCCACCGGGGCCGTCCCGTGATGTGGGCCGCGGGCCCGGCCGACGGCGGGCGGACGCTGGCCGTGGCCGTCGACTACAACCAGCAGGCACGCACGATCGAAGGGCTGGACAACGCGATCCTGTGGTCGTCGGTGCCGGCGATCGGGGCGACGCTGCTGGTCGGCGCGTTCGCGGTGAGCCGGGTGACCCGGCGGCTGCACACCACCGCCCGGGTGGCCAAGCGGATCAGCGCCGGCGATCTGGACGCGCGCGTGGACGACGCGCGGACGAAGGACCCGACGCGCCCTCAGGACGAGGTGGCCGCCGTGGCCGTCGCGCTGGACTCGATGGCGTCCTCGCTCCAGGGCAAGCTGCAGAGCGAGCAGCGGTTCACCGCCGACGTCGCGCACGAGCTGCGCACCCCGCTCACCGGTCTGCACGCGGCGGCCGAGCTGCTGCCGCCGGGCCGGCCGACGGAGCTGGTGCGCGACCGTGTGGCCGCGCTGCGCACGCTCACCGAGGATCTGCTGGAGATCTCCCGGCTGGACATCGGGCGGGAGCGGCTGGAGCTGGACACGGAGGAACTGGGCGCGCTGGCCTGGCGGGTGGTGCGGGCGTCGGGGGCGCGCACCGAGGTCAGGGTGGTCCGGGACGCGCGCGTGGAGACCGACCGGCGGCGGCTGGAGCGGGTGCTGGGCAACCTCGTCGCCAACGCGCACCGGCACGGCCGGGCACCGGTGGAGCTGTCGGTGGACGGCCCGGTGGTGACCGTCAGGGACCACGGGGAGGGCTATCCGGAGTACCTCGTGGCGCACGGGCCCCAGCGGTTCCGCACGGAGGGCGGCGCGAAGGGCCACGGGCTGGGACTGACCATCGCGGTGGGCCAGGCGGAGGTGCTGGGCTCGCGGCTGACGTTCGCGAACGCGCCGGACGGCGGGGCGGTGGCCACGCTGACGCTGCCTCAGAGCCCGCCGAGCGCGGACGGCCTCCCCGATGGCGCAGTGTGACGGGCGAGCCCCGTGCGTCGCTCCTAATGTGGCGATAAGTCAGTTTCGCCGCCTTCACGGAGGTACCCGATGTCCCTGCGCACCGCCTTCACCCGTCTGGCCATAGTCACCGCCGCAGGCGCCCTCGCAACCGCCGCCGTCGTCACCCCCGCCGGCGCGGACGACGGATTCGGCTCCGCCTCCGACACCGCATCGGGCTTCGCGTCGGACGGGGCGGCCTTCGACGGCGGCGGCGCCGACGGGAACCCCGGGAACGGTGGCGGGGGTCGGGGCGACAGCGGGAACGGCGGCGGCGGACAAGGCGGGGAGGGCGACGACGGCCGGGGCGACGGCACCGGCAACGGCAACAACCAAGGCGGCCGAGGCGACGGCAACGGTCAGGGCGGCCGAGGCGAGGGCAACGGTCAGGGCGGTCAGGGCGGTCAGGGCGGCGACAACGGGCACGGCAACAACCAGGGCGACCAGGCCGGCGGCCACCGCCTCACCCGAGGCGTCGTCACCACCAGCCAGCTCCTCCTGCGCAGCGCCCCGAACCGGGGCAGCCAGGTGATCCGGGTCGCCCGCCGCGGCCAGGTCGTCTCCATCTTCTGCAAGACCACCGGCCAGCCCGTCCAGGGCAACCCCTACTGGTACCTGCTCACCGACGGCACCTGGGCCTGGGGCGCCGCACGCTGGATCGACACCCGCGGCGCGTCGCCGCGCTGGTGCTGAACCGAAGATCAGTTCAAGGCTCACAAGGAGCCCCATTTGGGTAAGTTCCGGACATGACGCGAGCCGGAGCCGAAGCCATCGCGCCGGCGGCGGACGCCCCGGCCCCCACCGCACGCCTCGCCCGGCGCCGCGGGGTCGAACTCACGCTCATCCTCGTGGCCGTCCTGCTGTCGGTGTACGGCTACTGCGCCGTGGGGCTCGCCAGATCAGGGGCGGTCCCGCCCGGCGCCGCCGGCTACGGCGCCGGGCTCGGCGTGCTGGCGCTGCTGGCGCACGGCGCCGTCCGGATGCGCGCCCCCTACGCCGACCCCCTCCTGCTGCCCATCGGCGTACTGCTGAACGGGATCGGCCTGGTACTGATCTACCGGCTGGACCTGGAGACGCCCGACGACCGGGCGGCCCCGACGCAGCTGGTGTGGTCCACCCTCGGCGTGGCGCTGTTCGCCTTCGTGGTGGCCGCGCTGCGCGACCACCGGGTGCTCCAGCGGTACGCGTACCTGAGCGTGGTCGGCGCGCTGGCCCTGCTGACCCTGCCGATCCTCTTCCCGGCGGTCAACGGCGCCCGCATCTGGATCCGGATCGCGGGCTTCTCCATCCAGCCGGGCGAGTTCGCGAAGGTGCTGCTCGCCGTCTTCTTCGCCGCGTACCTGGCCGCCAACCGCACGGCGCTCGCGTACGCGGGCCGCAGGATCTGGTTCGTGCAGCTGCCCGCGGGGCGGGTCCTCGGCCCGGTCGTCGCGATCTGGCTGCTGAGCGTGGGCGTACTCGTCCTGGAACGCGATCTGGGCACCTCGCTGCTCTTCTTCGGTCTGTTCGTCGTCATGCTGTACGTCGCCACAGGCCGCACCGGGTGGATCGCGGTCGGGCTGCTGCTGGCGGCGCTCGGCGCGGTCGCCGTCGGCTGGCTGGAGCCGCACGTGCACAGCCGGGTCGAGGACTGGCTGCACCCCTTCGCGTCGATCGAGGCGGGCCAGGGGCCCAACCAACTCGCGCAGTCCCTCTTCTCGTTCGCGGCCGGCGGGATGCTGGGCACCGGTCTGGGCCTCGGCCACTCCACCCTGATCGGGTTCGCCGTGAAGTCGGACTTCGTCCTGGCGACGGCCGGCGAGGAACTGGGCCTGGCGGGACTGTCCGCGCTGTTCCTGCTGTACGGCCTGCTGGTGGAGCGCGGCTACCGGGCCGGCCTGGCCCTGCGCGACCCCTTCGGCCGGCTGCTCGCGATCGGCCTCGCCTCGATCGTCGCGCTCCAGGTGTTCGTGATCGCGGGCGGGGTGACCGGGCTGATCCCGCTGACCGGCATGGCGATGCCGTTCCTGGCACAGGGCGGCTCCTCGGTCGTCACCAACTGGGTGATCGTGGCACTGCTGATCCGGGTGAGCGACTCCGCGCGGCGGCAGTACGACGGGAAGGCGGCGCCGTGAACGCGAGCGGGCTCCGGGTTCCGGTGAGCCGTCGGCACGAGGGGCCGGTGATGGGCCGGCACATCCGGCACGCGGCCGTCTTCTGCGCGCTGCTGCTGGCCGCCCTGCTGGTCAACGCCGCGCGCGTGCAGATCGTCCAGGCCGCCCGCTACGACGACAGTCCCGGCAACCGGCGCGCCTCCATCGCCCGTTACGGGCAGCCGCGCGGTGACATCCTGGTCGACGGCGCCCCGGTCACCGGCTCGCGGGACACCGGGGAGCAGCTGCGCTACGAACGCACCTATGCGGACGGGCCGTTGTTCGCTCCGGTGACCGGCTTCTCCTCGCAGGAGTACGGCACGACGTTCCTGGAGCACGCCGAGGACGGCCTCCTCTCGGGGGTCGATCCGCTGCTGGGGGCGTTCCCGCTGTGGCACGACTTCACCCGGTCCCGGCCGGCCGCCGGGAACGTGGTGACGACGCTCAACGGGCGCGCCCAGCGGGCGGCGTACCAAGGCCTGGCCGGGCGCAAGGGGGCGGTGGCGGCGGTGGAACCCTCCACGGGGCGGATCCTGGCGCTGGTGTCGGCCCCGTCGTACGATCCGGCGCTGCTGTCGGGGAACGACCCGGGGGCGGAGCGGGCCTGGGCGCGGTTGAACGCCGACCCGGACAAGCCGATGCTGAACCGGGCGGTGCGGCAGACGTACCCGCCGGGGTCGACCTTCAAGGTGGTCACCGCGGCGGCGGCGCTGGACGCGGGCGTGGTCCGCGACCTGGACGCGCCGACCCGCTCCCCCGCGCCCTACACCCTGCCCGGGACGACGACACATCTGGCGAACGCCGAAGGGTGCAGGGACGCCACACTGCGGGATGCGTTCGTGTGGTCGTGCAACACGGTGTTCGCCAAGCTCGGAGTCGACGTGGGGCTCCGGGACATGGCGGGGACGGCGGAGGCGTTCGGTTTCAACGCGACCGATGTGCGGGTGCCGTTCTCCGTGGCGCGCAGCACCTTCGACACCTCCGTCGACCGTGCACAGCTCGCGCTGTCCTCGATCGGGCAGTACAACACGCGGGCCACTCCGCTGCAGATGGCGATGGTGGCGGCGGCCGTCGCCAACGGGGGGCTGGTGCGCACGCCGTACCTGGTGGAGCGGACGACGCGGTGGAGCGGGGCGACCCTCGCGGCGGGCGGCGTGCGTGCGGCACGGCAGGCGATGCGGCCCTCGACCGCTTACCGGCTGCGGGAGTTGATGACCGACGTGGTGCGCGAGGGCACCGGCAAGAACGCGGCGATCCGGGGCGCGACGGTGGGCGGCAAGACGGGCACCGCGCAGCACGGCGTCGGCAACGCGGGCCTGCCGTACGCCTGGTTCGTCTCCTGGGCGCAGGGCGACCGCGACCTCCAGCCGAAGGTGGCGGTGGCGGTGGTGGTGGAGGACGCGGCGGCGAACCGGCGGGACATCACGGGCGGCGGGGTGGCCGCGCCGATCGCGCGGGCGGTGATGGAGGCGGCGCTCGCGTCGGCGCCCGGTCAGTGATCGCGGCCCCCGGTCGGCGATCACGGTTCAGTGAGCACCGCACAAGGGATTGACGCGCTTGCTGACAGGCAGTCTCATAAGAGCCATGACGACCCTCACCGACGACGAGGCGCTCGACGGCCTGCGCGACGCGCTCGGGCTGCTCAAGGACCGCGAGCAGGTGGCCGAGCGGCTGCTCGCCTCCTCCGCCAAGCACTCCTTCGACCCGGACAAGGAGCTGGACTGGGACGCCCCCTTCGAAGAGGGCAAGTGGTTCTGGCCACCGGAGCTGGTGTCGCTGTACGGCACGCCGCTGTGGAAGCGGATGGGCGAGGAGCAGCGGATCCTGCTGTCGCAGCACGAGGCCGCGGCGCTGGCCTCGCTGGGCATCTGGTTCGAGATCATCCTGATGCAGCTGCTGGTGCGGCACATCTACGACAAGTCGGCGACCAGCGCGCATGTGCGGTACGCGCTGACCGAGATCGAGGACGAGTGCCGGCACTCGAAGATGTTCGCCCGGCTGATCGCGCACGGCGGCACGCCCTGGTACCCGGTGGGCAGGGCGCACCAGCACCTCGGCCGGCTGTTCAAGACGATCTCCACCACCCCGGGCTCCTTCACCGCGACACTGCTCGGCGAGGAGGTCCTGGACTGGATGCAGCGGCTGACCTTCCCCGACGAGCGGGTGCAGACCCTGGTGCGGGGCGTCACCCGGATCCATGTGGTGGAGGAGGCGCGGCATGTGCGCTACGCACGGGAGGAGCTGCGGCGGCAGATGGTGACCGCGCCGCGGTGGTCGCAGGAGTTCACCCGGGTCACCTCGGGCGAGTTCGCACGGGTCTTCTCGGTCGCGTTCGTCAACCCCGAGGTGTACGCGAACGTCGGGTTGGACAAGCGGGAGGCCGTGGCGCAGGTGAGGGCCAGCGGGCACCGGCGGGAAGTCATGCAGACCGGGGCGAAGCGGCTGACGGACTTCCTCGACGACATCGGTGTGCTGCGGGGAGTCGGGCGGCGGCTGTGGAAGTCGTCGGGACTGCTGGCGTAGTCGGACCGCTCGCGCAGTCGGACCGCCGACGCGGTCGGGGCCGCCGGCGCCGGAGTCCTCGCGATGACCGTCCGCGGTCGGCGCTGATCGGGCGGGGCAAGCGATTACGCTGCACGCATGACCCCCGCAGCCCCCGCCTACCGTCGCCTCAGCGTCGAGGAGCGGCGCCGGCAGCTGCTCGACGCGGCGCTCGGGCTGTTCGCCCACCGTCTCCCGGAGGACGTCTCGCTGGACGACGTGGCGGAGGCCGCCGGGGTGTCCAGGCCGCTGGTGTACCGGTACTTCCCCGGCGGCAAGCAGCAGCTGTACGAGGCCGCGCTCGGCTCCGCCGCCGAGGAGCTCCGGCACTGCTTCGACGAGCCGCACGACGGCCCCCTGCTCCCCCGGCTCGCCCGCGCCCTGGACCGCTACCTCGCCTTCGTCGACCAGCACGACGCCGGGTTCAGCGCGCTCCTCCAGGGCGGCAGCGTCGTGGAGACGTCCCGGACGACCGCCATCGTGGACGGTGTGCGCCGCGCCGCCGCCGAGCACATCCACAGCCACCTCGGCGTGGCCGAGCCCGGCTCCAGGCTGCGGATGACGGTCCGGATGTGGATCACCGCCGTGGAGGCGGCCTCCCTGATCTGGCTCGACGAGGGCAAGCAGCCGCCGGCCGGCGAGCTGCGGGACTGGCTGGTGGAGCAGTTCGTCGCCGTCATGACGGTGACCGCCGCGCGCGATCCGCAGACCGCCGAGGTGGTCCGGAGTGCGCTCGCGGAGCGGCCCTGATCGACACTGGGGGTGTGAAGAGCGAAGACACCCCCTTCGAGGGCGGCCCGATGGAAGGCCGTGTCCTCCCCGTCCTGCTGGGCCCCACCGGGCACCCGCCGAAGACGTACCGCATCCCCGTCCCCGACGCGGACGGCGGCCCGCCCACGGTCCTTGTCTACCGCCGGGAGCCCCGGGGGCACAGCGCGAAGCTGGGCCTGCCCCGGGGCTGGAAGTACGTGTACGACCCGGAGGGGCGCAAGGACAGCCGGCTTCGGTGGCCCTGGTCGAAGCCCGAGGCCGCGCCGGGAGACAAGGCGGAAGGCGGGCCGGAAGGCAAGCCGGATGACGCGCACGGGTGACTTCGTTGCGCCGAACCGCGCAGCCTTACCGCACATATCGCACACCCGCACCTGATGCTCGCCCTGCGGGGTGGAAGGGCCACCCCCTGCGGGAGGTGATGATGTGCCAGGAAGGCTGCTGCGTCGGGTGTGCACGGCCTGCACGACGACGATGCTGGCCGCGCAGGCCGTACTGCTGGCCCCGGCGGCCGCCCGGGCCGCCCCCGAGCCGCCGGAGCCCGGCGGACGCTCGGTGGCAGAGCTGCTGACGGATCTTCAGCGGCTGTACCGGGAGGCGGAGAAGGCCACCGAGGCCTACAACACCACCGAGGAGAAGCTGAGGGAACGCCGGGCCGAGACCGAGCGCATCGACGCCGAACTGGCGACGACGAGGTTGTCCCTCCAGGAGAGCCGGGGCGCCGCCGGACGCCTGGCCCGGCAGCAGTACCAGAACGTCACCGGCATCTCCCCCTACGTACGGTTGCTGCTCGCCCGGGACCCACAGCGCGCCCTCGACCAGGGGCATGTGATCGGACAGCTGGCACGGGAGCGGGCCGAGACGGTGGGCCGGCTGGAGGGCAGCGAACGCAAGGCCGACGCCCTCGCCCGCCGGGCGCGTGCCGCCCTCGACGCGCAGCTCACCCTGACCGAGCGGAAGAAGAAGGAGCGCGACGACGTACGCCGCAGGCTGGGCGACGTCGAGCGGCTCCTCGCCTCGCTCAGCGCCGTCCAGCTCACCGCCCTCGCCGACCGCGAACGCACCGAGACCGCCGAGGCCCAGGCCACCCTGGTGGCGTCGGGCGCGCTGAGCGAGGAGCGAGCACCGTCACCGGAGGGCGACCGCGCCCTGCGCTACGCCGTGGGCCAGCTCGGCAAGCCCTACGAGTGGGGCGCGGAGGGGCCCGTCTCCTACGACTGCTCGGGACTGACCTCCCAGGCCTGGCAGCACGCGGGCACCCCGATCCCCCGGACCAGCCAGCAGCAGTGGGCCCGCCTGAACCGCGTCCCACTGGACCGGCTCCGCCCGGGTGACCTGATCGTCTACTTCCCCGACGCAACGCACGTGGCGCTCTACGCCGGCAAGGGGATGGTGGTGCAGGCCCCGAGACCGGGCGAGCCCGTCAAACTCTCCCCCATCGCGGCCAACCCGATCCTGGGCGCGGTCCGCCCCGACCCGACGTCGCAGCCGCTGCGGAACTACAAGCCGCTCGACCTCTCAAGGAAACCGGGGTCGCCGACCCCGAAGAGGCAGCCCCGGCTCCTCTCCGGATCGGAGCAGGGGGCGGCCGCGGGCGACGGGTCCACGGGCGGCACCGCCCGAGCGGCGGAGCCGGCCCCCGTCGTACCGGCGCATCACGGCCCGTAGCACTGCGGGACGCCGGGCAGCCAGTTGTCCGGGTGCGAGATGTAGTAACTCGCCATCCAACCGTCGAAGCCACGGGTCCGGTTCTCCACGAAGACCCAGTACGGGTTGCCGCCGACCGTCTCACCCCGCGTCTGGCACGTCACTTCGAGCTGGTCGCCCGGCTGTGCCCTGCCGACCACCGACGGGCAGTTGCCGGGCGAGGGGAACTCGGGACAGCGGAACCCCGGGGCCGAGTCCTTACGGACGTTCACATCCGTCGCCCACGTGGTGAACACCGGTCCCGCGGACCGCTGTTCGGCAGCCGCCTGGGCGGGCGCGGCGCCCACCGTCATGGCGAGCGCGCACAACACCGCCGCCGCGCCGCCCAGTCGGGCGCCGCGCCTCGCTGACTTGTTCGACATGTCATCCCCTCCGGACCGTTCGGACGCGTGCCCGTCCCGGGTTCGTGGTCGGTCAGGTGCGTGGCCCGCACCACCGTGTGGACGGGCGCGCACGCCGCGCCGTATGAGGACGGGGCGAGGAGACGTGTGCGGCCGGGGCGGTCATACCCCGAGGCGCCGGGTTCCGTCCGGAAGGCGGAAACGGATGTGACCGGGCCGCGAGCGACGAGCCCGGCTCCGGCCCGACAAGGAGTCCACCATGTTCAAGCGCAGCACCCGTCTCACCGCCGCCGGTCTCGCGGTCGGTACCGTCCTCACCCTGTTCTGCGGAGCCGGCGTCTCACAGGCAGCCCCCGGCGCCGCCCCGTCGGCTCCCAGCGCCGTCCGGTCCTCCCCGCTCCTGCAGCCGAACAGCAACATCAGGACCGGGCCGGGTACGTCGTACGAGATCCTCTACACCAGCGGGCCGGAAAGCTTCGGAAAGGTTCTGTGCCACGTGCGCGGTGAGCGCGTCACGGTCGGCGGTTACACCACGGACGTCTGGTACGAGGTGGACGTCCACTTCCCCGGGCATTCCTACTACGGGGCGTGGGCCTGGGGCGGCAACGTCAACGTCGGCGCCGACCCCGCCCCCGGCATCGAGGTCTGCTGAGGGCGGCGGTCACGGCCCGGCGGCCGCTCAGGCTCCGGCGACCGAGGCCAGATACGCCGCCGTCTTCTCCGGGTCGTAGAAGAAGTTCTCGAAGTCCGCGGGATCGTTGAAGCCGTTGGCGAAGCGGTCGGCCACCGGCTGCAGCTGGCCGGCCGCGCCGATGAGGTTCAGGATGTGCTCGGGCGGCGGGGCCAGCATCGCGTTGGTCCACTTCGTGACGTGCTGGGCGGTGTTCCAGTAGCGGTCGAACGTCGCCCGCATCCACTCCTCGTCGAAGGGCTTGTCACCCTGTTCGAGGATGGACGCGAGGTAGGCCGCCGCGCACTTGGAGGCCGAGTTGGAGCCCTGTCCGGTGATCGGGTCGTTGGCGACGACCACGTCGGCGACGCCGAGCACCAGGCCGCCGCCGGGGAGCCGGCCGACGGGGTTGCGCACGGTGGGCGCGTAGCGGCCGGCCAGGGTGCCGCCGGCGTCGGTCAGCTCGACGCGGGTGGCTCGCGCGTACTCCCAGGGCGTGAACTTCTCCATCAGCTCCAGCGTCAGGGAGAGGTGCTCCGCCGGGTCCTTGACGCCCTTGAAGACGTCGAGCGGGCCGCCGGGCACGCCCTCCCAGAAGAGGATGTCGGCGCGGCCCGAGGTGGTCAGCGTCGGCATGACGAACAGCTCGCCGACCCCGGGCACCAGGTTGCAGCGGACCGCGTCGTAGTCCGGGTGCTCGGGGCGGGGGCCGAGGCCGTGGACGTACGACACCGCGAGGGCGCGCTGCGGCTCGCTGTACGGGGAGCGCTCGGCGTCGCGGCCGAACATCTGGACGAGCTCGCCCTTGCCGGCGGAGACCAGGACGAGGTCGTAGGCGCGGGAGAAGTAGTCGAGGTCGGAGACGGCCGCGCCGTGGATCACCAGCTGGCCGCCGCGCTGGGCGAAGACGTCCATCCAGCCGGCCATCTTCACCCGCTGGTCGACGGACTGCGCGTACCCGTCGAGCTTGCCCACCCAGTCGATCGCCCGCTGCGTGGGGCCGGGGTCGTGCGAGCCGGGGGCCGCCACCGAGACGCCGAGCCCCTCGATCTTCGGCGCCTGGGACTCCCAGAAGTTCAGCTGGAGGTCGCGCTCGTGCTGGAGTGCGGTGTGGAACATGCACTGCGTCGACATCACCCGCCCGGAGCGGATCTCGTCGGCGGTCCGGTTGGACATCAGGGTGACCTCGTACCCGTGCGACTGGAGGCCGAGGGCGAGCTGGAGACCGGACTGACCGGCTCCGACGACGAGTATCTTCCGCATGCGGGGGGTGTCTCCTAGGTGGCCTGTGTGGTGTGGGGGTGGCCTACTCGGGGGTTTCGTCGAGCGCGTGGCCGACGAGGGACAGAAGGGTCTCGATCACCGAGATCCGGCGGCGCGCGTCCATGATCATGACGGGTATGTGCTGGGGGACGGTCAGCGCCTCACGCACGTCCTCCGGGTCGAACAGCTCGCTGTCGTCGAAGTGGTTCACGGCGACGACGTACGGCAGTCCGCAGCTCTCGAAGTAGTCCAGCGCGGGGAAGGCGTCCCTGAGGCGGCGGGTGTCGGCGAGGACGACGGCGCCGATCGCGCCGCGCACCAGGTCGTCCCACATGAACCAGAAACGCTGCTGGCCCGGGGTGCCGAAGAGATACAGGACGAGGTCGTCGTCGAGCGTGATGCGGCCGTAGTCCATCGCCACCGTGGTGGTGAGCTTCCCCGGGGTGCCGGAGAGGTCGTCGGTCTCCTCGCTGGCCTCCGTCATCAGCGCCTCGGTCTGGAGCGGGGTGATCTCCGAGACGGTGCCGACGAGGGTGGTCTTGCCGACGCCGAAGCCGCCGGCCACCACGATCTTGGTGGCGATGGGGGCCCGGGTCCGGTCCGTCTGCCAGGATTTCAGGTCCTCGTCGGGCTCGTCGACGAGGGGGGAGACACCGAACGGGGCGTCGGCGTCAGAGACGACGGAGTCCACTGAGCACCCTTTCCAGCAGTGCGCGGTCGGGACGGCCCGTACCGTGGGCGGTACCGGTGCCGTACACACGGATCTTTCCCTGGTCCGCGAGGTCGCTGAGCAGCACGCGGACCACGCCGAGCGGCATCTTCAGCAGCGCGGCGATCTCGGCCACCGTACGCATGCGGCGGCACAGCTCGACGATGGCCCGCAGCTCCGGCATGACCCGGGTGCTGAGCGAACCGTTCGTCAGTTCCTTGCGCTCCTCGGGCGCCTCGAGCTCGGCCGTGGTCCCCACGAACGTCTCGACGAGGAGGACGTGACCGAAGCGGGTACGGCCGCCGGTCAGCGAGTAGGGGCGCACCCTCGCGGGCTTGCGGTCGCCGCCGCGGACAGGGAGCGGGCCGGTCGCACCGCGGGGGCTCGGCGCGTTGCGCCGGGGCGTGCTCATCGAGGGCTCCCCGCGTGCGCGGACTCCAGCGACTGCCTCAGCTCGCTGCGCAGTTCGGGAGTCAGGACATGGCCGGCGCGGCCCACGAACAGCGCCATGTGGTACGCCACGACGCTCATGTCGCAGTCGGCGGAGCCGTGGACTCCGAGCAGGGAGCCGTCGCTGATCGACATCACGAACAGGCTGCCCTCGTCCATGGCGACCATGGTGTGCTTCACCCCGCCGAACGCCATCAGCCTGGCGGCGCCGACGGTGAGGCTGCCGATGCCGGAGACGATGGTGGCGAGGTCGGCGGACGAGCCTCGCGGGCCGTTGCGCTGTGCCCCGCCGGGGTGGCGGGCCGCCTGGTTGAGACCAGGGTCGGAGGACAGCAGGAGCAGGCCGTCGGAGGAGACCACGGCGACGGACTGGATACCGGGGACCTCCTCCACGAGGTTGGTCAGCAGCCAGTGCAGGTTGCGGGCCTCACTGCTCAGTCCGAAGGTACTGGGCGCGGTCAACTGCTTGCCTCCTCGACGGTGCCCCCCGTGTCTTCTTCGGCGTGTGCGTGTGCTTCTTGAGGTGCGGCGTTCGGTGCCGGCGCCGTCTGTTCGGCCAGCTCGGCTTCCACGTCGCGGTAGCCGGCCTGCGCTCCGCGACGGAAGCCGCCGAGACGGCGACGGAGGGCGTCCGCGTCGACGCTGCCGCTGGGGCGGCGGGGGGTGGGGGTGGGTGCGGTGAGCTTGGGTGTGCGCTTGGGGAGGCCCTTGTCGGTGACGAGCTCCTCCGGGGCGTCGGCCGCCCGCTCGTGCTCGGCCTCGGTCTCGGCGCCGCCCGCTTGTCCGCCCGTGTGTCCGCCTGCGGGGCGACTGCCGGGGGCGGCCGCCGGAACAGTACCCGGCCAGTCGTCGGCGGCCCTGCGGGCCTGCGGCGAGCGGGGCCCGCCGGGGGTTGCGGGGTGTGCCTGGGGGGCGGGGGGCGGCGTGGCGCCGGGGGCTGCGGGGGCGTGGGACGGCGTGGCGCCGGGGGCTGCGGGGGCGGGGTTCTGCGTGCCGCCGGGAGCGAAGGGGGCGCGGGGCTGCGTGCGGCCGTGGGACGCGGGGGCGTCGGCGCCCGGCCTGCGGCCCGGGGTGGCGCGGTCCTCAGCCGGCATGGCGTCGGCTGCCGCGACGTCACCGCCCGGCCAGTCGTCCGCCGCGCGCCGGGCGCGCCGGGAACCGGGGCCGGAGGAGGCGGGGTTCGCGGTGCCGCCCGGGGCGAAGGGGGCACGGTTCGGCATGCCGCCTTCCGTCGCGGGGGCGGCGGTGTCCGGCGTACCGCCGTCGGCAGCGGTCGCGGCCGTCGGCCAGTCGTCCGCCACGCGACGGGCGCGCGGGGAAGAGGCGGGGGTCGGCACACCGGCATCGGCAGCGGGTGCGGCGGTGTCCGGCGTACCGCCCTCGGCCGCAGGCGCGGCCGTCGGCCAGTCGTCCGCCACGCGACGGGCGCGCGGGGAGGGGGCGGGGGTCGGTGTGGCGCTGTTCTGCGTGGGGGCGCTGGTGTCCGGTATGGCGCCGGGGGCGGTCCGGTCGTCGGCCGCCATGGCGTCGGCTGCCGCGACGTCACTGCCAGGCCAGTCGTCCGCAGCGCGACGGGCGCGCCGGGGACCGACGGCGTTCGGCGTGCCGCCGGCGCCCGCTTCGGGGGTGGCGCCCGGCCAGTCGTCGGCCGTGGGACGGGCCGTCCTGGAGTCGGCCGCTCCGTCGGGCGTGCTGCCGAAGGCGGTGGTCGAGGCCGGTTCGGGCGTCGTGGCGTCGCCGGTCGGCCAGTCGTCCGAGGCGCGGCGGGCAGTCCTGGAGTCGGCGCCGCCCACGGGGCCGACGTCCGCCGGGGTCGCGGTCGCCGACGGGTCACCGGCGTCGGCCGAGCTCGCCGCGTAGGGCATGTCCGGGGAGCCTGCCGGGTCAGCCGTGGTGGCCGACGTGTCAGCCTCGCCCGGTGTGCTGGGCGTGGTGCCGGCGCCGGGCGAGTCCGCCGTGCCGAACGGCGTCGCAGTGTCACCGGCCGGCGTTTCGACGGAGTCGTCCGCCGGCGTTTCGGCCGAGTCCGCCGGTTCCGACGGGTCGGCTGCCAGGGGCAGCAGGAGCTCCATCGTCGTCTCGGCCGGGGTTTCCGGGAGCGCCGTGGGTTTGGTCCGGGTGCGCAGGACGTTGCCGTTGGACTCCGCGTCGGCGCCGGGGAGGGTGACACCCGGGGTGGCGGCCGTGGTGGGCGGGGCCGTGGGAACGGAGGCGGTGGGGGGTGACGCCAGCAGCGAGGTGGGGAGGACCACGACCGCCGCCACACCGCCCTGCTTCTGCTCGCGCAGCTGCACCCGCACCCCGTGCCGGTGGGCCAGGCGGGCCACGACGTAAAGGCCGAGCCCGAGCCCGTCCTCGCCCTCCTGGTCGTAGGGGGTGTCCGGGTCGAAGTCGGTGAGGCGGGAGTTGAGGCGGGCCAGCCGGTCGCCGGTCATGCCGATGCCCTCGTCCTGGACGGAGAGCATGACCTCGCCGTTCTCCAGGAGCCAGCCGGAGACCTCGACGGGCAGGTCCGGCGGGGAGAACGAGGTGGCGTTCTCCATGAGTTCGGCGAGAAGGTGGGAGAGGTCGTCGGCGGCGAAGCCGGCCACGTGCGCGTGCGGGGGCAGCGCGGAGATGCGGACGCGTTCGTAGCGTTCGATCTCGCTGACCGCCGCCCGGACCACGTCCACCAGCGGGATGGGCCCCGCGTGCTGCTGGACGTGCTCCTCGCCGGCGAGGACGAGCAGGTTCTCGCTGTGGCGGCGCATGACCGTGGCGAAGTGGTCGAGCTTGAAGAGTGTGGCCAGCCGCTCGGGGTCGTGCTCGCGCTCCTCCAGGCCCTCGATGACCGCGAGTTGGCGTTCGACCAGCCCGAGGGTGCGCAGCGAGAGGTTGACGAACGTGCCGCTGATGCTGGTCCGCAGCTGCCCCAACCGCTCGGCGGCGTCGGCGAGTTCGGCGCGCAGTTCCTCGCGGGCGTCGGCCATCTTCTGCCGCTGCCCGACGAGGTGCTTGCGGTCGGACTCCAGGGTGGCGATGCGCTCGTGGAGGGCGACGGCGTGCTCGTGCAGGGCGTTGACGGAGCGGACGACCTGAGCGAACTCGTCATTGCGGCCGGTGAAGCGGACAGCCTCCTCCGAGGCCGGGTTCTCGGCGCCGGCCAGCCGGGCGGAGCCGAGGCGCAGCACGGCCAGCGGGCGGGTGAGACTGCGGGCCATGGCGGTGGCGATGCCGACGGCGATCAGTATCAGCGCGCCGAGGAGGGCGACGCGCAGCTCCAGCGCGGTGACGTCGTCGTCGCGCAGCTGGGCGAGGTCCTTGACGCGGCGGTCGTACGCGGAGGACTCGGCTCCGCGCATGAGGGCGACGCGTGCGGTGAGCGCGGCGTCGACCTTCTTGGCGTCGGCGCCGAGTTCGTCGTCGCTCAGGGTGGGCTGGTCGGTGAGGGCGGCCAGGTACTTCTGGGCGGCGGTGACGTCTCCGCCGGTGACCGTGGAGTCGTAGGCGTCGACGGCCTCCTCGGGCGCGCGGTCCCGGAAGGAGGCCAGGGCCGCGTCGGAGCGCAGCCGGGCCTGCTGGGCGGCGGCGGTGAGCTCGTCGCGCAGTTTGGTGTCGGCGTCGGAGGAGACGGTCCTGGTCTCCGACCGGCCGGTGACGGGGTCGGTGGCGTCCTCGGTGTTCGTGGGCACGTTCAGCGCAGCGAGCAGCAGTCCGCGGGCGGCGGTGGCCTGCTGGACGGCGGTGTCGAGCTCGGCGAGGGCGTACGCGCCGGCGCCCGCGCGCGGCGGCATCTGCTGGGCAAGCTGCTCGGCGAGCGCGTGCAGCTCGGTGATGGCCGCCGAGTACGCCCGGTGCGCCTCCAGGGCCGTGCTCCGGCCGGTGAGGGCGGCCTGCCGGACGGAGGCGATGCCGCCGAGGTCCTTACGGAGCGCGGCGGGGGTGTCGGTGTCGGCGGTCAGCTCCCCCACCTGGCGGTCGACGCGGGCGCTGCTCTCTCCGGAGGGCGCCTTGCCCTTGGTCCGGCCGGCCGCGACGTAGGTGGTGACCTCGTCGCGTTCGTCGGCCAGGGACTGGGCGAGGACGACGGCGTCCTGCGTCTGCTCGGCCAGGGTGACCAGGTTCTGGGAGTCATTCAGCTGCCCTGAGGCCGCGATGACGGAGGGGGCGCCGGCTCCCGCTATGGCGGCGGCCACGACGGCCACCGCGACGATCAGCCGATTGCGTACGTGGGCGGGACGGCCCTTGCCGACAGGGGTGCGCTCCGCGCCCTGCTCGGAGGCCGTCTGCCTGCCTGTGCGCCGAGGCCGCGTCTTCTGCACCGGTGCTCGCATTCCTGACTCGTGATACCCATGGGCCAAAGGTGACGCTCCGTCAGTCGGCGCGCCCTTCCGGTTCGGTCCCCGACCCTCCCAGTGCCGGTGGGCGGGGTTCGCGCATCGCCTGCCCCGCCACCCGAAGGAGTGAACATCGGAGGAGAGTTGGCGGGCAAGTTCCTCTGGCGTGTGCGACGGCCTTGTGCGCAGGGCCGGTTGGACGTGGACGTCGGGCTTTGACAGGATGCGCCGCCACGTCTTCCCGGAGTGCTTCATTCCCTCCCAAAACAGGCGTCTGACCTGCGTCGGCGTGTCCGAGCGAGGGTGGATGCCAGCCTTTCGCGAAGGGTGTGCGGGACTCGTGCAGACTGGCCGGATGCGTACGGAACTTGTCTCGGAGCCCGGCGATCAGGCCTACCCCAACGAGGACTTCGCGAGCGTCGGACTTCCCGCCTCCGGGCAGGGCGGTTCGCTCGTCCTCCTGGACGGAGTGACGCCGCCGCGGGGCGGTACGGGCTGTCTGCATTCGGTCCCCTGGTTCACCGCTCGACTGGGCGGAGCGCTGACCGAACTGACCGTTTCACACCCGGATGTTCCTCTGGCCGAGGCACTGGCCGCCGCAGTCGCGCGTACCTCCGCCGTCCACGCCGAAACCTGTGACCTTTCTCACCCGCGCACCCCTCAGGCGACGGTCGCCCTGGCGCGTTGGTCGCCGCGGACCGTCGAGTACCTGGTCCTCTCCGACGCGGTCCTGCTGCTGGCCGCCCCCGACGGCACGGTCACCGCGGTCCTCGACGACCGGCTCGACCGGCTGCCCCGGGCCCTGCTGGCGAGCGCGGAGATCTGCGACGCCGAGGCCCGCAACAAGGAGGGCGGCTTCTTCACGGCCGCCGCCGATCCGGCCGTGGCCTCACGGGCGGTCACCGGGAGCGTCCCGCGCGCCGACGTGTCGGCCCTGGCCGCGCTGAGCGACGGGGCGGCGCGCTGGACGGCCGCCTTCCGCGAGGGCGACTGGACGGACCTGTTCGCCCGTCTGCGTAAGGAGGGCCCCGCGGCACTGGTGAGGCGGGTGCGGGAACTGGAACGCGCGGACGAGGAACGGGTCTTCCTCGGCCGCGGCAAGCGCCACGACGACGCCACGGCGGTGTACGCGCAGCTGTGAGCGGGCGGGCTACTTGGCCATGCCCCGGTTGAGCTGGTTGAGGAGGCGGGCGAGTTCGGCCACCTCGGCGCGCTCCCAGTGCGAGAGCTGAGTGACGTACCGGCCGCGGCGGGCCTCACGGACGCGGCCGACCCGGGTGCGGCCCTCCTCGGTGAGGTCGACCAGCCAGGCACGGCCGTCGGCCGGGTCGGGCTCGCGGGCGACGAGGCCGAGGTGTTCCAGGGCCCGCAGTTGCCGGGACATGGTGGCCTTGCCGATGCCGATGTAGGCGGCGAGCTCGGTCGCGCGCTGTCGGCCGCACTCCTCCAGCCGCACCAGCAGGCCGTACGCGGCGGACTCCAGGTCGGGATGGACCTCGCGGGCCATCTCGCCCTGGCTGGCTCGAGCGCGGCGCAGCAGCACCGTCAGTTCGCGCTCCAGGGAGAGGAACTCCTGGTCCACACCGCGCGGCGGCGTCACGGCTCCGGGCTCTCCCGGGTCTCCGGGGCGCCCGGTGCTCCCGCCCGTGTCCACGCCCGCGTCCGCACCGGCGCCCGTCTTCGCGCCCGCGTCCGCGTCCGTGTGTCCGATTGCGTGTCCGTCCTCGTGCACGTCAGCACTCCCGATCCGGTCTCGGACCTGATTCTACGTGCGTAGTTGTCTGCTGACCGAGTCGTGCCGGACGGGCCCGGGCCTCCCTCACGGAGCCCGGGCCCGCCTCGTCCGGCCGCGTCCGTCACGCCGCGACCGGAACCTCGGGCGTCGCGCCGTCCGCGGCGGGCGCGAGCGCCAGTTCCAGGACCTGGCGGACGTCGGTGACGGTGTGGACGTCGAGCTTGTCCAGCACCTCCGCGGGGACGTCGTCCAGGTCGGGCTCGTTGCGCTTGGGGATGATCACGGTGGCGACTCCCGCCCGGTGCGCGGCGAGCAGCTTCTGCTTCACCCCGCCGATCGGCAGGACCCGCCCGGTCAGGGAGACCTCGCCGGTCATCGCCACGTCCGTGCGGACCAGCCGTCCCGACAACAGCGACGCGAGGGCCGTCGTCATCGTGACGCCCGCGCTCGGGCCGTCCTTGGGCACCGCGCCCGCCGGGAAGTGGATGTGCGCGCCCCGGTCCTTCAGGTCGGCCACCGGCAGTTCCAGCTCGGCCCCGTGGCTGCGCAGGAAGCTCAGCGCGATCTGCGCCGACTCCTTCATCACGTCGCCCAGCTGTCCCGTCAGGGTCAGTCCCGCCGCACCCGTCTCCGGGTCGGCGAGGGACGCCTCCACGTACAGCACGTCGCCGCCCGCGCCGGTGACCGCGAGGCCGGTCGCGACGCCGGGCACCGACGTCCGCCGCTCGGCCGGGTCCTGGGCGGACTCGGGCACATGGTGCGGCCGGCCGATGAGGGCCCGCAGATCGTCCTCGGTGACGGTGAAGGGCAGTTCCCGCTCACCCAGTTCGTGCTGGGCGGCGACCTTGCGCAGCAGCCGTGCCACGGACCGCTCAAGGTTGCGCACACCCGCCTCGCGCGTGTACTCGCCGGCCAGCTTGCGCAGCGCGCCCTCCTCGAAGGTCACCTCGCCGGCGTCGAGGCCGGCCCGCTCCAGCTGGCGCGGGAGCAGGTGGTCACGCGCGATGACGATCTTCTCGTCCTCGGTGTAGCCGTCGAGGCGGACCAGCTCCATCCGGTCGAGCAGCGCCTCGGGGATGGCTTCGAGCACGTTGGCGGTGGCGAGGAACACCACGTCGCTGAGGTCGAGTTCGACCTCCAGGTAGTGGTCGCGGAAGGTGTGGTTCTGCGCCGGGTCCAGGACCTCCAGGAGGGCGGCGGCCGGGTCGCCCCTGAAGTCCGAGCCCACCTTGTCGATCTCGTCCAGCAGGATCACCGGGTTCATGGACCCGGCCTCCTTGATCGCGCGGACGATCCGGCCCGGAAGCGCGCCGACGTAGGTGCGCCGGTGGCCGCGGATCTCGGCCTCGTCCCGGACGCCGCCGAGGGCGACCCGGACGAACTCGCGTCCCATGGCGTGCGCGACGGACTCGCCGAGTGAGGTCTTGCCGACGCCGGGCGGGCCGACGAGCGCGAGCACGGCGCCCCCGCGCCGCCCGCCGACGACGCCGAGGCCGCGGTCGCCGCGCCGCTTGCGCACCGCGAGGTACTCGGTGATCCGCTCCTTCACGTCCTCCAGGCCGGCGTGCTCGGCGTCGAGGACGGCCCGGGCGCCCTGGATGTCGTAGGCATCCTCGGTTCGCTCGTTCCAGGGGAGTTCGAGGACGGTGTCCAGCCAGGTGCGGATCCAGGAGCCCTCGGGCGACTGGTCGCTCGCGCGCTCCAGCTTGTCGACCTCCTTGAGGGCGGCCTCACGGACCTTCTCGGGCAGGTCGGCGGCCTCCACGCGCGCGCGGTAGTCGTCGGACTCCTCGCCCTCCTGCTCGCCGTTCAGCTCGCGCAGTTCCTTGCGCACGGCTTCCAGCTGCCGCCGCAGCAGGAACTCCCGCTGCTGCTTGTCGACGCCCTCCTGGACGTCCTTGGCGATGGTCTCGGCGACGTCCTGCTCGGCGAGGTGGTCGCGCAGCTGACGTACGGCCAGCTTCAGCCGGGCCACGGGGTCCGCGGTCTCCAGCAGCTCCACCTTCTGTTCGGTGGTGAGGAACGGCGAGTACCCGGAGTTGTCGGCGAGCGCGGAGACGTCGTCGATGGCCTGGACGCGGTCGACGACCTGCCAGGCGCCGCGCTTGCGCAGCCAGGCGGTGGCCAGGGCCTTGTACTCCTTGACCAGTTCCGTGACATGACCGGGCAGCGGCTCCGGCGTCTGCTCTTCCAGGCGGGTGCCCTCGACCCACAGCGCCGCCCCGGGGCCGGTGGTGCCGGCGCCGATGCGCACGCGGCTGCGGCCCCGGATCAGCGCGCCCGGGTCGCCGTCGGCCAGCCGGCCGACCTGTTCGACCGTGCCGAGCACGCCGGTGCTCGCGTAGGTCCCGTCGATGCGCGGCACCAGCAGGACCCTGGGCTTGCCGGATTCGGACCGGGCGGCGGCCTGGGCGGCCTCCACCGCGGCGCGCACGTCGGCGTCGTTCAGGTCGAGCGGAACCACCATCCCGGGCAGCACCACTTCGTCGTCGAGCGGCAGCACGGGCAGGGTGAGCGGTGTGAACGCTGCGGACTCAGCAGCCATGATCTCCCCTTCGGCAGTCAAGTTGAGTTATGCCGACTCAATGCGCGGCGGTCACCGGATGTTCCCCGGATCGGCCCCCGTTCGCTGTGGGCGATCACCTCCCCCGTCTCCCCCGCACCCACTTCCGGCGTTCCCGCCGAAGCGGACCGGCGCCGACAGCACAATGCGCACATGACCGATGACTGGAAGCAACGGCTCGACGCCCTGCACGCGGAGCTGGTCCGCCGGGACGACCCCGTCGCCTGGGTGATGGAGGCGGACGCCGTCGAGGCGTCCCGGCGCTACCCGGACATCGCCCCGCGCGGGCCCGTCTTCGGTGTCGCGGCGCAGGACCCCTCCGCGGGCGACCCGCGATGGCGGCTGCTCAAGCCGGTCGTGAACGGCACCCCGCAGCAGGCCCGCGACGGCCTCAACTCCCACCTGTGGTTCAGGGCGAAGGACGACACCGACGACCCGGCCGTCCGCCGTGAGCTGCTGAGCGCCGTTCGGGTGCTGGAGCGCGAGCCGGCCGACGAGGTGACGGCGCTGGGCGTGCGCTACCGGGTCGTACGCGGCGACGAGTTCGCCCGCATGGGGGACGACGGGCTGGAGCCGCCCCGCCCGACGGACCCGGAGCCGGCCGCCCCGCTGTGGGACGGCCGGGACGACACGCCCTCCCCCGACCTGGGGTTCGTCCTCGACCCGGGCCGCGACGAGGGGCCGATGGCCGGCGCCCTGCGGCTGGGGCTGCGGGACTTCGCGTACACGGGCTCCCGCTACCCGGCGGACGTGCGGGAGGGCTCCGCGCGCGCGGTGCTGACGCACCCCGACGTGGTCTGTCTGCCCGTCGGCTTCTCGGTGGCCGAGCACGACGGCACGGGCTGGACCCCGCACGGCGCCCTCATGGCCACCCCGCACGAGGCCCGCCGGCTGCTGCACGACGGGATGGCGCGCTTCTGGGCGCTGCTGTACGGCTTCGACGAGGCGAGGAAGGCCGTGTACGCGCGCGCGGCCGAGGCCTACCGGGCGGCAGGCCGCGCCGACGAGGCCCGTGTGGAGGACCGGCTGTTCCGGATCTGCCGGGTGGAGCGGATGGTCCGCATGGGCCCGGACGGCCCCGAGCCGCCCCGCTCGTCCGACCTCGACGACTACGGCCCGATGAAGCTGCACCCGACCCTGCACGAGGACGGCACAGTGGTGCACGACGACTGACGACCGTCGGAAGGGGACAAGGGGGGCGCGCGCGAGGCGTCGCGGGGCGCGCAGGACGTGAGGGGTGGTGCGCGGGCGCGGGCGCGCCGTGCCGCGGTGGAGTGGGCCGCCCGGGCGGTCGGGCTGGGCGACCGGCTCGGGCAGCGGCTGGGCCGTCTGTCGGGCAGGGAGAAACAGCGCGTCGGCATCGCCCAAGCCGTCGTCAACTCCCCCGAACTGCTGCTCCTGGACGAGCCGACGGTCGGCCTGGACCGGGAACAGCAGGCCCGCTTCCACGACCTGCTGCGCGAGTTGGGCCGTACATCGTGCGTCCTGCTGTCGACTCATATGCTGGCGGAGGACGTTCGCGGAGTCTGCGCGGACGCGACCGTCCTGCACCGGCGCAACGTCGTGTTCCACGGCACGCTCGCCGCACCGGACGCGGCCGACGGCTACGACGCCTTCGTGCCGCCCGTCCGATGAGCGGGTGTGCTCACGCGCGGGCGTGCCGCGCCTTCTTGCGCGTTCCGCCGACGAACGGCCGGCGCGGTGCCAGGATGGACCGATGTCCGTCTTCGACGACCTTCCCGAGGTGCTGGACCGTCGCGCGGGCCCCTACGGCGAGGTGGTGCTGCGCCGGCAGGGGGAAGTGCTCCAGATCATCGCCAACGGCTGCTTCCTGATGGACACCTCCGACGGCCGCTCCGAGCGGCTGCTCGTGGACGCGGCGCTGGCCGCGCTGGGCGGCCGCACCGCGCCGCGCGTGCTGATCGGCGGCCTGGGCGTCGGCTTCTCGCTGGCGCACGCCGCCGCCGACCCCGGCTGGGGCCGCATCACCGTCGTGGAGCGCGAGCGCGCCGTCGTGGAGTGGCACCGCGACGGGCCGCTCGCCGCGATCTCGGGCCCCGCGTTCGCCGATCCGCGCACGGAGATCGTGGAAGCGGACCTGCTGGACTACGTCAATGAGACATACGCCACTTTCGACGCGCTGTGCCTCGACATCGACAACGGACCCGGCTGGACGGTCACCGAGGGCAACGAGGGCCTCTACACTCCGGCCGGACTCACAGGCTGTGCAGGGGTGTTGAGACCCGGTGGGGTTCTCGCGGTGTGGTCCGCACAACCCTCCGCCGAATTCGAGCGAACCCTGAGGAATGCCGGGTTCCAGCAGGTGCGTACCGAAGAGGTCCCGGTTGCCCGGGGAGCGCCCGACATCGTGCATCTCGCCGTCCGACCTGGATAGCAAAGCCGCGCCGGCTCCCCGTACGCTGCTGCCCTGACGTGAATACTTCACGCGTCAACCGCAGTCATGCGCAGACAGCAGAAGAGGGATCACCCCACGGATCCCGGCACAGCACCCCAGGGGCGGGCGATGGAGCAGACACACACCGCACACAACGGCACGGCGACGGCGACCCCGGGCGCGCAGCGGCGCGTCCTCGTGGTCGAGGACGACCCGACCATCGTCGACGCCATCGCGGCCCGCCTGCGCGCCGAGGGATTCCTCGTGCAAACGGCGAGCGACGGCCCCGCGGCCGTCGACACCGCCGAGGCCTGGCAGCCCGACCTGCTGATCCTCGACATCATGCTGCCCGGGTTCGACGGCCTCGAGGTGTGCCGCCGAGTGCAGGCCGCCCGTCCGGTGCCCGTGATGATGCTCACCGCTCGCGACGACGAGACCGACATGCTGGTCGGGCTCGGCGTGGGCGCCGACGACTACATGACCAAGCCGTTCTCCATGCGGGAGCTCGCGGCACGTGTGCACGTGCTGCTGCGCCGCGTGGAGCGGGCCGCGGTCGCGGCCACCACGCCCCGCTCCGGCATCCTGCGCCTGGGCGAACTGGAGATCGACCACGCGCAGCGCCGGGTACGGGTGCGCTCGGAGGACGTGCACCTGACGCCCACCGAGTTCGACCTGCTGGTCTGCCTGGCGAACACCCCGCGCGCGGTGCTCTCGCGCGAGCAGCTGCTCGCCGAGGTGTGGGACTGGGCCGACGCCTCCGGCACCCGGACCGTCGACAGCCACATCAAGGCGCTGCGCCGGAAGATCGGCGCCGAGCGGATCCGCACGGTGCACGGCGTGGGCTACGCGCTGGAGACCCCGACGCCATGAGCGGCGGGCCGGCCGGACCGAGGGTCTCCAGGGAGCCCTGGGGCGGAGTACGACCGTTCTCGATCAAGACGAAGCTGGGTGCGCTGGTCGTCATCTCGGTGCTGATCACCACCGGACTGATGATGATCGCCATGCGCACCGAGACCGAGCTGCGCTTCATCACGGTCTTCTCGATGATCGCCACACTGCTCATCACGCAGTTCGTCGCGCATTCGCTCACCGCGCCGCTGGACGAGATGAACACGGTCGCGCGGGCCATCTCGCACGGCGACTACACCCGCCGGGTCAGCGAGAACCGCCGAGACGAGCTGGGCGACCTGGCCCAGACGATCAACGCCATGGCGGACGAGCTGGAGGCGCAGGACAACCAGCGCAAGGAGCTGGTGGCCAACGTCTCCCACGAGCTGCGCACGCCCATCGCGGGACTGCGGGCCGTCCTGGAGAACGTGGTCGACGGGATCGCCGAGGCGGACCCGGAGACGATGCGCACCGCCCTCAAGCAGACCGAGCGGCTCGGCCGGCTGGTGGAGACCCTGCTCGATCTGTCCCGGCTGGACAACGGCGTGGTGCCGCTGCGCAGGCGGCGGTTCGAGGTGTGGCCGTATCTGTCGGGAGTGCTGAAGGAGGCCAACATGGTGGCCTCCGCGCGCGCGACGATGGGCTCGGGCGGCAGTCACACGCGCACGGACGTCCATCTGCACCTGGACGTCACCCCGCCGGAGCTGACCGCGCACGCGGACCCGGAGCGCATTCACCAGGTCGTCGCCAACCTCATCGACAACGCGGTCAAGCACAGTCCGCCGCACGGTCGGGTGACGGTCAAAGCGCGCCGGGGCCCGCTGCCGGAGTCGTTGGAGCTGGAGGTGCTGGACGAGGGTCCCGGCATTCCGCGGTCGGAGTGGCACCGGGTCTTCGAGCGCTTCAACCGCGGCGCCGTCCGCCGGCCGCACGGGCCGGGCAGCGACGGCGGCACGGGCCTGGGACTGGCGATCGCCCGCTGGGCGGTCGATCTGCACGGAGGCCGGATCGGAGTGGCCGAATCCGAGCGTGGTTGCCGGATTCTTATCACTCTTCCGGGAGAGCCTTCTGTGCCAAGTTGACGTAAAGTGCCAACCGGAGCCACAAGATCCACTGGCGTTTCCCGCTGCTGCCGCCCCCCGCGGCGGCGAGCCGGGCCCGTGTGATCAGGCATGCGCCGACGCAGGTCGGCGCGGGTCGGGCCGGGTTTCGTGAAGGACCGGCACGGAAGTGACGCACTCGGTGCGCGCCCCCTGCGTCAAACGTTTCCTTTTGCAGCGCAACTGCGCTTGTTTCCCGCCGTTTCAACCCCTGAAACGCGCTGGAAGATGTGACTTACGTGACGATGCGGCAGCCCGGCCTGACCTTCACCCTCCAGGGGGCGTAGCCTTTATTCCCGCTGTCCATCACCTTGTGAAGCGGAAGAGGGCGGTTGCCGCCGTGTCGCCACAGTCCCCCAGTAACTCGAGCATCTCGACCGACGCAGACCAAGCGGGCAAGAACCCCGCTGCCGCGTTCGGTCCGAACGAGTGGCTCGTCGACGAGATCTATCAGCAGTACCTCCAGGACCCGAATTCGGTAGACCGTGCCTGGTGGGACTTCTTCGCCGACTACAAGCCGGGGGCCGCCAGCGCTCCGGCTCCGGCGGGTACTGCGGCCGCGGGGGCCGCAGGGACCACCACCACGCCTCCGGCCCAGGCCCAGGCTCCCGCCGCCCCGGCTCCCGCGCCGGCCCCGGCCGCCGCGCCGAAGCCCGCCGCGGCCCAGGCCGCCCCGGCGAAGGCCGCCCCGGCGCCCGCCAAGGCCGCGCCGGCCGCCAAGCCGGCCGCGAAGGCCGCTCCCGCCGACGGGTCCGCCGGTTCCTCCGAGGGACCGGAGTACGTGACGCTGCGCGGTCCGTCCGCCGCGGTCGCCAAGAACATGAACGCCTCCCTGGAGCTGCCCACGGCCACGTCCGTGCGCGCGGTCCCGGTGAAGCTGCTGTTCGACAACCGCATCGTCATCAACAACCACCTCAAGCGCGCCCGGGGCGGGAAGATCTCCTTCACGCACCTGATCGGCTTCGCGATGGTGCAGGCCATCAAGGCCATGCCGTCGATGAACTGGTCGTTCGGCGAGAAGGACGGCAAGCCGACCCTCGTCAAGCCGCCGCACGTCAACCTCGGCCTGGCCATCGACCTGGTGAAGCCCAACGGCGACCGCCAGCTCGTCGTGGCCGCCATCAAGAAGGCCGAGACGCTGAACTTCTTCGAGTTCTGGCAGGCCTACGAGGACATCGTCCGTCGCGCCCGCGACAACAAGCTGACGATGGACGACTTCACCGGCGTCACGGTCTCCCTGACCAACCCCGGCGGCCTCGGCACCGTCCACTCCGTGCCGCGCCTGATGCCCGGCCAGTCGGTCATCATGGGCGTCGGCTCCATGGACTACCCCGCGGAGTTCCAGGGCACCTCCCAGGACACCCTGAACAAGCTCGGCGTCTCCAAGGTCATGACGCTCACGTCGACCTACGACCACCGGGTCATCCAGGGCGCGGCCTCCGGCGAGTTCCTCCGCCAGGTCGCCAACCTGCTGCTCGGCGAGAGCGGCTTCTACGACGACATCTTCGAGGCCCTGCGCATCCCCTACGAGCCGGTCCGCTGGCTCAAGGACATCGACGCCAGCCACGACGACGACGTCACCAAGGCCGCCCGCGTCTTCGAGCTGATCCACTCCTACCGGGTCCGCGGCCACGTCATGGCCGACACCGACCCGCTGGAGTACCGCCAGCGCAAGCACCCCGACCTGGACATCACCGAACACGGTCTCACCCTGTGGGATTTGGAGCGGGAATTCGCGGTCGGCGGCTTCGCGGGCAAGTCCCTGATGAAGCTGCGCGACATCCTGGGCGTGCTGCGCGACTCGTACTGCCGCACCACCGGCATCGAGTTCATGCACATCCAGGACCCCAAGCAGCGCAAGTGGATCCAGGACCGCATCGAGCGCCCGCACACCAAGCCGGAGCGCGAGGAGCAGCTGCGCATCCTGCGCCGGCTGAACGCGGCGGAGGCGTTCGAGACCTTCCTGCAGACCAAGTACGTCGGCCAGAAGCGCTTCTCGCTCGAGGGCGGCGAGTCGGTCATCCCGCTGCTCGACGCGGTCATCGACTCGGCGGCGGAGTCCCGCCTCGACGAGGTCGTCATCGGCATGGCCCACCGCGGCCGGCTGAACGTGCTGGCGAACATCGTCGGCAAGTCGTACGCGCAGATCTTCCGCGAGTTCGAGGGCAACCTCGACCCGAAGTCGATGCACGGTTCCGGCGACGTGAAGTACCACCTGGGCGCCGAGGGCACCTTCACGGGCCTGGACGGTGAGCAGATCAAGGTCTCCTTGGCCGCAAACCCCTCCCACCTGGAGGCGGTCGACCCGGTCCTGGAGGGCATCGTCCGCGCCAAGCAGGACATCATCAACAAGGGCGGCACGGACTTCACGGTCATGCCGGTGGCGATCCACGGCGACGCGGCCTTCGCGGGCCAGGGCGTGGTGGCCGAGACCCTGAACATGTCGCAGCTGCGCGGCTACCGCACCGGCGGCACGGTCCACATCGTCATCAACAACCAGGTCGGCTTCACCGCGGCCCCCGAGTCCTCGCGTTCCTCCATGTACGCGACGGACGTGGCCCGCATGATCGAGGCCCCGATCTTCCACGTGAACGGCGACGACCCCGAGGCCGTGGTCCGCGTCGCGCGGCTGGCCTTCGAGTTCCGCCAGGCGTTCAACAAGGACGTGGTGATCGACCTCATCTGCTACCGCCGCCGCGGTCACAACGAGTCGGACAACCCGGCCTTCACCCAGCCGCTGATGTACGACCTGATCGACAAGAAGCGCTCGGTGCGCAAGCTCTACACCGAGTCCCTCATCGGTCGCGGCGACATCACCCTGGAAGAGGCCGAGCAGGCCCTCCAGGACTACCAGGGCCAGCTGGAGAAGGTCTTCACGGAGGTCCGCGAGGCCACCGCGCAGCCGGCCGCCGGCGACTCCCGCGACGGGCAGGACAACTTCCCGGTCGCGGTGAGCACCGCCGTCTCCGACGAGGTCGTCAAGCGGATCGCCGAGTCCCAGGTCAACATCCCCGACCACATCACCGCGCACCCGCGGCTGCTGCCGCAGCTCCAGCGCCGTGCGGCGATGGTCGAGGACGGCACCATCGACTGGGGCATGGGCGAGACGCTCGCCGTCGGCTCCCTCCTCCTGGAGGGCGTCCCGGTCCGCCTGGCCGGCCAGGACTCCCAGCGCGGCACGTTCGGCCAGCGCCACGCGGTCATCATCGACCGTGAGAACGGCGAGGAGTTCACGCCGCTGATGTACCTCTCCGAGGACCAGGCGCGCCTGAACGTCTACAACTCGCTGCTCTCGGAGTACGCGGCGATGGGCTTCGAGTACGGCTACTCGCTGGCCCGCCCCGACGCGCTCGTGATGTGGGAGGCGCAGTTCGGCGACTTCGTCAACGGCGCGCAGACGGTCGTGGACGAGTTCATCTCCTCGGCGGAGCAGAAGTGGGGACAGACCTCCGGCGTCACGCTGCTGCTCCCGCACGGCTACGAGGGCCAGGGCCCCGACCACTCGTCGGCCCGCCCGGAGCGGTTCCTGCAGCTCTGCGCCCAGAACAACATGACGGTCGCGATGCCGACCCTGCCGTCGAACTACTTCCACCTCCTGCGGTGGCAGGTGCACAACCCGCACCACAAGCCGCTGGTCGTCTTCACCCCGAAGTCGATGCTGCGCCTCAAGGCCGCCGCGTCGAAGGCGGAGGAGTTCACCACGGGCCAGTTCCGCCCGGTCATCGGCGACGCGTCGGTGGACCCGGCCGCCGTCCGCAAGGTCGTCTTCTGCGCCGGCAAGGTGTACTACGACCTGGAGGCCGAGCGTCAGAAGCGCGGCGCGACGGACGTGGCGATCATCCGCATCGAGCGTCTGTACCCGCTGCCGGGCGCGGAGCTCCAGGCGGAGATCAAGAAGTACCCGAACGCCGAGAAGTACCTGTGGGCCCAGGAGGAGCCGGCCAACCAGGGCGCCTGGCCGTTCATCGCCCTGAACCTGATCGACCACCTGGACCTGGCCGTCGGCGCGGACGTCCCGCACGGCGAGCGCCTGCGCCGCATCTCGCGCCCGCACGGCTCGTCCCCGGCGGTCGGCTCGGCCAAGCGGCACCAGGCGGAGCAGGAGCAGCTGGTGCGCGAGGTGTTCGAGGCGTGAGCCTCTGACCCCCTGCCGTACAGGTCGAAGGGCCCGCCCCGGAGTCTTCCGGGGCGGGCCCTTCGGCGTGCGGGCCGGGGCCGCCTATCCTTTTGCTGTCCCCTCCCTGCGACCGACACACGGAGCACTCGTCATGTACTTCACCGACCGTGGCATCGAAGAACTCGAGAAGCGGCGCGGCGAGGAGGAGGTCACCTTCGAGTGGCTCGCCGAGCAGTTGCGGACGTTCGTGGACCTGAACCCCGACTTCGAGGTGCCGGTGGAGCGTCTGGCGACCTGGCTGGCGCGGCTGGACGACGAGTTCGACGAGGACGACGAGTAGGGCCCGCCGACGGCTGCCGTCCTCGTCCAGGGGCGCCCTTCGGGGCGCCCCTTTCGTGTGTCTTGACTTTCCGTGACCGCGATATATCGTGTTTGGAGGGAGACGCGATATGGCGTGTCGCTCCGTCCCAGGTCTAGGAGGTCTGCCATGTCCGAGTGGTCCGTCGCCGAGCCGCGCAAGCTCGCCTTCGACGAGCCGGTCAGCGAGCTGCACGTCCGCGTGGTCAACGGCACGGTGAACGTCGTGGGCACGGACGACGGCGGTCCCGCCCGTCTGGAGGTGTCGCACATCGAAGGCCCGCCTCTGGTGGTGACCCATCGCGACGGCATCCTGACCGTGGCCTACGAGGACCTGCCCTGGAAGGGGTTCCTCAAATGGCTCGACCGCAAGGGGTGGCGCCGCAGCGCCGTCGTCTCGCTCGCCGTGCCGGCGGGCACGCGCGTCGAGGTGGGTGCCGTGAGCGCCGGGGCGGTCGTCTCGGGGATCGACGGACGCACCGAGGTGCGGGGCGTCTCCGGGGACACCACGCTGGTGCGGCTGACCGGGGCGGTGCGCGCGGACACCGTCTCCGGGAGCGTGGAGGCCCAGGCCCTCACCGGCGATCTGCGCTTCAACTCCGTCTCCGGGGACCTGACCGTCGTGGAGGCGGGCTCCTCGGTGAAGGCCGACTCGGTGAGCGGGTCGATGATCGTGGACCTCGATCCGGCGAGCCGCCCCACCGACATCGGCCTGACCAGCGTCTCGGGCGAGATCGCGATCCGGCTGCCCCACCCGGCGGACGCGGAGGTCGAGGCGAACACGGCGAGCGGCGCGGTGTCCAACGCCTTCGAGGACTTGCGGGTCAGCGGCCAGTGGGGCGCCAAGCGGATCACCGGCCGGCTCGGCGCGGGCAGCGGCAGGCTGAAGGCGACGACGGTCTCCGGCTCGATCGCCCTGCTGCGCCGCCCGGCGACCGAGGAGGACGGCCCCTGGGAGGCGGAGGAGGACGCTGTGACCGCCGAGGTCCGCTTCGGGTCGCCCGACGGCTCACCGGCCGGCACAGGGCACAATGCGACTCGCGGCCCGGACGACGCGCCCCCGCCCCCCTCAAAGGCCCCCTCCGACGCCCCGGCCGACAGCACGACCGACAAGAAGGTGCTCTGACATGCCCCCCGTCTTCGCCCACGGCCGCCTCCGTCTCTACCTGCTGAAGCTTCTGGACGAGGCCCCGCGCCACGGCTACGAGGTGATCCGCCTCCTGGAGGAACGCTTCCAGGGGCTGTACGCGCCGTCGGCGGGCACCGTCTACCCCCGGCTGGCCAAGCTGGAGGCCGAGGGTCTGGTCACCCACACCACCGAGGGCGGCCGCAAGGTGTACGCCATCACCGACGCCGGGCGGGCCGAACTGGCCGACCGCAGCGGTGAGCTGGCCGACCTGGAGCTGGAGATCCGCGAGTCCGTCGCGGAGCTCGCCGCGGAGATCCGCGCCGATGTGCGCGGCGCGGCGGGCGATCTGCGGCGCGAGATGCGGGCGGCGGCGACCGAGGCCCGGCGCGGCCCGGCTGCCGGCGGGGACACGCACGCGTACCCGGGCGACAACGAGTCGTGGCGGGCCGCCAAGGAGGAGATGCGCCGGGCCAAGCAGGAGTGGAAGGAACAGGCCCGCCGCGCCAAGGACGAGAGCCGCCGGGCCCGCGAGGAGGCCCAGCGGGCGCACCGGCAGGCCAAGGAGGCCCAGGACAAGGCCCGCGCCCAGGCCCAGGAGGAGGTGCAGCGCATAGCGCGGCGCGTCCAGGAGCAGGTCCAGAGCCACTTCGCCCGGGGCGACTGGCCGACGGGCGTGCGGGAGGGCCTGACCGAACTGGCCAAGGAGTTCGGCGAGTTCGGCAAGGACTACGGCAGGGAGTTCGGCCGCGACTTCGGCTTCGGCCGCACCGGCACCGGCACCGGCACCGGCACCGGCACCGGCACGGAGGGAACGGCGACCGCGCCTCCCGAGTACTCGCAGACGCCGGAGGACTTCCCGGCCGGGTACGAGCCTGCCTGGGCTCACGAGGAGGCCGGCGGCGACCCCGCCCGCGACCTGGACCGCCTGCTGGACCGCTTCCGCGACGACATCCGCGACGCGGCCCGCGACAACGGCGTGACCCCGGAGCAGTTCCGACTGACCCGCCGCCATCTGTCCGCGGCGGCGGCCCACATCGGCGCCGCTCTCAGGAGCCCGAAGCCCTGAGGGCCGGAGGCCGGGGGGACGGCGGCGGTTCGTTCAGCCCGCCTGGGCCTGGTTCTCGCCGTAGAGGACACGGGTCAGGGCCTCGTGGGTGACGCCGTGGTCGGCGAGGGTCTCGGCGGGCGGGCCGGGGCGGGCGGTGAGGGCGAGCAGCAGGTGCTCGTCGCCGATGTGCTTGTCACGGTGGGCCAGGGCGATGCGCAGGGACTGCTCCAGGATGTCTTTGCCGTCGCGGCCGAAGCGGGGACGCCCGCTCCGGCCGGTGCTCGACCCACCTCGGCGCCCACCCGCCATGGCTCCGACGCCGTGCGTCTCCTCCACCCGGGAGACGATCTCCGCGACGTCGATGCCGAGGCCGGCGAGGGCGTCGGCGTCGGCCCGGGAGAGGCCCGCCCTGCGCCGTGCCTCCTCCAGCGCCCGCCGTACGGACTGCCGGCGCTCATCCGTCAGCCCCAGAGCGGTCAGTGCGAACGATCCGCGGCTCGCCGTCCGCTCCAGCAGGGCGAGCAGCAGGTGCTCGGCGCCCACCGTCCGCGTGCCCGAGCCCTCGCACTGCTCGACCGCGCCCCGTACGACGTCCCGGGCGTCCTTCGTGAACCGTTCGAACATCACTGCCTCCCGTGCTTCTTGTGGACGGCTTGCCTGCTGATGCCGAGTTCCGCCGCGATCTCCTGCCACGACCAGCCCTGGTCGCGGGCGCTGCGCACCTGCACCGCCTCCAGCTGCTCCAGCAGCCTGCGCAGGGCGGCGACGGCGCGCAGTCCGACCCGGGGATCGCGGTCGCCGGCGCGTGCGGCGAGATCCGTTGCTTCGGTCATGCCGTCAACTTACGTTGACACGAGAGGATCGTCAACCCTGGTTGACATGCGGGATGCGCGTCGGTGTGTGTCAGGAGTTCGTGAGGACGACCTTGCCGAACAGTTCGCCGGACGCGAGGCGTTCGAAGCCCTCGCGGGCCCTGTCGAGGGGAAGGATCTCGTCGATGACGGGGCGGACGCCGGTGGCGGCGCAGAAGGCGAGCAGGTCCTCCAGCTCCTCCTTGGTGCCCATCGTGGAGCCGACGACCTTGAGTTCGAGGAAGAAGATCCGGGTCAGCTCGGCGTGCGAGGGCCGGTCCCCGCTCGTCGCGCCGGAGATCACGAGCGTGCCGCCGGGCCGCAGGGACTTCACCGAGTGGGACCAGGTGGCCGCGCCGACGGTCTCGATGACGGCGTCCACCCGCTGCGGCAGCCGTGCGCCCGGCTCCAACGCCTCGACGGCGCCCAGCTCCAGCGCACGCTTGCGCTTGGCCTCGTCCCGGCTGGTCGCGAAGACGCGCAGCCCGGCGGCGCGGCCGAGCACGATGGCGGCCGTGGCGACCCCGCCGCCGGCCCCCTGGACGAGCACCGAGTCACCGGGCCGGACGCCGGCGTTGGTGAAGAGCATGCGGTAGGCCGTCAGCCAGGCCGTGGGCAGACAGGCGGCCTCCTCGAAGGAGAGCCCCTTGGGCTTGGGCAGGACGTTCCAGGTCGGCACCGAGACCTGCTCGGCGAAGGTGCCCTGGTAGCGCTCGGTGAGGATGGAGCGGGGCTCGTCGGGTCCGACGCCGTGCCCGGTCTGTCCGATCACGGAGTGCAGGACGACCTCGTTGCCGTCCTCGTCGACGCCGGCGGCGTCGCACCCGAGGATCATCGGCAGCTTGTCCTCGGCGAGGCCCACCCCGCGCAGGGACCACAGGTCGTGGTGGTTGAGGGAGGCGGCGCGGACGTTGACGGTGCTCCAGCCGGGCCGGCTCTCGGGGGCGGGGCGCTCCCCCGACTCCAGTCCGTTCAGCGGCTGGTCACGATCGATGCGAGCGGCGTAGACGGCGAACATGCAGCCGACGATAGGGTCCGCGCCCGGCGGGCGAAACCGGACGCCGCTGTGAGACATGCCCTCTTGCCAACTCGCCCGCAGGGGGCGCACACAGCCGGACGGCCCCACCCGTGGCGGGCGGGGCCGTCCTCAGAGCCGCGTCAGGATCGTCAGCGACGGGCCACGCCCTCGGCCCGCGCGGCCGCGGCCACCGCCGCGGTCACGGCGGGGGCGACCCGCTCGTCGAACGGCGACGGGATGACGTAGTCCGCGGCGAGGTCGTCGCCGACGACACCGGCCAGCGCCTCGGCGGCGGCGATCTTCATGCCCTCGGTGATCCGGGACGCCCGCACCTGCAGCGCGCCCGCGAAGATGCCCGGGAACGCCAGGACGTTGTTGATCTGGTTCGGGAAGTCCGACCGCCCGGTCGCGACGACCGCCGCGTACTTGTGGGCGACCTCGGGGTGCACCTCGGGGTTGGGGTTGGCCATGGCGAAGACGAACGCGCCCTCGGCCATCGAGGCCACCGCCTCCTCGGCGACCGTGCCGCCGGAGACGCCGATGAAGACGTCGGCGCCCGCGAGCGCCTCCTCCAGCGAGCCGGTCAGCCCCGCCTTGTTGGTGAACCCGGCCAGCTGGCGCTTGACGTCGGTCAAATCCTCCCGGTCCGCCGAGACGACGCCCTTGCGGTCGGCGACCGCGACGTCCCCGATGCCGGCCTCGACCAGCATCTTGGCGATGGCGACACCGGCCGCGCCGGCGCCCGAGATGACGGCCCTGAGGTCGGCGATGGTCCGCCCGCTCAGCCGCGCCGCGTTGCGCAGCGCCGCCAGCGTCACGACCGCCGTGCCGTGCTGGTCGTCGTGGAAGACCGGGATGTCCAGCGCCTCCTGGAGCCGACGCTCGACCTCGAAGCACCGCGGCGCCGAGATGTCCTCCAGGTTGACGCCGCCGAACGAGGGCGCGAGGCGCACCACGGTCTCGACGATCTCGTCGACGTCCGTGCAGGCGAGCGCGATCGGGACCGCGTCCACACCGCCGAACTGCTTGAAGAGGATCGCCTTGCCCTCCATCACCGGAAGAGAGGCCTCGGGCCCGATGTCACCGAGCCCGAGGACCGCCGTGCCGTCGGTGACGACGGCCACGACGGACGACTTCCAGGTGTAGTCGTTCACCAGCTCCGGCTGTTCCGCGATCGCGGTGCACACGCGAGCGACGCCGGGAGTGTAGGCGAGGGACAGGTCGTCCTTGTCGCGAACCGGGACGGTGGCCTGCACGGCCATCTTGCCGCCGCGGTGCAGCGCGAACGCCGGATCGAACGAGTCGAGGGGCTCCGCACCGCCCTCCTTGGCCGTTGTGTCCGATTCGCTCTCGCTGCGAGGATTGACGATCTCCGCTGCCACTGTGTCTTACCCCTTAGGTGTTCATGGATGAGGGTGGCCACTCCTGGTTGAGAAGTGGGCGGGCATCGCGCAGGTCCCAGGCGGTGATCCGTACGGGCCTGCGCGTCGGGCGCGCCGCACACGCGCCCTGAGCCCCGGATGAGGGGTGTGAAGAACCTTCTTACCGGACGGACGCGCCCCAGGACGAGTCCAATCCGTGCAAGGTCACATGCCGCATCTTGCAGGAGTCCCACAGCCCCCGCACGTCACACTGCCCCCCGAACGCCGCCGACCGCTCCGACGGGCCCTCGGTGATCATCTCAGTGACATGGCTCTCACGCCCCAACACGAGGGCGAGGACCGGACAAACTCTTGACACGCACTCAAGTCGACGTACGCGCAGTATCTCCGACGACCGCATCGTGAGATGAACCGAAGATCTTCCGGCCGGAGGAATGCATTCCAGGAGAAGGTGCGGCCTTGCACGGCCGTGATGTACCGGACTGGTGCGGTTCGGGGGTCGCCCGTTATCCGATTTTGACATGGCTGCCCCCTCGAATGGCGCAGTCCGAATGGCAAGATGCGGTAATCACACGAGGTCGCGACACCCGAAGGTGTGTGTTCTCGTCGACCCATCGGCATCTCCATTCCATCCGCCGGAGGCACTCACCATGTCCGCACGTTCCATCCGCCCTACCACCGCCGCGCGCACCCGGCTAGCCGCGGTCGGTTCCCTCGCGGTCGCGGGCGCCCTGCTGCTCACCGCCTGCGGTGACCAGACCGCCGGCGGCAGCGGCAGCGGCGACGTAGACGCGTCGGGCAAGGCCAGCACTGCGCCCCTCTTCGCCAAGCTGCCGAAGAAGATCCAGGACGCGGGCGTCATCAAGGTCGGCACCAACGCCGAGTACGCGCCGATGGAGTACGTCGAGGGCGGCAAGATCGTGGGCGTCGACCCCGACATCGCCGCCGCGCTCAGCAAGCAGCTCGGCGTCGAGTTCAAGTTCACCTCGGGCTCCTTCGACGGTCTGATCACCGCGGTCAACACCGGCCGCTACGACATCGCCATGTCGTCGATCACCGACAACAAGCAGCGCCAGGAGGGCCTGGACGACAAGGGCAAGAAGCTGGGCGAGGGCGTCGACTTCGTCGACTACTTCACCGCCGGCACCGCCGTCTACGTGAAGAAGGGCAACCCGAAGGGCATCAAGTCCATCGAGGACCTCTGCGGCCAGACGGCGGCCGTGCAGCGGGGCACCACCTACGAGGAGGCCCTGAAGGCGCAGTCCAAGAAGTGCACCGACGGTGGCAAGAAGGCCATCACGATCGAGTCGTTCGAGAACGACACCGAGGCCCAGACCCGGGTGAAGTCGGGCGGCGCCGTGGCCGGCGTCAACGACTACCCGGTCGCCGTGGACATGGCCCGCAAGGCCGACGGCGGCAACGCCTTCGAGGTCGTCGGCGAGCAGTACGACGCCGGACCCTTCGGCATCGTCGTCGACAAGCAGAACACCCAGCTGCGCGACGCCCTCAAGGAGGCCGTCGACGGGATCATCAAGGATGGTTCGTACCAGAAGGTGCTGGACAAGTGGGGTGCCCAGAGCGGCGCGATCAAGGCCGCTCAGGTCAACGGCGGCAAGTAAGACCCCCAGCACCACTGAAGGGCAGTCCCCATGACTGACAAGCTCGACAAGTCCGGCGCGGGCGCGCCGCCGGCCGACCAGCCTCCTGTGACGAAGGACTCTGCGTTCGCCGGTCCGCCGGAGGCCATCAAGGCCGTCCCGGTGCGCCACTACGGGCGCTGGGTCAGCGCCGTCGTCGTCCTCGCGCTCCTGGCGCTGCTGGTCAACGCCTTCGCGCACGGCGACATCCGCTGGCAGTCGGTGTCCGACAAGCTGTTCGACTCGACCGTGATCGCGGGCGCCGGCCGGACGCTGCTGATCAGCCTCCTGTCCATGGTGCTCGGCGTCGTGCTGGGCGTGCTGCTGGCCGTGATGCGGCTGTCGAAGAACCCGGTCACCAACAGCGTGGCCTGGCTGTACATCTGGTTCTTCCGCGGCACCCCGGTCTACGTCCAGCTGCTGATGTGGTTCAACCTGGCGCTGATCTTCCCGATCCTGAACCTCGGTCCGATCTACAAGGACGAGATGACGGACGTCATGACCCCGTTCATGTGCGCCCTGCTGGGCCTCGGCCTGAACGAGGCCGCGTACATGGCCGAGATCTGCCGCGCCGGCCTGCTGGCCGTCGACGAGGGGCAGACGGAGGCGGCCCACGCCCTGGGCATGAGCCACGGCAAGACGCTGCGCCGGATCGTGATCCCGCAGGCCATGCGGGTGATCGTGCCGCCGACCGGCAACGAGTTCATCAACATGCTGAAGACCTCGGCGCTGGTGTACGCGGTGACCTACAACGAGCTGCTGCGCTCGACCTCGGTGATCGGTTCCCAGTCGTACGCCGTGATGGAGATGCTCTTCGTCGCCTCGATCTGGTACCTGGTCATGACCAGCGTGTTCAGCGTCTTCCAGTACTACCTGGAGCGCTACTACGCGCGGGGTTCCAGCCGGAGCCTGCCGCCGACGGTCTTCCAGAAGATCAAGGCGAACCTGTTCGGATCGAGGAGCGTGGCATGACCGCGATGGTGAAGGCCGAGGGCGTCCACAAGTCCTTCGGCGCGGTCGAGGTCCTCAAGGGCATCGACCTGGAGGTCCAGTCCGGCGAGGTGTTCTGCCTGATCGGCCCGTCCGGTTCCGGCAAGTCGACCTTCCTGAGGTGCATCAACCACCTGGAGAAGATCAACGCCGGCCGTCTGTACGTCGACGGGAACCTGGTCGGCTACCGGCAGAAGGGCGACAAGCTCCACGAGCTCAAGGACAGCGAGGTCGCGCTGCAGCGCCGGGACATCGGCATGGTGTTCCAGCGGTTCAACCTCTTCCCGCACATGACGGCGGTGGAGAACGTGATGGAGGCCCCGATCCAGGTCAAGGGCACGAGCAGGGCCCAGGCCAAGGAGCGCGCGACGCAGCTCCTGGACCGGGTGGGCCTGGCCGACAAGGCCGGGAACTACCCCTCGCAGCTCTCCGGCGGCCAGCAGCAGCGGGTGGCCATCGCCCGCGCGCTGGCGATGGACCCGAAGCTGATGCTGTTCGACGAGCCGACCTCGGCCCTCGACCCGGAGCTGGTCGGTGACGTCCTCGACGTCATGCGCGACCTCGCCGAGTCCGGGATGACGATGGTCGTCGTCACCCACGAGATGGGCTTCGCCCGCGAGGTCGGCGACAGCCTGGTGTTCATGGACGGCGGTGTGGTCGTCGAGTCCGGCAACCCGCGCGACGTCCTGACGGACCCGCAGCACGAGCGGACGAAGGCGTTCCTGTCCAAGGTGCTGTGACCCGGCCCGGGTGAGGGGGCGGTACGAGATCCTTCGTACCGCCCCCTCCGCGTGCGCGGGTGCTACTTGAGGGCGAGCAGCAGGGTGTCCGAGGGCGAGCACCACACCGGCCGGGCCTCGGCGAAGCCCTTCTCGCGCAGTACGCGCGCGTGCCAGGCGGCGGAGGGCATGTCGCCGTCGGCGTGCTCGCCGTAGATCTCGAAGCGGCGGGCGGTGGGTCCGGCGAGGACGGGGTCGGCGGCGGCGAGCTGCCACCACTGGGCCCAGTCGACGGCGCCGGCCGTCCTGGCCCGGTCCATGTGAGCGTGCCGGAGCGCCCGTTCGGCGGCGTTGATCCGGGGCGTGGTGTCGTCGATCATGTGGTCCGCGTTCATGAAGACGCCGCCGTCGCGGACGAGTCCGGCGATCTGGCCGTAGAGGGCCGCGAGGGGTTCGCTGTGCAGCCAGTGCAGAGCCGTGGCGGTCAGCACGGCGTCGTAGGAGTCGTACGGCAGCTTCGCCGGCCAGTGCGGGTCCTTGAGGTCCGCGGTGACGAGGCGGACCCGGTCGTCGCCGGCGAAGGTGCCCTCGGCGATGGTGAGCAGGGCCGGGTCGAGGTCGACGCCGGTGCTGGTGGCGTCGGGGAAGCGGGCGAGCAGCCGGGCGGTGATGGTGCCGGTGCCGCAGGCGAGGTCCAGGACGCGCGGGGCGGCGCCGACGAGCGCCTCCACCATGTCGAGCATGACGCGGAAGCGGTCCTCCCGGTCCGGCATGTACCACTCCTGCTGCCGGTCCCAGCTCTGCTGCCAGCGCTGCCAGTCGGTCCCGGTGTCCATGGCCATGAGAGCCCCCTCGTCGGTCGACACGTAATACCCTGAAAGCACGATCAGTCGTTACCTGACCGCACCACGACCATAGAGCCCTCCCGTAAGGACTACAAGTGGAACTGGCCCATTACTCGGACTACGCCGTCCGTCTCGTCAACAGCGAGGCGCCGACACAGGGCAAGGACTCGCTGACCTCGGTCCAGGCCGTCCGGGACCTCTTCGGCCCCAACGGGTCGGCGGCCCGCCGGGCCACCGACGCGGACGTGACCCGCTTCCGCGCGGTGCGGGGCCGGCTGCGGGCGGTGTTCGAGGCGGCCGACGCGGGCGACGAGACCCTCGCGGTCGACCTGCTCAACTCGCTCCTGCTGGAGTTCCCGGTCAGTCCGCAGATCTCCGGCCACGACACCCGGGACGAGGACGACCGCCCGCTGTGGCACATGCACCTCGCCGACCACCCCTCCAACGCGACCGCCGGCTACGCCGCCATCGCCGCGATGGGTCTGGCCTTCCACCTGACCGAGTACGGCGTCGACCGGCTCGGCCTGTGCGAGGCCGCGCCCTGCCGCAACGCCTACCTCGACACCTCCACCAACCGCTCCCGCCGCTACTGCTCCGACCGCTGCGCCACCCGCGCCAACGTGGCCGCCTACCGCGCCCGCAAGCGCCTGGAGGCCGACCGGTCGGCCGGCACCGGTCTGGCCGCGGAGAGCGCCCAGCGCACCAGCGCCAGCGGCGAGCGCTGATCCGGCCCGAGCGGCCGGTAGCGGAACCGCACCCTGCCCAGGATCAGCTCGTCGGGCACGGCGCCGTAGTCGGTGCTGTCACCGCCGGCGTAGGCGTTGTCCCCGAGCACCCACCAGCCGCCCGCGCGGCGCTCGACGGCCCGCTTGACCACCAGCAGGTCCTGCTGGAAGGGATGCCTCAGCACGACGACGTCACCGGCCCGGACCCTGGCCCCGTACCGGACCAGCAGCTGGTCGCCGTGGCGCAGCGTGGGCACCATCGACGGGCCGGTCACCTCCGCCAGCCCGAAGGGCGCTGCCGCCCTGGTGCGCTCGGTCTCACGCGACGACTCCGGCATCCCGGCACCTCCCCTGGTTGTTCCCCCACCAGTCTCGGTCCCGCCTCCTACTTTTGTCCCAAGCCCTAGGGGGCACTCGCGAAAACCTGTCCGGCGAGGAGTAATGTCCCACCTGAGAAGACGATCACGAGGAAGGAACGCTCCATGCTTTCCCGCCTGTTTGCCCCCAAGGTGAAGGTCAGCGCCCACTGCGACCTGCCCTGCGGCGTGTACGACCCGGCCCAGGCCCGCATCGAGGCGGAGTCGGTGAAGGCCGTGCAGGAGAAGATGGCCGCCAACGACGACCCGCACTTCCAGGCGCGTGCCACCGTCATCAAGGAGCAGCGCGCCGAACTCGCGAAGCACCACGTCTCCGTGCTGTGGAGCGACTACTTCAAGCCCCCGCACTTCGAGAAGTACCCCCAGCTGCACGAGCTGGTGAACGAGACCCTGAAGGCCCTGTCGGCCGCCAAGGGCTCCACGGACCCGAAGACCGGCGAGAAGGCCCTGGAGCTGATCGCCGAGATCGACCGCATCTTCTGGGAGACCAAGAAGGCCTGATCCCCGATCACGCCGTTCGACCTGCGCTCGGCCACCGTCGTCGCAGTGTCTTCGTGACCGCACCCGGTCCGCGGGGCGCCGATCCGGCGTCCGTCGCGGTCCGGGTGCGGTCTTGTGGGGGCCGGTCAAGTGCCGATCTACGATCGGTGGATGAGTTCACCTGCTCCTGCCGCCCTCGTCCGCTGGACGTACGCCTTCGTCGACCGGCCCGCCGGGGGCTTCGAGCGGGCCTGTGCCTTCTGGGCCGCCGTCACGGACACACGGGTGTCCTCGCCCCGGGGCGAGGACGGCGAGTTCGTCACCTTGCTCGCGGAGGACGCCGACGCGTGTGTGAAGGCGCAGGGCGTCGCCGGCGGCGCCGGTGGGGCGCATCTCGACTTCTGCGTGGTGGACGTGCCCGCGTTCACGGCAGCGGCGTGCGCCTCGGGCGCGGACACGGTCGCGGCGCACGACGGGTGGACCGTACTGCGGTCGCCCGCAGGGCAGTTGTTCTGCGCGGTGCCCTGGCACGGGGAGTCCGCGCGGCCGCCCGTGGTGGCCGGCAGCCGTCTGGACCAGGTCTGCGTCGACGTCCCGCCGTCCGCCTACGACGCCGAAATCGCCTTCTGGGGCGGCCTCCTCGCCGACGAGGGGTGGACGTCCCGGCCGGGCTCGCTGCCCGGGTTCCATGTGGTCGCCCCGCCCGCGGGGCTGCCGATCAGGATCCTGCTCCAGCGGCTCGGCGAGGAGCGGGGCGTGTCCGCCCACCTCGACCTGGCGTGCGGCGGCGGGATCGACGACGTGCGCGCCCGTCATGAGGCGCTCGGCGCGACCCTCGTCGCCGTCCACCCGCACTGGACGGTGCTGCGCGACCCGGTCGGCGGGCTGTACTGCCTGACCGGCCGCGCCCCTCAGGGGTGAGGGCGGCACCCGTGCACGACGGTCGCCGAGCCCGCGTGAACGCGAGCCCGGCGGTGGTCGGAGGTGACGGATATCCGGGTCAGGTCGTGGGGGCCGTTGGAGTGTCGGCCGGGTCCGGTTCGGAGGTGGGGTGGGTGTTCTCGGGGTGACCGTGCAGTTCGACGCCTCCCTCGTTGTACGCCGCGCAGCTGGGGTTGTGGCACGGACCCGCTACCCATCGCGGGACCCAGGCGCCCAGCGTCTTATGACGCCGGACGACGGTGTCTACGGCCTGCCCGCAGTCGGGACAGACGTGGTTTTCCCTGTCCATGTCCTCAGAGTAGGACGGTTCCCGCCGGCGTGAGTAGGTGTCGGCGGGCACCGCTCCCGCGTCAGGTGCTGCGCCGGGTGACGAACTCCGCCAGGGACAGCAGACCCGTCGCGGACTCCGGTTCCGGGACCGCCCGGGCCAGCTCGGACATCGCCCGGGCCATCCGGTCGGCCGCCTGTTCCTGCGCCCACTCGCGCCCGCCGGCCCCCTCCACGGCCCGCGTGGTGCGCTCCAGGTCCGCCGGGTCGTACGGCCGCTGGTACAGCTCGGCCAGTTCCGCGGCGGCCGGGGTGCCCGAGGTGAGCGCGGCGACCACGGGCAGGGACTTCTTGCGGGCGGCCAGGTCCGCGCCGGCCGGCTTGCCGGTGCGCCGGGGGTCGCCCCACAGGCCGATCACGTCGTCGATGAGCTGGAAGGCGAGCCCGGCCTGCCGGCCGAAGGCGTCCAGCGCCTCGACGTCCTCCCCGGACGCCCCCGCGTACAGCGCGCCCATCGCGCAGGCGCAGCCGAGCAGCGCGCCCGTCTTCGCCTCGGCCATGACGAGCACCTCGTCGAGCGTGACCTCGGCGGGGTGCCGCTTCTCCAGGGCCGTGTCCGCCTGCTGCCCGGCGCACAGTTCGACCACGCAGGCCGCGAGCCGGGCGGCGGCCGCCGGTGACGCCGGGTGCCGGTCCTCGGCGAGCATGCCGAGGGCGAGCGCCTGGAGGGCGTCCCCGCCGAGGATCGCGTCGGCGTCGCCGAACACGGTCCAGGCGGTGGGGCGGTGCCGGCGCGTGGCGTCCCGGTCCATCACGTCGTCGTGCAGCAGCGTGAAGTTGTGGACCAGTTCCACCGCGGCGGCCGCGCGGACCGCCGCCGTACGGGCCGCCGGACCGCCGAGCGCGGCGGCCGCGGCGAGGACCAGCGCGGGGCGGATCGCCTTGCCGGCGTTGCCCGCGGCCGGGGAGCCGTCCGCGTGCTCCCAGCCGAAGTGGTAGAGCGCGATACGGCGCATCGAGCCGGGCAGCGATTCCAGTGCCGTGCGCAGGGCGGGATCGACGACGGCGCGCGCGTCCTCCAGGATCGCCGCCGCCTCCTGCCCCTCGGCGGCGGCCGGCGCGGCGCCGGGCCCGCCCGGGGGGCCGCCGTCAGCACGGCTCGCGGCGGAGGAGCGCCGCCGCCGTGGCCCGCCCGGATGGGGCCTGGTCTCCGTCACTTCGGTCATGAGGCCCCCCTGCCCCTCGGACGCGCCCGCCCCCGACGCGTCAGGGCCGGCGTGGTCACCGCCAGCGACCGATCTCGACGTTCTCCAGGACGCCCAGCGCGTCCGGCACCAGTACCGCGGCCGAGTAGTAGGCCGTGACCAGGTACTTGATGATCGCCTGTTCGTTGATGCCCATGAACCGCACGGACAGGCTGGGCTCGATCTCGTCCGGGATGCCGGACTGGCGCAGCCCGATCACGCCCTGATCCTGCTCGCCGAGACGCAGCGCGATGATCGAGCTGGTCCGGGCCTCGGTGACGGGGATCTTGTTGCACGGGTAGATCGGCACCCCGCGCCAGGTCGGAATCCGGTTGCCGGCGATGTCGATCGTCTCGGGGACGAGCCCCCGCTTGTTCAGCTCGCGTCCGATCGCGGAGATCGTGCGCGGGTGGGCGAGGAGCATCTTCGTTCCTCGCCGCCTGCTGAGCAGTTCGTCCAGGTCGTCCGGGCTCGGCACGCCGTCGTGCGGCTGGAGCCGCTGGTCGTACTCGCAGTTGTGCAGGAGCCCGAACTCCCGGTTGTTGACGAGCTCGTGCTCCTGGCGTTCCTTGAGCGCCTCGACCGTCAGCCGCAGTTGCTGCTCGGTCTGGTTCATGGGCTGGTTGTAGAGGTCGGCCACTCGCGTGTGGATGCGCAACACCGTCTGGGCGATGCTCAGTTCGTACTCGCGCGGCCGGGCGTCGTAGTCGACGAAGGTGTGCGGGATGTCGGCCTCTCCCGCGTGGCCGGCGGCGAGGTCGACGGACTTCTCGCCGTAGCGGTTGGTCTGCTGCGCGGGGATCGACAGCAGCGAACGCAGGTGCGCGCGCAGGGAGTCGGCGCGTTCGGCGACCTGCTCGAAGTCGGCGCGGGACAGCGTCAGCACCGTGCAGGTGGTGTCGGCGCGCGCGGTGTACTCCCAGATGGACTCGCCGTCCAGGAGCGCCTGGTCGCCGAAGTACGCGCCGTCGGCGAGGACGCCGAGGACCTGGTCGTCGCCGTAGGGGCCGGTGCCGATTTTCTCCACCCTGCCGTGCGCCAGCAGATGGACCTCGTCGGTCTGGCTGCCGAAGGAGGCGATGACCTCACCCGGGGCGTACTCGCGCTGGCGGCAGCGCTGGGCCAGCTCGCCGAGCACCTGCTCGTCCTCGTAGGAGCGCAGCGCCGGCAGTTCGCCCAGTTCGGCGGGGATGACCTCGACGCGGTCGCCGGTCTTGAGGAACGTGACCCGGCCGTCGCCGACCGCGTACGTCAGTCGTCTGTTCACCCGGTACGTGCCACCCTGCACGTCCACCCAGGGCAGCGTCCTCAGCAGCCAGCGGGAGCTGATCTCCTGCATCTGCGGTGCGGACTTGGTCGTGGTGGCCAGGTTCCGCGCGGCCGCGGTGCCGAGGCTCTGCTGCGGCTTGCCCTGCTCGGCGCGGACCTCTTCGCCTACCGACATAAGGAATTGCCCTCCCAGTCATGCACGGACGCCGTGGTGCGCCGATGCACTGTTTCGTGGGCAAGCCTTCCATCACGCAGGGTGCTCGTGCTATTACACGAACGAGGGGGAATGGATCACCGAGCGCTTGGGAAGAGCGCTTTCCCCGCCCGAACGATGTTCGACAATGGGCTGGTGACCAGCTCCCTTCCGTTCGATCCCGTCGCGCTGCGCCCCCGGCTGCCCTCGCCCGTGCAGGAGGTGTCCGACGAGCGATTCACCCGGCGCGGAGTGCGGCTGAGGCTCAAGCGGGACGACCTGATCCATCCGGAGCTGATCGGCAACAAGTGGCGCAAGCTGGCCCCGAACCTGGCCGCGGCGCGGGGGCGGACGGTGGTGACGTTCGGCGGCGCGTACTCCAACCATCTGCGGGCCACGGCCGCCGCCGGCCGGCTCCTCGGCCTGCCCACGGTGGGGGTGGTGCGCGGGGACGAGCTGGCCGACCGGCCGCTGAACCCCTCCCTGGCCCGCTGTGCCGCCGACGGGATGCGACTGCACTTCGTCGACCGGGCGGCCTACCGTCGCAAGAGCGAGCCGGAGACTCTGGCGGCCCTTCTGCGCGCCGCCGACGCCGAGGACGCGTACGTCGTCCCCGAGGGCGGCAGCAACGCGGCGGCCGTCCGCGGCTGCCGGGCGCTGGGCGAGGAACTGCGGGGGCGCGGCGACGTCGTCGCCCTGGCCTGCGGCACCGGCGGCACCCTCGCCGGGCTGGCCGCCGGCCTCGGCCCCGGCCAGTCCGCGCTGGGCATACCCGTCCTGAAGGGGGGCTTCCTCGGCGACGACGTCAGGGCCCTTCAAGCAGAAGCGTTCGGCGGGCCGCGCGGCCGGTGGCGGCTCGACGAGCGCTTCCACTTCGGCGGGTACGCGCGCGTGCCCGAGGCCCTCGACGCCTTCGCCGACGACTTCGAGCGACGGCACGCCCTGCCCGTCGAACGCCTCTACGTCGCCAAGGTGCTGTACGCCCTGGCCGCTCTGGCGGAGGAGGGCGCGTTCCCGCGTGGCGCCCAGGTCACGGCGGTGATCACGGGCTCCCCGTTCCCCGCCTGACGTCACCCCGCTTCGCGGAAGGCGGCCGCCTCCTCCAGGTCCAGTCTGCGCAGCAGCGTGCGCAGCATCTCGTCGTCGATGTGGCGGCCGTCGCGGAGGCGGACGAACACCTCGCGTTCGGCGCTGATCATCTCGCGGGACAGCCGGCGGTAGGTGTCGTCCACGCTCTCTCCGGTGACCTCGTTGACCTGGCCGAGTCGCTCCCAGACGGCGTTGCGGCGGCGCTCCATGACCATGCGCAGACGGTCGGCGAGGGGTGGGGGCAGGGTGTTGCGCTCGTCGTCGAGGAGGGCGTCCAGGCGTTCCTCGGCGACCCGGGAGGCCTGCGCCTGAGCGTTGGCCTCGGCGAGCGTGGCCGCCCGCGGGTCGGCCCCGGGGAACTTCAGCAGCCGGATCAGCGGGGGCAGGGTCAGCCCCTGCACGACCAGGGTGCCGATGACGGTGGTGAAGGTCAGGAAGAGGATCAGGTTACGGTGCGGGAAGGGCTCCGCCCCGTCGTCGATGGTGAGCGGGACGGAGAAGGCGATGGCGAGCGAGACCACGCCGCGCATGCCGGCCCAGGCGACGACGATCGGCCCCCTCCAGGTCGGGTTCTCCTCACGCGCGCGGATGCGGGCCGACAGCAGCCGCGGCAGGAAGGTCGCCGGGTAGACCCACAGGAAGCGGACCGCGACGACGACGAGGAAGAGGGCGACGGCGTACCAGGCGGCGTCCAGGCCCTCGTACGCGCCCAGCCCCTTCAGGACGACCTGGAGCTGCAGGCCGATCAGCGCGAAGACCGCCGACTCCAGGATGAAGGCGACCATCTTCCAGACCGCTTCCTCCTGGAGGCGGGTGGCGAAGTCGACCTCCCACGCGCGGTGGCCGAGGTACAGGGCGACGACGACCACGGCGATGACGCCGGAGGCGTGGAACTGCTCGGCGGCGGCGTACGCGACGAAGGGGATCAGCAGGGACAGCGTGTTCTGCAGCAGCGGCTCCTTCAGGCGTGTGCGCAGCCAGTGCAGCGGCGCCATCAGGACGATGCCCACGGCGGTGCCGCCGACCGACGCGACCAGGAACTCCTCGACGCCGCCGACCCAGGACGCGCCCGTGCCGACGACGACCGCGAGGGCCACCTTGTAGGCGGTGATCGCGGTGGCGTCGTTCAGCAGGGACTCGCCCTGGAGGATGGTGGTGATCCGCGAGGGCAGTCCGACCCGGCGGGCCACCGCGGTCGCCGCGACCGCGTCCGGCGGGGCCACCACCGCGCCCAGCACCAGCGCGGCGGTCAGCGGCAGGCCGGGGACGAGCAGGTGGGCGGCGTAGCCGACGGCGACCGTGGCGAACAGGACGTACCCGACCGAGAGCAGCGCCACCGGTCGCAGCTGCGCGCGCAGGTCAAGGTAGGAGCTGTCGGTGGCGGAGGTGTACAGCAGCGGGGGCAGCAGCAGCGGCAGGACGATGTGCGGGTCGAGGGTGTAGTCGGGGACGCCCGGCACGTACGACGCGGCCAGGCCGACCGCCACGAGGAGCAGCGGGGCGGGCACCGGGGTGCGCCGGGCCGCCCCGGCGATCGCCGCACTGCCCGCCACCAGCAACAGCAGTGGCATCACGTCCATGTCGTCCCGCCCTCGATTTTCCGCGCGGTCGTCCGCGCGCGCGTCGTAACCTGGCAATCATGAAACAGTGCACGCACGCCGACGCGCTGCCGCACCCCCCACCGGACCCGCTCGGCGAGACCTGTCCGGAGTGCCTGCGCAACGGCACCCACCCGGTGCAGTTGCGGCTGTGCCTGACGTGCGGCCACGTCGGTTGCTGCGACTCCTCGCCGGGCCGCCATGCCACAGAGCACCACAAGGAGTCGGGCCACCCGGTCATGCGCACGTTCGAACCGGGTGAGAACTGGCGCTGGTGCTTCGTCGACCACGTCCTGGTGTGAGCGTCGCATGTTCGGCGAACTCCGCAGGTCGTGGTCCGAACCGCCCCTCGGCGGTCCGGCGGTCCAGCGGGTACGGTTCGAGCATCTGACGCCTGGGTACGTCAACCCGGCGCGCCCTGTTCCCATTTGGGCCGGCAGACCTCTAGACACGGAGCGTATTCACAGCTTTACTGTGAGTGACGCCATGGGGTTGGGGGTCCGGGGACAGGAGACTTGAGAGCGCGATAGCGTCACCGCTGCACCACACACGCGTTACCCCGGGGGGTGACCCTCGGCCCTGAAAAGCTTGTACCACCTTGGAGGTGAGGGTGTCCCAGATCGCAGGCGAGCCCGCGACCCAGGACTTCGTGGAAGTCCGGCTGCCGGCTGCGGGTGCCTACCTGTCGGTGCTGCGGACGGCCACGGCCGGCCTCGCGGCCCGTTTGGACTTCACCCTGGACGAGATCGAGGACCTGCGCATCGCGGTGGACGAGGCGTGCGCGATCCTGCTCCAGCAGGCCGTGCCAGGTTCCGTCCTCAGCTGTGTCTTCCGCCTGGTCGACGACTCACTGGAGGTCACCGTCTCGGCCCCGACCACGGACGGCCACGCCCCCTCGCGGGACACCTTCGCCTGGACCGTGCTGTCCGCCCTCGCGGGCAAGGTCTCCTCCGCCGTGGACGAGGACAAGACCGTTTCGATCAGCCTCTACAAACAACGCGGCGCGGGACCCGGGCCGGCGTGAGGAACGGGGACGGGCCGGTGCGGGACGAAGAGCGCGGCACACGGGGGCGGCCTGCCGAGAGCGCCGGGGCGCCGGTCTCCTCGGACGACTCCCGGCGCATGGGTGTCGACGGCATTCCCGAGCAGGCGCGGCCGCATCCGGAGGACGAGTCGGCCTCCGTGGGGGCCGTCCCGGCGGGCAGTGCCGTGCAGGAGCCGTCTCGGGAGAGGCGGATCGGGGGTACCCCCGGCCGGGCTGAGACAAAGGCTCGACAGAGGGCGACGGGCGGGACGATGAGCGAGCACGAGCGAGACGACGAACAGGGCGTGCCAGGCGCGCGGCACGAGCCTCAGCGCCGCGAGCCCCACCAGCGCGAGCCGCAGGACCGCAGCGGCGCGCGGGCGCTCTTCGTCGAGCTGCGCGGACTGAAGGACGGCAGCCCCGAGTACGCGGAGCTGCGCAACCGGCTGGTCCGCATGCACCTGCCGCTCGTCGAGCACCTCGCCCGCCGCTTCCGCAACCGCGGCGAGCCGCTGGACGACCTCACCCAGGTCGCCACCATCGGCCTGATCAAGTCGGTCGACCGCTTCGACCCGGACCGCGGTGTGGAGTTCTCCACGTACGCGACCCCGACGGTGGTCGGCGAGATCAAGCGGCACTTCCGCGACAAGGGCTGGGCGGTGCGGGTGCCGCGCCGGCTCCAGGAGCTGCGCCTCGCGCTGACGACGGCGACCGCGGAGCTGTCGCAACTGCACGGCCGCTCCCCCACCGTCCACGAGCTGGCCGAGAAGCTGGCGATCTCGGAGGAGGAGGTGCTGGAGGGCCTGGAGTCCGCCAACGCCTACTCCACGCTGTCGCTGGACGTCCCCGACACCGACGACGAGTCCCCGGCGGTCGCCGACACGCTCGGCGCGGAGGACGAGGCGCTGGAGGGCGTGGAGTACCGGGAGTCGCTGAAGCCGCTCCTGGAGGACCTCCCGCCCCGCGAGAAGCGGATCCTGCTGCTGCGCTTCTTCGGCAACATGACCCAGTCGCAGATCGCGCAGGAGGTCGGCATCTCGCAGATGCACGTCTCGCGTCTGCTGGCGCGCACACTGGCCCAGCTGCGGGAGAAGCTCCTCGTCGAGGAGTAAGGGCTACTTCTCCTCGTCACCGGGGCCGCGAGCGTCACGGGTGCCGCCCGCACGCCCCCCGTCGCCGCGGTCGGCGTTGCCGGGCCCCCGGATCCCGAGGGCCCGGGTCGTCTCGGGGTTGACGAGCAGGACGAGAGCGCAGACGGCGACGACCGCGAGGGCGATGCCCGCCGGGATCGCCATGCTGTCGGCCTGGAGCAGGTTGTAGGCGACGGGCAGCGCCAGGATCTGCGTGATCACGGCCGGGCCCCGGCTCCAGCCGCGGCGGCCCAGCAGCCCGCGGGCGGCCAGCAGCGGCAGCAGTGCGAGCACCGCCAGGGTCACCCCGCCGGTGACGGCCTGCCGCCGGTCGTCGGGATCGCCCGCCACCCCGAGGACGAGGATCCACACCCCGCCGACGAGCAGCGCCAATCCCTCCAGGGCGACGAGGCCGGCGGCATACGTCAGACGACGCGGGCGCGGGCCTGCGGTTTCCGGCACGACGGGCTTCTGCTCACCACTCACCCCCGAAGCGTATCCGCCGGCCCCGCGCGGCCCCCGGCGGCACCCGTGGCCACCGGCGGGCGCGGGCCCGTGGTGAGGGTCACGGCGGGAACTCTTACCTATCCCTTGATCGGCCTGTGCCCCGGTACCACCCAGTAGGTACGCTGCGGACCATGCGTGCACTCCTCGTCGTCAATCCGGCTGCAACGACCACCAGTGCACGGACGCGTGACGTCCTCATCCACGCGCTCGCCAGCGAGATGAAGCTCGACGCCGTCACCACCGAGTACCGCGGGCACGCCCGCGATCTGGGACGGCAGGCGGCACAGAGCGAGGACATAGACATGGTCGTCGCCCTGGGCGGCGACGGCACGATCAACGAAGTGGTCAACGGCCTGCTGCACGACGGGCCCGCCCCCGAGCGGCTGCCCGGCCTCGCCGTGGTCCCCGGCGGCTCCACCAACGTCTTCGCCCGCGCCCTCGGCCTGCCCAACGACCCGGTGGAGGCCACCGGCGCACTGCTGGACGCGCTGCGCGAGGGCAGGGAGCGCACGGTCGGCCTGGGCCTGACCTCCGGCACCCCTGGCACCGAGGACGAGGCGGTGCCGGCCCGCTGGTTCACCTTCAACGCCGGGCTCGGATTCGACGCGGGGGTCGTCGGCCGGGTGGAACAGCACCGCGAACGCGGCAAGAAATCCACACACGCTCTTTACGTGCGCCAGGCCGCGCGCCAGCTTTTCGGCGAACCGCAGCGCCGGCACGGAACGATCACTCTGGAACGTCCGGGCGCGGACCCGGTGACCGATTTGGTGCTGTCCATCGTCTGCAACACGGCTCCGTGGACCTATCTGGGCAATCGCCCGGTGTACGCGTCACCTAAGGCTTCGTTCGACAGCGGGCTCGACGTATTCGGTCTCAGCCGTCTGTCCACCGCCGCGGTTGTCCGGTATGGCACCCAGTTGCTCACTTCGTCCCCCGAGCGGGGACCCCATGGCAAGCACGCTGTCTCATTGCACGATCTGGACCGCTTCACCTTGCATTCGAAGGTCCCTTTGCCCCTCCAGATGGACGGTGACCACCTGGGGCTGCGAACCAGCGTGACGTTCACAGGCGTACGCCGTGCACTGCGTGTGATTGTGTGAGCAGAACTGGCTAAAGTCCTTTCACTCGAACGTTTAGGCCAGGATCCACCCCATGGAAGTACGGCTGTGACCTAGTCGACACCGAGGAATCAAAAAAAACTTTCCGGAAGGGGTTGTATCCGCCGCTGAGGTTTGCGAGTCTCTACGTGGCGATCGGGACAGCCCGCAACACCGGCATCCACTGATCACCGGAACCCCTCTACAAACACCAGGACCCACGCCAGGGAAACCCGGCTGGTGGCCCTTCACTTGTTGAGGGATTCGTGAAAGCGTTCACATTCACAAGCAACCTGCACGTAATACCAAGGAGAGGTAGCAGCCATGGACTGGCGTCACAACGCCGTTTGCCGCGAGGAAGACCCCGAGCTGTTCTTCCCCATCGGCAACACCGGTCCTGCGCTGCTGCAGATCGAGGAAGCCAAGGCCGTCTGCCGTCGCTGCCCCGTTATCGAGCAGTGTCTGCAGTGGGCGCTCGAGTCCGGCCAGGACTCCGGCGTCTGGGGTGGTCTCAGCGAGGACGAGCGCCGTGCCATGAAGCGCCGCGCCGCCCGCAACCGGGCCCGTCAGGCCTCCGCCTGACAACACCCGCCCCGCACAGCCTGAGCTTGGCGGCGCGTACACCGCGTACGCTTCTCCCGCCCCCGAGCCGCAGCGCGCAGTACCCCCGATGCGCAGCACAAGCTGGCAACGAGCATTCGAGCCCCGGACCCCTGAACGGTCCGGGGCTTCTTGCTGTGCACGGGGCTGAGCACGGGCCGATCGCTCACACTCCGTCAGCAACGCCCGCACCCACCGGACTTCACCCCCGGCAGCAGCTCACTTCTGCGCCCGCACCGGGATGTCCAGGATCACCTGCGTGCCGCGCTCCGGCGCCGGGACCATGTCGAAGGCGCCGCCCAACTCCCCCTCCACCAGCGTCCGCACGATCTGCAGTCCGAGGTTGCCCGAGGTGTGCGGGTCGAATCCGGCGGGCAGGCCCACGCCGTCGTCCTGGACGGTGACCAGGAGGCGGGCCTCCTTGGTGGAGCCGCCGCGGACCGCGGCGACCTCGACCGTGCCGGTCTCGCCCTCGCGGAAGCCGTGCTCCAGGGCGTTCTGGAGGATCTCGGTGAGCACCATGGACAGCGGGGTGGCGACCTCCGCGTCCAGGATGCCGAAACGCCCGGTACGCCGGCCGACGACCTTGCCCGGCGAGATCTCCGCGACCATCGCGAGGACGCGGTCGGCGATCTCGTCGAACTCCACGCGCTCGTCCAGGTTCTGGGACAACGTCTCGTGGACGATGGCGATCGAGCCGACGCGGCGGACCGCTTCCTCCAGGGCTTCCCTCCCCCGTTCCGACTCGATGCGCCGGGCCTGGAGCCGCAACAGGGCCGCGACCGTCTGGAGGTTGTTCTTCACCCGGTGGTGGATCTCCCGGATGGTCGCGTCCTTGGTGATCAACTCGCGTTCGCGCCGGCGCAGTTCGGTGACGTCCCGGAGCAGGACCAGTGAACCGATGCGCGTGCCCTTGGGCTTGAGGGGGATCGCGCGGAACTGGATGACGCCGTCGTGGGCCTCGATCTCGAACTCGCGGGGCGCCCAGCCGCTGGCCACCTTGGCGAGCGCCTCGTCCACCGGGCCCCGGGTGGGGGCGAGTTCGGCGGTGGTCAGGCCGAGGTGCTGGCCGACCAGGTCGGAGGCGAGGCCCATCCGGTGGTAGGCGGAGAGCGCGTTCGGGGAGGCGTACTGGACGATGCCGTCGGCGTCGAGGCGGATCAGCCCGTCGCCGACCCGGGGTGCGGCGTCCATGTCCATCTGCTGGTCGGGGAAGGGGAACGCGCCGGCCGCGATCATCTGGGCGAGGTCGGAGGCGCTCTGGAGGTAGGTGAGCTCCAGCCGGCTCGGGGTGCGCACGGTGAGCAGGTTGGTGTTGCGGGCGATGACGCCGAGGACGCGGCCGTCGCGCCGGACGGGGATCGACTCGACGCGGACGGGGACCTCCTCGCGCCACTCCGGGTCGCCCTCGCGCACGATCCGGCCCTCGTCGAGGGCGGCGTCCAGCAGAGGGCGGCGGCCCCGGGGGACGAGGTGGCCGACCATGTCGTCCTGGTAGGAGGTGGGCCCGGTGTTGGGGCGCATCTGGGCGACGGAGACGTAGCGGGTGCCGTCGCGGGTGGGGACCCACAGGACCAGGTCGGCGAAGGAGAGGTCGGAGAGCAGCTGCCACTCCGAGACCAGCAGGTGGAGCCACTCGAGGTCGGAGTCGTCGAGTGCGGTGTGCTGGCGTACGAGTTCGTTCATGGAGGGCACGTGTGCGAGCGTACCCGCGGGGGCGGAGGGCCCGGAAAACACCCGCGGGCCGCGGCGCCTGAGAGGGACCCTCAACCCTCCCGGCACCGCAGCCCGGAGCAATCTCGGCCGCTGGGGTGTGCGGTCCCGGTCGGCCGAAGGTGAGGACCCGGGGCAGTCAGGGCAGAGAGCTCCGGTCCTCGGTCCGCCTTCCTGTGCGGGGAAGGCGGAAGCTGTGGCAATGGTGTGCCCACCCCGCAGCCTAGCCTGTGCGGGTTCCCGAGCGGGCCGGATGGGCGGGGCAATTTCTCCGGACGCACACCTCGCGGCCATGTCGCGCGGGCCACCCCTCTGCTAAATTGGTCTAAACCACATATCGCACCCTTGCCCTCCAGTCCCCCGCGGTCCCTTCCAGCCCCTCTCAGGTCTCCCCCGGACCGTCAGATCTCCCCAGAACGGCAGGCCCAGCGTGGAAGTAGTCATCGTTCCGGACGCCGCTTCGGGCGGCGAGCTCATCGCCGAGGCCATGGCGCGACTCCTGCGGCGCAAGCCCGAAGCCCTGCTGGGCGTGGCCACCGGTTCCACCCCGCTGCCGGTCTACCAGGCGTTGACGGCGCGGGTGCGCGCGGGAGCCGTGGACGTCTCGCGGGCCCGGATCGCCCAGCTCGACGAGTACGTGGGGCTGCCCGCCGAGCACCCGGAGTCCTACCGTTCGGTGGTGCGCCGGGAAGTGCTGGAACCTCTCGGCATCACGATGGACGCGTTCCTCGGCCCCGACGGCACGGCCGAGGACGTACCGGGGGCGTGCGAGGCCTACGACCGGGCGCTCGCCGAGGCCGGCGGGGTCGATCTGCAGTTGCTCGGGATCGGCACCGACGGGCACATCGGCTTCAACGAGCCGTGCTCCTCGCTGGCCTCGCGCACCCGGATCAAGACGCTGACCCAGCAGACCCGGATCGACAACGCGCGCTTCTTCGACGGTGACGTCGAGCAGGTCCCGCACCATGTGATCACCCAGGGCATCGGGACGATCCTGGAGGCACGGCATCTGGTGCTGCTGGCCACGGGCGAGGGCAAGGCGGACGCGGTGGCGGCGACCGTCGAGGGCCCGCTCGCGGCGGTGTGCCCGGCCTCCGCGCTGCAACTCCACCCGCACGCCACGGTGGTCGTGGACGAGCCCGCGGCGTCCAAGCTGAAACTGGCGGACTACTTCCGCCACACCTACGCCGACAAGCCGTCCTGGCAGGGAATCTGACCCTGGCCCCCGGTCAGCGGGGGCCAGTCAGGGCCTCGGCTGCCGCCTGGGCGCACACCCTCGCCGCTCCGTGGGTGGCCACGTGCAGGGCTCCCCTCGGCGGGGACTGGGGGACGCCCATCTCCACCACGATCGTGTCGGGGCGGTCGGTCAGAAGGGCGTCCAGGGCCTTCGCCATCCAGGGGTGGCGGTGTTCGTCGCGGACCACGGCGACGATCCGGCTCTCCCCCGCCGCCGCCGACGCCGCCCGCCCCGCGTCCTCCCCGGTGAAGCCGCCCGTCCGAGTGCCGGGCAGCAGCCGGGCCAGTTCCGCGGCCAGGCCCCAGGGCGTCTCGTCGCCGACGGCGATGTTGGCGACCGGGGTGAGGGCGGCGACGTAGGGGGCTTCGGTGAGCGGGGTGAAGCACTCCGCCCCGGTGACGCTGAGCGCGCGGCGGGCCGCGTCCAGGCCGACGCCGGCGCACGTCGCCTCCCGCGGGGACGGGGGGACGGCCCGCGCCGAACCCGTCCAGCGGGCCAGCGCCCGCACCCGCTCCGCCGCGTCCGCGAGGCGTTCCTCGGGCAGCTCCCCCGAGCGGACGGCCGTGACGAGGGCGTCGCGCAGGCGTCGTACCGTCGCGTCGTCGGCGAGGCCGCCGCCCACGCAGATCGCGTCCGCGCCGGCCGCGACCGCGAGGACGCTGCCGCGCTCGACGCCGTACGTCGCGGCGACGGCCCGCATCTCCATGCCGTCGGTGACGATCAGGCCGTCGTAGCCGAGTTCGCCGCGCAGCAGATCGGTCAGGACGCGCCGGGACAGCGTCGCCGGGCGGTCCGGGTCCAGGGCGGGGACGAGGATGTGGGCGCTCATCACGGCCCGGCTGCCCGCGGCGACGGCCGCGTGGAAGGGGGCCAGCTCACGCCCGGCCAGCACCTCGGGACCGGCGTCGACGCGGGGCAGGGCCAGGTGGGAGTCGACGGCCGTGTCGCCGTGGCCGGGGAAGTGCTTGGCGCAGGCGGCGACGCCCGCTGACTGCAGGCCGGTGACATAGGCGGAGGTGTGCCGGGCGACCAGGTCGGGGTCGGCGCCGAAGGAGCGGACGCCGATGACCGGGTTGCGGGGGTCGGAGTTCACGTCCGCCGACGGGGCCCAGTTGAGGGTGACCCCGCAGTCGGCGAGCCGGCGACCGAGCTCCCGGGCCACCTCCCGGGTCAGCTCCACGTCGTCGACCGTGCCCAGCGCGAGGTTGCCGGGGAAGCTGGAGCCGGTCCGCACTTCCAGGCGGGTGACGTCGCCGCCCTCCTCGTCGATCGCGACGATCACGTCCTCACGTTCGGCGCGCAACCGCGCGGTCAGCGAGGCCAGTTGCTCGGGCGAGGCGACGTTGCGGCCGAACAGGCCGACCGAGGCGAGGCCTTCGCCGAGGCGGCGCAGCAGCCAGTCGGGGGCGGTGGTCCCGGGGAAGCCGGGCTGCAGGACGGTGAGCGCGTCCCGGGTGAGGGCGTCGGAGCCGCTCGCACGTGTCGTCATCGGGGGCGTCATCCCTTCACGGCGCCCGCGGTCAGACCCGCGGCCATCTTGCGCTGGACGAGGAGGAACAGGACGACGATGGGGACGGCCATCATGGTGGCGCCGGCCATCATCGGGGCGTACTCGGTGCCGTGCTTGGTGGTGAAGTTGCCGAGCCAGACGGTCGCGGTCTGGTTCTTCTGGCTGAGGAGCATCAGGGCGTAGAGGTACTCGTTCCAGGCCTGGATGAAGGCGTAGACCGAGGTGGCGACCATGCCGGGGGCGAGCAGCGGGAAGACGACGCGCAGGAAGGCGCCGGTGCGGGAGCAGCCGTCGACCATCGCGGCCTCCTCGAGCTCCTTGGGGATGTTGACGATGAAGCCGCGCAGCGTCCACACCGTGAAGGGGAGGACGAAGGTCAGGTAGGTGACGACCAGCCCGGTCAGCCGGTCGTACTGGCCGAGGTCGTTCAGCAGCAGGAAGACCGGGATGATCATGGCGACCAGCGGGATCGTCTGCACGGCGAGGATGCCGACGATCACGATCTTGCGGCCCCGGAAGGCGAACCGCGAGAGGGCGAGGGCGGCCAGCGTGCCGACGACGACGCCGATCGCCACGACGGCCAGCGAGACGGCCAGGCTGCGGCCGACCGGGCCCCAGAAGTCGGCGACGTCCAGCGCCCGGCCGAAGTTGGCGAGCGTGAGCCCGGTCGGCAGCAGGCTCGGGTCGGGGTCGATGGCGTCCTTGGCGGGCTTGAACGCCGTGTTGAGCATCCAGTAGACGGGGAAGCCGGCGATGACGAAGACCAGCAGGCCGAGGAGGTTCCAGCCGAGCCTTGACTTGTGGCGCCCGGCGGCGGGCGCGCTCACGCTGCTGATGCCGCTCACTCGACGTCTCCGATCTTCAGCATCTGGCGCATGTACACGGCGACCACGCCGAGCAGGAGCAGCACGGTGATCAGGGCGATCGCCGAGCCCTGTCCGTAGTCGTTGACGACGAAGGCGCGGTCGTAGGAGTAGGTCGTCAGGATCTGGAACTCGGGCTCGGGGTGGCCGCCCCGCATCACGAAGACCTGGGGGAAGACGCCCATGTCCCAGATGACCGACAGCGTGGTGAGCATGACGAGGACCGGCTTGAGGACGGGCAAGGTGACGTACCGCAGGACGCCCCAGGAGCCGGCGCCGTCCAGCCGTGCCGCCTCCTCGAGTTCCCTGGGCACCTGGGTGAGACCGGCGCCGAGCGTGATCACCACGAAGGGGACGGCTCCCCAGACCACCAGGAGCATGATGACGGCGAGTCCCTGCGGGCCGTCGGCGAACCAGTTGTGGCCGACGAGGTCGACGCCTGGGAGTTCGCTGAGGAGCGCGTTGAGGACGCCGTAGTCGGTGTCGAAGAGCCATTTGAAGACGGTGGTGGCGACGATGACGGGCATGCCCCAGCTCGCCACCAGGGCGACGTGGACCAGCGTCCGCACCCAGCCGGAGACCCGCTGGAGCAGCAGCGCGATCAGCATGCCGATGACCATCGTGAGGATCACGCAGCCTGCGGCGAAGACGATCGTGCGCAGGACGACCGTCCAGAACTCGCCGTCGCCCAGCACCCCGGCGAAGTTGTCGAAGCCGACCGACTCGGCCGGCTGGAAGCCCCAGAGCTGGGACTGGCCGAACTTCTGGAAGGAGAGGGTGACCAGCCGGACCAGCGGATAGCCCATCACCAGCAGCAGCACCAGCAGACAGGGGGCGAGCAGCAGCCAGGGGGCGCCGGCCGTGGCGGGCGTCCGCCGCGCGCGCGGCCGTCCTGGCGCGGGCGGTGGAGGCGCCGGCCTCGGCGGCGGCGCCTTGGCGGTGGTGGTCGTGTCTGCGGCACTCATCGGCGCGCTCCTCAGCGGTCCCTCGGTCGTACGGGAGGCGGGGCCCCGCCCGCTGCCCGGCGGCGGGGCCCCGCTCTCGCCGGTCACTTCGTGTTGATGACCTTGTCGATCGCGGCGTCCGCCTCCTTGGCGGCCTCCTCGACCGTCTTCTTGCCGGTGCCGATGCTCTGCAGCATGGTCTGGAGGATCTGCGCCTTCTCGACCTGGCCCCAGCCGGGGGCCATCGGGACGAACCAGTTGGACTCGGCGGCGGTGGCCGGGACGGCCGTGGCCGCGTCGTTCTTCAGCGTGGCGAGGTCGGTCTTGTTGTTGGGCAGGTTGCCCTTGGCCATCAGGGCCTTCTGGCCGGCGGGTCCGGTGAACGCGTCGATCCACTCGGCGGCGAGGGCCCGCGCGTCGGACTTCACCGGCACGGCGAGGTCGGAGCCGCCCAGGAAGACGGGGAGGTTCTTCCCGGACGGGCCGGGCATCACGAAGTTCTCGAGGTTGCCCTTGAGCTTGCCGCTCTTGTCGTTCTCGGGGGCCTCGGCGGTCGCGCCCTCCCAGGCCGCGCCGAAGATCATGCCGGACTTGCCCTGGCCGTAGACGATGTAGCGGTCGGACTCGTCCTTGGTCTTGTCGCCGTGCATGTACTTGTCGACGACGTTCTTGAACTCGGTGAGGCCCTTCACGGACTCGGGAGAGGACAGGTTCGCCTTCCATTCGCCGCCCGACTCCACGGCGATCGAGCCGCCGGCGTCGTGGACGAAGGACATGGCCGCGTACCAGTCGCGGGTGGGCTGGTACCAGGCGCTGAACTTGCCGCCCTCCTTCTTCTGCAGCTTGTCCAGGGCGGCGGTCAGCTCGGCGTAGGTCTTCGGGGCGGCCTTGACGCCGACGGAGGCGAAGAGGTCCTTGCGCCAGTTGCCGACGCGGCCGCCGGCGTAGTACGGGACGCCGTAGATCTTGCCCTCGTACGAGACCGAGGCCTTGAGGCCGTCCAGCCAGGCGGAGGAGCCCGCGAACGCGGAGGCGTCGAGCGGGGCGAAGGCTCCCTTGACCATGTAGCCGAGCATCTCGGTGTTGCCCATCTCGACCACGTCGGGGGCCTTGTCGGTGGCCAGGACCGCGTCGAGCTTGGCGTTCTTGTCGGGCCAGCCGTAGTACTCGTGGGTGATCTTCACGCCGGGGTGCTTCTTCGCCACCGCGGCGTCGGCGGCCTTCACCAGGTCCGGCCAGTTGTTCTGGGCGTCGACCGTCAGCCAGACCGTCAGTTCGCCGGCCCCGGAGGCCTTGTCCGCCCCGCCGTCCTTGCCGCCCCCGCACGCCGCGACGGAGACCGTCATGCCCGCGATGCAGATCGCGGCTGCCAGCTTGCGCTTCACGCCACCCTCCTCAGGGATGCTGCGAACCCCCCTGCCTCCCGTGGTGAACGTGGGGCCGGGACCTGGACCAATGGTGTAGACCAGTGCGCAGAGCCTGACCCAGGCCAACAGTGCTGTCAAGGGTGGCGGAAACCGCTTTGACCAGCCGTTATGGGACCTACATATGAAGGAACCTTTAAGTAAGAAGCCCTCGAAAACACGGCTCGCATGGCATGCTGGGCCGCTAGACCACTTGCCTTATGGACTAGACCAGCAAGGGTCGCGACGGTATACAGAGGGATCACGGCTCGACGCGGCGTACGGCGTCCGTCGCCGTACCACGATGCGATCCGCATCCGGAGCCGGAAGGCAGGCCATGAGCACCGACGTCAGCAGTGCGGAGAACGAGGGTGGGGCGACCGTCCGCACCGCGCGCGTGCCCAAGTACTACCGCCTGAAGAAGCACCTGCTCGACATGACGCAGACGCAGGAGCCCGGCACGCCCGTGCCGCCCGAGCGGACGCTGGCGGCGGAGTTCGACACCTCGCGCACGACCGTGCGCCAGGCCCTGCAGGAACTGGTCGTCGAGGGCCGGCTGGAGCGCATCCAGGGCAAGGGCACGTTCGTCGCCAAGCCGAAGGTCTCTCAGGCGCTCCAGCTCACCTCCTACACCGAGGACATGCGCGCCCAGGGGCTCGAACCCACCTCGCAGCTCCTCGACCTCGGCTACATCACCGCCGACGACACCCTCGCCGGCCTGCTCGACATCAGCGCGGGCGGGCGCGTGCTGCGCATCGAGCGGCTGCGCATGGCCAACGGCGAGCCGATGGCGATCGAGACGACCCATCTGAGCGCGAAGCGCTTCCCGGCCCTGCGCCGCTCGCTCGTGAAGTACACGTCCCTGTACACCGCGCTCGCCGAGGTCTACGACGTCCGTCTCGCCGAGGCCGAGGAGACCATCGAGACCTCGCTCGCCACACCGCGCGAGGCCGGTCTGCTCGGCACCGACGTGGGACTGCCCATGCTGATGCTCTCCCGGCACTCCCTGGACAAGGAGGGCGAACCGGTGGAATGGGTGCGCTCGGTGTACCGGGGGGACCGCTACAAGTTCGTCGCACGGCTGAAGCGGCCGCAGGACTGACCGCGGACGCCGGGTGAAGACTGCGGACCGATATCCGGACGGGGTCTTCCGCTGGGCTTTATCCGTCACCTACATTGCCTGCGCGTTTGCACAGGTGATCAACAAGGGGACGGAGTCGCCTGAATGTCTGAAGCCCCAGAGGTGTCGAGAGGTCCGGTGGTGACGCCCATGCGCGTCGTCATCGGCCTCTGCTTGTTCGCGCCCTTCGTGGCGATGCTGTGGGTCGGTTCGTACGCCAAGGTGGAACCGGCGGTCGCCGGCATCCCCTTCTTCTACTGGTACCAGATGCTGTGGGTGCTGATCTCCACCGCGCTCACGATGACCGCGTACAAGCTGTGGCAGCGTGACCAGCGCTCCCGCGGAGCCGGCGAGGGCCGGGACGGGGGTGCGGCGAAGTGAACGACGGCGTGAACGGCGTCGCGCTCGCCGTCTTCATCTTCTTCTTCCTGGCCGTCACGGTCATGGGCTTCCTGGCCGCGCGCTGGCGCAAGGCGGAGAACGAGCACAGCCTCGACGAATGGGGCCTGGGCGGCCGGTCGTTCGGAACCTGGGTCACCTGGTTCCTGCTGGGCGGCGACCTGTACACCGCGTACACCTTCGTCGCCGTCCCGGCGGCGATCTACGCGGCGGGCGCGGCGGGCTTCTTCGCGGTGCCCTACACGATCCTGGTGTACCCGCTGATCTTCACCTTCCTGCCGCGGCTGTGGTCGGTGTCCCACAAGCACGGGTATGTGACGACCTCGGACTTCGTGCGCGGCCGCTTCGGCTCGAAGGGGCTGTCGCTGGCGGTCGCCCTGACCGGCATCCTCGCCACGATGCCGTACATCGCGCTCCAACTCGTCGGCATCCAGGCCGTGCTGGACGTGATGGGCGTCGGCGGCGGCGAGGACACCAACTGGTTCGTCAAGGACCTGCCCCTGCTGATCGCGTTCGGCGTGCTGGCCGCGTACACCTACTCGTCGGGACTGCGGGCCCCGGCTCTCATCGCGTTCGTGAAAGACACGCTGATCTACATCGTCATCGCGGTGGCGATCATCTACATCCCGATCAAACTCGGCGGTTTCGACGAGGTGTTCGCCAAGGCGAGCGACGCGTTCAGCCAGACCAACCCCGCGACCGGAAAGCCGCGCGGGGCCCTGGTGCCTGCCGAGGCGGGCCAGTGGACGTACGCCACGCTGGCGCTCGGCTCCGCGCTGGCGCTGTTCATGTACCCGCACTCGATCACCGCGACGCTGTCCTCGCGCAGCCGTGAGGTGATCCGCCGCAACACCACGATCCTGCCGCTGTACTCCCTGATGCTGGGGCTGCTCGCGCTGCTGGGCTTCATGGCCATCGCGGCCGGCGTCAAGGTCACCAACGGGCAGCTGGCGATCCCGCAGTTGTTCGAGAACATGTTCCCCGACTGGTTCGCGGGCGTGGCCTTCGCGGCGATCGGCATCGGTGCGCTGGTGCCGGCGGCGATCATGTCGATCGCGGCGGCGAACCTGTTCACCCGCAACATCTACAAGGACTTCATCAAGCCGGACGCCACACCGAAGGAGGAGACGCGGGTCTCCAAGATCGTGTCCCTGCTGGTGAAGGTGGGCGCGCTGGTCTTCGTCCTCACCATGGACAAGACGGTCGCCATCAACTTCCAGCTGCTGGGCGGCATCTGGATCCTGCAGACCTTCCCGGCCCTGGTCGGCGGTCTGTTCTCCCGCTGGTTCCACCGGTGGGCGCTGCTCGCCGGCTGGGCGGTGGGCATGGTCTACGGCACATTCGCCGCGTACGGCGTCGCCTCCCCGACGCAGAAGCACTTCGGCGGCTCCGCCAAGGAGATCCCCGGCATCGGCGAGATCGGCTACATCGGTCTGACGGCGTTCGTGCTCAACGTCGTGGTCACGGTGGTCCTGACGTTCGCCCTGAAGGCCGCGAAGGCCCCGGACGGCGTCGACGAGACGTCCCCGACGGACTACACGGCCGACGCGGGCGACCCGGGCGTACAGGTGGAGCTCCCGCCGGCGACGGCGGGGACGAGCCACTGAGGCGAGGCGAGCGCCCCCGTCCCGACGCCGCTGTCGGGGCGGGGGCGCTCGCCTTCGCCGGCCGCGCCGGAATCCGCGCGCCATCCGGACCGGATCACTCTCCTCACCTGCCGGCTGACGCTCTGAAGCCGCCACGACACAACATCTGGGGGTGGCGTGGCGGGTGAGCACAAGATGTATGCTCGTGCTCGCTGTCGCCGCAGGGGAATCCGGTGCGAATCCGGAACTGTCCCGCAACGGTGTACTCGTGCTCACCGCACGCCAGTCCAGTCCGAGGACCTGCCGGCAGCGCGTCCGGCCCATCCGGTCCGGACGCCCGACGTCCGGGCCTCGCGGAGTGGGCCGGTGGACGCGACGCCGTGCGCGCTCGTGTGCTGCCCGCTGCCCTCCGCCAGGCTCCCGCCGAGCGAGGGAGAGCCCCACGTGACCATCGCGCCAGCCGATCCGGCTTCAGCAGTCACCCCCGTGGAGGACGACGGTCCCGGTGCCGCACTGCTGCGGACCCTGACCGAGCTGACCGCCGACCTGCCCGCCGCCGACCCCGGACGGGTCGCCGCCGCCGCGCTGCGCGGCCGCTCCTCCCGGGGCAGCCACGAGGAGGTCCTCGCGGAGCTGCGCGAACTGGCCACGGAGGCGGCCGCGGGCCTGATCTCCGAGGACCCCGCCTACTCCCGGCTGGCCGCCCGACTGCTGACCATCGGCATCCGCGCGGAGGCCGCCTCCCAGGGCGTCACCTCGTTCACCGAGTCCATCGCCGTGGGCCACCGCGAGGGCCTCATCGCCGACCGCACCGCAGAGTTCGCCCGCCTCCACGGCCGCCGCCTCGACGCGCTGGTCGACACCGGCGCCGACGACCGCTTCGGCTACTTCGGGCTGCGCACCCTGCACAGCCGCTACCTGCTGCGCCACCCGATCACCCGCAAGGTCGTCGAGACGCCCCAGCACTTCCTGCTGCGCGTCGCCGCTGGTCTCGCCGAGGACGACACCCCACGCTCGGTCGACGAAGTCGCCGCGCTGTACGGCCTGATGAGCCGCCTGGACTACCTCCCGTCCTCCCCCACCCTCTTCAACTCCGGTACGCGGCACCCCCAGATGTCGTCCTGCTACCTCCTCGACTCCCCGCTGGACGAGCTGGACTCCATCTACGACCGGTACCACCAGGTCGCCCGCCTGTCCAAGCACGCCGGCGGCATCGGGCTGTCGTACTCCCGCATCCGCTCCCGGGGTTCGCTGATCCGCGGCACCAACGGGCACTCCAACGGCATCGTCCCGTTCCTGAAGACCCTGGATGCCTCGGTCGCCGCCGTGAACCAGGGCGGCCGGCGCAAGGGCGCGGCGGCGGTCTACCTGGAGACCTGGCACTCCGACATCGAGGAGTTCCTGGAGCTGCGGGACAACACCGGTGAGGACGCCCGCCGTACGCACAACCTCAACCTGGCGCACTGGATCCCGGACGAGTTCATGCGCCGCGTGAACGCCGACGCGCAGTGGTCGCTGTTCTCCCCCGCCGACGTGCCCGAGCTGGTCGACCTGTGGGGCGAGGAGTTCGACGCGGCCTACCGCAAGGCCGAGGCGGACGGCCTGGCGAAGAAGACCATCCCCGCCCGTGAGCTGTACGGCCGGATGATGCGCACCCTCGCCCAGACCGGCAACGGATGGATGACCTTCAAGGACGCCGCCAACCGCACCGCCAACCAGACGGCCGAGCCGGGGCACGTCGTGCACTCCTCGAACCTCTGCACGGAGATCCTCGAGGTCACCGACGACGGGGAGACGGCGGTCTGCAACCTGGGGTCGGTCAACCTGGGCGCGTTCGTCGACACTGCCACCGGCGACATCGACTGGGAGCGGCTGGACGACACCGTCCGCACGGCGGTCACCTTCCTCGACCGCGTCGTCGACATCAACTTCTACCCCACCGAGCAGGCGGGCCGCTCCAACGCCCGCTGGCGTCCGGTGGGCCTGGGCGCGATGGGCCTCCAGGACGTCTTCTTCAAGCTGCGGCTGCCCTTCGACTCCCCCGAGGCCAAGGCGCTTTCCACGCGCGTGGCCGAGCGGATCATGCTCGCCGCGTACGAGGCCTCCGCCGACCTCGCCGAGCGGAACGGCCCGCTGCCCGCCTGGGACAAGACCCGCGCCGCACGAGGGGTGCTGCACCCCGACCACTACGGCGTGGAGTTCACCTGGCCGGAGCGCTGGGCGGCCCTGCGCGAGCGGATCGCCTCCGTCGGCATGCGCAACTCCCTGCTGCTGGCCATCGCGCCGACCGCGACGATCGCCTCGATCGCGGGCGTCTACGAGTGCATCGAGCCTCAGGTGTCCAACCTGTTCAAGCGCGAGACGCTGTCCGGCGAGTTCCTCCAGGTCAACTCCTACCTGGTGCAGGACCTCAAGGCGCTGGGCGTCTGGGACGCCCGCACGCGTGAGGCACTGCGCGAGTCGGGCGGCTCGGTGCAGGACTTCGCGTGGATCCCGGCCGACGTGCGCGCCCTGTACCGCACGGCGTGGGAGATCCCTCAGCGCGGTCTGATCGACATGGCCGCCGCCCGCACCCCGTACCTGGACCAGGCGCAGTCGCTGAACCTGTTCCTGGAGACGCCGACGATCGGCAAGCTCTCCTCGATGTACGCGTACGCGTGGAAGTCGGGCCTGAAGACCACGTACTACCTGCGCTCGCGCCCGGCGACCCGCATCGCCCGCGCGGCCGGCTCCCAGTCCCAGCCCGCGAAGACCGTCCCCGTCCAGCAGACGCCCGCCGAAGACGCCGTCGCCTGCTCCCTGGAAAACCCCGAGTCCTGCGAGGCCTGCCAGTGATGACCACCCAGAACCTTCTCGACCCCGGCTTCGAGCTGACTCTGCGCCCCATGCGCTACCCGGACTTCTACGAGCGCTACCGGGACGCCATCAAGAACACCTGGACCGTGGAGGAGGTCGACCTCCACTCGGACGTGGCCGACCTCGCGAAGCTGTCGCCGGCCGAGCAGCACCTCATCGGCCGGCTGGTCGCCTTCTTCGCGACGGGCGACTCGATCGTGGCGAACAACCTGGTGCTGACGCTCTACAAGCACATCAACTCCCCCGAGGCGCGCCTGTACCTGTCGCGCCAGCTCTTCGAGGAGGCCGTGCACGTCCAGTTCTATCTGACGCTGCTGGACACCTACCTCCCCGACCCGGAGGACCGCACGGCCGCCTTCGCCGCCGTGGAGAACATCCCCTCCATCCGGGAGAAGGCCGAGTTCTGCTTCAAGTGGATGGACTCGGTGGAGAAGCTGGACCGGCTGGAGACCCAGGCCGACCGCCGCCGCTTCCTGCTGAACCTGATCTGCTTCGCCGCGTGCATCGAGGGCCTGTTCTTCTACGGCGCCTTCGCGTACGTCTACTGGTTCCGCAGCCGGGGTCTGCTGCACGGTCTGGCCACCGGCACCAACTGGGTGTTCCGGGACGAGACCATGCACATGAGCTTCGCGTTCGAGGTGGTCGACACGGTCCGCAAGGAGGAGCCAGAGCTCTTCGACGACCAGCTGAGGCAGCAGGTCACCGACATGCTGTCGGAGGCCGTCGAGGCCGAGCTGCAGTTCGCGCGCGACCTGTGCGGCGACGGCCTGCCGGGCATGAACACCGAGTCGATGCGCCAGTACCTGGAGTGCGTCGCCGACCAGCGGCTGGTCCGGCTCGGCTTCGCCCCGGTGTACGGCTCGGAGAACCCCTTCTCCTTCATGGAGCTCCAGGGCGTTCAGGAGCTGACCAACTTCTTCGAGCGCCGGGCCTCGGCGTACCAGGTGGCCGTGGAGGGCTCGGTCGACCTGAACGAAGACTTCTGAGCCTTCTGAGCCTTCTGAGCCGTCCCCTTCAGCTGGCGGTCGATCCGGCGTTCGTGGGCCAGTCCCACGAGCGCCGGACCCGCCAGGAGGAGGAAGAGGACGAGGACCGGGAGGTAAGCGGTGAGTGCGTTCATGAGGTAAGCATCGTGCGCGGCTGACACTCCTGACAGTGGCAGGACTGCCGCATGACTTCGATTTCCTGCCACTTCCCCTCCCTTCCGGCCCGGTTCCGGGGCACACTGGCCGCATGCTGAAGAACGTGGCCGCGGTCCTTCTCGACGGCGTGCACCCCTTCGAACTCGGCGTGGTCTGCGAGGTGTTCGGCATCGACCGCAGCGACGAGGGGCTGCCGGTCTACGACTTCGCGGTCGCCTCCGCCGAGGGGCCGACGCTGTCGACCCACGCGGGCTTCACCCTGCGGACCGAACACGGCCTGGAGCGGCTGGAGAGCGCCGACCTGATCGCCGTGCCGGCCGGGGACACCTACACGGCACGGGAGTTCCCGCCCGAGCTGCTCGACGCGCTGCGCCGGGCCGTCGACCGGGGCACCCGGGTGCTCAGCGTCTGCTCGGGCGCGTTCGTCCTGGCCGCGGCCGGGCTCCTGGACGGCCGGCGGTGCGCGGTGCACTGGCGGCACGCGGAGCAGCTGGCCCGGCAGTACCCGCGCACGGTCGTCGAGCCGGACGTGCTCTACGTCGACGACGACCCGGTCGTCACCTCGGCCGGCACGGCCGCCGGCATCGACGCCTGTCTGCACCTCGTGCGCAAGGAGCAGGGCCCCGAGGTCGCCAACAAGATCGCCCGCCGGATGGTCGTGCCGCCGCACCGGGACGGCGGCCAGGCCCAGTACATCGAACGGCCGCTGCCCCGCTCGTCCTGCGACACCGTCGGCGAGGTGCTGGTCTGGATGGAGCGGCACCTCGACGAGGACGTCACGGTCGAGCAGCTCGCGGCCCGCGCGCACATGTCGCCGCGCACCTTCGCCCGCCGCTTCCAGCAGGAGACCGGCACCACCCCCTACCGCTGGATCCTGCGGCAGCGGGTGCTGCTCGCCCAGCGTCTGCTGGAGGGTACGGACGACACGGTCGACGCGATCGCCTGGCGCACCGGCTTCGGCACGGCGGCCGCGCTGCGGCACCAGTTCGTGCGGGCGCTGGGCACCACCCCCAACGCCTACCGGCGCACGTTCCGCGGCCCCGAGGCCGCGTGAGCGCACGCCGGCGGCGCGCGGTGCCCTGGGCGGGCCCTCAGCGGGGCACGGCCCTCAGCCGCAGGCCCTGGGGGCGCAGGGTGATGCCGACCCGGGGCTGGGGCCGGGACCCGGGGACCTGCTCGAACCGGAACGCCGTCGCGAGCGCCGCGGTGACCAGAGTGAGCAGGGCCATCGAGAAGTGGTCGCTGGGGCACTTGCGGTTGCCCACACTGAACGGCCGCATCGCGTACTTGGGGATGTCCTTCGACCGCTGCGGAAGCCAGCGGTCGGGATCGAACTCCTGGTGCCGTTCGTAGGAGCGCGGGTCGTGCTGGATCGCGTAGGGGCTGTACACGATGTCCGCCCCGGCCGGAATGCGATACCCGCCGAGTTCGGTGTCGGTGACCGCCCGCCGCGTCAAAATCCATACGGCCGGAAGCAAACGCATGGTCTCGACGACGACGTTGTTGGTGTGCGTCAGCTTGCGTACGTCGCCGAATGCGACCGGCCTGCCTCCGGTTACGGCATGGACCTCCGCGCGTACTTTGTCCGCGTGTTCCGGATGGTCGGCGAGGACCAGCAGCAGCGACATGATCGTGGCCGCGATGGTTTCGCTGCCCGGGGTGAGTATCGCGACGACCTGGTCGTGGATCTCCTGTTCCCCGATGGGGTCCCCATTGTCGTCCTTCGCTTCGAGCAATGCCGTCAGCAAATCGTCCGGCCTTTGACCCGACGCCCGGCGTTCGGCGATGATCTCGTCCACCAGGAGATGTAAATCGGCCAGGGCGCGGTTGAATTCGCGGTTGGCCGGAAGCGGCAGCCGGTACAGGGGGCCGAGAGGCACCACCATGCGGTGGTACATCCCTTGGAAGACGCTGGCGAGCGCCCCGCACAGCCGCTCGGCCCGCTCGTCCATGTAGTGCCCGTGCAGCAGGCAGCGGGCGGCGACGCGCACCGCGACGCGGAAGGACTCCGTGGTGCAGTCGATCGTCCCGCCCGCGCCCCCGTCCCGCCAGCGCCCGGCCAGTCCGTGCGTCTCCTCCTCCATGATCGGCCCGTAGCCCGGGATGGCGTCGAGCCGGAACGCGGGCTGGATGGTGCGCCGCTGACGGCGGTGGAGCGGGCCGTTGGCGGTGGCCACGCCCTCCTTGCCGAGCAGGCCTTCCAGGGACTCCCACAGGGGCCCGGCGATGATGTAGTCGGGGCTGAGGGCGAGGGCGCCGGTGAGGGCGGGCGCGGTGACGGCGTACACCGTCTTGGGGCCGAGCCTGAGGCGGACGACGTCGCCGTGGTCGCGCAGCCGGCTCATGAAGGCCAGCGGGTCGCGGGCGAGCCGCCAGCCGTGGCCGAGGAGCGGGATCCCGCCGCCGGCGAGCGGCGGCTTCCTCGGTGCGGACACCTCGTCCGTCCCGGTCGTCCCGGCCGCCTCCGGGGTCTCGGGTTTCATCGATTCGACGGTCATTTCTCACCTGCCGCTTCGTTGTTGACGTACGGGGGCGTGGACCGGTCGTCCCAGCTGTCGACCCGGTACCGGCCGGACTCGTGGTGGAACCAGTAGACGGAACTGAACCAGTTCCTCATGTTTGCCAGACAGGCCAGGACGGCGACGCTCGATTCCTTCCCGTGAACCGTCCCGTCGGCGAGCCCGTCGGCGAGGATCAAGACCTCCCGTTCGGCGTCGAGGAACTCGGACACGCTTTCCTCGACGCGTCGCCTGAGTTCTTCCACCGCCTCTTCCAGAGTCAGCCCCTCATGGGTGATGAGACTGATTCCGAGATTGTGGACCTCATCTCCGGCTATTTCCTTGGGAAGTGAGCAGAGGTCGTTGTACAAGGCGGCGAATTCCTGACTCAGCAGGGCCGCCCGGCGAAATGCGGGGTGTTTGCGCACATGCTCCGGGAGTTCACGGCCCGCGGCGAGTTCCAGCAGATCCGTCCAGATCCAGTGGGCGAAGGTGAGGCGGCGCAGCGCGAGATATTCGTCGACCGTGGGGACACGCCCTTCGACGCGGTTGCGGAATTCCCGGTCGTACGCCTCGATCACGGTGTGGAAGTGCCGGGTGAACCGCGCGTTCCATGTGTCGGGCAGGAACGCGAAGAGCCGGCCCGCGCTGTCCGCGAGTCCGGCGACCAGAGGGTCCTCGTGGTGCAGGTGACGGGCAGGGGAGTCCAGAGCGGCGTGCAGCCGGGTCCGTAACTTCCGCCAGCCGTCGGCCCGGTCGTGGACGACGTCGCGGTCGTGCCGGTCGTCCCAGACGAAGAACCAGGCGCTGTAGTCGGCTATGGCCTGGAGCACCTCGTCGGAGGCCCCGAGGTAGTAGCCCGCCATCAGATCCGTGTAGCACAGGCCGTCGGCATATTCCGCGACCTTGTCGGCCGGCATCAGCCGCTTTTCCAGCAGCCATGAGCGGGTCTTCTCCTGCAGCCGGGGCCAATACGGGTGCAGCCGCCGCGAAAACTCCTCCTCGACGACCGGTAGGAAGAGCGACGGCGGAACCGCGACGGCGGTCCCCGTCGCTGCGGTGCGGTTTGTGGTGCTGTATGGGAAAGCTGGCACGAACAACCCCTCTCAGCCGCCGGTGACGCACACCCCTCCCGCCGTGCCGGGCGTGCGCCGTTGCGTATCCCCGCACTCCCCATTCAGCACTACGACTGACCGTTCTGGGAACGGATTTGCTTCATTCACTCCCCCAACCTGCCGCGTATACGCCCCGGCGTGACTGGTTATGGATCAGCGGATGTGCATAAGCGATCGAACGTCCGACGTACATACGAACGACGCCTGACCGGGAGAAGATCTCGGCCAGGCGTCTCGTGCGGGGCGGGTCCGCTCAGTCGTTGGCGACCACGGGGTAGCGGGGCTCGTTCTCGGCCATCTGCCGCAGGGCGTCCTTGCGTTCACGCTTGGAGAGACGGTCGATGTACAGGTACCCGTACAGGTGGTCGGTCTCGTGCTGCAAACACCGAGCGAAGTATCCGGTGCCGCGCACCTTGATCGGGTTGCCCTTCTCGTCCTGACCGGTCACCTCGGCGTAGTCCGGCCGCGCCAGCGGCGCGTACGCGGTGGGCACCGACAGACAGCCCTCGTTGCTGTCGTCCAACCGGCGGCTGTCGGCGGGCAGTTCGACGAGCCGGGGGTTGCACACCACGCCGGTGTGCCGCACTCCCTCGTCGTCGGGGCAGTCGTAGACGAAGACCTTCAGGTCGACGCCGATCTGGTTGGCCGCCAGGCCCACGCCCTCGGCGGTGCGCTGCGAGGCGAACATGTCCGCCACCAACTGCTGGAGCTCCTCGCCGAACTCCGTGACGTCCTTGCACTCCTTGTGCAGCACCGGATTGCCGACGACGGTGATCGGCCGCGAGGTGCCCGCCTCGCACCAGGCCCGCTCACGCTCCTCCGGCTCCTCGGTGTCGATGACGAAGCCCTCGTCGTCCACGGGGAGCACGCCCGTGTGCTGCTGATCGGTGTCCTGCTGCGCCATGACCGACGATGCCTTCCTCAAAAAACCGGGGTGAAGTTGCGAATACAGGGTACGTGGACGCGCCCCGGGAGGGGCGCGTCCCCAGGGAGCGCGGGGCTGGGTCGAAGTACGGCTCCGCCGCGCGGGCGCGATGCGGCCACACGCGACCCGCAGCCGGGACACGAGGTCAGCAGACCTCTTCCAGATCCCGCCAGTCCCGGGAGTCGGGGCTGTCGGCGACCCACCCGTCCAGCAATCCCTTCACCAGCCCGGCCGGCGCAGCCACTCCGCACTCCCGCTCCGGCACCCACAGCTGCCCGTCCGTGCGGTGTCCCAGCGGCCCGGGGTGCCCCGGCTCGCTGTGGTCGTGCGGGTCCAGGTGCTCGCCGTCGCCCTCGTCCGACGGCATCCGGGACTCCGAGCACGTCCGGCACAACAGCCGCACCGACGACGACCAGTCCTCCGCGGCGAACCCCGCGTCGGCGGCGAGCTGCTCCAGCGCGTCGCGGTCGGCCTCCGTCGCCGCCTCCAGCAGCACCACCCAGGTGGGCACCGGGGAGGGCGCCCACAGCTCGATCTCGTCGAACACCGGGTACGCGTGGCCCGTGGACGTGGTGCGCTCCCCGTGCGGGACGCCGTCGTGCAGCACCACCTCGCCCCAGCGCCGCCCGGAGGACGGCAGCGGGATCGACAGCACCTCGATCCGGGCGGGGTCCAGCCGGCGCCCCCACACCACCTCCGCCTCGCCCTCGGGCGAGAGCCGTACGGCGGCGCTGCCCAGCTCCATGCCGACCGGCTCGCCGGAGCCGGTCAGGTCGCCCGGTACGCGCAACCCGTAGGCCTGCCAGGCGCGCCGGGCCAGCGGCCAGTCCTGGAGCGCGGTGGCCGCGATGCCGACGTTCCACCAGTCGGGGGCCCCGGTCTCCCGGTCGAGCAGGGCGACCGCGCGCAGACCGGCCGTGCGGGCCTGCTCCCAGTCGTGCCGGAACTTGTGCAGCAGGGCGAGGTTGAACCAGGACTCCGACAGCCAGGGCTCCAGGTCGGCGGCACGTGTCAGCAACGCGCCCGCGTCCTCGTAGCGGCCGTCGCCGATGAGCGTGAACGCCCGGTCGGTGGCCTGCCGCCAGGAGGCGGAGGGCCGGTGCCGTCCCTTGCCGAAGATCCTCACGATTCCCGCCTGCCAGTTCCGTGGTGTGGGCTGGCCGGTGCCCCCGGACACCCTGTCCCTCGCATCCAACCACGTGTGGCTGCGAGGACGCTCATTACCCATGGGTTACCCCGGGACGGGCAAGGTCAGACAGCCCTTGGACAGCACTCTGGCCAGCGCTTCGACCACTTCGGGGGCGTACTCCCCGCCCGTCCCCAGCCTCAGTTCCTCCAGCGCGGACAGCGGGCCGCCCGGCCCGGCGTCGCGCACCTTCTCCTCGTAGGCGTTGACCACCCGGACGATCCGGGCGGCCGGCGGCTGCTCGGGGTAGGGGTCGGCCTGCCGCTCCACGACCGTCGCGACCTGCTCGCCCGCCCCGGTCTGGCGGACGACGGCCCCGCCGAGCAGCGCGATCCGCCGCTGCCGGTCCGGCGGCAGACCGGCCGTGGCCCCCGCCGGGACCGGATCGACGAGGCTGAGCTGCCCGATGTCGTGCATCAGCGCCGCGTACTCCAGGACGGTCAGCTCGGGCTCGGTCAGCCCCAGGTCCCGGCCCACGGCCTGGCTGAGGGCGGCGACCCGGCGGGCGTGCCCGGGCGGGGTGCAGCCGGCGATCTCGGTGGCGCGGGCGAGGGAGGCGATGGTCTGCCGGTAGGTGGCGCGCACGGCGGCGTACCGGCGCAGGGACAGCTGGGTGAGCAGCAGCGGCACGCAGAACACGGGCAGCGCCCACAGTCCGACGACGGCGACCGCGAGTGCCATGACCGCGCCGGTCGCGCACACGGCGGTCCCGATCCCGGGCAGGCCTCGCAGTTCGTCGTGCAGCAGCGGGGCGAGGGGCCAGCCGGTGCGGGAGTGGGCGAGCACCGCGGCGAGGAGCGCCTCGCACAGGGCGGTGAGGACGAGCAGCGCGAGCAGCAGCAGCGCGTAGGCCGGGCCGCTCCAGGTGTCGAACGCCCCTCGGTTGTAGAGGGGTTGGAAGCAGGCGGCGGCGAACCCGACGGCCAGCACGCGCCGGACGAGGTGGTCGAGGACCGGCCCCTCCCCGCGCGCGATGTGCGGCACGCTGCCGAGCAGGGAAGCGGCGGCCACCACCGAGACGGCCTGCGCGAGCCCGTGGTGCGTGGCGTGCCCGGCATGCTCCCCGAGCAGCGCGTACGACAGCGAGCCGGCGGCCCCGAGCGGCGCGGCCTCCCGCAGCCCCGGCGAGCGCGGCCGGCACCGGGGCAGCGCCGACTCCCCCACGGCGACGAGCGCCCCGAACGCGAGCGCGACGCCCCGCTCCTCGACGCCGGCGCGCAGGGTGACGAGCAGGGAGCCCGCCACGAGCAGCGCGGCCCCGGTCCGCACGACCGCCAGACACCACCGGGCCCCCTTCACCTCGGCTCCGCGTGAGGTGCGCCGGGACGGCCGGGGGACGGGACGGGAGCGGGGGGTGTGGTCGTGGTGGCGGGGGTGCCGGCTGCGGAGGACGGCGGCGACGGCTGCTGCGGCGGGTGGGGTGTGTCGGCGGTGACCACCGGGCGCCAGCCCTCGCGGGTGATCACGTCGGTCAGGGCGGACACCATCCGGGGGTCGAAGTGCGCGCCCGCGCAGCGGTTCAGCTCCTCCAGGGCCGCTTCGACCGGCCTGGCCCGGCTGTAGCTGCGGGTGGAGGTCATCGCGTCGAAGGCGTCCGCGACGGCCACCACCCGGGCCGACTCGGGGATCTGAGCACCCGTCAGCCCGTAGGGGTAGCCGTTGCCGTCCATCCGTTCGTGGTGATGGAGGATGGCCGAGCGGGCCTCGCGGAGGAAGGCGATGCCCCGGGTGATCTCGTGCCCGTACTCGGGGTGGAGTTCGATGACACGGCGCTCCTCGGGCGTCAGCGGCCCGTTCTTGCGCAGCAGCCGGGTGGGGACGCCGAGCTTGCCGACGTCGTGCAGGATTCCGGCGAACCGCAGGGTCTCCACGCGCCGTTCGTCCATCCCCAGCTCGCGCGCGATCATCATCGAGGCCTGTCCGACGCGTTCGCTGTGGCCGCGGGTGTAGCCGTCCTTGATGTCGACGGCCTGCACCAGCGCGCGGATGGTCGCCTGGTGGGCGGTCCGCTCCTGGTGGTACTGGGCGAACACCCACCAGGACACGCCCATCGGGAACAGCACGAGCAGCGCGGCGACCGGCCCGTAGGGGCTGCGCCACAGCAGGGCCATCATCAGCCCGGCGAGCCCGTGCACCCCTACGGGGGCGAGCGAGCGCAGGAACAGCCCCCGTGTCAGCGGGCGCGGCGGCAGCCTTTCGGCGGGCGCGGACATTCTGCCGTCCGAAGCGGCGAGCAGCAGGCAGAACACGAACACGGCGGCCCCGGTCGGGGCGAGGGCCGCGGCGAGGTTCGAGTCCACGACCGCGTCCCCTCCGCCGAGCGCCCGGTGGACCCAGGCGGCGGCCCATACGGCGGTCGCGAGGTGGGCGGCCCGCCGGATCCGCCGCAGCGGGAAGGGGCGCTGCCCGGCCGGGGAGCACAGCGCCCCGGGCAGCGGCACGAGCGCGGCCGCTGACGGCGGCAGCAGGAAGGCCCCGGCGAGCAGTACGGGGTAGAAGGCGCCGGCGAACCGGCGGCGGGCGATCCGCTCCCCGCCGGCGTACAGCCCGGCGAGCGGCAGGACCGTCCACCAGGGCGTCCACGCCAGGGGCGGCGGCGTCAGACAGAGCAGGGCGCCGAAGGCGGCGCAGACGACGTAGCCGCGCGCCCGCGCCGGAACTGCCTCCATGTCGCCCTCCCCCGACCACACCTTGGTCCGGGCACCGGAGCCTAGGGGGGCGAGGGACGGCAACGTGGGCTCATCACCCGTGGATTAGCACATTCGGGTGACGGCACGGCCCCCTCGCGGGAGGCGGCGCAGGGTCAGGAGTCCTGGGGCGTGACCGTCACGTCGTGCTCGGGCACGGCCTGGCCGGAGCGGATCAGTTCGATCCGGCCCATGACCTTGGAGCGCAGGTCGGTCGGCACGTCGTCATGGCCGCAGCACCGCTTGACCAGCTTCTTCACGGCCTCTTCGAGCCCGTACTTCTCCAGGCACGGCGAGCACTCGCTGAAGTGCTGCTTGAACTTGTCGCGGTCGAGGTCGGGCATCTCGCTGTCGAGGAACTCGTAGAGATGGTCGAGGACCTCACCGCAGTCCGTCTCGTGCGGCTCTCCGCAGCTCATGAGCCCGAACCTTTCACTTCGTCCGACTCTCCGGCGCCGGCCGGGACCAGTCCGCGCTCACGGGCGTAGTCCTCGAGCATGCCGCGCAGTTGACGGCGGCCCCGGTGCAGCCGGGACATCACCGTACCGATGGGGGTCCCCATGATGTCCGCGATCTCCTTGTAGGCAAAGCCCTCGACATCCGCGAGATACACGGCGATGCGGAACTCCTCGGGGATGGCCTGGAGCGCTTCCTTCACGTCCGAGTCGGGCAGGTGGTCCAGCGCCTGCGACTCGGCCGAGCGCAGACCGGTCGACATGTGCGACTCGGCGCGCGCCAGCTGCCAGTCCTCGATCTCCTCGGCCGCGCTGCGCTGGGGCTCGCGCTGCTTCTTGCGGTACGAGTTGATGAAGGTGTTGGTCAGGATCCGGTACAGCCAGGCCTTGAGGTTGGTGCCCTCACGGAACTGGTGGAAGGACGCGTACGCCTTGGCGTACGTCTCCTGCACCAGGTCCTCGGCGTCGGCCGGGTTGCGCGTCATGCGCAGCGCGGCCGAGTACATCTGGTCGAGGAACTCGAGCGCGTCCCGCTCGAAGCGCGCGCTGCGCTCCGCGGCCGTCTCCGCGCCCGCGCCGCCCTGGCCCTCGGGCTGCTCCGCCTGGCCGTGTTCGGTCCCTGCGTCGGTCCCAGTGACCGGACCCACCTCCTCAAGTGTTCTCGTGAGACCGAGAGCGGTCTCACTCGAATCGGAGGATAGACGACGATCCGGTCCGCCCGCCGCCCGAACCGGGGCGGTCCTGGCCGCGTGCAGCACCGTCCAGTCCAGGTCAGTGCGGCTGCTGCGGGTCGGGCAGGTGGTCGAACCCATGCGGCGGACTTCCTCTCCTACGACGTCGGTGCTGGTCTCCAGCACGTACGTCCCGCACAACAGCGTCCGCCGCCCGCGCATTCCCGAAGCTTTACCCGAGTGAGCCGATCCACTTCACGACCGCCTCCGTGACGACCGCCACGGCCTCGTCCTGTGAGATCTCCGCCCGCTTGGGCACGGCGAAGCCGTGATCCGCGTACGGGACCTCCACCAGCTCGTACGCGCCCGCGGGGAACTCCGACGGCTTCCCGAACGGATCGTTGCCGCCCTGGACGACCAGGGTGGGCACCTGGGAGCCGAGCAGCTCCCGCGCGCGGGACTTCTCCGGCCGGCCCGGCGGGTGGAGCGGGAAGCTGAGGGCGAGCACGGCGTGCGCGCCGAGCTCGGCGGCGGTACGGCAGGCCACCCGGGCCCCGGCACTGCGCCCCGCGGAGACCACCGGCAGTCCGGGCGCGGCCAGCGCGGGCCAGATGCCTCGCCAGCCGGTGTCCAGGGTCTTCGGCGCGGGCGCGACCTTCTTGCCGGCCACCCTCCAGGGCTGCTCGACGAGCGCGACGGTGACCCCGTGCGCGGGGAGGGCGGCCGCGAGGGCCTTGAGGTCGCGCGCCTCGATGCCGCCGCCGGCACCGTGGCTCACAGCGAGCACGAGGCGCGCGTTCTCGGCGTGGCGCCAGGTGATGCGGGCCTCGCCCGCGTCGGTGGGGACGGTCTCGGTCGTCTGCCGGCGGATCGTCTCGTCGCTCGTCTCGTCACTCGTCACGTCAGAAGAGTGTGCCCTCCTCGGGCCCCTCCAGCTCCTTCAGCAGCTCCGGTCCGTTGTTGCGGACGTTGCTGACGGCCGTGGCGACGGGGTAGGCGCGCATCAGCCCGGTGGGCGGGGGCGCGAGGAGCGCGCGCAGGTCCTCGACGTCCGTGCGGGCGGGGTCCAGCCAGGCGTCCCAGCGGTCGGGGGTGAGCATCAGGGGCATCCGGGGGTGGATGTCGGACAGGGAGCCGGGCCCGTCGGCCGGGGCGACGGCCAGCGGTCCGCTCTCGGCCTCGGTGGTGATCACCGAGCAGGTCGCCCACCAGGCCAACGGGTGCTCGTCCGGCAGGGTGCGGTCCCGCCAGAACTCGTAGAGCCCGGCCATCGCGAAGACCGAGCCGTCGGCCGGCAGCACGAAGTAGGGCTGCTTGCGGGGCCGCTTCTTCTTCCCCTCGACCTCGAGGTCGCGTTCCTGCTGCCCGGTGACCCACTCGTAGTAGCCGTCGGCGGGGAGGATGCAGCGCCGGGAGGAGAAGGCGCGGCGGTAGGACGGCTTCTCGTGGACGGTCTCCGCGCGCGCGTTGATCATCCGGGCGGCGCCCTCGGGCGTCTTCGACCAGGACGGGACCAGGCCCCACTTCAGCTTGCGCAGCTGGCGAACCGGGCGCGGGTCGGCCACGTCCTTCAGGGGGCGGTCCAGGACGGCGTAGACCTCCTTGGTGGGGGCCACGTTGTAGTCGGGCTCCAGGGTCTCCTCCGGTTCCCACTTCTCGATCTCGAAGATCCCCGCCAGATCCTCCGGCCCGCGACTGGCCGCATACCGTCCGCACATCTCGAAGCACCCCTCCGTCAGCCACCCGGACACCTCCAAGAGTGGCAGACCGTCACTGACCGCCGACGGACGCCCGCCCCCGCCCCGTCGAAGATCAAGAGGGGCACAGCGTGCATCGACGGTCGTGGACGAGGGTGGACCGGGCGCCCGCCCCCGCCTCTTCACCGACGCGCCGGCCTCTCGGATGCCGCCCGCACACACGTGCCACACTGCCAGACTCCGATGACGACAGGGAGCCAGCAGGGGACATGGACGACACCGCCAGCATTGCCACCGCCACCGCCGCGCTGCCCGATCTGTGGGACCGGCTCACCGGCACCCAGCCCGACCCCGATCTGTGGGTGGTGCTGGCCACCATGGGCGCGGCCCTCGCCATAGTCGTCCCCCACGCTCTGTGGCGTGTCTCCCGCAGCGCCATCACGATCGCCCACGAGGGCGGCCACGGGCTGGTCGCGCTGCTGACCGGCCGGACGCTGACCGGCATACGCCTGCACTCGGACACCAGCGGTCTGACCGTCAGCCGGGGCAAGCCGCACGGCATCGGCATGATCCTCACCGCCGCCGCCGGCTACACCGCTCCCCCGCTGCTCGGCCTGGGCGGCGCGGCGCTGCTGGGCGCGGGCCGCATCACGCTGCTGCTGTGGGCGGCGACGGCGCTGCTGCTGGTGATGCTGGTGATGATCCGCAACGCGTACGGGGCCCTGACGGTGATCGTCACGGGCGGCACGTTCCTGGTGGTCTCCTGGCTGGCGGGCCCCCAGGTGCAGGCGGCTTTCGCGTACGCGGTGGTGTGGTTCCTGCTGCTGGGCGGCGTCCGGCCGGCATTCGAGCTGCAGGCGAAGCGGGCGCGCGGCGGGGCGGGCGACTCGGACGCCGACCAGTTGTCCCGGCTGACGCATGTGCCGGCAGCCCTGTGGTTCTTCCTCTTCCACGCGGTGAGCCTGTGCTCCCTGCTGGGCGGCGGACGGTGGCTGCTCGGGCTTTAGGCGCTCGCGGAAGCCGTGGCGCCGCGACGGCGGACATCGGCCCGGCCCCGCGGAGACTAAAGTGGGCGCATGCCCGTGAACTCCGCCCACACCGCCCTCTGGCCCGCCCCGCACGCGAGCGGAGCCGTCGACGCGACGGTCCAGGTGCCGGGGTCCAAGTCGGTCACCAACCGCGCGCTCGTCCTGGCCGCCCTCGCCTCCGAGCCGGGCTGGCTGCGCCGCCCCCTGCGCTCCCGCGACACGCTGCTGATGGCGGGCGCCCTGCGCGCGATGGGCGTCGGCATCGAGGAGACGGTGTCCTCCAGCTCCTCCGTCGGCGGCGGTCCCGGCGGCAGCGGCGAGGCCTGGCGCGTCCTGCCCGCGGGCCTGCGCGGTCCGGCCACGGTCGACGTCGGCAACGCCGGCACGGTGATGCGGTTCCTGCCGCCGGTCGCCACGCTCGCCGACGGCCCCGTCCGCTTCGACGGCGACCCCCGCTCCTACGAGCGCCCGCTGAACGGCGTCATCGACGCGCTGCGCGTGCTCGGGGCCCGGATCGACGACGACGGGCGCGGCGCGCTGCCGCTGACGGTGCACGGCTCGGGCGGGCTGGACGGCGGCCCGGTGGAGATCGACGCGTCGTCGTCCTCGCAGTTCGTCTCGGCGCTGCTGCTGTCCTCACCGCGCTTCAACCAGGGCGTGGAGGTCCGGCACACGGGCGGCTCCCTCCCGTCCATGCCGCACATCCGGATGACCGTGGACATGCTGCGCGCGGTCGGCGCCCAGGTGGACACCCCGGAGTCGGGCGGTGAGCCGAACGTCTGGCGGGTCACGCCGGGCGCGCTGCTCGGCCGGGACCTCACGATCGAGCCGGACCTGTCCAACGCCCAGCCGTTCCTGGCGGCGGCGCTGGTGACCGGGGGCCGGGTGCTGATCCCGGACTGGCCGTCCCGCACCACCCAGCCGGGTGACCGGCTGCGGGAGATCTTCACCGAGATGGGCGGTTCCTGCGAACTGACCGAGTACGGGCTGGTCTTCACCGGCACGGGCTCGGTGCACGGCATCGACGTCGACCTGAGCGACGTCGGTGAGCTGACGCCCGGCATCGCCGCGGTCGCCGCCCTCGCGGACTCCCCCTCCACCCTGCGGGGCGTCGCCCATCTGCGTCTGCACGAGACGGACCGGCTGGCCGCGCTGACGAAGGAGATCAACGAGCTCGGCGGCGACGTCACCGAGACCGCCGACGGCCTCCACATCCGCCCGCGCCGACTGCACGGCGGGGTGTTCCACACCTACGACGACCACCGGATGGCGACGGCCGGCGCGGTCATCGGGCTGGCGGTGGACGGCGTGCAGATCGAGAACGTGGCGACGACGGCGAAGACCCTGCCGGACTTCCCGCAGCTGTGGGCCGGGATGCTCGGGGTATAGGGGCTTCCGCCATGCGCCGCTACGGCAAGCACACCGACGAGGACGACATCCGCAGCCGCCCGAACCGCAAGGGCAACCGGCCCCGGACCAACATCCGGCCCAAGCACGAGGACGCCGCCGAGGGCATGGTCCTCACCGTCGACCGCGGACGCCTCACGTGTCTCGTCGGCGACCGGATCGTGATGGCGATGAAGGCCCGTGAGCTGGGCCGCAAGGCGGCCGTGGTCGGCGACCGGGTGGCCCTCGTCGGTGACATGTCCGGCAAGAAGGACACTCTCGCGCGCATCGTCCGCATCGAGGAGCGCACCTCGGTGCTGCGCCGCACCGCGGACGACGACGACCCGTACGAGCGGGTGGTGGTCGCCAACGCCGACCAGCTCGCGATCGTCACCGCCCTGGCCGACCCGGAGCCCCGGCCGCGGCTGATCGACCGCTGCCTGGTCGCCGCGTACGACGGCGGCCTGGAACCGCTGCTGGTCATGACGAAGTCGGACCTCGCCGCTCCGGACAAGCTGCTGGAGCTGTACGGCGACCTCGACATCCCCTACGTGGTCACCAGCCGCGAGGAGCTGGAGAACGGCGACGCGGCGGACCGGGTGCGCGAGTATCTGGCCGGGCGGATCACGGCGTTCGTGGGCCACTCGGGCGTCGGCAAGACGACCCTGGTCAACGCGCTGGTCCCGCAGGACCGACGGCGTCTGACGGGGCACGTCAACGCGGTGACCGGCCGCGGCCGCCACACCACGACGTCGGCCCTCGCCCTGCCGCTCGAGGGCACGGACGACTGGGCCATCGACACCCCGGGCGTCCGCTCCTTCGGGCTGGCCCACGTCGACCCGTCCCGGGTGATCCACGCCTTCCCCGACCTTGAGCCGGGGACGATGGGCTGCCCGCGCGCGTGCAGTCACGACGAGCAGGACTGCGCGCTGGACGCGTGGGTCGCCGACGGCCACGCGGACCAGGCACGGCTGTACTCGCTGCGCCGGCTGCTGTCGACGCGGGAGCGCACGGAGGGCGACTGACCTCCGCGTTGTTTGTCGGCGTGCGAGTCCGGTAAGTGCATAATCGCACCGAGCCGCACACACGGGAGGACAGCACATGGCGTGGCTGCTGGTCATCGTCGCAGGAGTGCTCGAGACCGGCTTCGCCGTCTGTCTGAAGCTGTCGCACGGCTTCACCCGGCTCTGGCCGACGATCGCATTCTGCGTGTTCGCGCTCGGCAGCTTCGGTCTGCTCACCCTGTCGCTGCGGAAACTGGACGTCGGTCCGGCGTACGCGGTGTGGACGGGCATCGGCGCGGCGGGGACCGCGATCTACGGCATGGTCTTCCTCGGCGACCTGGTGTCGGTTCTGAAGATCGTCTCGATCAGCCTGGTGATCACCGGGGTGATCGGCCTGCAGCTGTCGGGGTCGGCGCACTAGACGCGGCGAGCGCCCCGTGCGACGCGGGGATCGGACCGTGCTTCGCGGTGTTCGTGCCGGGAGCCGCGGCGGTCTTGGTGGTCGTCCCGGGAGCCGCGGTGCCCGGCCCGTGGGTCGCGGTGTTCACCCCGTCGGTCGCGGTGATCACACCGCGCACCAGTTCCGCGACCCCGCCCTCCCCCGGCGGGACCGCCACGCACGACACCGCCAGTCGTACGGCCAGTTCGCAGGTGCGGGAGAGGTCGGCGGTGTCCCGGGTCGCGCCGGGGCCGGCGAGGGCTGTCACGGCACGGTCGCGGACGCCCGCCAGGAGGTCCGCGGGCGAGGGCAGCGGCCCGTCCGCCCGCCGCTGCGCGGGCACGGCGGAGGAGGAGGGCACCGCGGCGAGCGTCGGGGCCGGCAGGCGCTCGCTCCAGCAGCCGGTGAGCAGGGCCCGTACGAGCGGGTTCCCGCGGGCGACGTTCGTCGTCCACTCGGCTGCCGCGGTGAGCCGCTCACGGGTGTCGCCGTGCGCGGACAGCGCCCGTTCGACGCCGGCGAGATAGCCATCGGCCTCCCGCCGGACGAGCGCCCTGGCCAGGCCGTCCTTGCTGCCGAACTCGTTGTAGAGGGTCTGCCGGGACACCCCGGCCGCCGCGGCGACGTCCACCATGCGCACCACGGCCCACGACCGTCGCGCGAGCGCCGTGAAAGCGGCGTCGAGTAGGCATTCCCGGGCAGCAGGCATCATCGCCTCCCTGGGGGTAGCGGCTCTGCGCCCAGGTTTGACGCGCGCCCGCGCACTGTCAAGAGTCCGCGGAGGGGGTGATGGTGAGTGCCGGCCATGAGTACCGAAGGGGTAGACGACGAGAAACATCTGAAGTACCCACCTCCGCGCTCCTCACTCCCCCCGAGCCCCCGTTGGCTCCGTCGCCACCTCGGCAGATAGGTTCGAGTCATGCCGGACTACCTCGACGACCTCCGCCTCGCGCACGTCCTCGCGGACGCCGCTGACGCCGCGACCATGGACCGCTTCAAGGCCCTCGACCTCAAGGTGGAGACCAAACCGGACATGACGCCGGTGACCGAGGCCGACAAGGCGGCCGAGGAACTCATCCGCGGCCAGCTCCAGCGCGCCCGCCCCCGCGACGCGATCCTCGGCGAGGAGTACGGCGTCGAGGGCACCGGCCCACGCCGCTGGGTGATCGACCCGATCGACGGGACCAAGAACTACGTACGCGGCGTCCCCGTCTGGGCCACCCTGATCTCGCTCATGGAGGCCGCCGAGGGCGGCTACCAGCCCGTCGTCGGCGTGGTCTCCGCCCCCGCACTCAACCGCCGCTGGTGGGCCGCGAAGGGCCACGGCGCGTTCGCCGGCCGCAGCCTGTCCCGGGCCACGCGCCTGCAGGTCTCCCATGTCTCGGAGCTCTCCGACGCCTCGTTCGCGTACTCCTCGCTGGGCGGCTGGGAGGAGCAGGGACGGTTCGACGGCTTCCTCGACCTCACCCGCGAGGTGTGGCGCACGCGCGCGTACGGCGACTTCTGGCCGTACATGATGGTCGCCGAGGGCTCGGTGGACCTGTGCGCCGAGCCGGAGCTGTCCCTCTGGGACATGGCGGCGCCCTCGATCGTGGTGACGGAGGCCGGCGGCTCGTTCACCGGTCTCGACGGCCGGCCCGGCCCGCACAGCGGGAACGCGGCCGCGTCGAACGGCCTGCTCCACGACGAGCTGCTGACGTATCTGAACCCGCGTCAGTAGGACGCGTCACCCGCCCGTCCGGGAGAGCCGCCCCCGCCCGGTGAGCACAGATGAGCGCGTGCGCCCTCAATTGACTGCGCGCGCCCCCTTGTTGACCCGCGCTTTACCTGCCACGCTGACAGCACCCCCACTTGTGAACATGTGAACCCTTGTTTCGGGGGTTCTTAGGAGGTGGCTCCAGCCCATGCTCGTCCGCGACGCCATGAGCACCGTGGTCCTCACCATCGGCCCCGCACACACCCTCCGCCAAGCCGCCGCCCTGATGTCCGCACGCCGCGTCGGCGCGGCGATCGTCCTCGACCCGGACGCCGGCGGCATCGGCATCCTCACCGAGCGGGACATCCTCAACTCCCTGGGTCTGGGCCAGAACCCGGACGCCGAGCCCGCCCACGGCCACACCACCGGCGACGTCGTCTTCGCCGCTCCGACCTGGACGCTGGAGGAAGCGGCGCGGGCGATGGCGCACGGCGGCTTCCGCCACCTCGTGGTCCTCGACCGCGGCGAACCGGCCGGCATCGTCTCGGTCCGCGACATCATCCGCTGCTGGGCCCCCGCCCGCCACCAGGTGCCTGCCTGAGCGCCGGCCCGGGCGACGGCGTCCGGGCACGCGGACGGGCCGGACCCCCCGAAGGGGACCCGGCCCGTCCGTTCACGCCGGCCCGTCCGCTCAGACGAGGTCGAACCGGTCCAGGTTCGAGACCTTGACCCAGGCGGCGACGAAGTCGTCGACGAACTTCGCCTTGGCGTCGTCGCTGGCGTAGACCTCGGCGAGGGCGCGCAGCTCGGAGTTGGAGCCGAAGACGAGGTCGGCACGCGTGCCGGTCCACTTCAGCTCGCCGGTGGCCGCGTCACGGCCCTCGAAGGTGTGCTGGTCCTCGGAGGTGGACTTCCAGGTCGTGCCCAGGTCGAGCAGATTGACGAAGAAGTCGTTGGTCAGCGTGCCCGGCTTGTCGGTGAGGACGCCGTGCGAGGACTGGCCGTGGTTGGCGCCCAGGACGCGCAGTCCGCCGACGAGGGCGGTCATCTCGGGGGCGCTCAGCGTGAGCAGGTTCGCCTTGTCGAGCAGCAGGTACTCGGCCGGCAGCCGGGTGCCCTTGCCCACGTAGTTGCGGAAGCCGTCCCAGAACGGCTCCAGCGCGGCGAACGACTCGGCGTCCGTCTGCTCCTCGGTCGCGTCCACGCGGCCCGGCGTGAAGGGCACCTCCACCTCGAAGCCCGCGTCCCCGGCGGCCTTCTCCACCGCGGCGGCGCCGCCGAGCACGATCAGGTCGGCCAGGGAGACCTTCTTGGCGCCGGAGTTGAACTCCGCCTGCACGCCCTCGAGGACGCTCAGGACGTGACGCAGCTGGTCGGGCTCGTTGACCTCCCAGCCGCGCTGCGGTTCCAGGCGGATGCGGGCGCCGTTGGCGCCGCCGCGCTTGTCGCTGCCGCGGAAGGTGGACGCCGAGGCCCACGCGGTGGAGACGAGCTGCGAGACGGTCAGACCCGAGTCGAGCAGCTTGGCCTTCAGGGCCGCGACGTCGGCCGCGTCGATGGTCTCGCCCTCGGCCTCGGGCAGCGGGTCCTGCCACAGCAGGGTCTCCTGCGGGACCTCCGGGCCGAGGTAGAGCGACTTCGGGCCCATGTCACGGTGCGTCAGCTTGTACCAGGCGCGAGCGAAGGCGTCGGCGAACTGGTCGGGGTTCTCGTAGAAGCGGCGCGAGATCTGCTCGTAGACGGGGTCGAAGCGCAGCGACAGGTCGGTGGTGAGCATCGTGGGCAGGCGCTTCTTCGACGGGTCGTGCGCGTCCGGGATGATCGCCTCGGCGTTCTTGGCGACCCACTGCTTGGCGCCGGCCGGGGACTCCGTCAGCTCGTACTCGTACTCGAAGAGGTTCTTGAAGAAGCCGTTGCTCCACTGCGTCGGCGTGGCGGTCCAGGTGACCTCCAGGCCGGACGTGATGGCGTCGCCGCCCTTGCCGGTGCCGTACGTGCTCTTCCAGCCCAGGCCCTGCTCCTCCAGGGAAGCGGCCTCGGGGTCGTCGCCGACATGGTCGGCCGGGCCGGCGCCGTGGGTCTTGCCGAAGGTGTGACCGCCCGCGATCAGGGCGACCGTCTCCTCGTCGTTCATCGCCATCCGGCGGAACGTCTCGCGGATGTCGCGGGCCGCGGCGATCGGGTCCGGGTTGCCGTTGGGGCCCTCGGGGTTGACGTAGATGAGGCCCATCTGGACCGCGCCGAGCGGGTTCTCCAGCTGGCGGTCGCCGGAGTAGCGCTGGTCGTCGAGCCAGGTGGTCTCAGGACCCCAGTAGACGTCCTCCTCGGCCTCCCAGACGTCGGCGCGGCCGCCGCCGAAGCCGAAGGTCTCGAAGCCCATCTGCTCCAGCGCCACGTTGCCGGTGAGGACCATGAGGTCGGCCCAGGAGATGCTCTGGCCGTACTTCTTCTTGACCGGCCACAGCAGACGGCGGGCCTTGTCCAGGTTGGCGTTGTCGGGCCAGCTGTTGAGCGGGGCGAAGCGCTGCTGACCGGCGCCGGCGCCGCCGCGACCGTCGCTGATCCGGTAGGTGCCGGCGCTGTGCCAGGCCATACGGATCATCAGCGGGCCGTAGTTGCCGAAGTCGGCGGGCCACCAGTCCTGCGAGGTGGTGAGCACCTCGGCGATGTCCTGCTTCACGGCCGCGAGGTCAAGGTTCTTGAACGCCTCGGCGTAGTCGAAGTCCGCGCCGAGCGGGTTCGCCACCGCGGGGTTCTTGGCGAGGATCTTCAGATTGAGCCGGTCCGGCCACCACTGGCGGTTCCCGCCACCCTGCGTGGGGTGCGCGGCGCGCCCGTGCGCGACCGGGCAGCCGCCCGTCTGAGCCGGCTTCTCGTCGGTGACGATCGCGTCGTGGTTCTCAGCCATGAAAATCCTCCGGGACTAGGCGGTTCACGGTGCTCAGGAACGACGGGGGCGGTCGTTCCCGCGGGCGGCAGTCGCTCGGGGGTCACTCAGGTCACCGACGTCACTTCTGCTGCTCCTGTCGCTTGGCCAAAGCCGAGACAGATCCTACAATGGACAATGTCTAAGTCAAGTGACACTCCAAAGTCACACACGTTCGGGACCTGGTCCCCTTACTGTTAGGCTGATCAGCATGAGTGACCTTCTTGAACGGCTGCGCGGACGCGGCTGGCGGATGACCGCACAGCGGCGCGTCGTGGCCGAGGTCCTCGACGGCGATCACGTCCATCTGACGGCCGACGAGGTCCACGCGCGGGCCGTCGCCAGGCTGCCCGAGATCTCCCGCGCGACCGTGTACAACACGCTGGGTGAGCTGGTCACGCTCGGCGAGGTGCTCGAAGTCGCCACGGACAGGCGCGCCAAGCGGTACGACCCCAACGCCCACCGGCCCCACCACCACCTGGTGTGCGGGCAGTGCGGCGCGATCCGCGACGTCCACCCGAGCGGCAACCCGCTCGCCGACCTGCCCGACTCCGAGCGCTTCGGCTTCGCCGTCTCCGACGTCGAGGTGACCTACCGCGGCATCTGTCCCAACTGCGCGGCGCTCTGATACACCCCCGCGCGGACCTGCCTTCACGAAGGCCGCGCGGGCTCGGCTTCGTGCAGGCTCGCTTCGCGCCGTTTCGCACAGTGAAAAACACCGAGGGCCGGAATCCCATGGATTCCGGCCCTCGGCCTTCAGTAGCGGGGACAGGATTTGAACCTGCGACCTCTGGGTTATGAGCCCAGCGAGCTACCGAGCTGCTCCACCCCGCGTCGATGAATGCAACGTTACGCGACCCCCTGCCGCAGAAGCAAATCCCTTGATCCCGGCCCGTGCAGCTTGCGGCGGCCGGGATTGAGGGGGGAGCCCTCTCGTCGGCACGGGCAAGCACCCCACACCCCCGCCCGCACCCGGGCAGGCGCGCAGGCACCGCTCTTGCGCCGCAGGTCGGGCGGACAGCACCTGACGCAACGCATCCCGCGACCGCGCCACCTGCGGCAGTCGCGCCGCTGCGGCGGCCGGGCGTGCCCTGGGCGGGCGCGGGCGGCACACCGCCGGAGCGGGGGACGCACACACCCCGCGCGGCGCTCCACCGATGCCGCCGATGCCGCCGATGCCGCCGATGCCGCCGATGCCGCCGATCCAGGCTTGCGGGCGCGCGCCCGGCACCGACACCGCACCGGCGCAGGCGCGACGGGTGTTCGCGTCGCAGATCAGATGGACCACGCCTCACGCAACTCGTCCCGCGACCGCGCCGCCTGCGGCAGTCGCGCCGCTGCGGCGGCCGGGCGGGCCCTGGACGGGCGCGGGCGACACACCGCCGGAGCGGGCGAACGCACACACCCCGCCCGGCGCTCCACCGGGGCCGCCGGGGCCGCCGGGGCCGCCGGGCCAGGCTTGCTGGCGCGCGCAGGGTGCCGTCGGCGCAGCCCCGCAGGCCGGCGTGGTGTCGGCGTCGTAGGTCAGGCCGACAGTTCCTGGCGGAGCGCGTCCCGCAGGCGGGCCGCTCGTTCGGCGACCTCCGCCGGTCCCAGGGATACCGCCCGGTCCGCCCACCGCTGGCCCTCGGCCAGCTCGCCCCGACGCGCGTAGACGAGGGCCAGCCGCAGCGCCGCCCGCCCGTGCCCGTCGTCGGCGGCCCGGGTCCACCACACCACCGCCTCCGGCTCGCTCCCCTCCCGGGCCAGCAGCAGTCCCAGATTGAAGGCCCCGTTGCGCGACCCCGCCTCCGCGGCCTCCCGGTACCAGCGCGCCGCCTCCACCACGTCACCGCGGGCGGCGGCCAGCATCCCGACCCGCACCTGCGCCCGCCGGTGCCCCTGGGAGGCCGCCCGCTCGTACCACTCCTCGCACTCGGTCTTCTCGTGCACGGTCTCCCCGAGCTCGTGCGCCGGCTGCGGCGGCCGGCGCGCGTCCAGCACGGCCGCCAGCCGGTACGCGGCCTCCGCGCTCCCCCCGCCCGCGGCGCACCGCAGATGCCGTTCGGCCCCCTGCTCGTCCCCGTCCCGCAGCCGGGCCATGCCCACCTGCAACGCCGCTTCGGTGTGCCCGGCGGCCGCGGCCCGCTCGTACCAGCGCAGCGCGACGACGTCCTCGCCCCGCCCGGCGAACAGGATCCCCAGGTTGAACGCGGCGTCGACGCTCCCCGCCTCCGCGGCCTTGGAGAACCACGGCTCGGCGCCCGCGGTGTCCCCGCCCTGGAGCAGCAGGATGGCCAGCGCGTTCGCCGCCTCCCGGTGCCCGGCGTACGCGGCGCGCCGGTACCACTGCTCGGCCTGCGCGACCCGCCCCTGCTCGGCGCAGAGCAGCCCGAGGTTGTAGGCGCCGTTGTCGTCGCCGGCGTCCATCGCGGTGCGGTACCAGCGCTCCGCGGTCTGGGTCTGGCCGCGCTCGGCGTAGAGCGCGCCCAGTGCGTTGGCCGCGTTGCCGTCGCCGTCCTGGGCGGCCCGCAGCCACCACACGGCGGCGTTCTCGGTGTCGCCGGCGTCGCGCAGCAGGAACCCCAGCGCGCAGGCGGCGCGCGGTTCGCCGTCCTTGGCGGAGGTCAGGTACCAGCGCCCGGCCTCCTTGAGGTCGCCCCGCTTCTCCAGGATCGTCCCGAGGTGCAGCGCGGCCCGCCGGTGGCCGCGCGCGGCTGCCTGCCGGTACCACTGCTCGGCCTCCGGCGACGCGGGGCCGCCGGTGTCGCTCACGCCGAGCTCGTCGTCGGTGGCGCGGGCGTCCCTGCGGTCGAGGGCGCGCGCGAGGCGGTACGACGCCTCCCGGTGCCCCCGCTCGGCGGCGGCCCGCATCCAGCGCTCGGCGGCGGGGTCCCCGCGGTGCTCCAGCAGGTCGGCGAGGGCGTAGGCGCCCAGCACGTGTCCCTGTTCCGCGGACTGGCGCAGCCAGTACTCGGCGGCCGGCTCGTCGCCGCGCTCACGGTGGTGGCGGCCGAGCGCGTGCGCGGCGGCCGCGGAGCCGGCGACGGCGGCGACCCGCCACCAGCCGGCGGCGTCGTCGGGGTAGCCGCGCTGGTGGAGGAGGACGCCCAGGTTGTTGGCGGCGGCACGGTCGCCGGCCGCGGTGGCGGCACGCAGATGAGGTTCGGCTCCGTCGAGCTCGCCGCGGCGCAGCAACAGGGCCCCGAGGACGCTCATCGCCTCGACGTCACCGGCCTCGGCGGCCAGCCGTCGGCGTGCTTCCTCGACGGCCTCCACCGTCTCGTCCCGCTGTTCGTCGCGGTGGTCGTCCTTCTCGTCCCGGTGTTCGTCGCGGTGGTCGTCGTCGTACTCGACCCGGTACCCGCCCCGGCTCGCGTCCGGGGTGGCCTTCTCGTCGGAAGGCTGCACAAATCGCCCTGTCTCGAACAGAGTTGCCTTGTCCCCCATAACGTCCATCGTCGCACCACCCGCAACCCGGATACACCTGGTATACCGCAGCCCGTAAGGTCACTTCAGCGTTTTGTCGACATGCCCACAGAGAGACAAGTCAAACACAGACACCCCCAACTCCCCGAGGCGGCGCGGCGATAGAAGCCGCGATTACCTGTGCCCGCACACCACGAAGGCCCGGATCCTCTGGAGGATCCGGGCCTTCGCTTTCAGTAGCGGGGACAGGATTTGAACCTGCGACCTCTGGGTTATGAGCCCAGCGAGCTACCGAGCTGCTCCACCCCGCGCCGTGTTCCACAACCGTATCACGGCGCGAGGTGAGCTTTTCCGATCAGCCGCTGGGGCTGGGACTCGGCTGCGCGCCGGCGCTGCCCGCCGGACTGCCGCCGGGCTTGGCGGCGGCGCTCGGAGTGCTGCCAGGTTTCGGGCTGCTGCCGGGGGTCGGCTTGGAGCCGCCGGCGGCTCCCGCCTTCTTGTCCGCCTCGGCCTGCGCCGCCTCGGCCCGCTTCAGCGCGTCCTCAAGGTCCTTCTGCGCCTTGGCGTACGCCTCCCAGTCGGGCTTCTTCAAAGCCTCCTGGCCGGCGGTGAAGGCCTCCTGGGCGTCCTTCAACGCCTCCTGGACCGTGGCGTTCTGGGACGTCGGCGGCGGCTTGGTGCCCTCGTCCGCGGGCGGCGGCGTCGTGCCCTCCGTGCCGAAGACCTTGTTGAGAGCCTCGTCGAGGGTGTCCTCGAAGGCGGTGTTGCCGCCGTAGGTCACCAACACCTTGCGCAGCAGCGGGTACTTGAGCCCTCCGCCACGCACGTACACGGGCTCCACGTAGAGCAGTCCTCCATCGAGCGGCACCGTCAGCAGGTTGCCGTACTCGACCTCGGAGTCACCGCCTCTGAGCAGCCTGATGGACTCGGCGATGTCCTGCTCGGAGTTGAACTGGCTCTGGACCTGCTTGGGTCCGTCGACCGTCGTGCTCGTCGGCAGCTTCAGGACTCTGATCTTGCCGTAGTCCGGTGTGCCGGCCTCGGAGTCGACCGCCATGAACGCGCTCAGGTTGTCCCGGCCGTTGGGCGTGAACGTCGTCGTCAGCGAGAACGCCTGCGCCTGCTGGTCGGGCATCTTCATGCTCAGGTAGTACGGCGGCACCGCGTCGCCCGACTTGTTGGTCGGGTCGTCCGGCACCTGCCACACCTCGCTGCCGCTGAGGAACGTCGTGGCGTCCTTCACGTGGTAGCGGGTGAGCAGTTCACGCTGGACCTTGAACAGGTCCTGCGGGTACCGGAGATGGGCCATCAGGTCGGGGGAGATCTCCGACTTCTTCTCCACCGTCCCCGGGAACGCCTTCATCCAGGTCTTGAGGACCGGGTCCTTGGTGTCCCACTGGTAGAGCTTGACCTCGCCGGTGTACGCGTCGACCGTCGCCTTCACCGAGTTGCGGATGTAGTTGACCTGGTTCTGCTGGGCCACCACCGCGCGGTTGTTGTTGGTGGCGGTCAGCGAGTCGGCGGTCGTGTCGCCGAGGGTCGTTCGCGAGGCGTACGGGTAGCCGTTGGTGGTGGTGTACGCGTCGACGATCCACTGGATCCGGTTGCCGACGACCGCCGGGTAGGCGTCGCCGTCGATGGTCAGCCACGGGGCGACCGCCTCGACGCGCTCCTTGGGCGTGCGGTTGTACAGGACCCGCGAACCCTCCCCGATCGCTCCGGAGTAGAGGATCTGCGGCTCGCCGAACGCGACCGCGTACGCCGCCCGGTTCAGCGGGCTGGAGAGGTTGACCCCGCTGTCGCCGGTGTAGCTGGTGGTCTTCTCACCGTCGTCGTCGGAGTAGTCGATCTCCTTCTGGGGACCGCCGACGATCGAGTACGTGGTCGTCTTCTCGCCGTAGTAGACACGCTGCTCGTACTTCCCGAGGACACCCTGCGAGGGCAGGTCGGACTCGGTGAACGCCGGACGGCCCTCGGGGTCGGCGGTGGTGCCCTTGGCGGCGACCACGCCGTAACCGTGGGTGTAACGGAAGTGGTTGTTGATCCAGTTCTGCTTGTCGACGCCCGCCAGGTTCAGCTCGCGCAGACCGATGACCGTGTCCTGGTCCTCGCCGTTGACCTTGTAGCGGTCGACGTCCAGGTTGGTGGGGAAGGCGTAGTACTTCCGCATCTGCTGGAGCTGCTGGAACGTGGGCGACACGATGTTCGGGTCGAGGACTCGGATGCTCGCCGTGGCCCCGACGTCGTCGCGCAGCGTCGTCTTGTCCTCGGTCTTGCTGACGCCCGAGTACTCGGTGACCTGCGTGCCGTCGATGCCGTACGCCTCACGCGTCGCCTTGAGGTTCTTCTCGACGTACGGCGCTTCCTTGGCCTGCTCGTTCGGCTGGACCTGGAACTTCTGGACGATCGCCGGGTACAGGCCGCCGATGAGGATCGCGGAGAGCACCATCAGACCGAAGCCGATCACCGGCAGCTGCCAGGTGCGCCGCCACAGGGTGGCGAAGAACAGCAGGGCGCAGATGACGGCGATGCAGAACAGGATCGTCTTGGCCGGCAGATAGGCGTTGGCGTCGACGTACCGCAGGCCCGTCCAGTTGTCCGTGGCCTTGAAGTCGCTGGACTTCACGGCCAGGCCGTACCGGTCGAGCCAGTAGGCGACCGCCTTCAGCGCGACGAAGACGCCCAGCAGCACCGACAGGTGGCCGGTGGCCGCCGCGGTGGCGCGCGCGCCGGGGCTGGTGACGCGCAGCCCGCCGTACAGGTAGTGGGTGAGCGCGGCCGCGATCAGGGACAGGATCGTGGCGGCGAAGCCGAAGCCGAGCAGGAACCGGTACCAGGGCAGGTCGAAGGCGTAGAAGGCCACGTCGAGCTTGAACTGCGGGTCCTTCTCGCCGAAGGGCACGCCGTTGACCCACATCAGCCAGGTGCGCCACTGGCTCGACGCCGAGGCGCCCGCGATCAGCCCCACCAGCGCGGTGATGCCGAGCAGCAGCCACTTCTTGTACGGCGCGATGCCCATGCGGTAGCGGTCGAGACTCTGCTGCTCCATCGACATGGCGCTCAGCGGCGGGCGGAGCCGGTGGGCCAGCCAGATGTTGAGGCCGACGGCGAACGCCATGAGCAGGCCGAAGACGAAGAACAGCCCGATCTTGGTCGACAGCGTGGTCGTGAACACGGAGGAGTAGTTCACCGACCGGTACCAGAGCCAGTCCGTCCAGAACCCGGCGAACATGGTGAACGCCATGCCGAGAACGGCAAGGACGCCCAGCGTCATGAGCAGGGTCCGGACGCGCCGGGACGGGCGGCCCACTCTGATCCGCGGTCCCGTCGGGCCTCCGCCGCGGTCCGGCATCTGGAAAGCCAAGGTGCGCACCTCGAAAGTCGCTGTTGTCGATTCGTCAGGTCCGCGTGTTCGTGGACCGTGTGGGGCGCCCCGTGATCGCGGGCCCCCACCTATGCAACTTACTCACCCTTTACTCGGTTCCCGATTCCGGCCAGGAACGAGGCAGGATTGTGACCATGTCCAACACTCCTATGGCAGCGAGCCCTCTCACCCGGGCCGTACTCGAGATCGACGAGTACGCCTCCGGCCTCGGCTGGGACCAGCCCGCCCGCCTCTTCGCCCTCGTAGACACCGCACGGTTGCGGACGCAGGAACCCTCGCTCGCCGCCCAGCTCGGTCTGGACGACGAGTCCGCCACGACCGGTCTCACTCCGATCGAGCAGGACGAAGTGCCAACGGACAAGCCGCTCGACGAGTTCCTCGCCACGATCGCCTGGCCGGACGCGGTGGTCGGCTGCGCGCTGACCGTGGAGCGTCTGATGCTGCCGCCCTCCGCCGAGGCCCAGGTCCCCCAGGGGCTGAGCGGGGCGAAGCTGACGCGGTGGGTGGCCGACCACCCCGACCGTCAGGAGGTGCGGATGACGGTGGCGGTCCTGCGCGACGGCACGCGTGAGTCGGCCCTGCGGCTGCGTGAGAAGGACGCCCCGTCGGAGGTCCTCACGGGCGCCAAACTGGTCCCGGGTCTCGCGGAGGCCCTGTCGGCGACCTTCGAGGAGTAGGAAGGGGCCCGCCCCGGCCCCGCGAGGCTCACCCGGTCGTGCACTTCGGCAGGCCGGCCGTGTCGCCGCCGCGGATGTCCGCCAAAGCGCCGAGGGCGTCGCCGATGGTGTCCACCTTGACGAGCGTCAGCCCGCCGGGGACGTCCTCGGCGGCCTCCGCGCAGTTGTCGGCGGGCGTCAGGAAGTACTGGGCGCCCTTGGCGCGCGCGCCGACCGTCTTCATCTGGATGCCACCGATCGGCCCGACCTTGCCGTCGTCGTCGATGGTCCCGGTGCCGGCGACGAACTTGCCGCCGGTCAGGCTTCCCGGAGTGAGCTTGTCGTAGATGCCGAGCGCGAACATCAGGCCGGCGCTCGGGCCGCCGACGTCGGCGAGCTTGATGTCGATGGTGAACGGGAAGGTGTGGTCGGTCCCGGCGGTGATCCCGACGATCGCGCGCTGCTGCCCCTTGTCGCCGGACCTGGCGGTGGTGATGGAGACCGTCTCCACCTTGTTCGGCGTCCGCTTCTCCTTCTCGGCGGCCGCCTGCTCCTTGGCCGGCACGATCCCGAAGGCGACCTTCTCTCCCGGCTTGTGCTTGGTGACCAGCTTCGCCACGTCCCCGGGCGCCTTCACGTCCGTGCCGTCGACGGTCTTGATGACGTCGCCGGCGTGCAGCCTGCCTTCGGCGGGCGAGCCCTTCACCACGGTGGAGACGATCACCCAGGACCGCACCGGCACGTCCAGTTCCTTCAGGGCGGCGACCTTGGCGCTCTCCTGGGACTGGCTGAACTCCTCGGCGTTCTCCTGGGTGGACTGCTCCTCGGTCTTGCCGTCCGGGTAGAGCGTGTCGTGCGGCACGACCTTGTAGTCGTGCGCGAGCCAGCCGTAGACCGTCTCGACGAGGTTCATCCGGTACTCGGCGCCGGTGACCCGCACGGTGGTCATGTTCAGGTGACCGGTCGACTCGTAGGTCTTGCGCCCGGAGATCTGCAGCACCGGCTCGCCGTCGTGCTCGCCGAGGGTGTTCACCGTGGGCCCCGGGGACATCTCCGAATACGGCACGGGGATGAGCACTCCCGCGCACAGAAGCGCGATCAGCATCAGGGTGGAGGCGAGCATCGTCGCGGTGCGGCGTGGCATGCCTCGACAGTACGGGACGCCTCTGTCAGCGCACCGTCAGGGCCAGTTGCCGGATCATGAACCGGTGTGGGACCTCTCCATGGCCGCCCGGAAGCGCGCGTAGCCGTCGAGTTCCGGCCCGTCGCCGCGGACCCTGCGGGTCCGGTTGGCCCAGCTGCCCCACAGACCGGCGCCGACCCCGGCCACCAGCGGAATCAACAACCAGGCGAGCACCGCCATGCCGACCTCCCGACCTGAAGTGAGCCCACAGCAACTGACTGATCAGCAGATTAACCATCCGCACTGACAACGCTCACGGCAGGGGTCGGGTTACGCAACCGGAAGATGATCGAGGCGTGGGCGTGCGTCGGCGGGCGGCCGTCAGCAGGCGCCGACCCATTCGTCCGTCCCGTCGGAGAACCTCTGGTGCTTCCAGATGGGCACCTCGTGCTTGAGGTCGTCGATCAGCTTCCGGCAGGCTTCGAACGCCTCGCCCCGGTGCGGGCACGACACGGCGACGACGACGGCCAGGTCGCCCACCTTCAGCTCCCCGACCCGATGCACGGCGGCCAGCGCCCGCACCGGGTAGCCGGCGACGACCTTCTCGGCGATCCGCCGCATCTCCGCCTCCGCGGTGGGGTGGGCGGAGTACGCGAGCGCGTCGACGTCGGCGCCCCCGTCGTGGTCGCGCACGGTCCCCACGAACAGGGCGGTGCCACCGGCCGCGTCGTCCCCGACGGCCCGGAAGACCTCGTCCAGGGAGAGCGCGGTGTCACGGACGGCGATCAACTTGAGCGGGTCGGAAGAGCCCTGCTCACCCGGGTGATCGTTGCTGGAAGCCATACTCCCCATACTGCCGCACCTGGGCCGGGCGCCCTCAGCCCGCTACCGCCGCCGGGCCTTCCGGGCCCGCCGCACCACGGCCGCCGCACCCAGCAGAGCGACCGTCGCCCCCGCCGCGCCCGCCGCCGTCGCGTCCTTGCGCCCCAGCCGACGCCCGGCCACCGTATGCCGCCCGGACACCTCCTCCAGCAGCTCCGCCAGGACCTCCTCGTTGGTCCACCCGGGCCGCCACCCCGCGTCGTGCAGCCGGCTCCCGCTCACCACCCACGGGTACATCGTGTACGCCAGGTCCCCCGCCGGGGACGGCGTCAGACCGATCCGGTGCAGCCGGGCGGCGGCCCCCAGCGCGACCGCCGACGGCAGCTCCATCCGCCGGATCCCGCTGAGCTCCTCCACCTCCTCCTGCTCCAGCCATCCGTCGCAGCCCACGGCCAGCTCCCCGTCCACCTTCTCCAGGACGGCGTACTCCAGCGCACCGCACAGGTCCTCGACATGGCAGAACTGCCACGCGGGCCGTGACCCGGCGACGACGAGCAGCCGGGGCGACTCGAAGTACCGGGTCAGAGCGGTGTCCGTGCCTCCCACCAGCACCGCCGGCCGCACCACGGTGACGTTCAGACCCGGATGCGCGCGTGGGGCGCGCCGCGCCAGCCGCTCGATCTCCAGCAGGTCCCCGACGCCGGTCGCCTCCGCCGTCGCCTTCAGCTCCGCGTCCTCCGACAGCGGCAGCTCGTTGTCGGGCAGCGCCCCGTAGACCATCGCGGAGGTGCACAGCACCACGCGGTGCACCCCGGCCGCCGCGGCGGCGGTGAGCACGGTCTGAGTACCGCGCACGTTGTACGCCGTCCGGGCGGCGGAGTCGCTCCCCAGGTCCAGGTCGAGCGCCAGGTGGACCACCACGTCCGCGCCGCGCAGCTTGTCGGCGATGGCCGGGTCCCGGACGTCGAGGATGTGCCACTGCGCCGCGTCGCACTCGCCGCGCCGCTCGTCGATGGCGACGACCTGCTTGATCTCGTCCGACGCGGCGAGCCGCTCGGTGAGGAGCGCGCCCACTCCCGTCGCGGCGCCGGTGACGGCGACGACGGGCCCGCGCCCCGCGGACGGGGCCGAGTGGTTTCGCGCTGCGCGAACCTGCGGATCTGGGGAACTCACCAGGTGTCTCCAGCGGTTGTTTTCCATACGAGCGCGAGTGGCGCGTACGTACCAAGTGGCATCCATCCTGCCGCAGGCCGAGAGTCGGCGAAGCACCGAGGCCCGATCGAGCCGGGGTGTCTACGCTGGGTGGTGTTGCAGGGCAGCCGCGCCGCCGGCCGAGAGCCGGTGGCCTTACCAGCCGAGGAACCCCGTGAGTGACACCCCATTCGGATTCGGCCTTCCGCCGGAGGAGCCGGAAGACGGCGACGAGGGCAAGAAGAAGGACCCGCAGAGCGGCGGTGGGCAGGGACCGGCCAACCCGTTCGGTTTCGGGCTGTCCGGCCCCGGCGGCTTCGGCGGCCCGGGAGGCCCGGGTGCCGACAATCCGCTCGCCGCCATGTTCGGTTCGCTGAACCCCAGCGACCTGGGCGCCGCGTTCCAGCAGCTCGGCCAGATGCTCTCCTACGAGGGCGGCCCGGTGAACTGGGACATGGCCCAGCAGATCGCCCGTCAGACGGTCGCCCAGGGCACCTCCGACGGCGTCAAGGACGCCAGTGTCGGCCCCGCCGAGCACTCCGCCGTGCAGGAAGCGGTCCGTCTGGCCGACCTGTGGCTGGACGACGCGACCTCCCTGCCGTCCGGCGCCGGATCGGCCGTGGCGTGGTCGCGCGCGGAGTGGGTCGAGGCGACGCTGCCGGCGTGGAAGGAACTGGTGAACCCGGTCGCCGAGCGCGTCGGCACGGCCATGGGCGACGTCCTGCCGGAGGAGATGCAGGCCATGGCCGGCCCGCTGATCGGCATGATGCGTTCGATGGGCGGCGCCATGTTCGGCTCGCAGATCGGGCAGGCCGTCGGCGTCCTCGCGGGCGAGGTCGTCGGCTCGACCGACATCGGCCTGCCGCTCGGCCCGGCCGGCAAGGCCGCGCTGCTGCCGGCGAACGTCGAGGCGTTCGGCAAGGACCTCGGCGTCCCGAAGGACGAGGTGCGGCTGTATCTCGCCCTGCGCGAGGCCGCCCACCAGCGTCTCTTCGCGCACGTGCCGTGGTTGCGCTCGCATCTGTTCGGCGCGGTCGACGGCTACGCGCGCGGGATCAAGGTCGACACCGCCAAGCTGGAGGACGTGGTCGGCCAGTTCGACCCGCAGAACCCCGAGCAGCTTCAGGACGCGCTCCAGCAGGGCATGTTCCAGCCGGAGGACACCCCCGAGCAGAAGGCCGCCCTGGCCCGTCTGGAGACGGCCCTGGCGCTGGTCGAGGGTTGGGTGGACGCGGTGGTGCACGCGGCGGCCAAGCCGCGTCTGTCCTCCGCGGACGCGCTGCGTGAGACCCTGCGCCGCCGTCGCGCCTCGGGCGGTCCGGCGGAGCAGACGTTCGCCACCCTGATCGGTCTGGAGCTGCGCCCGCGCCGGCTGCGCGACGCGTCCCGGCTGTGGGCGTCGCTGACCGACGCGCGCGGTGTCGACGGCCGTGACGGCTTGTGGGCCCACCCCGACATGCTGCCGACCGCCGCCGATCTGGACGACCCGGACGGCTTCGTCCACCGCGAGCAGCTGGACTTCTCCGAGCTGGACAAGATCCTCGGCGAGGCGGCGAGCGGCTCGACCGGCGGGAAGCCGGACCTGGACAAGGGGCCGGAGAAGCCGGAAGCGGGCAAGCCGGAGCCGGACGCGAAGGACGACGACACCGAGTGAGCCTGCACGACGAAGCGGTCCTCGTCCTGAAGGAGTACGAGGACCAGGAAGAGCTGCGCCAGACGTACCTGGAGCATCTCCAGACCCACCCGGACGGCATGTGGAAGGCCTGCGGGGCCGGCCACATCACCGCCAGCGCCCTGGTGATCGATCCCGCGCGCGGGCGGGTGCTGCTGACGCTGCACCGGAAGCTGCGGATGTGGCTCCAGATGGGCGGCCACTGCGAGCCGGGCGACGCGACGCTCGCGGCCGCCGCCCTGCGCGAGGCCACCGAGGAGTCGGGCATCGCCGGCCTGACCCTGCTCCCGGGCGGCCCGGTGCGCCTGGACCGGCACCACACGCCGTGCGCCTGGCACCTCGACGTCCAGTACGCGGCACTCGCTCCCGCCGGCGCCCTGGAGGCCATCAGCGACGAGTCCCTGGACCTGCGCTGGTTCCCCTACGAGGAGGTCGCGGACGTGGCGGACGACTCGGTCGTACGCCTGGTGGAGGCGACGCGCGCACGACTGTGAACGCGAACGTGTAAGGGGCGGCCACTCGGGTGGCCGCCCCTTACACGTTCGTCTTCCGGGACCGTCAGCTCCAGACGTTGCCCTGGTTCTGTGCCCGCGCCCCCTGCTGTCCCATGCCGTACTGCGCGGCGAGCCCGGAGCCGATCTGGGCGTTCTGCGGAGGCAGCAGTTCACTCGGCTGGACCAGTGCGAAGCCGGTGCCCATGAAGCTCAGCTCCCAGCCCTCGCCGGTGTTGCCGCGCCGCCGCCACACCCCTGAGGAATGCGTCTGGGCCTGCATCTGCACCCGCAGCCCGGTGGACCAGGCGACGATCGCGTCCGCGTCGCAGTTGACGTACTTGTCGGGCGTGACCTGCATCATCAGCGGGGCGCCGGACGTCATCAGGGCGACCCGGCCCCGGCCGGTGATGTTGAGCTGGTACTTCCCCGAGCCGGAGATGCCGTAGAGGCTGTCGACGGCGATCACCTCGTGGTGCAGCGAGGAGTCCATGGCGAGGACGTAGCTGCTGTCGACGGTGAGGCCGTCCTGTTCCACGTCCACGAGGTGGATGTGCTGGGCCAGGTTGGCGAGGTAGACGGTGCCCTGCCCATGACAGCGCATCAGGTCCAGGCCCTCGCCGGTGCGCGCACGCGCGCGTGCCTGGTTGCCGCTCCGGTACTCGGCGTCGAACTCCACGAGCCCCTGGTAGGCGACCATGGTGCCCTTGCGGGCGAGGATGTCGTCGTGGCCCTCCAGGGCGACGCGGAGCATCTGCTTGTTCTGCAGGCTCCAGCGCTCCTGGGTGGGCTGGTCGTTGTAGGCGAAAAGCGAACTCTGCATGGTGGCTCTGGCTCCCCCTCAGCCCCGGACCCGGAGACGGTCGGTGCTGTCCTCGCTGGGCTGGACGACGACGATGCCCTCACCGGAGAAGGCCATCTGGTAGGCCTCGCCGCTGCCCCGGCCGATGAGCGACTGCGCCTTGAAGCTGCGCTTGCCCTTGACCTTGAGGTTCGGCGACCAGGCGACCAGCGCGTCCGGGTCGACGTACGTCTCGTTCTCGCCGCCGCCGCAGTCCACGACGATCGGCTTGCCCCGGGAGGTCAGCGCGACCCAGCCCTGCCCGGAGATCCTCGTGTTCCACAGGCCCTGACCGGCGAACTTCGCCAGCCCCTTGACCCGCTCCACGCCCCAGGTGAGATGGGCGTCGAAGGCGAGCAGGTTGGTGGCGTTGACGGAGATGCCGTCGCCGTTGAGGTTGATCACGACCACGTCGGCGCCGTAGTCGGCGAGGTAGAGCAGACCGTCGCCGGAGCACTTCATCAGCGGCGCGCCCTCCCCGGTCATCCAGTCGCGCGCGATCTGGCGCACGGCCGGCGGGTTGGGCTCGTACTGGATGAAGCCCTCGTAGGCGATCATCGAGCCCACCCGCGCGAGGAGGTCGTTCCCGGTCTGGAGGGCGACCTTCAGCATGTGGTTGCCGTGGTTCTCCATACGGGCGGTGACGGGTGCGGGGGCGAAGCCCGCGAGCGGCTGGTTCATGACGGGCTCCCTCAGACCTCGTACGGCTGGACGACGATGAAGTTGCCGGGCGCACCCCGGAACTGGAGGTTGACGCTCTCGCCGGTGTCGCCGGGGTATGCGTTGCGGCGCATCCGCACCTGGCTGGAGACGACGACCTGGGAGGCAGCCGACCAGGCGACGACGGCGTTGCAGTCGGCGAAGGTAGTGGGCGTGACCGGCAGCACGACGGGGGTGCCGTGCGTCTTCACGACGATCGTCCCGGTGCCGGTGAACTGCATGGTGAACAGGGCGCCGCCGGGGATGCCGTGCCCCTCGACGCGGCGGACCTCGTACTGGAGGCTCTCGTCGAAGGCGAGGACGTTCTCGGCGGAGACGCAGAGGCCGTCTCCCTGGAGTTCGATGGGGTGCAGCATCGTGGAGTTGTCGGCGAGGAACACCTGTCCCTGGCCGGTGCAGCGCATCAGCTGCATCTCCTGGCCGGTCGCGTTGCCCACGATCCGGCCGGCGAACCCGGCGCCCTTGTAGCTGAAGTCGACCTTGCCCTGGTAGAGCACCATGCTGCCCTGGCGGGCCAGCACGGGCTGGCCGCCGACGCCGAGGTCGACGCGGATCAGCTTCTTGTTCTGCTGCGTCCAGCGCTGACCGGTGGGCGTCTCCTTGAACCGCTGGAGCGCGGCGGACACCCCGGCGCCGCCCTGGGGCGCGCCCTGCGGCACACCGTAGGGCTGCTGCTGGCCGTAACCGGTGGGGGCCTGAGGGGCCTGAGGAGGCTGGGCGTAACCGGGGGGCAGCGGTGCGGTCGGGGCGCTGGGGACGGCCTGGCCGTAGGACTGCTGGTGGGGCGGCTGGCCGTACGGCGGCTGCTGGCCCGGCTGGCCGTACGGCGCGGGGGCCGGGGCGGGCGGCGGGACGGGTGCGCCGCCCGGCGGGGTCAGCGGCGCGACGATGGTCGGTGCGGCGTGCATCGAAGGCGCCGGCGCGGGGGGCGGGGCCTGCGCCGGCGGTGTCGCGGCGGGCGGCGCGAAGCTCTGCGGGGCGGGATGGTGCGGGGCGGAGGGCGCGGCGGAGGGGGCGCCGAACGCGGGCGGCTCGCCGGCCTGGGCCGGCGGGGCGAAGCCGGGAACGGCGCCGGTCTGCGGCTGCTGGGGGGCGGCGGGCGCCTCCTCCTCCATGACCTCGCCGCCGAAGTTCTTCAGCAGCGCGTCCAGACCGCCGTCGAAGCCCTGACCGACCGCCGCGAAACGCCAGACGTCCTTCAGGTAGAAGTCACCGAGCATCACGGCTCGCTCGGTGGAGAACTCCGAACCGTCGAACGCGTACCGGGCCACCTCCTCGCCGCCCGCCACGATCCGGAGGTAGCCGGGGCCGATCTGCGACATCTGCCCGGCGCCGTCGACGGTCGCCGTGAAGGACAGCTTCTGGATCTGCGGCGGGATCCGGTCGAGGGTGACGCGGAAGGACTCCGTGTCACCCGCCTGGGCGCCCAGGAGCTGGATGGACTCCTCTGGGGACTTCGGCTGGTTGAAGAAGACGAAGTACCGGTCGTCGGAGAGCCGCTCGTCGGCGTCGAGGCCGAAGCAGCTGATGTCGAAGGTCAGGCCCGGACCGGAGATCTGCACACCGACGTACAGATCCGTGCCCGCGGTGAGGTCACTGATCCTGGCCTTGTGGCCGCGCTGGAATTGCCTGGTCATGCGTAACGACCGTCCCCCATCCCGATTCGAAGTGCGTCGCGCCAGGCTAACGGCAAACTCCGACATCGGACGATGTCGGTACAGACCCGGTACACAACGGGCTCAGTCCTCGCGCGGGCCGGGATCCTTGGGCAGCCGGGCGGCGGCCGCCACTCCTTCCAGATAGCCGCGGGCCCGCTCGGTGCGCGGATAGGCCTCCAGGAGCCGCCAGAAGTCGGCGCCGTGGCCGGGTACGAGCAGATGCGCGAGCTCGTGCAGCAGGACGTAGTCGATGACGTACTCCGGCATGCCCTTGAGCCGGTGCGACAGACGGATGCTGCCCTCGGCCGGGGTGCAGGAGCCCCAGCGGGTGTTCTGGTTGGTCACCCAGCGCACGGAGGCGGCCCGCGCCCGGCCGGCGAAGTACTGCGCCGACAGCCGCTCGGCACGCTCGGCCAGCTCGGCGTCGCCGGGGACGCGCCGGCTCTCCTGGGCGGCCAGCTTGTCGAGCATGACGCTCACCCAGCGCTGCTCCTCAGCCGCGGACATCCGGGCGGGGATGAGCACGATGGTGCGATCGCCCTCGCGGTACGCGGAGACCGTCCGGCGTCGGCGGGCGCTTCTGCGGACCTCGATCGCGCTCGCCCCCGAACCGCTCGGCGGCTGGTTCGTCGTGCTGTGCTGTGGCTTTTTGGCGCGGTGCAGTGGGTCGGCGGGCACGCCCAGACGTTACCCGCTGCACATGGCGGAAGTCCCGACTCCGGGGCGGTCGGGTTCCGAGCGCCGCCCGCTGCCCTGCCTCGTACGACGGATCAGTACGACGGATCAGTACGACGAACCTGTCCGCCTGTGGACAACTTTCGGCACCGATCGGCGAGGCCCCGGCATGCTGGCACGAGCCGGCGGAGCGAGGTCGTCCCCACGCCTGAAGCTCCGCCGGTGCGATGAGTTGCGGGCTGATCCCGGCGGGGGCCGTGATCTCAGGCTGACGGGGGTTTTCGATGCATCCGATGGTGAAGCCCGCGCTGCGGCGCGGCTGGCGCGATCTCAACACCGTGCAGTTCGGGATGACTCCGGCGCACGCGTTGACGCTCGGCCCGATGGACACCGCGACGGGGAGTTTCCTGGACCTGCTGGACGGCACCCGTGGTCTGCCGCTCCTGCGTCAGGAGGGCAGGCGGATGGACCTGCCCGACGATCATGTGGACCTGCTGGTGAAGCGGCTGGCCCGGGCTGGACTGCTGGACGACGCGCGCGGCGGTGGACCGGACGCCGACGCGTTGCGGGAGAAGAAGGACGTCATGGAGCGGCTGCGTCCCGACCTCGCCTCGCTCTCGCTGACCGTCTCCGAACCGGGTGAAGCGCTCGGCCGCCTGGCGGCGCGGCGGCGGATGCGGGTGCAGGTACGCGGGGCGGGACGGGTCGGCTCGGTCCTGGCTTCGCTCCTGTCGGGAGCCGGGGTGGGCGAGGTGGACGTGCGCGACGGCGGCCGGGTGGAGCCGGGGGACGTCGCACCGGGCGGGCTGGCCGTGGAAGCGGTGGGCGAACGCCGGGACGAGGCCGCCGGGCGCGCGGCCCGCGGGGCGGCTCCGGACCGCCCGCCGCGCAGAAGCCCGCGCTCCCCGGCCGAGACGGACTCGCCCGGCTTCTCCTTGGTCGTCCTCGCCCCTCGGGACGACGTGTCCGTGCACGCGCCCGCGCCTTCGGCGGCCGAGCCTCTGATCGCCTCGGGCACACCCCACCTGTACGCCGGGGTGGTGGAGGCGACGGGTGTCGTGGGCCCCCTGGTCCTCCCGGGGGAGACGGCGTGCGCCGGCTGTCTGCACCACGGGCGCACCGATCGTGATCCGGCCTGGCCGCGCCTGGTCGCGCAGTGGCACTCCGGGGGACGGCGGCGCCCGGCCCGCGCCTGCGATCTGACGCTGGCCGCGACCGTCGCCGGCCTGGCGGCGGCACACGCGGTCGCCTTCCTCGACGGCGGTCTCCCGTCGAGCGCGGGCGCGCGCTGGGAGGTCGCCCTGCCGACGCTCCAGTGGCACGCGCGACCGGTGTGGGCACACTCGGGGTGCTCGTGCGGGTCGGCGGAGAAAGGTAAGGAGGAACACACTCCCTCCGAGGAAGGGGTGTCGCGCGCGACAATGGCGGAGCAACGGCAGTCGACCGAGTTGGGCCGTACGCCACAAGCGACGCGGCCGGCTGGGACTTGGAGGGCGCATGTCTGATCTTCCCCGGAAGGCGGTCACCCGGACCGCCAAGCTCGCCGCGCTCCCGCTCGGCTTCGCCGGCCGGGCGACCTGGGGCCTGGGCAAGCGCATCGTGGGCGAGTCCGCGGAGATCGTCGGCCGCGAGCTGCAGCAGCGCACCGCTGAGCAACTGTTCAAGGTCCTCGGCGAGTTGAAGGGTGGTGCGATGAAGTTCGGGCAGGCCCTGTCCGTCTTCGAGTCGGCCCTGCCCGAGGAGATCGCCGGCCCCTACCGAGCGGCCCTCACCAAGCTCCAGGAGGCGGCGCCGCCGATGCCGACCCGCACGGTGCACGCCGCGCTCGCCGAGCGGCTCGGCGAGGACTGGGCGGACCTGTTCCTGGAGTTCGACGACAAACCGGCCGCCGCCGCCTCGATCGGCCAGGTGCACCGGGCGGTGTGGCATGACGGACGTGAGGTCGCGGTCAAAGTGCAGTACCCCGGGGCGGGCGAGGCCCTACTGTCCGACCTGACCCAACTCAGCCGATTCGCCCGTCTGTTGGGCCCTCTCGTCCCCGGTATGGACGTCAAGCCCTTGATCACCGAGCTGCGGGACCGGGTCTCCGAGGAACTGGACTACGCCCTGGAGGCGCAGGCCCAGCAGGCTCACGCCGAGGAGTTCGCCGACGATCCCGACGTCGTGGTCCCGGCAGTGGTCCACCAGGGCGACCAGGTGCTGATCACCGAGTGGATCGACGGAGTGCCGCTGTCCGAGGTGATCTCCGACGGCACCCAGGAGCAGCGGGACCGCGCCGGTCAGCTGCTGTCCCGCTTCCTGTTCTCCGGCCCGGCCCGCACCGGTCTGCTGCACGCCGACCCGCACCCCGGCAATTTCCGTCTGCTGCCCGGCGGCCCCGACGGCGAGGACGACTGGCGGCTGGGCGTACTGGACTTCGGCACCGTGGACCGGCTCCCGGGCGGCCTGCCCGAGCCCATCGGCGAATCCCTGCGGATGACACTGGACGGCGAGGCCGCCGCGGTCTACGAACTGCTGCGCAGGGAGGGCTTCGTCAAGGAGTCCATAGAGCTGGACCCCGACGCCGTCCTGGACTACCTCCTGCCGATCATCGAGCCGGCGCGGGTGGAGGAGTTCACGTTCACCCGTGACTGGATGCGCAGCCAGGCCGCGCGGATCGCCGACCCCCGCTCCCCCGCCCACCAACTGGGCAAGCAGCTCAACCTCCCCCCGGCGTACCTGCTGATCCACCGGGTGACGCTCAGCACGATCGGTGTGCTGTGCCAGCTCGGCGCGGCGGTGCGACTGCGCGAGGAACTGGAGGCGTGGCTCCCGGGGTTCGTCGTCGAGGCGGACACGGAGGAAGGGCTCGAAGAAGGACTCGAGGACGGCCTCGGGGCCGGCCCGGAGGAGGACGAGGAGGACACAGCGGCGGAGGCGTGAGGCGGCCGGCAGGTCGGCCTCGCGGCCGGGGCCGGGACCGGGACCGGCCGCCGCGGACAACGCACCGCGGGGGCCGGTCCGTTCGGACGGACCGGCCCCCGCGGGGAGAGCTTCGCCTCCCTCACCGGGAGGCCACCGCTTCAGGCGGGAAGGGCTACTGCATCACGGCCATCGCGAGCGCCCGGCGAGCGCGCAGCGAGGCGCGCTCGGCCCGGCGCTGCATCCGGCGGGCGGTCGCCAGGCGCATGGCCCGGCGTTCCCGCTCGGCCTCGTGCAGCCGGTCGTGCATATGCGCACGTGCCAGGGCTTCTGGGATGAGTTGCATCTCTCGGGTCCTGTTCTGACGCGAGTCGTTCGCGCCGGTGGTGGTGACGTCTTCGGTCGCGGAGCCTGCGGGCTCGCTGGTGGACGGCTTCATCGGGGCCTGCTTCTTGGGGTCGTGCGTGAGGGGACGGTCGATGGTTCCTGTGGTGTTCATGCTGTGACCGGGTTCTTGCGCGGGCGGCCACGCGGCCGCTTCCGGGCGACGACGACACCCTGGACGAACAGCTCGCCACCCCAGACACCCCAGGGCTCACGCCGCTCCTTGGCGCCGGCGAGGCAGGCCTCCATCAGCGGGCAGGTCCGGCAGAGGGACTTGGCGTACTCGACGTCCGCGGGCGACTCGGCGAAGAAGACCTCCGGGTCGTAGGAACGGCAGGGGACGGGTACGCCCAGGTTCTCGATGGCGTCGTCGAGCGCGGTGAGCGCGGTGAGCGGGGTCAAGGCGGAGTCCTCCGTGAGGCCGGGCGGGGGGATCGTTTCGGAAGGCGGTACGGACGGGGCGTGCGCTTCGAGTTGCACGGTTCGTCTTCCTCGTCTGGTCGGTCGGCCCTGTGGGGCCGGTGGCGGCTGGTACCGGGTTCTTTTCTTGTCCCGAGGCCCCTTCGCTTCGTCGTCCCCGTTGGAGGACAAACAGAAGGGCCGCGGATCCCGGATGGGGTTCCGCGGCCCTGAAGGCGCCGGCCTGATCGAAGATCAGGCTGGATCACTCCAGGGTTCTGGCCCACGGAAGGCCCACATCTGGTGGTGCTGCGTCGTCTGCTTCCGGAATCCGGCACCGGTCGCCGTAAAGGCATAGGCCTTCGCCTGTGCCACTACTGCCGCTTCCAGTGCCTTGGTCGGTCGCTCGCTGCGCTCGCGGACAGGGAGGCCCGCAAGAGCGACGGAGGACGCCGGCCGATCGGCACGAATGCCGGACAGACCGGTGCCCAGGTTGGAGGCGCCGAGCATGCACATGGAGACGATGGAGCGATCGGTCAGTTTGGCGGTGCTGATGGTGCTGGCGTTGTTGATGATCACTGGAATCGCCTCCTCTCGGCGTCTCGGGGGACCAGGGGTGAACCCGGTCCGGCGGATATGCAAGTACAGCACGGGATCAGGGCCTTCGAGAAGGCCTCTGTTCTCGTGCCTAAGAACCTATGGGGATTGCCGGGGCATGCGCAAACTATTTTTTCGACGAGTTCGGATCAGTCTCATTCGGCCTCTCCAGCCGGGTCCTGGCCTGCGCAGATGGCCAGTACATCGGCCCCGTAGCGGTGGAACTTGCGCATACCGACCCCGGGGATGCGCGCCAGCTCGGCCGCCTCCTCGGGGACGGCCTCGGCGATCGCGATGAGGGTCTTGTCCGTGAAGACGCAGTACGCGGGCTGACCGTTGCGCCCCGCCTGGATCGCGCGCCAGTCGCGCAACCGCTCGTAGAGCCCTTCGTCCATGTCCGAAGGGCAGTCCTCGCAGCGCATCAGCTTCATCTCCCCGGCGTCGGTGAGGCCGCGCCCGCAGACCCGGCAGCGGGCCGGGGTGCGCTGCGTCCGCCGCGGCACCGCGGAGACTCCCGCCGCCCGGCTCGTCGCACCGCGCTCGACGCCTCCCGAGGCGGCGGACCAGCCCCGCCCCGCCGCGACGCCGGAGCCGGGCCGCAGCCCGTCGAGGAAGCGGCTGGGGCGGCGGCTGGACCGTCCGCCGGGCGAGCGGGACAGCGCCCAGGAGATGTGGAGACGCTCGCGGGCGCGGGTGACCCCGACGTAGAGGAGACGGCGCTCCTCCTCGATCTGCTCGTCGGTCTTCGCGTAGGTGATCGGCATCATGCCCTCGGCGACACCGACCAGGAAGACGACGTCCCACTCCAGGCCCTTCGCCGAATGCAGGGAGGCGAGGGTGACGCCCTGCACGGTCGGCGCGTGCTGGGCGTTGGCCCGCTCGTCGAGTTCGGCGACCAGGTCGGCGAGGGTGACGCCGGGCCTGGCGGCACCGAAGTCCTGCGCCAGGTGGACCAGGGCGGCCAGCGACTCCCAGCGCTCTCTGACAGCGCCGGAACCGGCGGGCGGCTTGGGCGTCCAGCCCTCGCCGGAGAGCACGGCACGCACCTGGGAGGGCAGGTCGTCGGCGTCGTCGAGGACGGTGTCGTTGCCGCTGAAACGGGCTGAGCCGCGCAGGGAGACGATGGCCTTGCGCACCTCGGGCCGGTCGAAGAACCGCTCGGCGCCGCGCAGCTGGTAGGGGATGCCGGCGTCGGCGAGTGCCTGTTCGTAGGTCTCGGACTGGCCGTTGGTGCGGAACAGGACGGCGATCTCGGCGGCCGGGACGCCGGCGTCGAGCAGTTCGCGGATGCGGCGGGCGGCTCCCTCGGCTTCGGCGGGCTCGTCGGTGTACTCGCAGTACGCGGGTTCCGGTCCCGCGGCGCGCTGGGAGATCAGCTCCAGCCGGTGGTCGGCGGCGCGGCCACGAGCCTGGGCGAGCAGACCGTTGGCGAGATGGACGACCTGGGGCGTGGAACGGTAGTCACGGACCAGCTTGACGACGGTGGCACCGGGATGGCGGGTGCGGAAGTCCAGAAGGTGGTCGGGGGTGGCTCCGGTGAACGAGTAGATCGTCTGGCTGGCGTCGCCCACCACGCACAGGTCGTCCCGGTCGCCGAGCCACAGCTCCAGCAGGCGCTGCTGGAGGGGGCTGACGTCCTGGTACTCGTCGACGACGAAGTGCTGGTACTGGGCGCGGACCTGGTCGGCGATGTCGCGCCGGTCCTGGAGGACGGCGACGGTCAGCAGCAGCACGTCCTCGAAGTCGATGACGGCGCGCTGCCGCTTGATGTCCTCGTAGGCGGCGTAGAGCTGGGCGATCTCTGCGGGATCGCGGGGGGCGTCGCGGCCCGCCACGGCAGCGGCGGCCGGGTAGTCGGCGGGGACGGTCTGGGTGACCTTGGACCACTCGATCTCGGCGGTGGCGTCGCGCAGCTCCCCCCGGTCGAGTCGGATGCGGCAGGCGGCCGCCGCGTCGGCGACGAGCTGTATCTTGCGGTCGACTAGCCGGGGCAGGGAGCCGCCGACGGCTTTCGGCCAGAAGTACTGGAGCTGGCGCAGGGCGGCGGAGTGGAAGGTGCGGGCCTGGACGCCCTGGGCGCCGAGCTGGCGCAGCCGGCCGCGCATCTCGCCGGCGGCGCGGTTGGTGAACGTGACGGCGAGCACGCTGGAGGGCTGCAGGACGCCGGCGCGGACTCCGTAGGCGATGCGGTGGGTGATCGCCCGGGTCTTGCCCGTTCCGGCTCCCGCCAGCACGCACACCGGACCGCGCAGGGTGGTGGCCACCTCGCGCTGCTCGGGGTCGAGCCCTTCGAGCACCGCGTCGGCCGAGTCCGGTACCTGCGGGAAGAGGGGGGAATGCGTTGCTGCTGTCACACAGCCATGCTGCCAGGTCGCCGGAGACGGGCGGGACGGTTGTCCACAGGCGGGCCGCCGCAGTCGTACCAATGCGGCGGGCGTCACGCCGTGAGGGGCTCCCCGGGGGAATGACGGCGCGTGCCCGGACGTTCCTCCACTGCGACCAGACGTCCCCGAGCCCTTGAAGGAGCGCGACCGACATGCCGGGCACCGTGACGATGTACAGCACCACGTGGTGCGGCTACTGCCGCCGGCTGAAGAGCCAGATGGACCGCGAGGGCATCACGTACGACGAGATCAACATCGAGCAGGACCCGGAGTCCGCGGCATTCGTGGAAAAGGCGAACGGCGGGAACCAGACGGTGCCGACCGTGCTGTTCCCCGACGGTTCGACGCTGACGAATCCTTCGCTCGCTCAGGTCAAGCAGAAGATCGGCGCGTGACTCACCGCGGCGTGAGCGTGCGGCTCACGGCGGTGTGAGGAGGGCGGTCCCCGGCGGTTCGGGGGCCGCCCTCCTCTGTGTCGCGTCAGCCGGTGAAGCGCGTCACGTCGTGTCGGGTCGTGTCGTGTCGTGTCGCGTCACAGGAAACCGCGGGTCGGCAGGGGCTTGGCGTACCAGAGTTCGATCAGGCGGGCCGCGATGGAGATGCCGTAGGGCGGCAGGACCTCGCCGGATTCGAAGGCGGCGCCGAGTTCGTCGCGGGAGAACCAGCGGGCCTCGTGGATCTCGTCGCCGTCGACCTCGATGTCGGTGGAGGTGGCGCGGGCCGTGAAGCCCAGCATCAGGCTGGAGGGGAACGGCCAGGGCTGGCTGGCGATGTAGTCGACCCGGCCGACGCTGACGCCGACCTCCTCGAAGACCTCTCGGCGCACCGCCTGCTCTATGGACTCGCCGGGCTCGACGAAACCGGCGAGGGTCGAGAAGCGGCCCTCGGGCCAGTGAACCTGGCGGCCGAGCAGGATGCGGTCCTCCTCGTCCGTCACGGCCATGATCACCGCGGGGTCGGTGCGCGGGTAGTGCTCGGCGCCGCACGCCGGGCAGCGGCGGATGTGGCCGGCGGCGGCGATGACCGTGCGCTCCCCGCAGCGCGAGCAGAAGCGATGGGTGCGCTGCCAGTTCTCCAGGCCGACGGCGTGCACCATCAGGCCGACGTCCCGCGGGGACAGCAGCAGTCCGGCCTCGCGCAGGCCGGCCGGGCGGGCGGACTGGTCGATGCGGCCGGGCAGCGCGTCCTTCTGGAGAGCGAAGTAGCTGACGCCGTCCTCGTCAGTGCCGAGGAAGTACCGGTGGGCCTCGGTGAGGGGTGCTTCGAAGGACGGGGTCATGACGAGTTCGGTGCGCCCGTCGGACGTCTCGTCGATGAGGACCTGGCCGCCGGAGACGACGAAGCAGCGCGTCGTGGGGTGGCTCCACGCCGCGGCGAGCCAGGCCTCGTCGAGCCGGTGGTGGGCGGCCCGGTCGATGCCGCTCGGCGCTGTGAGTGAGACGGGCCGGTCGGCGTTCTGGTCGGTCCAGGTGGTCACTGGTGCTTCCAACTCCCCCGTTGAGCGGTGGTGTGGGCGGGCGATTCAGCAGGACGTGCGGCGGGCGACCGGGCCGGGAGCGGTGGAGCGGGACGGTTTTCCCGGTGTGCCCCGCGCGGCGCCGCTCCGGATCGGGCGGCGTCGTCAGGGTGCACGGCGCCAGGTCTCGGCGAGGTCGCCCCAGAGGTGTGCGGCGGTCTCGACGCCCTTGAGGAGGAGGCTCAGCTCGACCTTCTCGTTCGGGGCGTGCCAGCCGTCGGACGGGACGGAGATGCCCAGGAAGAGCACGGGAGCGCCGAGGACTTCCTGGAGGTCGGCGGCGGGGCCTGAGCCGCCCTCGCGGGTGAAGCGGACGGGGCTTTCGAAGGCGCGGCCCATGGCGCGGACCACGGCCTGCAGTGCGGGGTGGTCCAGCGGGGTCAGACACGGCCGGGTGGCGGGGCTGAAGGTGATCTCGTGCCGGATCCCGGCGGGCACCTGTGCGTCGGCCCAGGCGCGTACAGCCTTTTCGACCTGGTCGGGGTCCTGTCCGGCGACCAGCCGGAAGGACAGCTTCACGAAGGCGGAGGACGGGATGATCGTCTTGCTGCCGGGGCCCTGGTAGCCGCCGCCGATGCCGTTGACCTCGGCCGTGGGGCGGGCCCAGACGCGCTCCAGGGTGGTGTGTCCGGCCTCGCCGTGGGCGGCGTGGGACTTGGCGGTGCGCAGCCATCGCCGCTCGTCGAAGGGCAGCTCGGCGAAGAGGTCGCGTTCGCGGTCGGTGAGTTCGACGATTCCGTCGTAGAAGCCGGGGACGGCCACGCGTGCGTGTTCGTCGTGGAGGGCTGCGACGAGGCGGGCGACGGCGGTGGCCGGGTTGGGCACGGCGCCGCCGAAGGAGCCGGAGTGGATGTCCTGGTCGGGGCCGAAGAGCTGGATCTCGCACTCGGCGAGACCGCGCATGCCGGTGCACACCGTGGGTGTGTCCTCGGACCACATGCCGGTGTCCGAGACGATGACGGCGTCGGCGGCGAGCCGTGCGGCCTTGTCCTCGACGAGGGCGCGGAAGTTCGGGGAGCCGGACTCCTCCTCGCCCTCGATCAGCAGCTTGAGGTTGACGGCGGGGGCGGTGCGGCCGGTGGCGGCGAGGTGGGCGCGTACGCCCAGGGTGTGGAAGAAGACCTGTCCCTTGTCGTCGGCGGCCCCGCGCGCGTAGAGGCGGTCGTCGCGGACGACGGGTTCGAAGGGGTCGCTGTCCCAGCCGTCCTCACGGGCCGCGGGCTGCACGTCGTGGTGGCCGTAGACGAGGACCGTGGGCGCCTGGGGGTCGCCGGAGGGCCACTCGGCGTAGACGGCGGGGGCGCCGGGCGTGGGCCATACCTCGGCGGTGGGGAAGCCCGTCTCCTTGAGTTTCGCGGCGAGCCAGTCCGCGCTGCGCCGTACGTCGGGTGCGTGGTCGGGCTGGGCCGACACCGACGGGATGCGCAGCCACTCGGCGAGGTCGTCGAGGAAGGCGGCACGGTGCCGCTCGACGTGCGTGCGGACGGCGCTGACGGCACTGTCAACGGGATGGCTCATGGTCACGAGCCTATCGGCCCGCGCCGACATCCTCTCCGGGCGGTTGCGCTCACCTCTCGCGCGCGGCGGGCTGCCCCGGGGGGTCCTCGGCGGCCTCGTCCTGCGTCAACAGGCGCTCCAGCGCGGCTCGGTCCGGCAGCCCTTCGGGGTGTACGACCTCTCCGGTGCGCACGTACACGAAGGCCGCTGTGACGGATTCCACGGGCACGCCCTGCTGCTCGGCCCAGGCGAGCCGGTACAGCGCGAGCTGGAGGGGGTCGGCGGTGCGGCCCCGGTTGGTCTTCCAGTCGACGATCTCGTAGGTGGCCGTCTCGTCGTCGCCGTCTTTGTAGACGGCGTCGATGCGGCCCCGGACGACCCGGCCGGCGAGGGTGAGCTGGAAGGGCGCTTCGACGCGGTGGGGGGTGCGGCGGGCGTACTCGGTGCGTTCGAAGGCGTCCTTGAGTGCCTCCAGGTCTCGTTCGTCGGCGATCTCGGCGTCCTCGCCGGGCAGTTCGTCGGGTTCGAGCAGGGGGAGGGTGAGCTCCTCGAAGCGGGCTTCGACCCAGGCGTGGAAGCGGGTGCCGCGGCGGGCGGCGGGTTGCGGGGGCAGGGGCATGGGGCGGGCGAGTTCCTGGGCGAAGCCGTCCGGGTCGGCTGCGAGGCGCAGCAGTTGGGAGGCACTCAGTGTGGCGGGCAGGGGGACGTCGGTGACGCTCTGCCGGGCGCGCAGGAGTTCTCCTGTGAGCGCGTCGAGGTCGCGGTCCCAGGAAGCGATGGTGCGGGCTTCCTCGGGGGTGAGGGGAGTGTGCCGGGGCTCGGGCGGGTGGGGGCGTGCGGCGGGCGGTTCGGGGGGCGGGGCCTGGTGCGGGACGGTGGGGCGGGCCGGGGCCCACTCGTCCTCCCAGTGGACGGGGGCTTCGCCCGAGCCGTCGGGCCCTTCGTCGTCGAAGGGGTCGCCGGCTTCGTCGTACGGCGGTTCGTCGTAGAGGGTTTCCTCGTGGGGCGGTTCGTCGTGGGCGGGCGAATCCTCGTCCGGCGGGGGCCACTCCGGGTGGTCGGTGGTCTCGGGGCCGGGCGCGGCGGTGTCGCGCCGGTCGTCGGTCGCGGCGCCCGGCTGGTGGTCTGTGTGGGCGGCGAGGGCGTCCAGGTGGGCGAGGACGGTCGCGGCGGCGGCGCGGCGGTGGGCCAGGGCGTCGGCGTCCAGGGGCAGCGGCCAGGCGTGGTCGGCGGCGCCGTGGTGGAAAGCGGGGTTCTCGGTGTCGTCCTCGGGTTCGTCGGCCCAGACCTCGATCTCGCCGTGGCCGGCCGCGCAGTGGTCGTGGAGGGCCTGGAGGAAGGCGGAGGGTCCGCGGGGCTTCTTCTGGGTGGGGCCCCACCAGTGGCCGGATCCCAGGAGCAGCGAGCGGGGGCGGGTGAAGGTGACGTAGCCGAGGCGGAGTTCCTCGGTGTGCTGGTGGTCCTTCATGGCCTCGTGGAAGGCCTTCATGCCGCGCGAGTCCCAGTCCTGGATGTCGGGGAGCGTGTCGGCGTCGCCGCGCAGCGCGTGCGGCAGCACCTTGGCCTGGGCGGTCCACTTCTCGCGGCCCTGGCCGCTGGGGAAGGCGCCGTCGACCAGGCCGGGGACGGCGACGACGTCCCATTCCAGGCCCTTGGACTTGTGCGCGGTGAGGACCTTGACGGTGTTCTCGCCGCCGGGCAGGGCGTTGTCGAGGCCCTTCTCGTACTGGGCGGCGGTGCGCAGGAAGCCGAGGAAGGCGAGGAGGCTCGCCTCGTTCTCGCCGGCGGCGAAGGAGGCGGCGATGTCCAGGAAGTTGGACAGGGTCTCGCGTCGGCGGGCGGCGAGGGCGTGCGGGGAGGCCGACAGTTCCACTTCGAGGCCGGTGACGGCGAGGACGCGGTGCAGGACGTCCATCAGGGGGTCGGCCAGGGATCGGCGCAGGTCGCGCAGTTCGGCGGCGAGCCGGGCGAAGCGTACGCGCGCGTCCGGCGAGAAGGGCAGCCCGTCGTCGTCGCCGGTGCCCGCGGTGTTGTGGAGGGGTGAGTCCAGGAAGGTGTCGAGGGCGTCGGCGAGCGAGACCACTTCAAAGGGGTCGACGCCTTCGACGGCTTGGGCGAGGCGTCGGTCGGGGTCGTCCGCGTCGTCCCCGCGCGCATGGGTCACCAGCAGCCGGGCCCGCCGCCCGAGGAGGGCGAGGTCGCGTGGGCCGATGCGCCAGCGCGGGCCGGTGAGCAGCCGCACCAGTGAGGCATTGGCGCCGGGGTCCTGGAGGACCTCGCAGACGGCGACGAGGTCGGCGACCTCCGGCAGGTGCAGCAGCCCGGAGAGGCCTACGACTTCCACGGGCACGTCCCGGGCGACGAGTGCGCCCTGGATCTCCGCGAAGTCGGTGGCGGTGCGGCACAGGACGGCGATCTCGCCGGGCGCCTTGCCGGTGGCGACCAGGTGGGCGACGGAGTCGGCGATCCAGGCGATCTCCTCGGCGTGGGTGGCCAAGAGGGCGCAGCGCACGAGTCCGTCGCGTTCGGCTCCTGGGGCGGGGCGCAGGGCTTCCACGCCCGCGTGCATGGCGCGCAGGGGCTCGGCGAGGCCGTTGGCGAGGTCGAGCAGACGGCCGCCGCTGCGGCGGTTCTCGCTGAGGGCCTGGCGGGCGGCGGGGCGGCCGTCGGCGCGGGCGAAGTGCTCGGGGAAGTCGTCGAGGTTGGCGACGGAGGCGCCGCGCCAGCCGTAGATGGCCTGGCAGGGGTCGCCCACGGCGGTGACGGGGTGGCCGGTGCCGCCGCCGAAGAGGCCGGCGAGCAGGATGCGCTGGGCCACGGAGGTGTCCTGGTACTCGTCCAGGAGGACGACGCGGAACTCCTCCCGCAGGAGCCGGCCGACTTCGGGCACCTGGGCGAGTCGCGCCGCCAGGGCGATCTGGTCGCCGAAGTCGAGCAGGTCGCGTTCGCGCTTGGCGGCTCGGTAGCGGCGCACGAGGTCGGTGAGTTCGCGCCGGGCCGCCGCGGTGTCGGGCGCCTTGCGCAGGTCGGCGTTGCTGAGTTTCGCGCCCTCCAGGGTGTGCAGGAGTTCGGCGTCCCACGCGCGCAGGTCCTCGGGGGCGACGAGGTGCTCGGCGAGTTCGGCGTCGAGGGCGAGGAGGTCGCTGACCAGGTCGGCGAAGGAGCGGGTGAGCGCCGGGTAGGGGCCGGGTGCCTCGCGCAGCACGCGGGCGGCGAGCTGGTAGCGGGTGGCGTCGGCGAGCAGTCGGGAGGTCGGCTCCAGGCCGATGCGCAGGCCGTGGTCGGTGAGCAGCCGGCCGGCGAAGGAGTGGTAGGTGGAGATCACCGGCTCACCCGGCGGGTTGTCCGGGTCGATGACGTCCGGGTCGGTGACGCCGGCTTTGACCAGCGCCTTGCGGACGCGTTCGGCGAGTTCGCCGGCGGCCTTGTTGGTGAAGGTCAGGCCGAGGACCTGTTCGGGGGCGACCTGTCCGGTGCCGACGAGCCACACCACGCGCGCAGCCATCACCGTCGTCTTGCCGGAGCCGGCGCCGGCCACGATCACCTGCGGGGCGGGCGGCGCGGTGATGCAGGCCGTCTGCTCCGGGGTGAAGGGGATGCCGAGGAGCTCTTTGAGCTGCTCGGGGTCGGTGATGCGGGCGGGCATGGGGCAGAGGCTAGCGGCGGGCACTGACAGTCGATGGCAAATCGCCCGCCGTCGCGCCGGAAAGCGCAGGTCAGCGTGTGCGGTGCGGTCCGTCACACCGGGTCCGTCACACCGGGTCCGTCACACCGGTGTGCTCACTCCACGACGTGGCGTCCTTCCGGGCGTGCGCTGCACGACGCCCGGAAGGCGCAGTGGGTGCAGTGCTGCCCCGCGGTGGGCGTGAACCGCTCGTCGAGGACCTTTCCGGCAGCGGTGGCGAGCAGGTCGCCGACCCACTCCCCCGCGGTTCCTTCGAGGGCTTCCTGGGCCTGGACCTTGGGCAGGCTGTCGCCGCCGTCCCGTTTGGCGGCTCCTTGGCGCAGGTGGACGAGTTCGGCGCCGCCGGGCTCGGGGCGCGCCCCGTCGAAGGCGTCGTCGACGGCGCCCTCTCGGACGGCGAGCTGGTAGACGGCGAGCTGAGGGTGGCGTTCCACCTCGCGCGCGGTGGGCGCCTGTTTGCCGGTCTTGAAGTCGACGACGTAGGCGCGGCCTTCGCCGTCGGTCTCGACGCGGTCCATCTGGCCGCGGATGCGGACCTCGTACTCGCCCGCCTCCAGGGTGACGTCGAAGTCGTGCTCGCTGACCACCGGTGTGCGGCCGGCGCGCAGGCCCCCGGAGTCGACGTGCCAGGTCAGGAAGCGTTCGAGGGCCGCGCGCGCGTTGGCCTTCTCCTGGTCCGACTTCCAGGGCGCGTCGAAGGCGAGCGCGTTCCACACCGACTCCAGGCGCTCCATGAGGACGGCGAGATCGGCCGGGGTGTGCCCGGAGGCGACCTCGTCGGCGAGGACGTGCACGACGTTGCCGAAGCCCTGGGCGGCGGTGGCGGGGGCGTCGGCCTTCACCTCACGGCCCAGGAACCACTGGAGGGCGCAGGTGTTGGCGAGCTGGTCCAGCGCGCTGCCGGAGAGGGCCACGGGCCGGTCGCGGTCGCGCAGCGGCACCTTGCTCTCGGTGGGGTCGAACATGCCCCACCAGCGGTAGGGGTGCGCTGACGGAGCCAGCGGCCGGCCGTCCTCGTCGCTGAGCGCTGCGAGGCGGGCCAGGCGGCGGGCGGCGGCCTCCCTGAGGGCGGCGGACGCGCGCGGGTCGACCGTCGTGGCGCGCAGTTCGGCGACCAGCGCGGCGACGGACAGGGGGCGGCGGGGGCGGCCCGTGACGTCCTTGGGTTCGACGCCGAGTTCGGTGAGGAAGCGGGAGGGCTGGTCGCCGTCGTCGGCGGGGGCCTTCACCGCGGTGACGACGAGGCGGTCACGCGCGCGGGTGGCGGCCACGTAGAAGAGGCGGCGTTCTTCGGCGAGCAGGGCGCCGGGGGTGAGCGGTTCGGCGAGTCCGTCGCGGCCGATGCGGTCGGCCTCCAGGAGGGAGCCGCGGCGGCGCAGGTCCGGCCACAGCCCCTCCTGGACGCCGGCCACGACGACCAGGCTCCATTCCAGGCCCTTGGCACGGTGCGCGGTCATCAGGCGGACGGCGTCGGGGCGTACGGCGCGCCGGGTGAGCGTGTCGGCGGCGATGTCCTCCGCCTCGATCTCGGCGAGGAAGTTCAGGGCTCCCCGCCCTCCGGTGCGTTCCTCCGCACGCGCGGCGGTGGCGAACAGGGCGCACACGGCGTCCAGGTCACGGTCGGCGTTACGGCCGGCCGCGCCGCCGCGCCGGACCGCCCGTTCCAGGCGGGTGGGCCAGGGGGTGCCCTCCCACAGGTCCCACAGCGCCTCCTCGGCGGTGCCGCCGCCGGCGAGCCGCTCGCGTGCCTTGCGCAGCAGCGCGCCGAGGCGCTGCGCCCCGCGCGCGTAGGCGGGGTCGTGCGTGATCAGCCGTTCCGGCTCGGCGAGAGCCCGCGCGAGCAGTTCGTCGGAGGGCGGCGGCAGCGGGTCGCCGGCGGCGCGCTCCTCCTCGCGCAGGGCGCGTCCGAGGCGGCGCAGGTCGGCGGCGTCCATGCCGGCGAGGGGGGAGGCGAGGAGCGTGAGGGCGGTCTCGACGTCGAGCCAGTCCGGGGCGGCGCCGCCCTGGGGCGCGACTGCCCCGTCGTCGGTCCCGCCCCCGGGCGGCGCGGTGGTCTCCCGCGTCGCCGTGGCGCCCGCCTCCGCCATGGCCACCGCGCGCAGTGCCGTGAGCAGGGGGGCGACCGCCGGTTCGTGGCGCAGGGGGAGGTCGTCGCCGTCGATGTCGAGGGGGACGCCGGCGGCCGTGAGGGCGCGGCGGACCGTGGGGATGGTGCGTGCGCCCGCGCGCACGAGGACGGCCATCTCGCCCCAGGGGACGCCGTCCTCCAGGTGCGCGCGGCGCAGGATGTCGGCGATGTTGTCCAGCTCGGTGCCGGCCGTCGGGTACGTGTAGACCTCGACGCGGCCGCCCTCGCGCACGGGGGCGAGTTCGCGGTGGGCGCGGACCTTCTGGGCGGGGAGCCGCGTCAGGGGCATCCGCTGGGTGAGCAGCCGGGTGGCCGCCAGCAGGGCGGCGCCGGAGCGTCGGGAGGTCCGCAGGACCTCGACGGGGGCCGGGCGGCCGTCGGGGCGCGGGAAGGCCTGGGGGAAGTCGAGGATGCCGTTCACGTCGGCGCCCCGGAAAGCGTAGATCGACTGGTCGGGGTCGCCGAGGGCGACGAGGGTGCGGCCGCCGCCGGCGAGGGCGTCCAGCAGCCGCACCTGGGCGGGGTCGGTGTCCTGGTACTCGTCGACGTAGACGGCGTCGTACTGGGCGGCGAGCCGCTGGGCGACCTCGGGGCGGTGGGCGAGGAGGACCGCGCGGTGGACGAGTTCGGCGTAGTCGATCACGCCGTGCAGGTCGAGGACGTCGAGGTACTCGGCGAGGAAGGCCGCCGCGGCCTGCCAGTCGGGCCGGCCGGTGCGGCCCGCGAAGGCGTCCAGGGCGTCGGGCCCGAGGCCGAGCTCGCGGGTGCGGGCGAGCACCGCGCGGACCTCGTCGGCGAAGCCGCGTGTGGTGAGGCACGCGCGCAGCTCGTCCGGCCAGCGCACGTGCGTGAGGCCGAGGCGTTGCAGGTCGATCTGGCCCTCGAGCAGCTGGCGCACGGCCACGTCCTGCTCCGGGCCGGACAGCAGCCGCAGCGGCTCGGCGAACAGGTCGCTGTCCTGGTGGGCGCGGACGAGGGCGTAGCAGTACGAGTGGAACGTGGTCGCCTGGGGGGCGCGGGCGGCGCCCATGCGCAGCGCCATGCGGTCGCGCAGTTCGACGGCGGCCTTGCGGCTGAAGGTGAGCACCAGGATGCGCGCGGGGTCCGCGCCGCGGGCGACGCGGGCGGCGACGGACTCGACGAGGGTGGTGGTCTTGCCGGTGCCCGGCCCCGCGAGGACGAGCAGCGGACCGGTGCTGTGGTCAACCACGGAGCGCTGGGCGGCGTCAAGACGAGGGGGATCGACGAGGGCCGGCGGGGTACGTACCAGTCGGTAAGCGCCACGACTCCCCTGCCGCACCGGAGAGTGCGACAGGCGCCTGGTGGAGGAAGAGGAGCTCACGTGGTTCGCCGGTCCTGGTGGTTGTGCTGGTCGGAGCGCCGCTCGGGGAGAGCGGTGGTCGAGGGATGAGGGGCACGCGCGCGGGCGACGCTACGCCGGAAGGTCGCCCGGAGGGGTTACTTCCGCTTCGCCCCTCGTGCCCCGCACGGCCCGCGGGCCACGCAGGTCCCACACCCGTCGAACGTACGCCATGCCGGCGACGTGCCCCGATTCCCCCGAACGGGCCACAGGCTCCCGCACGGCGCGGTTCATGGCGGAAGCTGTCAGGTGTGACCCTCCGCACGTTCGCCGCCGTCCCATCGCGCGCGTCTCATGTCGAGGCGCGGCAGATGCCCCTGCGCGGTTCTGCCCGCCTCCTTCAGCGGCGTGCCCTCCGCGCGGTAGTGGTCCAGGGCCCGCAGTTCATGACCCGGCAGCAGCACCCCGTCGGCGCGCACCACACGCCACCACGGGACGGCGCCGCCGTAGAGGGCCATCACCCGGCCGACCTGCCGGGGACCGCCCTCCCCCAGCCACTCCGCGACGTCCCCGTACGTCATGACCCGGGCGGGTGGGATCGACTCGGCCACTTCGAGAACGCGCTCGGCGTACTCGGGCAGCGCGTCGTCCGGGTACTCCCCGCGGGTGGCTTCGTACTCCGCGCGGGCGTCGTCCGGAAGGCTCAGCTCGCTCACCCCTCCCATCCTGCCGCACGCCACCGACAACGCGACCGGCGATCGACGGTGAGTGACCCTCGCCCGAAGGCGACGCTTCGGGCAGACTGTGCGATCCCGCATTTGCACCCTGATGCCCCCGTGTGTCGGTGCGGCATGCCACCATCGTGCGGGCGGTGACCGGTGATACGAGACCAAGAAGAGACGATGAAGCAGCAGGGTGTGCGTCCCGAGGGAGCGGAGGGCACCTCTGACGCTGCGTCGCGCCCGGACCCCGCGCGAAAGGCGGAGCAGAACGCGAAAGCGCTCGCGGAGCAGACGGCGGGCCAGGACCCCGAGCTCGTCGAAGTGACGCACATCGACGAGGTCGAGGGCGACGAGCCGCTGCTCCCCGCGCGCGTGCACCGCCCTTCCGACCTCATGCGGCTTTTGGTGGGCGTCCTCGGCGTGATCGTCCTGATCGCCATCGCCGCCTTCGCCCACGGGACGACCTCCGGCCTCGAACAGGACATCAACAAGGGCACGGGGCAGGCCCCCGATCTCCTCATCAAGATCGCCGGCCTGGCGTCCAGCATCGCGATCCTGCTGGTCCCGGTCGCCTTCGCCATCGAACGGCTGATCAAACGGGACGGGCTGCGCATCGCCGACGGCGTGCTCGCGGCCGTCCTCGCGCACGGGGTCACCCTCGCCACCGACCTGTGGGTGGCCAAGGCCGCCCCTGAATCGATCCAGGAGGCGCTCACCCAGCCCTCCCCCGGCGACATCACCGCCCTCACCGACCCCGTGCACGGCTATCTCGCGCCCGTCATCGCGTACATGACGGCCGTCGGCATGTCGCGCCGGCCGCGCTGGCGGGCCGTGCTGTGGATCGTGCTGCTCCTCGACGCCTTCTCGATGCTGGTCACCGGCTACACCACGCCGTTCTCGATCATCCTGACGGTGCTGATCGGCTGGACGGTGGCGTACGGCACCCTGTACGCGGTCGGCTCGCCGAACGTCCGCCCCACCGGCCGGACCCTGATGGCGGGGCTGCGGCACGTCGGCTTCCGCCCGGTCAGCGCGGCCCGCCAGGAGGTGGCCGACACGCCGGAGACCGGCGACCGGGGACGGCGCTACTTCGTCACCCTGGAGGACGGCCCGCCGCTGGACGTCACGGTGGTCGACCGTGAGCAGCAGGCGCAGGGCTTCTTCTACCGCGCGTGGCGCAATCTGACCCTGCGCGGTTTCGCCACCCGCAGCAGCCTTCAGTCGCTGCGCCAGGCGCTGGAGCAGGAAGCCCTGCTCGCCTACGCGGCCATCGCGGCCGGCGCCAACGCGCCCAAGCTGATCGCGACCTCCGAGCTGGGCCCGGACGCCGTCATGCTCATCTACGAGCACACCGGCGGCCGCACCCTGGACTCGCTGCCGGACGAGGAGATCACCGACGACCTGCTGCGCGACGCCTGGTACCAGGTGCGCGCCCTGCAGTCCCGGCGCATCGCGCACCGCAGGCTGGTGGGCGACGCGATCCTGGTGGATCGTTCCGGCACGGTGATCCTCACCGACCTCCGGGTCGGCGAGATCGCGGCCGGCGATCTCCTGCTGCGCATGGACACCTCACAGCTGCTGGTCACGCTCGGCCTCCGGGTGGGCGCGGAGCGCGCGGTCGCCTCTGCGGTGGGCGTGCTCGGTCCCGACGCCGTCGCCGACTGCCTGCCGATGCTCCAGCCCATCGCGCTCAGCCGCTCCACGCGCGCGACGTTGCGCAGACTCGCCCGGGAGCGGGCGCAGCGCGAGCGTGACGCCGTGCTGGAGGCGTCCCAGCAGGCCAAGCTGGCCCGCCAGGAGGCCGCAGGCGACGCTCCCGCGGTGACCCTGGAGAAGTCCCCCAAGAAGGTCGAGCGCGCGGAGGCGCGGGCCGAGAAGCGGGCCATCGACGAGGCGCTGGAGGAGGCCCGCGAGGAGGACCTGCTGACGCAGATCCGGCACCAGGTGCTGCGGATCCGGCCCCAGGCGCCGGTCGAGCCGGCCCGGCTGGAGCGGGTGCGTCCGCGCACCCTGATCAGCTTCATCGCCGGCGCCATCGGTGCGTACTTCCTGCTGACGCAGCTCACGCACATCGAGTTCGGCCCACTCGTCGCCAACGCGGAGTGGGGCTGGGTCGCCGCGGCGGTGCTGTTCTCCGCGCTGAGCTACGTCGCCGCGGCGATGAGCCTGCTGGGGTTCGTGCCGGAGCGGGTGCCGTTCCCGCGCACGGTGGCGGCGCAGGTCGCCGGGTCCTTCGTGAAGATCGTGGCCCCGGCGGCCGTCGGCGGGGTCGCCCTGAACACGCGCTTCCTGCAGCGGGCGGGCGTGCGGCCGGGGCTCGCCGTGGCGAGCGTGGGCGCCTCGCAGCTGTTCGGGCTCGGCTGCCACATCCTGATGCTGCTGTCGTTCGGCTATCTGACCGGCACCGAGAAGACGCCGTCGCTGTCGCCGTCCCGCACCGTGATCGCGGGTCTGCTGACGGTGGCGGTGCTGGTGCTCGTGGTCACCTCCGTGCCGTTCCTGCGGAAGTTCGTCGCCACCCGCGTGAGGTCGCTGTTCGCGGGAGTGGTGCCCCGCATGCTGGACGTGCTCCAGCGACCGCAGAAGCTCGTCACCGGCATCGGCGGCATGCTGCTGCTCACCGCCTGCTTCGTGATGTGCCTGGATGCGTCGATCCGCGCGTTCGGCGACCAGAACGCCTCGATCAGCATCGCCAGCGTCGCCGTCGTCTTCCTCGCGGGCAACGCGCTCGGCTCGGCCGCGCCGACGCCGGGCGGTGTCGGCGCGGTCGAGGCGACCCTCACCGTCGGTCTCATCGCGGTCGGCCTGCCCAAGGAGGTCGCCGCGCCGGCCGTCCTGCTGTTCCGGCTGCTCACGCTGTGGATCCCGGTGCTGCCGGGCTGGCTGGCCTTCAACCACCTGACCCGCAAGGGCGCCCTCTGAGCGACGCGACGGCATGAGGGCGTCGCGGACCACGACGCCACCGGCGACCCGTACCTCGTACGGACCGCGTCCCGCGCGCGTGCTTCCGCGCGACCTCAGGATGGGAGCATGCCGACTCCCACCCGTGTGCGCGCCGCCGCCCTGACCGTCGCCGTCCTCGTGTCGTCCTGCCTGGTGGCGGGCTGCGGCGGCGACTCCCCGCAGGCGGACCTGACGACGCAGGAACTGCGGTGGGAGGACTGCCCGGCTCCGTCGCCGGCGGAGGGCGGCGGCAGCGCGCCGTCCCCGCTGCCCGACGGCGACGCGTGGCAGTGCGCCACGATGCGGGCGCCATTGGACTGGGCGAAGCCGAAGGGCGACACGATCGGCATCGCGCTGATCCGGGCCCGGGCCAGCGGCGAGGCGAGCCGGCGGATCGGCTCCCTGGTGTTCAACTTCGGCGGCCCCGGCGGCTCCGGCGTCGCCACCCTGCCCGCGTTCGGCGAGGACTACGCGACCCTGCGCACCCGCTACGACCTGGTCAGCTTCGACCCCCGAGGAGTCGGGCGCAGCGCCGGCGTGCGCTGCGAGAACGACCAGCAGCTCGACGCCTACTTCCAGCAGGACATGACACCGGACGACGCCGCCGAGCGCACCGCATACGTCGACAACGTCCAGGCGTTCAACGGCGCCTGCGAGAAGAACTCGAAGACGATGCTGCCGCACGTGCGCACCACCGACGCGGCCCGCGACATGGACCTGATGCGCCAGGTCCTCGGCGACGACAAGCTGCACTACTTCGGCATCTCCTACGGCACCGAACTCGGCGGCGTCTACGCCCACCTCTTCCCCCAGCGGGTCGGGCGGGCCGTCTTCGACGCGGTCGTGGATCCGACGCAGACGCCCGAGCAGGGCTCGCTGGGGCAGGCCAGGGGCTTCCAGCTCGCACTGGACAACTTCGCCGAGGACTGCACGTCGAAGGTCGAGGACTGTCCCGTCGGGGACACCGCGCAGGACGTCAAGGACAGGATCGCCCGCCTGCTGAAGGACCTCGACAGCAAGCCGATCCCGGGAATCTTCCCGCGCGAACTGACCCAGAGCGCAGCGACCAACGGCATCGCGCAGGCGCTGTACTCGAAGGACTTCTGGGAGTACCTGACCGAAGGGCTGGAGCAGGCCTACGACGGGGACGGCAGGACCTTGATGCTGCTGTCCGACTCGATGAACGGCCGCAGCGAGAACGGCGAGTACAGCAACATCACAGCCGCCAACGTGTCGATCAACTGCGCCGACGACAAGCCGCGTTACTCGCCCGGCTTCGTGCAGGGCAAGCTGCCGCAGTTCCGCGCCGCCTCCCCTCTGTTCGGGGACTTCCTGGCCTGGAGCATGCTCAGCTGTACGGACTGGGCGGTGCCGGGCGCGGCCGACCATCCCGACGTCAGCGCTCCCGGGTCGGCCCCGATCCTCGTCGTGGGCAACACCGGTGACCCGGCCACTCCGTACGAGGGGGCTCGGAAGATGGTGGACGCGCTGGGCAAGGGCGTCGGCGTGGAGCTGACCTACCGGGGGCAGGGGCACGGCGCCTACGACAGCAAGAACAAATGCGTGCAGACGGCCGTCGACGGCTACCTGCTGGACGGACGGGTGCCGCCGGCGGGAACCGTCTGCGCCTAGCAAAAGCGCAGGCCAGAGAGTTATCCACAGGCTCCGACGGGCTGGCGGTGATCCGCCTACCATGGCATGACCGCCGTTCGCGGACGCAGTCGGACGGCTTGTGAGGGGGGAAGAGACATGAGGCTTTTCGCACGGTGGACGGCGCTGGGGGCGGCGACCGCACTGCTGGTGACGGGCTGCGGCGACGGCTCGCCGTCCGACGGCAAGGGAGGTGACGGCGGGAAGGGAAAGGACTCCACCCGCCCGACTGCCACCGCGCCCTCCGGCGGCGCCGCTCCGGCCTCGGCGCTGCCCACGTCCCTCACCTCGCAGAAACCCGACTGGGTCCGATGCCGTTCCACCGGGGACGCCCCCGCACCGGGCGACGACTGGCAGTGCGCGACGCTGAAGGTGCCCCTGGACTGGGCCCGGCCCGGCGGCGAGACGATCGGCGTCGCCCTGATCCGGTCCAAGGCCAAGGGGAAGGACCGCATCGGCTCGCTGCTCTTCAACTTCGGCGGCCCGGGCGGATCGGGTGTGTCGACGATGCCGTCCTACGCCTCCACGGTCTCCTCGCTGCACGAGCGCTACGACCTGGTCAGCTGGGACCCGCGCGGTGTCGGCGCGCAGGGCGGGGTCCGCTGCCGCGACGACAAGGCGATCCAGGCCGCCGAAGCCGTCGACTCCACCCCCGACGACGCGGCCGAGGAGCGGGCGTTCCTGAAGGACGCCTCCGACTTCGCCGAGGGATGCCGGAAGGCCGCCGGGAAGAAGACGGCTCATGTCTCCACCACCGACACGGCCCGCGACATGGACCTGATGCGACAGGTCCTCGGCGACGACGAGCTGCACTACTTCGGCATCTCCTACGGCACCGAACTGGGCGGTGTATACGCTCACTTGTTCCCGAAGAACGTGGGGCGCGTGGTCCTCGACGCTGTGGTCGACCCGACCGCCGACACCGTGGGCCACGCCAAGAACCAGGCCAGGGGTTTCCAGCTGGCGCTCGACAACTACCTCAGGTCGACCGGCCAGGACCCGAAGCGGGGCAGTGAGAAGATCGCCGCGCTCTTGAAGCGGATCGACTCAAAGCCGCTGCCGACCTCGTCCGGACGCACGCTCAGCCAGACGCTCGCGGTCATCGGCATCGTGGTGCCGCTGTACAGCGAGGCGGCCTGGCCCAGTCTGACCAGCGCCCTCAAGTCGGCGTACCAGGGCGACGGTTCCGAGCTGCTGCGCCTCGCCGACGCCTACAACGACCGCGACTCCGACGGGCACTACGGCACGTCGAACCACGCGCAACGGCTCATATCGTGCTTGGACGACAAGCAGCGGCCGACGGTCGGGGAGACCAAGAGGCTGCTGCCGGAGTTCGAGAGGATCTCCCCTGTGTTCGGCTCGTTCCTCGGCTGGGACACGGCCGGGTGGTGCCACGACTGGCCGGTGGCAGGCCAGTTCGACACACCGGAGGTGAGCGCGGCGGGCTCGGCGCCGATCCTGCTGGTCGGCAACACCGGGGACCCGGCGACGCCGTACGAGGGCGCGCGCAGGATGGCGGACGAACTCGGCCGGGGCGTCGGGGTGTTGCTCACCTGGAAGGGCGAGGGACACGGCGCCTACGGGAGCGGGAGCAACTGTGTCGACTCGGCGGTGGACGGCTATCTGCTGAACGGCACGACGCCGAAGGACGGCACGGTCTGCTCATGACGACGGCGGGGGTTCCACACACCCGTGGTGCGCGAAACCCCCGCCGTCAAAGCCGGTGGGCCGGATCGGCCGGCCGGTCAGTAGACCGGCTTGTCCGGCTCGATCTGGTTGACCCAGCCGATCACGCCGCCGCCGACGTGCACCGCGTCCGCGAAGCCCGCGGACTTCAGGACCGCGAGGACTTCCGCACTGCGGACACCCGTCTTGCAGTGCAAGACGATCTTCTTGTCCTGGGGCAGGCTCTGCAGGGCGGCGCCCATGACGAACTCGTTCTTCGGGATCAGCTTGGCGCCCGGGATGGAGACGATCTCGTACTCGTTCGGCTCGCGGACGTCGATGATCTCGATGTTCTCGCCGTCGTCGATCCACTCCTTGAGCTGCTTGGGAGTGATCGTCGAGCCGGCGGCCGCCTCCTGGGCCTCCTCGGAGACGACGCCGCAGAAGGCCTCGTAGTCGATGAGCTCGGTGACGGTGGCGTTCTCGCCGCAGACCGCGCAGTCCGGGTCCTTGCGGACCTTGACCTGGCGGTACTGCATCTCCAGGGCGTCGTAGATCATCAGGCGGCCGACCAGCGGCTCGCCGATGCCCGCGAGGAGCTTGATGGCCTCGTTGACCTGGATGGAGCCGATGGACGCGCACAGCACGCCGAGCACGCCGCCCTCGGCGCAGGAGGGGACCATGCCGGGGGGCGGGGGCTCCGGGTAGAGGCAGCGGTAGCAGGGGCCGTGCTCCGACCAGAACACGGACGCCTGACCGTCGAAGCGGTAGATCGAGCCCCAGACGTACGGCTTGTTCAGCAGCACGCACGCGTCGTTGACCAGGTAGCGGGTCGCGAAGTTGTCCGTGCCGTCGACGATCAGGTCGTACTGGCCGAAGATGTCCATCACGTTGTCGGCCTCGAGCCGCTCCTCGTGAAGGACCACGTTCACGTACGGGTTGATGCCGAGGACGGAGTCGCGTGCGGACTCGGCCTTGGAGCGGCCGATGTCGGCCTGGCTGTGGATGATCTGACGCTGCAGGTTGGACTCGTCCACCTCGTCGAACTCCACGATGCCGAGCGTGCCCACGCCCGCCGCGGCCAGGTACATCAGCGCCGGCGAGCCCAGGCCGCCGGCGCCGACACACAGCACCTTGGCGTTCTTCAGCCGCTTCTGCCCGTCCATCCCGACGTCGGGGATGATCAGGTGGCGGGAGTACCGGCGGACCTCGTCTACGGTGAGCTCGGCGGCCGGCTCGACCAGGGGTGGCAGCGACACGGGGACTCCGTTGGTCGGTCAATCACTACGGTTGTTCTTCTCGTAACACTGCCATGGGCTTCTTCATTCCGAGACACCTGTTCCGATCCGCGAGACGATCTCGTCCCAGTAGCCGGGCATGGTCTCCCAGGGGTCGGCCAGTCCGCCGCCGTCGCCGCGGTCGGTGAACCAGATGGTCGCCGCGCCGTGCCAGCGGGCGATGCGCAGCGCCTCCTCCAGATGCGCGCCGGGCACGCCGTGGACGAAGTGGCAGAAACGCTCGGGCGGGTAGGCGGCGGTCCACTCGGCCGCCTGGGACCAGCGGTAGTCGCTCCACGCGCCGGAGAAGGTGACGAGCTGGTCGGCGTTCTCGGCGTAGCCCGGGTAGGGGTGGATGCCGTGGCCGAGGACGATGTGGGGGCTGTCGCGGAGCGTGCGCAGGGTGCTGACCGTGCGGCGGATCCCGGGGAGCGCCGTGCGGTCGGCCGGGCAGCGGTCCAGGAGGAAGCCGTCGACCTGGTACCAGTCGACGTGCCGTTGCGCGTCGGAGACGACCTCGGGCAGGGCACGGGCGCCGTGGGCGAGGTCGAGGTGGCCCAGGACGCGGACGCCGGCGTTGCGGAGCCGGCCGGCGGCTTCGAGGCAGTGCGGGTCGGGGCGGACGCCGGGGCCGCCGGCGACGTCGAGGACGACCCAGTGCAGGCTTCTGCCGGGGCGGGTGAGTTCGCCCCACTCGGCCTGCGCGAGGAGGGGATGCGCGATGCCGGGCACGCCGAAGCCCGTGCGCACGTCGGTGTCCGCGGCGCCCGCCCGGGCGCCGGTCAGATACGACACGCGGCCTCCATCCAGATGTCGGCGAGGGACTCCTCCAGGTTGATCCGGGGCCGCCAGCCGAGCCGGTCGCGGGCGGTGCGCACATCGGCCTGCTGCCAGCTGCCGCAGCCGTCGGGGTACGGGTACGCGACCGGGACCGCGTGGTCGGCGTCGGCGCGGGGGTGGCCGATGGGCGGCCGGAAGTGGCCGCCGGGCGGGCCGTCGAGTTCGTGGAGGGCGCCGCCGTACCCGGCCACGCGGGCGAGGATCGCGGCGGCGTCCCGCAGCCGGACGGCCCGGCCGGAGCCGATGTTGATGACGCCTTGCGCGGCGGAGAGGGAGGCGGCGTGCACCGCGCGGGCGACGTCGCGGACGTCGACGAAGTCGCGCTGGGCTCCGAGTCCGCCGAGTTTGAGCTCCCCGTCGCCGGACTGCATGGCACGGCGCATGGCTTCGGCGAGCCGGCCGAGCGGCGAGCCGGCGGGGGTGCCGGGCCCGGCGGGCGAGAAGACCCGGAGCACCACCGCGTCCAGGCCCGAGCCGAGGACGAGTTCGGTGGCGGCGAGCTTGCTGACGCCGTACGGGCCGCCGGGCCGGGGGACGGCGTCCTCGGCCGTGGAGGAGCCGGGCTGGCTCGGGCCGTACTCGGCGCCGCAGCCGATCTGGACGAGCCGGGCTCCGCAGCCGCTGCGGCGCAGGGCCTCGCAGACGGTGGCGACGGCGACGGTGTTGTGGCGGGTGAGTTCGCGGGCGCCGCCGCGGGTGGCGCCCGCGCAGTTGACGACGACCTGGGGGTGGACCGCGTCGAGGAAGCGGGTGAGCGCGCCGGGGCTGCCGGACGCCAGGTCGAAGCGGACGTCCGCGTCGTCGCCGCGGCCGAGCGCGGTGAGCTGGACGGCCGGGTCGGCGAGCAGACGGTCGGCGACGAAGCGCCCGACGTAGCCGTTGGCTCCGATCAGCAGGACTCTCATCGTGCGGCTCCCGGGGTGTGCGCTCCGGTCGTTCCCGTGGCCGCGAGGGCGCCTGCGGCCGCCGGGGCCCCGGCGGTCCCGGTCGCTCCGGATCGGGAGGTGGTCATCTGGTCTCTCCTTCGGGTGTCGCGTGGATGGAGGAGCGCGTGCGTCGTGCGGTCCGTGCACGGTGGGGGTGGCGCTGCGCGCGGAGGTCGTGGGACGGCCGGGGCCGGGAGGGCGCCGCGACCGGCGCGGTTCGGTCTCAGCACGGCTGGTCCGTTCGCGCGTGGGCGGACGCTCTGGGAAGCGTGTGGCTCGCGTGGATCAGCAGGGCCAGCGCGGCCGCACCGCAGATAAGGGTCGGCACGCCGGCCGGCCCCCAGGCGGCGACGAGGGTCTCGACAGGTACGGCGAGGAAACCACAGCCGGGCAGACGGCCCGCGAAGACCGTGGCCACGGCGATCGTCTCGGCGGCGGCAGCGGCGCCGAGGAGGAGCGCCGGGGCCCGGGGCGAGCCGTGCACGACGAGGAGACGGGCGAGGAAGAGCAGCATGCCGAGGGTGAGGGTCCGGGCGTGGTCGGCGGTCTCGCCGAGGGCCTTCGCGCAGAGTCCGGTCAGAAGGGTGAGGGCGCACAGGAACAGGGCGAACACGCCGAACACCAGGGGGCGCACGGAGGCGGTGAACTCCTCGAGGCCCCGGCTGGCCTCCAGACGGCGGCGGGCGCGCACGGCGAGGAGGTGCGCGCTCCAGGCGGCGGGGGCGCAGGCCAGGGCGAGGGTCAGCGGGGGTGCGACGGAGAGCGGCCAGGGACCGTCGGTCGCCCCGGTGGGCAGGCCGTCGGGACCGCCGTTCATGGCGGCGCGCAGAAGGCCGTCGCCGAGGGCCGCGTAGGCGAGCAGCGCGCAGGTCCAGCCGGCGGCGCCGAGTGTGCCGGGGTGCGCGTGGCCGTGCGGGCTCAGCGGGCCGCGGCGCAGCGCCGCGCACAGGGCGAGGAGGACGGCGAGGACGCCCGCGGTCGTCAGGCAGAGGCGCGTCTGGCCGTCGGTCAGGCGCAGTCCGGTGACGGTCGCGGCGCACAGGGCGCCGGGCATGAGGGTGAGCAGCGCCCAGTCCGAGCGTGCGCGGGGGGCGGCGGTGAGGGCGGGGCGTGCGGGGCGGTCGCCGTCGCGTGGGACGCGGGCGTACATCTCCTCCGCGAGGGAGAAGACGTCCCGGTGCCGGAAGCGGGCGGCGGTCCGGTCGGTCATCCCGTGCGCCTCGAGACCGGCGGCGATCTCCAGAGGGTCGACGGCGCGCTCGCAGAGGTCACGGTGACGGTGCATCAGCGCCTTGACGGGGTCGCCGGCGCTGCGACGGGGGACGGGTGCCGACGCAGGGGCGGATGCGGGCTCGGATAAGGGCGGTTCCCCCGCCGCGCCCGTGTCGTCGGCGTGCCGCTCGAGGCGCGGTTCAGCATCGTCCTGCGGGGTCGTGCCCTCGGAGGGCGCGTCCTGCGGGGCCGCTTCGAAGGCCGCGTCCTCGGGGGCGAGCCACTCCTCCGATCGGTCGTCCCATGCTCCTGGGCTCGCCGGTGTGCCGGGGCGGTCCAGTTCACCGAGGTCGCTCATCGTGCCCCCTCCGCCGCGGCGACCCGCCCCGTGGCCGCGTCCCGCTTGCGTGCCCCCGTCCACGGGCCCGCCAGTCGGGCCTCGGCCGGGACGGCGAACGGCCGGGGCTCACCGGAGCCGTCGAACGCGGGGCGGTGCACGGGGGTGCGGGAGACGGTCTCCAGGTAGATGTCGTGGAACGCCGTGACGTTCTGTTCGACCGTGAACAGTTCGAGGGCGCGTGCGCGGGCGGCCGCGCCCAGGCGCGCACGGCGCTCGGGATCGCGCAGCAGCGCGACGCAGGCATCGGCGAGCGCCCTCGGATTGCGCGGCGGCACCACCAGCCCCGTGCCGCCGATGATCTCGACCACCGCGCCGACGTCCGTCGACACGGTCGCCCGCCCGCAGAACATGGCCTCGACCAGGCCGGCGGGGAAGCCCTCGACGACGCTGGAGAGAACGACGACCGCGCCCGCCGCGTACGTCTCGGCGAGGCCGGGCGCCCCCGGCCGGCCGATGTCCTCGAAGGTCACCGGGTTGTCGCCGATGCAGTGCGGCCCCTCTGCCTCGTCCGGGAAGAGCTGTGCTGCCAGCGCGCGGCAGTGGCCGAGATACGCCCGGCCCTCCGATGAGCTCGACGCGCCGATGATCCGCAGGCGTGTCCCGGGCTCCTCCCGGCGCACCTCAGCGAACGCGTGCAGCAGGGACACCAGGTCCTTCGCCGGCTCCACGCGGCCGACCCAGACCAGGGTGCGCGGATCGGCGGTGTCCGGGGAGTCGCCCACCTCGGCGAAGGGGGCGGCGTCCATGCCGGGGTGGACGGTGCGCAGCTTGGCCCGGTCGGCGCCGCAGCGCTCCTGCCAGCGCCGGGCGTGCGCGTTGCCCGCCGTGAGACAGGTGGCACGGCGGTACACCTCGGCGGCGAGCCGCCCGTGGAAGGCGGTGACGAGCGTCCGTACGGCGGGGGACGCCTCCCCGGAGGCGAGTGCGTCACCCCTTGCGTGCGTGCCGCTCTCCCCTGACGCCTCCACCGTCGCGAAGCCCAGATAGTGCGACCGCAGCCGCACACCGTACTCCGTGACGATCAGTGGCACCCCGAAGAAGTGCCGCGCCAGCAGCCCCACCAGGGCGGCCGCTCCCCCGGAGGTCGCGTGGCACAGGTCGACCGCACCGAGACCGCCCCCGCCACGGCCCCCATGACCCCGTTCACCGCGCGTCCCGTCGCCCTCCTCCTCGTACCAGCCGAGCGAAAGAGGCCGCAGGAGGCGTTCCACATGGGCCGCCACCGCGAGCAGTTCGGGCACGCGCGCCTCGCGCGCGGCGCGGGTCGCGCCGGGGGCGTGGCAGGCGCGCTCCAGGGCGCGCAGCGCGTCCTCCGAGCGGAGCGCGCGCACCAGTGAGCCCTCGTCGCGGGCCAGCTCGGCGAGCCCGTACAGCGCGCTGCCGAAACGGTCCGCCTGAACGTCCGGGGCACTTCCTCCGGAGATCCCGGCCGCCAGTTCGCCGTAGCACTCGGTGAACCGCCGGCGCGCACGGCGGCCGTACGCGACCCCGTCGTCCTCGGTCGTCCACAGTCGGGCCGTGCGCACGCTGCGGACCTGGGCGGGCAGTTCGACCCGGCCGGCGGCGTCCTGCCGTTCGCTGCGGCTGAGTGCGAACAGGGCGAACTCGTGCTGTCCGAGCCCCTGCACGAGCCGGTCGCACCAGGGTCCGTTGTCACCGCCCACATACGGATAGCCACCCTCCGTAAGCAGTCCGATGCGCACGTGTGCACCCCCGATCTCCCGTTTGAGGAGCTGCCGTTGTCGGCGGCTCGCAGCGGGACGAAGGTATGCGGACGAGGGCGTGGCGCGACGGACGGTTGTCCGTCGCACCACCAAAAGGGGTGAACGCTCGTAACTTTCCCGCGCGGCTCGCGTTGCGCCGCGCTAGGGACGGCCTACCGGGCCGGGTACGGCCACGGGTTGGGCAGACAGCGGATCCCGTCGTGATCCAGGAACTTCGTCTGCTGCTGCATCACCGGTGCGAGGTCGCCGTTCTTGTCGCAGGTCACATGGCTGTAGCCGAGCCGGTGGCCGACCTCGTGATTGATGAGCATCTGCCGGTAGGCGTACATCTGGTCGCCGTAGGTCTGCGAGCCCTGCGCCCACCGGTAGGCGTTGATCATCACGCGTTCGGTGGAGGCCGAGTCGCAGGAGACGTTGTCGACGGTGGTGTCCAGACCGGACTTCGCGCACCAGTCGGCGGTGGTGCCCGGGCTGGCGAGGGTGATGACGAAGTCGGGCTCGCCGGAGTGGATGCGTTCGAAGGTGCGCGCGCCGTTGTGCGCCCAGCTGCGCTGGTCGTTCAGCGTCTTCTGCACGGCCTGCGCAAAGAGCGCGGCGTCGAGGCCCAGTCCCTGTTCGACGTCCACGCGGTAGGTGTACTTGCGCCCCTTGCCGGGCGCCTTGTCGATGCCGGGCACGGCGTCGAACTCGCCCGAGCCGGTGAGGGTGGCGCCGAGGGGGTATTTCTGGTCCATCTGCTGCGCGTACGTCAGCGGCGCCGCCTCGGGGGCCGCGGCGGAGGGGCCCGGGCGGCCGCCGCCCCGGCCGGTGGAGTCCCGGGTGTCGCGCGCGGACTGGCCGGCGGCGGACTGCGTCCGGGCTGAGTCCTCGTCACGCGCGTCGGTGACCTGTCCGGCCACGACGATCGCCAGCACGGTGGTGACGGCGGCGGCCGCGATACCGGTGAAGGCGCGTCCCTTGCCGCCCCTGGCGGCCGCGGGCGTGCCGGAGGGCGGCACGTCGTCCTCGCCCTCGTCGGCCGAACGGGGTTCCGGGTCCCGTTCGGTGACGGAGGCGTACGGGTCGCCGCTCGTGTGCGAGGAGGCGGCGCCGGACAGGGGCCTGCGGCGGGCGAAGACGTCGTCCTCCTCAAATGCGTCGAGGTAGTCCTGCCGGGGGCCGCCCGGGGACGCCGGTCGCTGACGGGGGATCAGCGGCCCGGCACCCTGCGCCGGACGCCCCGTCAACTCACCCCATGCTCCCCCGGCTTCCCGCTGCTCGGGGTGACCGCCACGAGCCACCCGGGGGAAACCGTGCGCGGGAGTGCCTTCGGGCAGCATGGGCGAGCCGTGGGCAGGGGGTCTGTCGGAAAGCTTGGGAAAGCCGTGGGCGGGGGTTCCGCCGTCGGGCCGACCCGCCGCTTCTTGATCGCGGCTGCCCCGCGCGCCCGCCTTCGAAACCCCTCCGGGCGCACCCGCAGGAGCGCCCCCTTCGGCGCTCGTGGTCGTTCCTCGCGGCGCGCTGCTCTGCGCCGGCCCCCGTCGGCTGTGCCGTCCCACGTCCCCCCTCAGCTCCCCGCGTCCACGGACCCGGCGCGGTCGACGGCCGTCCCCGTCCCGGTTCCCGCGCCCGGGGCGCGGGTCTGCGCCAGCAGTTCCCGGAACGCCGTGGCCACCGTCTCCGGGTATTCCATCATCGCCACGTGTCCGGCGTCCGGCAGGGTGAGCAGCCGGGAGTCGCGGAAGGCGCGCGCGGACCGCTGCGCCATGCGGAAGCCGACGAGTTGGTCGCGGCCGCCGTAGACGAGGAGGGTGGGAGCGAGGACGCGTTCGGCCTGGCGCCACAGTGAGTGCTGGCCGCCCAGTGTGTAGGCGTTGACCAGCCCGCGCGCGGAACGTGTCATGGCGTCCCAGAAGTACGGCAGCCGCAGCCGCCGTTCCATCTCCTCCACCGCGTGCGCGAAGGACTCCGGCGCGACCCGCCCGGGGTCGCCGTAGCAGAGGGCGGTGACGCCGCGGACGCGCTGTTCGGCCGTCCACTCCCGGGTGAACCTGCTGAACAGCGCGGCGACTCCGGGGACGCCGAGCAGTCCCGTGGGCACCGCGGTGCGCTGTATGCGCAGCTCCGGCAGTGCGGGCGAGACGAGCGTGAGGGTGCGCACGAGGTCGGGCCGTACGGCGGCGACGCGCGTGGACACCGCCCCGCCGAGGGAGTTGCCGAGGAGGTGGACGGGTCCGCGGGCCGAGGCGTCCAGGTAGCGGATGACGGCACGCGCGTGTGCGGTGACGGAGTAGTCGCCGTCGTCCGGGGGCGGGGAGTCGCCGAAGCCGGGCAGGTCGACGGCCTCGCTGTCGACGACGCCGTCGAGCAGGGCCATCAGCGCGGACCAGTTCTGCGAGGAGCCGCCGAGACCGTGCACGTACAGCGCCGGTTCCAGCCCCTCGCGCGCGGGCGGCCTGGAACGGATCTTCAGCGTGACGCCCGGCAGTCCGACCGACCGCAGCCGCTCGCCCTCGGCGACCCTGACGGACACCGCCTTCGGCAGCACACTGGCGGGCGGCACGGAGGGCAGCTCGGTCGAAGACATGCCGCAATGTTACGAGACGATCACGCCGCGACTTGTGTGTTCGCCGTCACAGCCGGCGGTACGGGGACCGCGCAGATGAGGGCACGATTCGTGGGCACATCGCATAGCGTCCGAAAAGGGTGTCTCCTAGGCTCGTAGAGAGGGCACCCGCGTGTGGCCCCTGCATTCTCAGGGACGTTCGTAGGAAGGGAGCCCGCCATGGCCGTCGACCCCACCGACCCCGAGACGTTCGTGAACGACGACGAGGTCTCGGAGTTCGACGTCGAGGCGCCGGAGAACGACGCCGCGGAACAGCACGCGGACGTCACGCCGCACCGTGACGATCCCCTGGAGGGCGTCGACCCCGCCCGGGCGAACGAGGCCGACCTCGTCGAACAGGCCCGCGTCGTCTCGCTCGACGAGGACGACTACCGCTGACACGCACCGCCGACGGACCTCCCGCCGGCGCAGGGCGAGACGGAGGCGCAGTCTGCCCACTGCATACCGGTAGCAAACGTTCTGTACTGCTTTTACCATCGTCCGGTCCGTGAAATTCTGCGCTCGCACCGCGCGCGCCACGGTTACCGAAAAGTACGATGGCCGCGCGGCGGCACACCGCATGAGGACGACATTGGGAGGCGGCGTGACAGCCATCGAGCAAACTGAGGCGGCGCGCCCGCGAGGCACGCGCTTGCCGCGCCGTGCCCGACGGAACCAGCTGCTGGGCGCCGCCCAGGAGGTCTTTGTCGCGCAGGGCTATCACGCTGCCGCGATGGACGACATCGCCGAGCGCGCCGGCGTCAGCAAGCCGGTGCTCTACCAGCACTTTCCAGGCAAGCTCGACCTCTATCTGGCGCTGCTGGACCAGCACTGCGAGTCGCTCATCCAGGCGGTCCGGGGCGCGCTCGCCTCGACGACCGACAACAAGCAGCGCGTGCGCGCCACGATGGACGCTTACTTCGCGTACGTGGAGGACGACGGCGGCGCGTTCCGGCTGGTCTTCGAGTCGGACCTGACGAACGAGCCGGCGGTGCGCGAGCGCGTCGACAAGGTGACCAACGAGTGCGCCGAGGCGATCTGCGACGTGATCGCCGAGGACACCGGCCTCTCGCGGGCAGAGTCGATGCTGCTGGCTTCGGGACTGGGCGGTCTGGCCCAGGTGGTGGCCCGCTCCTGGCTGCACAGCGACCGTACCGTCCCGCGTGACCAGGCGGTGCAGTTGCTGGCCTCGCTGGCCTGGCGGGGCATCGCCGGTTTCCCGCTGCACGGCATCGAGCAGCACTGAGCGCACACGCCCGCGTGCGGGCCGTCGGCTCTTTGTTCCCGTCCGCTGTTCGCTCCTGGCGTGGACGGCCGCGGCTTACCCGTCCCCTCACCGGGCTAATGTGTGCAGCGTACGGCGCGGACGCCCGCGCACCACTGACCGTCGGAGGGACATAGCCGTGGAGGTCAAGATCGGCGTGCAGCACGCGCCCCGCGAGATCGTTCTGGAGAGCGGTCAGAGCGCCGAGGAGGTCGAGCGCCTCGTCTCCGAGGCGCTGGCGGGGAAGTCGCAGCTGCTCAGCCTCGTGGACGAGAAGGGCCGCAGGGTCCTGGTCCCGGCCGACCGCCTGGCCTACATCGAGCTGGGCGAGCCCGCCCCGCGCAAGGTGGGCTTCGGCACCCTGTAGGCGGCGCGTGACGAGGGGCCCGGCAGCCGATTCCGATTCGGCGGCCGGGCCCCTCGTCGTGCACTGCGGCCGGGCCCTCGCCCGTCGGCGGCGACGGCTGCCGGGCCGTGACCGCCGGGCGGCGGCCGGTTCTCCACGGATGGAGCACGACTTCCTCACAGAGGAGGATTGCCTTTCGCAGGTCACGGGTAAGACGGGCTACGACCTTGATGCACAGCCCGCCGCCTGGGAGGGACCCGCATGATCTTGGAAGCGCTCGGCTCCGCTGTGCTCGGTCTCGTGCTCGCGTGGACGGCGTTCCACCGCCTGTCCCACCGACTGCCCGCACCCACCATGGTGTTCGCGACGGGCGTCGCAGGAGCCCTGTTCGGCGACTTCGTCACCCACAGCGCGCTCGGCCCCGGCACCGCGCTGCTGAGCCTGCTCGGAGCGGCGGTCGTCTCCGCCGCCTCGCTGTCCCTGCTTCTGCGTCCCACGGGCCGGGGCCTCCGCCGATCAGCCCCCGCATAGCCGACGCGACGGCAACACCCCGAAGGGGCGCGGGGAACCGCGCGACCAGCCTCCACGGGCCGGCAGCCGAAGCGGCCTCCCCCGCCCCCGCGGCGCCCGACGGCGCCATTCGGCGGAGCGCTACGCGGCGAGTCCCAGAGCCGCCATCCGCTTGGTGTGGGCCTCCGTGATGCGGGAGAACATCCGGCCGACCTCGGCGAGGTCGAAGCCGTCCGCGACCCCGCCGACCAGCATCGTCGACAGCGCGTCGCGGTCCGCGACCACGCGCTGCGACTGGGACAGCGCCTCGCCCATCAGCCGCCGCGCCCACAGCGCGAGCCGTCCGCCCACGCGCGGGTCGGCGTCGATCGCCGCGCGCACCCGGTCGACGGCGAAGCCCGCGTGGCCGGTGTCGTCGAGGACGGCGAGCACCAGTGCGCGGGTGTCGGCGTCCAGACGCACGGCGACCTCGCGGTAGAAGTCGCTGGCGATCGAATCGCCCACGTACGCCTTGACCAGACCCTCCAGCCAGTCGGAGGGGGCGGTCTGCCGGTGGAAGCCGTCGAGCGCTGCGACGAACGGCTCCATCGCGCGCGTGGGCTCCTCACCGATCTCGGTGAGCCGGCCGCGCAGCCGCTCGAAGTGGTGGAACTCGGCCGACGCCATCTTCGCCAGCTCCGCCTTGTCCTCCAGGGTGGGCGCCAGCTTGGCGTCCTCAGCGAGCCGTTCGAACGCCGCCAGCTCGCCGTACGCCAGCGCGCCGAGCAGGTCCACGACCGCGGCCCGGTACTGGGGGTCGGCGGCGGCCGTCGCCCAGTCCTGGGCGGCGATGCCGGTGGCGGCGTTCTCGTTCTCAGGCTTGTCAGAGGTCGTCATGAAGCGCACAATAACCCGCTCCCCGCGCGAGGGAAGGCCCTGGTCGATGTGTGCGGCGACGAAGCCGCGCAGGACCGTGCCCGTCGATGTGACAACCACAACGTGACCGAATCGGCCATCGCATGTGCGCGGATCCAAGGTATGGTGGTAATGCGCCTGCCGAGTATTCGACGGGCCGCATGTATGAGGATGCCCGGTCGGTGGCCCGATCGGCTCCGACCCGACAGCCCACCCTGACCGTACGGCTCTGCGCGTACGACGATCGGCGGGACACCCTCAGCGGTACGAACGCTGGAGCGTCGGATGAGGTCCCGTGTGCTGACGGCTCGCCCGTGAGAGGCGGCCGCGCCCCCGGCACGGTCCGACACGACCCCCGCGCTCGCCTCGCACCGCGCACACAGAAGAGGCAGCACCCTGACTACGACGTTCCGAGAGCTCGGAATCCTTCCCGAGACCGCCGAGGCCCTGGAGGCCGTCGGCATCACCACTCCCTTCCCCATCCAGGAGATGACGCTCCCCGTGGCCCTGTCGGGCACGGACGTCATCGGTCAGGCCAAGACCGGCACCGGCAAGACGCTCGGCTTCGGCCTCCCGCTCCTCGAGCGCGTCACGGTCCCCGTCGACGTCGAGGCCGGCCGCGCCCTCCCCGAGGACCTCACCGACGCCCCGCAGGCGCTCATCGTGGTCCCCACGCGCGAGCTGTGCACGCAGGTCACCAACGACCTGCTGACCGCGGGCAAGGTGCGCAACGTGCGCGTCACCGCGATCTACGGCGGCCGCGCCTACGAGCCCCAGGTCGAGGCCCTGAAGAAGGGCGTCGACGTCGTCGTCGGCACCCCGGGCCGGCTGCTGGACCTGGCGGGCCAGAAGAAGCTCAACCTCAAGCACGTCAAGTGCCTGGTCCTCGACGAGGCCGACGAGATGCTCGACCTGGGCTTCCTCCCCGACGTCGAGAAGATCATCGGCATGCTGCCGGTGAAGCGGCAGACCATGCTGTTCTCCGCGACCATGCCGGGCGCGGTCATCAGCCTCGCGCGCCGCTACATGTCGCAGCCCACGCACATCAACGCCACCTCGCCCGACGACGCGGGCCGTACGGTCGCGAACACCAAGCAGCACGTGTACCGCGCGCACAACATGGACAAGCCCGAGATGGTCGCGCGCATCCTGCAGGCCGAGGGCCGCGGCCTGGTGATGGTGTTCTGCCGCACCAAGCGCACGGCGGCCGACCTCGCCGACCAGCTCAAGCAGCGCGGCTTCGCCTCCGGCGCGGTCCACGGCGACCTCGGCCAGGGCGCCCGTGAACAGGCGCTGCGCGCCTTCCGCAACGGCAAGGTCGACGTGCTCGTGTGCACCGACGTCGCCGCGCGCGGCATCGACGTCGAGGGCGTCACCCACGTCATCAACTACCAGTCCCCCGAGGACGAGAAGACCTACCTGCACCGCATCGGCCGTACCGGTCGCGCGGGCGCCAAGGGCATCGCGGTCACGCTGGTCGACTGGGACGACATCCCGCGCTGGCAGCTCATCAACAAGGCGCTGGAGCTCGACTTCAGCGCCCCGCCGGAGACGTACTCCACCTCCCCGCACTTCTACGAGGACCTCGGCATCCCCGCGGGCACCAAGGGTGTTCTGCCGCGCTCGGAGCGCACGCGCGCCGGGCTCGACGCGGAGGAGCTGGAGGACCTGGGCGAGCCGGGCGGCCGCGGTGGGCGCGGGCGTGGCGACCGCCGGGGCGGACGGGAGGACTCCCGTCCCGCCGAGCGCGAGCGCTCCAGCCGTACGCCGCGTCGCCGCCGTCGTACGCGGGGTGGCGCCACCGTCGACGGGACGCCGGCGCCCGAGCAGGCCGGGACCGAGCAGGCCGGGCAGGCCGCCGCTCCCGCGGTCGAGGAGGCGACGTCTCCTCGTACGCCGCGTCGCCGCCGCCGTACCCGGGGCGGGGCCTCGCAGGACGCCGTCGCCGCGTCGGCCGCCGTGGCCGTCGAGCCCGCCGCAGCCGAGGCCGCGGAAGCGGCCGTGACCACGGCGGAGGGCCCCTCGGAGGTCGCGTCCGCCGACGCCGAGAAGCCGCGCCGCCGCCGCACCCGCCGCAACGCGGTCGCGTCGGACGCGCCGGCGACCGTGACGGAGCCGGCCGAGCAGCCGGCCCCCGAGGCGCCGGCCGTGACGGAACCGGCCGCCCCGGCCGTCGAGGCGACCCCGGCGGCAGAGGCCGTCGTCGTTCCGGAGCCCGCGGAGACCAAGCCGCGCCGCCGCACCCGCAAGGCGACGGCCCCGGCCGAGGCAGCGGTCGACACGGCCGAGGCAGCGGAGACCAAGCCGCGCCGCACCCGTAAGGCGACCCAGTCGGAGACGGCCGCCACGCCGGTCATCCCGGCCCAGGCCGCGCAGGAGCCGGAGGCCGAGCCGCGCCGCACGCGCACGGCCGCCGCCCCGGCGGAGGCAGCCGTGGACACGGCGGAGACGGCCGAGGCCAAGCCCCGCCGCACCCGCAAGACCGCCGCCGCCAATGCGGAAGCCGCCGTCGACACGGCCGAGGCCACCGAAGCCAAGCCGCGCCGCACCCGCAAGACGGCCGCTACGACCGCCGCCGCGGCGGAGGCCGCCGTGGACACGGCCGAGGCCGCGGAGGCCAAGCCGCGCCGCACCCGCAAGACCACCGCCGCCAAGGCGGAGGCAGCCGTGGACACGGCGGAGACGGCCGAGGCCAAGCCCCGCCGCACCCGCAAGACCGCCGCCGCCGCAACGACGGCCGCCGACACGGCCGAGACGACGGAGGTCAAGCCGCGCCGCACCCGCAAGACCGCGGCCGCCCCGGCGGAGGCAGCCGTGGACACGGCCGAGGCCACTGAGGCCAAGCCGCGCCGCACCCGCAAGACCACCGCCGCCAAGGCAGCCGCAGACGCGGAGACCGCCGAGGCCAAGCCGCGCCGGACCCGCAAGACGGCCGCCCCCGCAGAGGCCGCCGCCGACACGGCCGAGGCTGCGGAGGCCAAGCCCCGTCGCACCCGCAAGACCGCGGCCACGGCGACCGGTACGGCCGCCATTCCGGCGCAGGTCTCGCAGGAGCCCGAGGTCAAGCCGCGCCGCACCCGCAAGACGGCCGCCCCGGCGGAAGCCGCCGCCGACACGGCCGAGGCGCAGCCGAAGCCGCGGCGTACGCGGAAGGCGACGGCCGCCGCGAAGCTCGCGGAGAGCTGATCGCCGCACGCGACGACAGCGACCGCCGACGGCCCGGTTCCCCTCGGGGAGCCGGGCCGTCGGCGTGGTGAGCGGCCCCGCCACGGGCCGAGGGGCGCTCTGCACCTGGCCTCCGCATCCCGGTAACCTCAGCCCGTGACCACGCCGATCAGCTTCACCCCGCCTCCCGGCGCACGCGCGTACCCGCTGCGGACCGCGCGCGGTGAGTTCGCCGTCGTCGACGCGCCGGCGGCGCCCGGAGTCGAGCCGTTGGGCGTCGCGCTGTTGCTGCCGGGGTTCACCGGGAGCAAGGAGGACTTCCACTTCCTGCACGAGCCCCTGGCGGCCCGCGGCTACCGCACGGTCGCCGTGGACGGACGCGGGCAGAACGAGTCCCAGGGCCCAGCACGCGATGAAACCCCCTATGCCCAGGTGGAGTTGGCGCGTGACGTGCTCGCGCAGGCAGCCGCCCTCGACGCTCCCGTGCATCTCGTCGGTCACTCCATGGGCGGCCAGGTCGCGCGGGCGGCCGTCCTCCTGGACCACTCCCCCTTCGTCTCGTTCACCCTCGTCGCCTCGGGTCCGGCGCACATCTCCGAGTCGCAGCGGCAGCGCGTGCAGCTGCTGCACGACGCCCTCGCGGTGATGGAGATGCCCGAGGTGTGGGAGGCGATCCTCGCGATGGGCCCGCCGGAGGAAGTCGGCGGCCCCGCACGGGGTTTCGGCGAACTGATGCTGATGCGGCTGCGCTGGCTGAACCACAAGCCGGCGCAACTCCTTGCCACCGGACGCCAGTTGCTCATCGAACCCGACCGGGTCGCCGAACTCGCTTCCGTGCCACTGCCGTTGCACGTGCTGTCGGGCGCGCGCGACGACACCTGGCCGGTGAGCGTCCTGGACGACATGGCCGTGGAGTTGGGCGCGGCCCGTACGGTGATCCCCGGCGCGGAGCACTCCCCCAACCTGGACCAGCCCCTGGCCACGGCCCACGGCCTGGCGGACTTCTGGGACAAGGTCGTACGCCGGCGCCCGGACCACTGACGGGGCTGCCGCCGGTCCGGCGGCAGCTAGTACTGCGTCTGAAGGTGCTCCCAGAAGCCGTCCCGCAGTACGCGCCGCAGGTCCGCCTGACCGCGGAGCGAGTACTGCAGGATTCCCTCCGCCTCCACCAGGAGGTCCTGGTCGACGGAGCCGGGCAGGTAAGGGTGGCCGGGCAGGAGATCCGCCAGGGACTCCCGGCCGCGCGCCGCGAGCCACTTGGCGGCGATCTGCGCGCCGACGAAACGGACCTCCTCGCGGGTGGGCCGCTGCACGCCGGCCGGCTCGTACGCCGGGGCGGTGCGCCGTGAGACGTACGGCTTGAAGAAGTCGAGGTCCAGGGTGCGCTGGCTGTCGACCTCCCACAGGAGCGGCTCGGCCTGGTTGCGGCCCTCGGGAGCCTCGATGCCCCAGAGGTGGACCCGGGCGCCGTACCCCTGGGCCGCCTCCACCGCCGAGACCAGGTCCTCGTCGCCGCCGAGGAGCGCCGCGTCGCTGATGGCGCGATGCCGGGCGAGGGACTCCAGGTCGGTGCGGATCAGGGAGTCGACGCCCTTCTGCTGGTTGTTGGCGTTCAGGTTGCCCAACCGGACCTTGACGTCCGGGAGCTCGGCGATGGACTGCTGCTCGGCGGTGTGGATGCGACGCCGGGCGCCGTCGTACCAGTAGACCCGCAGCAGCCGGCTGTCGGCGAAGATCGTGCGGGCCCGGTCGATGAGCGCCTCGATCAGGCCCTCGGCGTCCAGGTCGAATGCCCTTCGGTCCTCGGTCCCGGCGACCAGCCGGCCCGCCGCCGCATACAGATAACCGGCGTCGACGAAGATCGCGTGCGTCGACGGCGTCTTCGCCACCTCGGCGAGCATGCGCGTCAGCAGCTCGTTCGTGCGGTCGATACGGGCGGCGAGGGCCGTCAGGTCGTCGTTCATCCCTTCCATTCTCTCGGCGGTCACGTTACGAACACAACCGATCCCGTTCAGTCCCGTCCGGTCCCGTTTCATCGCGACGACCCGGCCTACCCGTCGGTAGTTAGGCGTTCGAAAAATTTTATTAGCGTAGGGAATGTTCGTAACAAGCGCCGCGTTGAATACGTATGGAACAGGGGGCACCGTCGTCCCGTGGGCCTCACATCAGTAGTTCTCCTCAGGAGGATGACCAGACGAAGGGAGAAGCCACCATGCGCTTCGAAATCATGCGACTCGACGACGTCGACGGCACGCCCGTGGACAGCACCGTCGTGGACGCCGCCTCCGTCAACCGGATCGTTCAGCAGGCCGCCGCCATCGGGCAGCGACTGTGGATCCGTCCGGCCGACACCTCGGCCTCGTAGCACCTCGACCCCCCTCTACGGGCGCCCCTCACATGCGTTCCGGAGCCCCGCACCGCGTCGACATGACGCCGCGCGGGGCTCCACCCATGTCCGGCCGAGGCCGCGGGGGCCGCATCCGGAGTTCACCCGAACGGGTGAAGGTGGGCGGGTCGGAAATCCTCGGGAGCGCGAGGGAGCGAGAGTGAGGAAGTCGCCCGGGGTGATCCCGTCCGGCCCGGGTACCTGATGAGCACCCGGCGTCCCACGCCGCCCCGACCGCCACTTCACGGGAAGGCTCTCTCCCTGTGCTCGTACACCACGCGGAACCCGCTCTGGCCGCGGCGGCCGCCACCGGCGTCATCCTGGCGGCACGGTTCGCGGCCACGCGCCCCTATGCGCGGCGCCGGGCGGTCGGCGCCGCACGCAGGGGCGGGTGGCGCGTCGCGGCCTCCCCCACGGCTCCCGCCCGCCACGACCAGCCGGCTGCCCGGTCCCGCCCCGGGAGCCCGCCGCCCGCTTCGGTGCGACGCACGCACACCCCGGCCGCGACCCCGCACATCTCGGCGCCCCAGGGCGACGGCCGCCCCGCCGAATCGGCCGTGCTGGAGGCCGAGCGCCATGTGCACCGCTGCTGGCAGCGTCTGCGCGCCCACTCCGATCGCCACGAGGCCTGAGGGGGCCTTGAGCGCGCCGGCCGCACGGATCGGCCGTGCCGCAACCCCGCGTCAGCCGCCCTGGACGACCTGGGTGACGCCGTTGATGATCTGCTGCACGGCGATCGCGGAGAGCATCATGCCCGCGAGCCGTGTCACCAGGACCACGCCGCCGTCCTTGATGACCCGGATGATCAGCAGCGAGTAGCGCATCACCAGCCACAGCACGACGTGGATGGCGAGGATCGCCGCCCACACCGACACCTGCGTGGCGACACTGCCGGCCTTCTGCACGGCGAGGATGACGGACACGATCGCGCCCGGTCCGGCGAGCAGCGGCATGCCCAGCGGCACCAGCGCGACGTTGACGTCCTTGGTCTGCTTGGGCTCGTCGGACTTGCCCGTGAGCAGGTCGAGCGCGATCAGCAGGAGCAGCAGTCCGCCCGCGATCATCAGCGCGGGCACTGACACGTGCAAGTAGTTCAGGATCTGGTGGCCGAGCAGCCCGAAGACGGTGATCACGCCGCCGGCCACGCAGACGGCCTGGAACGCCATCCGCTTCTGCACCTTGCCCGGGCGGCCCGAGGTCAGGGCCAGGAAGATCGGGGTGATGCCGGGGGGATCCATGATGACGAACAGGGTGAGGAACAGGGAGCCGAAGACGGCGACGTCGAACATCGGTAGGGAGGCCTTGCGCGAGAGGGTGGAAGTGGACGTGCGGGGCTGAGCCCGGGGTCGTGACGGCCTCAGGCTCGTCGGGCCTCGGGCCCGCCGGTCCCCGGGACGGGGAACGCCCCGGTCGCCCGTCGCGTGATCTCCCCGTACACCTCGGGGTCGGTCGTGTACTCGCCGAGCGCACAGGTCTTGCGGCTGCCGTGGTAGTCGCTGGACCCGGTGACCAGCAGACCCAGATCGCCGGCGAGCGCCCGCAGTCGCGCGCGGGTGTCCGGGTCGTGGTCCATGTGGTCGACCTCGACGCCGTCGAGGCCGGCGGCGGCCAGTTCGGCGATCACGGACTCGGGGACCGTGCGCCCCCGCTTGCTCGCGGCCGGGTGGGCGAAGACGGTCACGCCGCCCGCGGCCTTGACCAGCCGGATCGCCTCGAAGGGGTCGGTCTCGTGCTTCGCGATCCAGACCCGCCCGCCGTCGCCCAGCCAGTCCGGGGTGAACGCGTCGCTCACGGTGGGGACGACGCCCAGCTCCACCAGCGCGGTGGCAACGTGCGGCCGGCCGACGGAACCGTCGCCGGCGATGCGCGCGACCTGCTCCCAGGTGACGGGGACGCCCAGCTCGTTCAGCTTGGCGACCATGCCCCGGGCGCGCGGCACGCGGTCGTCGCGTACGAGCTCCCGCTCGGCGAGCAGCGCGGGCTCCTCGGGGTCGAACAGGTAGGCCAGCATGTGCATGCTGATGCCGTCGATCCGGCAGGACAGTTCGGCGCCGGTGACGAGGGTGAGCCCCTCGGGCAGCGCGGCGATCGCCTCGGCGTGCCCGCGGGTGGTGTCGTGATCGGTCAGCGCGACGACGTCCAGACCGGCCGCGGCCGCGCCCCGGACCAGCTCGGCAGGGGTGTCCGTACCGTCGGAAGCCGTGGAGTGACAGTGCAGGTCGATGCGCACGGCACGGGCTCCAGACGGCGAGAGAGCGGAACGGGACGCTCCAGCATAACGGGAATCGGGACGACCTCTGTCACACCCGCACACCGGGAGCGCCCCCTACACACCGGAAGCAGACCCGGATGCGCCCGGCACCCCCGATTGACCCTCACGGCTTGAGCAGGCGCGGCGACAACGCCCCGCAGGGCACCAGCTCCACCTCGGCACCCGCGTCCCGCAGGTCCGTCAGCACCAGCTCGTCGTACATCAGCAGCCCCGACTGCTCGGGCCACGCAACCGCCCACAGCCACAGCCCGCGCGCCTCGCCCGCGAAGACGGCGCGGTCGCCGGGGGCGCCGGTGACATGCCACAGGGGGGTGGGGCGGCCGGCGGCCAGGACCTTGGCCTCGGGCGGCTTCTCGACGTTCAGATACGGGCCGGGGTCGGGCCCTTCCGTGCCGGCGTAGCGCGCGCCGAGGCCGACACCGAGCTCCTCGGCGACGAGGATCAGCTCGCCCATGCCGCCGAGCGGACCGGGCCCCGAGCACGCGACGGCGCTCGCGCGTCCGCCGCTGCGGTCGTCACCGGCATACGCCACGCCCGTGAACAGCCAGCCGACCGGCAGCGGCCACGGCATCCACACCGGTACCCGGGTGCGGTGCACGACCACATCGAGGGCCTCGACGCTGGGCGGGATCACGGGCTGCAGCGGATGCACCGTGCCGTGCACATCGCACTGCCAGGAATCGGCGAAGAGTCCGGGAGCCCTGACCCGACCACCGCACTTCGGGCAACTGGGTTCGCCCCTCATAGAGCCCCACGGTCCTACCCGATCCCGTCCACGTCAAGGACGATCACCCGTCCGGGCCTCCCGAGTTAGATGTAGCTTGCATTAGTTAGTCACGCTAACTTAGTATGTGTAAAGGCCAACCATCACAACGGGATCGGAGAACCGGCATGCAGCAAGACACGGAGTCCCCCCTGGAGGCGCCCGCGGGAGCCGGCGGCCTGCTGCGGCAGCCCAAGGCGGTCTGGGCGACCGCCGGCGCGTCCGTCGTCGCCTTCATGGGCATCGGACTCGTCGACCCGATCCTGCCGTCCATCGCCTCCGGACTGAACGCCACGGCCGGCCAGGTCTCCCTCCTGTTCACCTCGTACTTCCTGATCACCGCCTTCGCGATGCTGGTGACCGGGTTCGTCTCCAGCCGGATCGGCGGCCGCAAGACGCTGCTGCTCGGCCTCGCCCTCGTCGTCGTCTTCGCGGGCCTGTCCGGCACCTCGGACACCGTCGGCCAGCTCGTCGGCTACCGGGCCGGCTGGGGTCTGGGCAACGCGCTGTTCGTCTCCACGGCCCTCGCGGTCATCGTCGGCGCGGCGGCGGGTGGCAGCGCCGCGGCGATCCTGCTGTACGAGTCCGCCCTCGGCCTCGGCATGGCCTGCGGACCGCTGCTCGGCGCGCTGCTCGGCGACGCCAGCTGGCGCTACCCGTTCTTCGGCACCGCGGCCCTGATGGCGGTGGGTTTCCTGTGCATCACGGCGTTCCTGAAGGAGCAGCCGAGGCCCGCCCGCAAGACCTCGTTGTTGGACCCGATCCGGGCGCTCGGCCACGGCGGTCTCGCCTCGGCGGCGGTCTCGGCGTTCTTCTACAACTACACGTTCTTCACCGTGCTGGCCTTCACGCCGTTCGTGCTGGACATGACGCCGTACAAGTCGGGCGCGGTGTTCTTCGCCTGGGGCGTGCTGCTCGCCGTCTTCTCGGTCGTCGTCGCGCCGCGCCTCCAGGAGCGGTTCGGCTCGCTGAAGGTGCTCGGCGGCTCCCTGGTGCTGCTCGCCGCCGACGTGCTGGTCCTCGGCTACGGCGACCACGTCACGGCCGTCGTCTGCACGATCCTGTCGGGCGCGTTCATCGGCGTGAACAACACCGTCTACACCGAGCTCGCGCTCGGGGTCTCGGACGCCCCTCGCCCGGTGGCCAGCGCGGGCTACAACTTCGTGCGCTGGTTCGCGGCGGCGGCCGCGCCCTTCTTCGCGCCGAAGATCGAGGAGTGGACCGACGTCCACATCCCGTTCGTGGTGGCGGCGGTCACCGCGGCCGTGGGCGCGCTGGTGGTCGTCGTACGCCGTGAGGCACTCGCGCACGAGGCCGAGGAGCTGGCGCCGGCGCACGCCACCGAGGACGGGGTCGCAGTCTTCGCCAACTGACCGCGGCGGCAGGCGGACCGCACCCGACACCCGGTCAATCCGGTTGCCTCGGCCGCCAGTTGGTGACCTTGGTCACGCGTCGTCAGTCCAGCGGTACGGACCTGCGGGAAGGATCCCGCAGGTCCGTGCCGTGCGTCAGCCAGCGTTCCTGGAGCGCCTGCGCGCCGTGCACCCGCTTCCAGGCGGCCTCGTTCGGCGTCATCGGCAGCAGCGGCAGGAAGCGGACCGGGTCGAGCGGCTCGTCGAGCTCCAGGTCCTCCACCAGACCGCCCGGCTCGGCGACCAGCACCGAGGTGAACGGCGCGCCCGGCCACAGCGGCTCGCCGACGTCCAGGGACGCGCCCGGCGCCACGACCACCCCTTCGACCTGCGGGGACGCGGCGAGCACGGCGAGCGGGCGCAGCACCTTGCCGGTGTCGGCCAGGCCGGAGCGCACCGAGAGGACCAGCTCGGCGCGCGGACCCCGCACCGCGTCGGTGAGCATCGCGGTGGGGTCGCTCATCGGCTGCGCGGACATGCCGAGCGTCGCGTAGCGGACGATGTCGCCCTCCTGGAAACGCAGGACCTCGATGCGGTCCGTGCCGAGGAAGGTGACGGCGGCGCGGGCGTCGGGCTCGCCGAGCGCGGTACGCAACCGGGCCTCGACCAGGGGAAGAACATCTGCCATGCCGCGAGCATAGAACTCGTCAGTACCGGGCAAAGCAGCGCCTTGACACTGCGGTCGGCTGATACTCTTGCCCGGTGGTTCGGGGCAGCACGCAGAGCGTCGCGATCAAGCCCCGACGCCGATGAGCATCCCCCACGGGGGACCGGCCGGAGGAGGTGGGGCTGTCATGGATCGAAGTCGACCGTGCAGTACCACTCGCTCTTCCCGCCGCTGACGTAGCTGACCCGGCTCCGGCTGACCGCCACCTCTCGCATCTCCACACCGCGCGGAAGAGCGCTGCGTTTCGTTTTGCCTGATCCGTCCGACCCGGCCGAACTCCTCGGCCCCTCCGGTCCGACCGATCCATCCGATCAGAAGCAGTAGCTGTACCAGCAACGAGAACGCCACCGCGACGGTGCGGTGCTCCCCGCTTTGTGGACGTGCCAAACATCCGCACTCAGGACGTCCCCATTCCGGGCAGTTCCACCCGTCGCCGGCCTTCCGTCGCCCCGTAGCGAAGGAGCCTGCCATGTCGATGATCCGCGACCTGCGTGCCGTGGTCCGCCCGTCCCGTCCCTCCCTGCGGGGGGACAGCGGCGCGTACGACACCACGCGCGACCCCGCCACCCCCTCGGCCGTCGTCGACTGCGCCGTCTACCGCGACGGGGCCCGGGTACAGTACGCGACGCCGCTCACCCCCCAGGAGGCGATGCGGCAGGTGCGGCGCGACGGGGGCTTCGTGTGGATCGGGCTGCACGAGCCGACGGAGAGCGAATTCGCGGGCATCGCAAGGGAGTTCGGGCTGCACCCGCTCGCCGTGGAGGACGCCGTGCAGGCCCACCAGCGGCCCAAGCTGGAGCGCTACGACGACTCCCTGTTCACCGTCTTCAAGACCATCCACTACATCGAGCACGACCGGCTCACCGCCAACAGCGAGGTCGTCGAGTCCGGCGAGGTGATGTGCTTCACCGGCAAGGACTTCTTCATCACCGTGCGGCACGGCGGCCAGGGCTCGCTGCGCGCGCTGCGCCACCGTCTCCAGGACGACCCCGAGCTGCTCGCCAAGGGTCCCTCGGCCGTGCTGCACGCCATCGCCGACCACGTCGTGGACGGCTACATCGCGGTCGCCGACGCCGTCCAGGACGACATCGACGAGGTGGAGACCGAGGTCTTCTCCCCCGGCCGCAAGGGCGCCCCGCGCGGCACCGACGCCGGGCGGATCTACCAACTCAAGCGTGAGGTACTGGAGTTCAAGCGGGCGGTGTCGCCGCTGCTGCGGCCGATGCAGCTGCTGAGCGAGCGGCCGATGCGGCTGGTCGACCCCGACATCCAGAAGTACTTCCGGGACGTCGCCGACCACCTCGCGCGGGTCCAGGAGCAGGTCGTCGGCTTCGACGAGCTGCTCAACTCCATCCTCCAGGCCAACCTCGCGCAGGCGTCCGTCGCGCAGAACGAGGACATGCGCAAGATCACGTCCTGGGCGGCCATCATCGCCGTGCCGACGATGGTCTGCGGTGTGTACGGCATGAACTTCGACTACATGCCGGAGCTGCGGTGGCGGTTCGGGTACCCGATGGTGCTCGGCGTCACCGTGCTGACCTGCCTCGGCATCCACCGCATGCTCAAGCGCAACGGCTGGCTCTGAGCGGCCGCGGTGCCCCGGCGGGCACTGGATAGGGTGAGGCCATGACACGCGAGCCGCAGGACCGGGCCCTCGCCGAGCAGGCGCTCGTCGAGGAGGCCACGAAGAAGTCCGGCCTGATCTGGGTCAGGGGCGCCGGGGCCCCTGCCGCGCGGGCGCTGTGGCACGTGTGGCACGACGGCGCGGCCTGCCTGGTCGGCGACGGGAGCGGCGAGCAGCCGCTGCCGCACCTGACGGACGGCGACTCGGCCGAGGTGACCGTGCGCAGCAAGGACAAGGGAGGCCGGCTGGTCTCCTGGACCGCGACGGTCGTCCAGCTCGCCCCCGGCACCGAGGCGTGGGAGGCGACCGTCGCCGAGCTCAAGGGCAAGCGGCTGAACGCGCCCGACGGCGAGGCGATGACCGGACGGTGGGCGGCCGAGTGCCGGGTGCTGCGGCTGGAGCCGGCGGGCGGCACCGCACCGCTGCCCGACGGCTCCCTGGCCGAGGCCCCGCTGCCGTCCCCGGCCACCACCCGCGAACCGATCCCCGCCGGGCTCCCGCGCCTGCTGCTCAGAAAGCGCAAACGGGCCGGGCGCTGACACCCCGGGGCGCGCCCCGCCCCGGCCCGGGTCAGGACGTCGGCAGTTCCTTGCCGTAGTCCACCGTCTCGTCCTTCGCCGGCTCGGCCAGGGCGAAGTTCTCGCCCCACGCCGAGAAGCTCAGCGTCCCGGCGTCGCCCGCGCGCACCAGGCGCAGCGGATACGGCTGCCCCTCCAGGGCGACGTCCAGCGTGCCGCCGGAACCGCCGCCGCCCGAGATCCGGATGGTGCGCGCCCCGGAGGCCGGGTCCTCCTGGTGCCCGTCCTTGCCCAGCGAACCGTGCAGCGTCAGCAGAGAGTCGAGGAGGAGGTCCTTGTCCGTGAAGCCGCTGAACTTCTTGTACGAGGGGTCGCCCGTCGGCACCTTCACGTACTTGCCGTCGAGCTTGTCCGCGGCATCGGTGTCCTTCCCGCCGCCGCCCTCGGAGTCCTTGGAATCCTCGGAGTCCTCTGCGGACTGGTGCTTCCAGAACCCCGCGTCCGCCTTCAGATACAGCTCCTCGCCGACCCGCAGCAGTTGGAAGGACGATCCCTGCGCGGTGACCGTCCCGGAGCCCCCGTTCGCCTTCAGCCGCATGTCGAGCTTGTACGACCGGCCGCCGGCGACCACGGTCCCCGACAGCCGCACCGCGCCGGCCGCGCCGGCCGCGGCCTTCGCCTTCGCCTGGATCTCGTCCGCGGCCAGCTTGCCCACCCCGTTGGTGCCCGCGTCCGGATCCTCGTCGCACCCCGAAAGTCCCGCGCTCGTCACGACCAGCGCGCACACGGCGCCCGCCAGCACGGTCCGGCGACGGGTACGGCCCTGGGGAATCGCGGTCACAGAGGGGGCTGCCTTTCTGAGGGGGTTTCCTGAACGGCGTACCGCAGCGTACCGGGGGCGCGCGAGCCCGGCGGAGGCAGTCCGTCCGGACCGCTCACCAGGGCGGCGCCGATCGGGACGGGCTAGCCTGAAGCCCGCGCGAACGGGCAATCGGGGAAAGAACCCCACCGGAAACTCCTCACCGACCACTCAGTTCACCGGCCCGTACGCGCGCGTACGAGAAGGAGGTGCGGCCATGGCCGCGGGCGTCCCCCGGATCTTCGTCTCGCACCTCTCCGGTGTCGCCGTCTTCGACCCCAACGGCGACCAGGTGGGACGCGTGCGCGACCTCGTCGTCATGCTGCGCGTCGGGCGCAAGCCGCCCCGGCTGCTCGGGCTGGTCGTCGAACTGGCCACGCGCCGCCGGATCTTCCTGCCCATGACCCGGGTCACCAGCATCGAGTCCGGACAGGTCATCACCACCGGCGTGCTCAACGTCCGGCGCTTCGAACAGCGGCCCACCGAACGTCTTGTCGTCGGCGAGCTCCTGGACCGGCGGGTCACCCTCGTGGAGACCGGCGAGGAGGTCACCGCCCTCGACGTGTCCGTGCAGCAGCTGCCCGCCCGCCGGGACTGGGAGATCGACCGGGTCTTCGTCCGCAAGGGCCGCAAGGGGGGCGCCTTCCGGCGCGGCAAGGGCGAGACGCTGATGGTGGAGTGGTCCGCCGTCACCGGTTTCTCCCTGGAGGAGCACGGACAGGGCGCGGAGAACCTGCTCGCCACCTTCGAGCAGCTTCGCCCCGCCGACCTCGCCAACGTGCTGCACCACCTCTCCTCCAAGCGCCGGGCCGAGGTCGCCGCCGCCCTCGACGACGACCGCCTCGCCGACGTCCTCGAGGAGCTGCCGGAGGACGACCAGATCGAGATCCTCGGCAAGCTGAAGGAGGAACGGGCGGCGGACGTCCTGGAGGCCATGGACCCCGACGACGCGGCCGACCTGCTCGGCGAGCTGCCCGAGGCGGACAAGGAACGGCTGCTGAGCCTGATGCAGCCCGACGACGCCGCCGACATGCGGCGCCTGATGGCGTACGAGGAGCACACCGCGGGCGGTCTGATGACGACCGAGCCGATCGTGCTGCGCCCCGACTCCACCGTCGCCGACGCCCTCGCGCGGATCCGCAACCCCGACCTGTCCCCCGCTCTCGCCGCCCAGATCTACGTCTGCCGTCCGCCCGACGACACCCCCACCGGCAAATACCTCGGCACCGTCCACTTCCAGCGGCTGCTGCGCGACCCCCCGTACACCCTGGTCGGCTCGATCCTCGACGCCGACCTGCAGCCCCTGGAGCCGGACGCGGCGCTGCCCGTCGTCGCCGGGTTCTTCGCGGCGTACGACATGGTCGCGGCACCCGTCGTCGACGACTCGGGGTCGCTGCTGGGCGCGGTGACCGTGGACGACGTCCTGGACCACATGCTGCCCGAGGACTGGCGGGAGACGGAGTTCCACCTCGACGAGACCTCGACGGGGGGTGGTCCGCAGTGACACCCGAGCGTGAGGGCGGGCGCACCGAGCGCACCCCCGTCGGCGCCACCGCCGCCCGGACCCGCGTCCGCCTGGACCAGCCGCGTCCGCCCCGCCGCCGGATCGTGCCCGAGTGGGACCCGGAGGCCTTCGGACGGCTCTCCGAGCGCATCGCGCGCTTCCTCGGCACCGGTCGGTTCATCGTCTGGATGACCGTCGTCATCATCCTGTGGGTGGTGTGGAACATCTTCGCGCCGGGCGGGCTGCGCTTCGACGAGTACCCGTTCATCTTCCTGACGCTGATGCTGTCCCTCCAGGCCTCCTACGCCGCCCCGCTGATCCTGCTCGCGCAGAACCGGCAGGACGACCGGGACCGGGTCAACCTGGAGCAGGACCGCAAGCAGAACGAGCGGTCGATCGCGGACACCGAGTACCTCACGCGGGAGATCGCCGCCCTGCGCATCGGGCTCGGCGAGGTCGCCACCCGCGACTGGATCCGCTCCGAACTGCAGGACATGGTCAAGGAACTGGAGGAGCGGCGCGACGGACACCGCGAGCACGTCGTATTCCCGGCAGAACGGTCGCGTGGACGTGACGTAGACGACCGGTGACCGGCATCCCGGGGCCCCGGCCGAGCGCCGTACCATCGTCCTATGGTTACGGAAGACGCGGTGCGCGAAGCGCTGGCGACGGTGAACGACCCCGAGATCAACCGGCCCCTCACCGAGCTCGGCATGGTCAAGTCGGTGGAGATCGGCGCGGACGGAGCGGTCGCGGTCGCCGTGTACCTGACGGTCTCCGGCTGCCCGATGCGGGAGACGATCACGCAGCGCGTGACCGACGCGGTCTCCGGGGTCGAGGGCGTCACCCGCGTCGAGGTCACGCTCGACGTGATGAGCGACGAGCAGCGCAAGGAGCTGGCGGGCGCGCTGCGCGGCGGCCAGGCCGAGCGCGAGGTCCCCTTCGCCAAGCCCGGCTCCCTCACGCGCGTGTACGCCGTGGCGTCCGGCAAGGGCGGCGTCGGCAAGTCCTCCGTGACGGTCAACCTGGCGGCGGCGATGGCGGCCGACGGCCTGAAGGTCGGTGTCGTCGACGCGGACATCTACGGTCACAGCGTGCCGCGCATGCTGGGCGCCGACGGGCGTCCCACCCAGGTCGAGAACATGATCATGCCGCCGTCGGCGAACGGCGTGAAGGTCATCTCGATCGGCATGTTCACCCCGGGCAACGCCCCCGTGGTGTGGCGCGGCCCGATGCTGCACCGCGCGCTCCAGCAGTTCCTGGCGGACGTGTACTGGGGCGACCTGGACGTGCTGCTGCTCGACCTGCCGCCGGGCACCGGCGACATCGCGATCTCGGTGGCGCAGCTGGTCCCGAACGCGGAGATCCTCGTCGTGACGACGCCTCAGCAGGCGGCCGCGGAGGTCGCCGAGCGGGCCGGCTCCATCGCCGTGCAGACCCACCAGAAGATCGTCGGCGTGGTCGAGAACATGTCGGGCCTGCCCTGCCCCCACTGCGACGAGATGGTCGACGTCTTCGGCACGGGCGGCGGCCAGAAGGTCGCCGACGGTCTGACCCGCACCACCGGCGCGTCCGTGCCCGTCCTGGGCAGCATCCCCATCGACGTCCGGCTGCGCGAGGGCGGCGACGAGGGCAAGCCGGTCGTCCTGACCGACCCGGACAGCCCGGCGGGTTCCGCCCTGCGGGCCATCGCCGGAAAGCTGGGAGGACGGCAGAGGGGCCTTTCGGGACTGGCCCTGGGGATCACGCCGAGGAACAAGTTCTGATCCCACGGGATGCCGCCGGCGCTCTCGCTGAGCCCTGCGACGAGGGGGCGCCGGCCGACCTGCGGCGCCCCTTTTCCCATGCCTGGGCGGCGATGGACCTCACGCGTACGCGGCGAGGTCCTTGATCATGGCGAAGCCGAGACCGTACGCGCTCATCCCCCTGCCGTACGCCCCCACGTGCACGCCCTGCCCCGTCGAGCCCGCCAGGACCCAGCCGAACTCGGACTCGCGGTAGTGGAAGGGCGCGGAAACGCCGTCGACCGGCAGGGACAGCGTCGACCAGGCGGAGCCGGCGAGGTCGTCCGCGAGGGCCCACGCCGTCTCGGTCTGCTGGTCCAGCCAGTCGTCGCGCAGGCTGTGGTCCAGCTGGCCCGGCCAGGTGTGCGACAGCAGCCCCAGCCCCGCCAGCCAGGCCGCCGAGGACACCGACGTGGCCTCCAGCAGCCCCGTGCCGTCCCCGCTGCGCCGCACCGGGTTGGCGGCGACGGTCACGACGACCGTGAACTTCCCGCGGTCCTCGCCCGAGGTCTCGTGCCGCACCGACGGCTCCTCGCCGTGCCCGATCGCGCCGTGCTCGACGGCCCCGTCGGCCGCGGTGCCGACCTGCATCAGCCAGCGCGGCCCGGTGAAGGCCTCGTCGAGGCCGTACCACGGGAAGGGCGCCTCCAGGTAGCGGTCGACCGCGCGCCGGGTGGAGGGGACCTGTTGTCCACCCTCCGCGGCCGGCGCCTCTTCGACTGCCCGACTCGTCGTCTCCATGTGCCCGACGCCTCCTCGCTCTCGCCGGACCGCCCCGGCCCGCCGCCCTTCGGGTGGCGTCGCCTCACTGGTACGGCCCGCACAACAACCAGGCAGCATAGCCACCCCGCCGCCGACCGCGGGGAAACCACCCGGTGCGCACGACGTGCGCCCCCTCACATCGGAGGGGGCGACGCGGGGCGCGTGACGCTCAGGTGGCGTCCGCGTCGAACGGAGGACGGTCGTCCTTGCCTGGCTCCTCAGGCTTCTTGGTCATGTCCAGCCGGCCGCCGGACGAGGAGGAGGATGACGACGAAGCGGCGGCGGTGTCCGGCTCGTGGCCGTGGACCGCGTCGGTGACCTCGGCCATCTCCTTCTTCAGGTCGAAGCCGTTGCGGATCTCCTTCAGCCCCAGGTCCTCGTTGTCCAGCTGCTTGCGGATGAACGTCTTGGGGTTGAGGTCCTCGAACTCGAAGTCCTTGAACTCCGGGCCGAGTTCGGCGCGGATGTCCTGCTTGGCGCTGTCGGAGAACTCACGGATCTTCCGGATCGTGCGCGTCATGTCCTGGATGACCTTGGGGAGCTTGTCCGGACCGAAGACGAGCACGGCGAGGACGGCGAGCGTCACCAACTCGAGCGGGCCTATGTCATTGAACACCTGAAGCTCCTTGCGATGTCCGCGGTCCTCGGCCCTCGGCGGTCAGTTCCGGTCTTCCGTGGTCCGGGCCGGGTCCACGGTACCTGTCGCACCTGTCCGACCGGTACCGCCCCACGGCGGACGGGCGCCGGTCGGCGGCCGGTTTTTGACGTTGTTTGCCTTGGGGCGCCGCGGGTCGGCGGCCCTCTGTGAGGGTGCCGTCAATCGCTGCTCCCGGAGGAACCGAGGACCAGGGTGAGCGTGCGGTCCCCGCCGCCGCGCCGGACGGTGAGTTCCATGCGGTCTCCGGGGCGGTGGGCCCGCGTCTTGACGATCAGTTCCTCGCCGGAGTGGACGCGCCGGCCGTCGATCGCCGTGATGACGTCGCCGGCGCGGATGCCGGCCCGGTCGCCGGGGCCGTCCGGGGTGACCGGGAGGCCGCCGTCGCCGCCCTCGGCGCGGACCCGGGCGCCGTCGCCCGTGTAGTCCATGTCGAGGGTGACGCCGATGACGGGATGGGTCGCCCGGCCGGTGTTGATCAGTTCCTCGGCGACCCGCCTGCCCTGGTTGACCGGAATGGCGAAACCCAGGCCGATCGAGCCGGCCTGACCGCCGTCGGCGTCGGAGCCGTCGACGGCGGAGCGGATGGCGGAGTTGATGCCGACGACCTGACCGCGCGCGTCGAGGAGGGGGCCGCCGGAGTTGCCCGGGTTGATGGGCGCGTCGGTCTGCAGCGCGTCCACGTACGACACGTCGCTGCCGTCGCCGCTCTCGCCGCCGGCGGTGATGGGCCGCTCTCTGGCGCTGATGATGCCGGAGGTGACGGTGCCCTCCAGGTCGAAGGGGGCGCCGATGGCGACGACCGGGTCGCCGACCCGGACGTTGTCGGAGTTGCCGAGGGGCAGCGGGGTCAGCCCCCGCACCCCGCTCACCTTGACCACGGCGAGGTCGTACCCGCTGTCCTTGCCGACGATCTCGGCACGGGCGGTCTGGCCGCCGTTGAAGACGACGCTTATCTCGCCGTCGGATCCGGCGGGCGCGACGACGTGTTCGTTGGTGAGGATGTGGCCCCGGCTGTCCAGCACGAAGCCGGTGCCGGTGCCGGACTCCGCGCTTCCGCTGACGTGCAGGGTGACCACGCTGGGCAGGGCCCGGGCGGCGATGCCGGCGATGCTGTCGGCGTCCCGCCCGGCGGGCGCGGCGGAGGCCTGCGGCAGCTTCACGGCGTCGAGCCCGCCGTTGCGCTCCAGTTGGACGCCGACGAACCCGCCGAGCAGCCCGGACAGCAGGGCGATGCCGAGGGCTCCCCCGACGAGCGCCTTCCGCGCCCGGCTACGGCGCTGGTCCTGGCTGAGCACGGCGGCGCCGGTCTGCTGCAGCGGCCCCGCGGGCGCTGAGGCGACGCCACGGGCTGCCCAGGGGTCGTACCGGTACCAGGGGTCACCGGCTTCGGGGGACGCGTCGGCCTCGGGGACGGGGGCCTGGGCGGGGGCGTCCGGTGCGGGTGGGGGGGCTGACGCGGCCGGTGGCACGTCCTGGGCGTGCGTGGCCGCCGGGTGCTGTACGGGCGGTGCGGAAGCCCAGGGGCCGGGCTCGCCGTAGGGCGGGGTGCTGTACGCGTCGGGATCGTGCAGCGGCTCGGGACGCACGTCGTCGGCGGGGTCCTGGGCTTCCGGAGCGGCCGCGGCCGGCTCGCCCACGGGAACCGTCTCGGACACGTCGGCGGAACGCGCCACCGGAACCCCGGCAAGCGTCCCCGCCTCGGGCACCGGATCCCCCGCGAGCGCCTCCACCCGGTGCGCCGAAGCCCCCGCGAGCGCCCCCGGCTGGTCCGCCGATACGTCCCCCGACGCCTCCGCCTGGCCCTCCGAAACCCCGGCGAAGGCCTCCGCCCGATCCCCGGGGACCCCCGCGAGCGCCGCCGATTGTTGCGCCGATGCGCCCGCCGACGCCTCCGCCTGGCCCTCCGAAACCCCGGCGAAGGCCTCCGCCCGATCCCCGGGGACCCCCGCGAGCGCCTCCGGCTGGTCGGCCGGAGCCCCCGCGTACGATCCCGGCTGGTCCGCCGATGCGTCCCCCGACGCCTTCACGAGTGGCTCCGCCTGGGCCGGCGGCTGCCCCGGCTGGGCCGGTCGGCTCAGTTCGTAGTCGCCGTCGGCTTGGGCCGGAGGGCTCGGGCTGGCGAGTTCGAAGTCGCCGTCGGGGGTCTCCCCGGCCTGAGGGCGCGGGCGGTTCCACCACTTCGCCTTGGTCGGCTTGCCCTCGTCCATGCTCTCCCCGCTCGGCCCCCGTCGCGCCCGGTTCCTCGCACGGGCGCGATCCTCCCTGGATTCAACCAGGTCACGGCGGCCCGGTGGCAGGGTTCGGTCAGCGGGCGATCTGCGGAGAGAAGGGAGAGCGGCTGGGAGCGGGCGCGTCGTCGGGGACGGAGGCGGGGGCGGCGAGCAGGTTGGGCGCGCCGGTCGAGGGCGCGGCGTCCCAAGCGGTGAGCGCGATCGGCGGGGGCGTGGCCAGCGGGCGTATCAGCGGGGACATCGCCGCCGCGCCGGCCACCATGGGCGTGGTGAGCCGGTGCAGCACCTGGGGCTCCACCGGGGCGCCGGCCGGGGCCGGAATCCCGGGCAGCAGCGGGGCGGACACCTGGGTCGGGGCCACCGGAGCGTCGCCGAGGGTCGTCCCGGCACTCTGGGAGAGGAGGGGTCCGGCGGTCCGCCGCCGTTGGTTCTCCGGGACCGCCGTCGAACCGGCGCCGCCCGGCGTGCGGGCCGGGGTCACATTGCTCCCGGCGCCCGCCCCACCGCGTGCCTCCGCGTCGGCCGGGGCGCCGGTGTTCATGCCGCCGAGGGCGATCGCGGCCAGCGACACCGCGCCGGCGGCGACGAACGCGAGCCGCAGCCCACGGGAGCGCTCGGCGTCGCCCCGGCCCACCGGGTGGATGCGGAAACCGCGGTCCGGGGAGGGCGGGAGCACCGAGCCGTGCTCACGGGCGGGGACGTAGCCGAACTCGAACGGCTCGTCGCGTCTCACCCCGAAGACGGAGGAGGCTCCGGGTCGGGCGGCTGGGAACCGGTCCCCGAACGCTCCCCCGAGCGGCGGCATGCCGCCGCCGCCCCCCGGATCACCTCCCCCGGGGAGCCCCTGGAGTCGGGCCAGGAAGCTCTCGGAGGGGGTGGGTGGGGCCACTTCGGCGAAGACGTTCTTCAGCCGGCGCTGCGCGTCGACCTCCGTCTTGCACTTGGCACAGGTCGCCACATGCGCGAGCACCCGCTCGCGCGCGTCATGACCGAGCTCGCCGTCCACGAGGGCGGAGAGTCGGTCGCCGAGGTGCTGTTCCGCAGGGGTAGGACGGGATCCACTCACGCCGTCGCGCCCCCTCCCCCCAGAGCGGGCACCCGGGCCATGAAGGAGCGCCGCTCCGCGCGCGCCTCGGGCGAGCGGTGGGCCAGCGCCTTGCGCAGCTGCGAGCGGCCGCGGTGGATGCGCGAGCGGACCGTGCCGAGCTTGACGCCGAGGGTCGCGGCGATCTCCTCGTACGACAGTCCTTCGATGTCGCAGAGGACGACCGCGGCGCGGAACTCGGGCGCGAGGGTGTCCAGGGCCTGTTGGACGTCCGCGTCGAAGTGGGCGTCGTTGAAGAGCTGCTGCGGGGTGGGCTCCCTGCTGGCCAGCCGCTCGGCCGCGTCCTCGCCGAGCGCGTCGAAGCGGATGCGCTGCTTGCGGCGGACCATGTCCAGGAAGAGGTTGGTGGTGATGCGGTGCAGCCAGCCCTCGAAGGTGCCCGGCGTGTACGTCGACAGGGAGCGGAAGACACGGACGAAGACCTCCTGGGTGAGGTCCTCGGCGTCGTGCTGGTTGCCCGTGAGGCGGTAGGCGAGCCGGTAGACCCGGCCGCTGTGCATGCTGACGATCTCCTCCCACGTGGGCGGAGTCCACGCCTGCCCGTCCGCGTCGGTGGAGAAGGTCGCGGTCGGAGCGTGGCCGTCGGTGGGACCGGCGGCCCGGCTGTGGTCGGCAGCGGTGTCGTTCACGGATTTCGGCCTGCCCGCCGATCCGAGGAAGCGCCGCAGCACTCCTCCCCGATCCACAGGTGCAGCCGCACCTCCCCTGTCGGCTCTGGTGGTGTCCAGTGGAGCCCCTACCATAGCCACCTCGCCCGTTAGCTCCGGATAAGCGGTTTTACGAGAATTTGATGTGCGCCGGCGCCGCTCATCCGGCTGCGTCAGCACTTGCTCGACGTCTCGTCCCTGGTCGTGATCCAACTGTGTCCCCCGTCGTCTGTCCCACCCCTTCAAACGCGCGGTCCCATCTGCGGGTTCCCGACGCCAACGGATACAGTCACGCCGAGGCAACCACGGGGACAGGAGAGGGACATCACCGGCAACCGGCAGACGAGCTGGGCGTTCGCCGACGCCTATGTCGCCGAGGACGAAGCGCTGCGCTGGGCCCGGGAGCGAGCCCGCGAGGCAGGGCTGCGCTCGGTGTCGCCCAGCACGGGCGCCGCGTTGCGCCTGCTGGCCGCCACCGTGGACGCCAAAGCGGTCGCCGAGATCGGCACCGGCACCGGCGTCTCCGGGATACACCTCCTGCACGGCATGCGCCCGGACGGCGTGCTGACGACCGTCGATCCCGAGCCGGAGCACCAGCAGTTCGCCCGGCAGGCCTTCCGCGCCTGCGGCTTCGCCAGCAACCGGGCCCGTTTCATCCCGGGCCGCGCGCTCGACGTCCTGCCCCGGCTCGCGGACTCCGGATACGACCTGGTCTTCTGCGACGGGGACCGGCTGGAGGTCATGGACTACCTCGCCGAGTCGTTGCGTCTGCTGCGGCCCGGCGGCCTGGTGGTGTTCGAGGGCGTGTTCGCCAACGGCCGCACGATCGACTCCGGTCCGCAGCCCACGGAGGTCATAAGAGTGCGTGAGCTGTTGCGGGAGGTGCGGGAGAGCCTGGAGTGGGTGCCCTCGCTGCTGCCGGTGGGCGACGGGCTGCTGTGCGCGGTCAAGCGCTGACGGGCGAGGCTCCCTCTTCCCCTGGGCGCCGCGGCCCGGAATCCCGTGGAGAAACAGTCGCCCCGGCACCCGTGAGGATGCCGGGGCGACTCAAAGGGTGTGGTCGCTTGCGCGTCAGCCGACGACAGGCCCACCCCCGCATGGGCAGCAAGCACGCTCTCGCGACCTGCGCCTCATAGCTCGCTCGCGGTCAGCCGACGACCTTCTTGAGGGCGTCGCCCAGCGCGTCGGCCTCGTCAGGGGTCAGCTCGACGACGAGCCGACCGCCGCCTTCGAGCGGAACGCGCATGACGATGCCCCGCCCCTCCTTGGTCACCTCGAGCGGGCCATCGCCCGTCCGCGGCTTCATGGCCGCCATGCTCGTTCCCCTTCCTGAAACCAGCTCATCGTCAAGGCCGACGGCCCGTGAAGGGCACGCGCACTCCGTCAGGGGACACGCGACACCGGCATCGAACACATTGCTTCCAGGCCATTATCCCGCATCTCAGGACCCGATGACCAACATCAGTAGGCATCGCTTGGGCAACGCACGCGAGCAAAACCACTCATTTCGGCGATGTGGATGCCATACTTCGCGTCCGCACGCGCTCGAGCCTGCCGTAAATCGCCGCGGATTGTTTGACGCAGGTCACACGACCACCGCCCCCGCGTCCTTCATGCTGTCCTGGGCGAGGGCGTACCGGTCGGTACGCCGCCGCCCGCAACCACGGACCGCGACCGACGACGGAGGGGACAACCCATGGCCGACACCGTGCTCTACGAGGTGAGCGACGGGCTCGCGACGATCACTTTGAACCGCCCCGAGGCGATGAACGCGCTGAACATCGCGACCAAGGCCGCCCTGCGGGACGCGGTGCGCTCGGCCGCGGAGGACGACGCGGTACGGGCGGTGCTGCTGACCGCCGCCGGCGACCGGGCGTTCTGCGTCGGCCAGGACCTCAAGGAGCACATCGGGCTGCTGGCCGCCGACCGGGAGACCGGGTCGGGGCAGACGATGAGCACGGTCAGGGAGCACTACAACCCGATCGTGCGCGCGATCACCGAGGCGCCGAAGCCGGTGGTCGCCGCGGTGAACGGTGTCGCGGCCGGGGCCGGCTTCGGTTTCGCCCTCGCGGCGGACTACCGGATCGTCGCGGACACGGCCGCCTTCAACACGTCGTTCGCGGGAGTGGCGCTGACCGCCGACTCCGGCGTCTCGTGGACCCTGCCGCGCGTGGTGGGGCCCGGGCGGGCCACCGACCTGCTGCTCTTCCCGCGCACCGTCAAGGCGCAGGAGGCGTACGAGCTGGGCATCGCCAACCGGGTCGTGCCCTCGGCGGAGCTGCGCGCCGAGGCGGAGAGCGTCGCGCGGACGTTGGCCCAGGGGCCGACGGTCGCCTACGCGGCGCTGAAGGAGGCGGTGGCGTACGGGTTCTCCCACTCGCTGGCCGAGACACTGGAGAAGGAGGACGAGCTCCAGACGCGGGCGGGACAGTCCGAGGACCACACGATCGCCGTGCAGGCGTTCGTGCAGAAGGAGAAGCCGAAGTACCTGGGCCGGTAGGGCGTTCTCTCGAAAGGACGGCGTCAGCGGCTCACGCAGGTCTCCAGATGGTCGTTGACCAGGCCGCACGCCTGCATCAGGGCGTACGCCGTCGTCGGGCCGACGAAGCGCAGCCCCCGTTTCTTCAGCGCCTTGGACAGCGCGGTCGACTCGGGGGTGACCGCCGGGACGTCGGCGAGGGTCCTGGGGACCGGGCGGCCCGCCGGGTCGGGGGCGTGGGACCAGATCAGGTCGTCCAGGTCGCCCGGGGCCCAGTCGGCGAGCACGCGCGCGTTGGCGAGGGTCGCGTCGACCTTCGCGCGGTTGCGGATGATGCCGGGGTCGGCGAGGAGGCGTTCGCGGTCCTCGTCGGTGAACGCGGCGACCGAGCTGATCGCGAAGTCCGCGAACGCCTTACGGAAGCCGGGGCGGCGGCGCAGGATCGTGATCCAGGACAGGCCGGACTGGAAGGCCTCCAGGCTGAGGCGTTCGAAGAGGGCCTCGTCGCCGTGGACCGGGCGGCCCCACTCCTCGTCGTGGTACGTCACGTAGTCCGCGGTGGACAGGGCCCACGGGCAGCGCAGCGCGCCGTCCGGGCCGGCGAGGGCCGCGCCGTCGCTCATCGCTGGTCCTCGGGCGCGGACTCGTCCGTGGAGACCTGGCGCTCGGGCGGGCGGGCGGCGGTCAGGGCGGACTCCAGTTCGGCGATGCGGTGGTCGCGTTCGGCGAGTTCGGCGCCGAGGCGGTTGAGCACGTCGTCGACCTCCCCCATGCGGTAGCCGCGGGCGGCGAGGGGGAAGCGGAGGCGGTCGACGTCGGCCCGCTGGACGGGGCGGTCCGGGGGCAGGGGGTCGCGCAGCCGCTGGGGAACGGCTTCCGGCAGCGGGCCGTCGCCCTCGCCGCCGCCCACCACGGCGAGCGTCACCGCGGCGACCACGACGGCGAGCGCGACGACCAGGAAGAAGAACATAACCATCGGTGGGTCCCCACGCTCGCTGTGCTCGTATCGGATGTGTCAGGGTCCGATCGTGCCATGCGGGCGCGGCGGTTAGGGTCGCAGGCGGTAGATGTGCAGGACGTATCAGGAGAGGTCACAGCGGATGCTCAGGCTCGGCAGGCGTGAATTCGGCACCCACGAGCCGGTGATCATGGCGATCGTGAACCGCACCCCCGACTCCTTCTACGACCAGGGGGCGACCTTCCTCGACGAGCCGGCCCTCGCGCGCGTGGAGCGGGCGGTGGCGGAGGGCGCCGCGATCATCGACGTGGGCGGCGTCAAGGCCGGGCCGGGCGAGGAGGTGTCCGCCGAGGAGGAGGCACGGCGCACGGTCGGTTTCGTCGCCGAGGTGCGGCGGCGTTTCCCCGACGTCGTGATCAGCGTGGACACCTGGCGGGCGGAGGTCGGCGAGGCCGTGTGCGAGGCCGGCGCGGATCTGCTGAACGACGCGTGGGGCGGCGTCGATCCCCATCTGGCGGAGGTCGCCGCGCGGTACGGGGTGGGGCTGGTGTGCACCCACGCGGGCGGCGCGGAGCCCCGGACGCGGCCGCACCGGGTGACGTACGACGACGTCATGGCCGACATCCTGCGGGTGACCGTGGGGCTCGCGGAGCGGGCGGCGGCGCTGGGCGTGCCGCGCGAGTCGATCCTGATCGATCCCGGGCACGATTTCGGGAAGAACACGCGGCACAGCCTGGAGGCGACGCGGCGGCTGCCGGAGATGGTGGAGACGGGGTGGCCGGTGCTGGTGTCGCTGTCCAACAAGGACTTCGTGGGCGAGACGCTGGACCGGCCGGTGAAGGAGCGGGTGGTGGGAACGCTGGCGACCACTGCCGTGTCGGCGTGGCTGGGGGCCCAGGTGTACCGGGTGCACGAAGTGGCGGAGACGCGGCAGGTCCTGGACATGGTGGCGTCCATCGCTGGGCATCGGGCGCCGGCGGTGGCGCGGCGGGGTCTGGCGTAGTCTCCCTCGCCCCGCCGCCCTTTCCCGTCCCGGCCCCGGGGGCTGCCGCCCCCGGACGGCCCGCTTAGCGGCCCGCTTCCTTCGAGACCAGTGCCACCGCCTCTTCCACGTCGTCCGTGACGTGGAAGAGGAGGAGGTCCTTCTCCGCGGCCTTGCCCTGGGCGATGAGGGTGTTCTGCAGCCAGTCGATCAGGCCGGCCCAGTACTCCGTGCCGAAGAGGACGATCGGGAAGCGGGTGACCTTCTGGGTCTGGACGAGGGTCAGGGCCTCGAAGAGTTCGTCGAGGGTGCCGAGCCCGCCGGGCAACACCACGAATCCCTGCGCGTACTTGACGAACATCATCTTGCGGACGAAGAAGTACCGGAAGTTGAGTCCGATGTCGACGTAAGGGTTCAGGCCCTGCTCGAAGGGGAGTTCGATGCCCAGCCCCACCGAGACGCCGCCCGCTTCACTCGCGCCCTTGTTGGCCGCCTCCATCGCGCCGGGACCGCCGCCCGTGATGACGGCCCAGCCGGCCTCGACCAGCGCCCGGCCGAGCCGCACGCCCGCTTCGTACTCCGGAGAGGTCGCGGGCGTCCGGGCGGAGCCGAACACACTGATGGCGGGCGGGAGTTCGGCGAGGGTGCCGAACCCCTCGATGAACTCCGACTGGATGCGCAGCACCCGCCAGGGGTCGGTGTGGACCCAGTCGGACGGGGCCCGTTCGTCCAGCAACCGCTGGTCCGTGGTGCTCGCCTGCACCTGGTCCCGCCTCCGGAGGACCGGTCCCAGGCGCTGTTCCTCCGGTGGCTGCTTCTTGCCCTCGGGGTTGCCTGTAGCCATGTGAGCTCCCTCCGCTTGCGCGTCGTTCGTACCTCAGCGTAGATCTACGCGGGTTACGGAGGGGGGACGTCGGCGTGTTCGGTCCCGTGACGGTTCAGCCGGTGAGCCAGTCGCGCAGGCGCTCCTCGCCCGCGAGGATCTTCGCCGTGTCCACGCGTTCGTCCCGCTTGTGTGCCAAGTGGGGGTTGCCGGGGCCGTAGTTGACGGCGGGGACGCCGAGCGCCGAGAAGCGGGAGACGTCCGTCCAGCCGTACTTGGGCATCGGGGCGCCCCCCACCGCCTCGATGAACGCGGCGGCGGCCGGGTGGGAGAGGCCGGGCAGCGCGGCGCCGCTGTGGTCGTCCACCACGAACTCCTCGACCCCGCACCCCGCGAAGACCTCACGCACGTGGGCGATCGCCTCATCGGACGAACGGTCCGGCGCGTAGCGGAAGTTGACGGTGACCACGCACTCGTCGGGGATGACGTTGCCGGCGACGCCGCCGCTGATGCCGACCGCGTTGAGGCCCTCGCGGTACTCCAGGCCGTCGATGACGGGGTACCGCGGCTCGTAGGCGGCGAGGCGGGCCAGGATCGGGGCGGCCGCGTGGATCGCGTTGGAGCCCATCCAGCCGCGCGCGGAGTGGGCCCGCTCGCCCCGGGTCTTCAGCAGGACCCGCAGGGTGCCCTGGCAGCCGCCCTCGACCTGACCGTCGGACGGCTCCAGGAGGATCGCGAAGTCGCCCTCCAGCCACTCGGGGCGGGCCTCGGCGACGTGCTTCAGACCGTTGAGGTCGGCGGCGACCTCCTCGTTGTCGTAGAAGACGAAGGTCAGGTCACGGTTCGGCTCGGGGACGGTCGCCGCGATGCGCAGCTGGACCGCGACGCCGGCCTTCATGTCACAGGTGCCGCACCCCCACAGCACGCCGTCCTCGTCCAGCGTGGAGGGGACGTTGCCCGCGATGGGGACGGTGTCGATGTGGCCGGCGAGGATCACCCGCTCCGGGCGGCCCAGTCGGGTGCGGGCGATCACGTTGTTGCCGTGGCGGTCGACCGTCAGGTGCGGCAGCGCGCGCAGGGCGGTCTCGATCGCGTCCGCGAGGGGCTTCTCGGCGCCGCTCTCCGACGGGAAGTCGACGAGCCGGGCGGTGAGCGCAGCGGCGTCCAGCGTGAGGTCAAGCGGGGTCTCGGCCATGCCGTCGACCCTAACGCGCCGACTGCGGCTCCCGCCGATCCCTCCCTTCCCTTCGGTCTCCCCGGTTTCCGTACTCTCCAGTACCTTGTACGCGTGCCAGAGCCGTCCCCCTCCCGCAAGCGTCGCGGCCGCCTCCTCCGTTTCGGGGCGGCCTGCGCGGTCCTGTCCGCCGTCGCGGGCTATGTCGCGGTCCAGTACGTCACCGGCGGCGCCGGCGACCCGGGGTGCAGAGTCGTCTCCGCCGAAGGCGGTGGCCCGGAGTACGAGTTCACGCCCGAGCAGGCGGTGAACGCGGCCACGATCGCCGCCGTCGGCACCGACCGGGGCATGCCGCAGCGGGCGGTGACGATCGCGCTGGCGACCGCGCTCCAGGAGTCGGCGCTGCGCAACCTCGACCACGGCGACCGGGACTCGCTCGGCCTGTTCCAGCAGCGGCCCTCGCAGGGCTGGGGCACCGAGCGGCAGGTCACGAACCCGACGTACGCGGCGGACGTCTTCTACGCGCATCTGGCGAAGGTGCGCGACTACACGGAACTGCCGCTGACGGTCGCCGCGCAGCGCGTGCAGCGCAGCGGCTACCCGGAGGCGTACGCCAAGCACGAGCCGGACGCCACGCTGCTGGCCGCCGCACTCACGGGCACCTCGGCGGCCACGCTGACCTGCGAGGGCGTGCCGGCGAGCGCGACGGCCACCGGGCCGGAGGCGGTGCGCGCGGCGCTCGCGCGCGACTTCGGCCGGGAGGCGGCGCAGCGAGCCCGCGCGGAGGGCGCGGAGTCGGAAGGCTCGAAGGCCGGCGGCTCCGACGCCGACGACTCCAAGGCCGGGGCGTCGAAGCCGGAGGCATCGGCCACCGGTGCGGACGTGCCGGCCGCCGAGACCAGCGGGCGGACCGTGACGCTCCCCCTGTCCGAGGGCGGGCCCGCGGGTGGGCGCGCCGTCGGCGAGCGCGGCTGGCAGCTCGCGCACTGGGCGGTGGCCAACGCCTCGGCGCTGCACATCGAGCGCGTCACGTACGCCGGGCGGGAGTGGACCGCCGGGCACACCGACAGCAAGTGGCACCCGGCCGAGGAGAGCGGGACGGAGGCCGCGGGCGCGACGGGCTCGGGCTCCAGCGCGGGTTCCGGCGCGAACGCCGTGCGGATCGTCACCGCTCGGTAGTACGGGGGCTCACCCGTGCGGGTAACGGTGAGCCGCTGCGGGGCGGCGGGCGGTCGGGGGCTCGCGCCACCGCTCCCGTGGCCGGACGGACCCCTGGGAGAACTGGGCTCCGAGCGGTCGACGGACCATCACACCGGGCACCTTTCGCCCCGTTTCGTCCGCAGGCGATTATGCGACGCATTGCCAACTCTTTACGGCGGCGGTCCGCAACCTTCGTGGATCTCGAGCGGTAGTCACTGCGACCGAGGCGGACGATCGACCTCCTGGTGATCGTCCGGCGTTCCCCTCCGTGTAAGGAGCATCATGACCCTCCCCCTGACCCGCAGGATCGCCCGTGCCGCGCTGCTCGTCGCTGCGGGAGCGGCCGCCGGGGTCGGTGCGGCCGGCTCCGCCGGCGCGGCCCCCGCGCTGCCCGCCGCCCCGAACGTGGGCGGACTGACCGCCCTGGACGGGGCGAACGTCGGCAACACGCTCGACGGCGCGGCGCGAGGCGTCACCGGGACCGCGGGCGACACCGGCGGCAAGGCGGTCAAGCAGGCGGTGCCGGCGGCGGGCAAGGCCGGGGGCAAGGCCCTGAAGAAGGCCACGCCGGTGGCGCAGAAGGCGGCCGGCGAGGCAGCCGGGTCGGCCGGCGGGATCCTCGGGGACACGGCTTCCTCGGCGGCCAAGGGCGGTCTGCCGGGGACGGGCACGCTGCCCACGAAGGGGCTGCCGACGAAGGGCCTGCCGCTGGGCTGACGCCCGCGACGCGGAAGGGGCCCGGCGATCACGCCGGGCCCCTTCCGCGTCTCCGCCGCGTGCGCGGCGTCAGCGCCGGGTCAGACGGGCCACCGCCGCTGTCACCCGCTCGTCCGAAGCCGTCAGGGCCACCCGTACGTGGTGGGCGCCCGCCGTGCCGTAGAAGTCGCCGGGGGCCACCAGGATGCCCAGGTCGGCGAGATGGGCGACGGTGGCCCAGCAGGACTCGTCGCGGGTGGCCCACAGGTAGAGGCTGGCCTCGCTGTGCTCGATGCGGAAGCCGTGGTCGAGCAGTGCGGCGCGCAGGGCGGTGCGGCGGGCGGCGTAGCGCTCGCGCTGCTCGTGGACGTGGACGTCGTCGGAGAGGGCGGCCACGACCGCCGCCTGCGTGGGCGCCGACGTCATCATGCCGCCGTGCTTGCGGATCTCCAGCAGCGGCGCGAGGACCGCCGGGTCGCCGGCCAGGAAGGCGGCGCGGTAGCCCGCGAGGTTCGACCGCTTGGACAGGGAGTGGACCGCGACGATCCCGTCATAGGAGCCGCCGTTGACGTCCGGGTGGAGGACGGAGACGGGGTCGGCCTCCCAGCCCAGTTCGAGGTAGCACTCGTCGGAGAAGACCAGGACGCCGTGCTCGCGGGCCCAGGCGACGATCCGGGTCAGCTCGGCCTTGCCGAGGACCTTGCCGGTGGGGTTCGACGGCGAGTTCAGCCAGAGGAGCTTCAGCCCCTCGGGGTCCAGCTCGGTCGGGTCGTCGTAGACCTCGTGCCCGGCGCGCGCCAGACGGGCGCCGACCTCGTAGGTCGGGTAGGCCAGGCGGGGGAAGGCGACCCGGTCGCCGGGGCCGAGGCCCAGCTGGGTGGGGAGCCAGGCGACGAGTTCCTTGGAGCCGACGATCGGCAGCACATGCCGGTGGGTGACCTCGCGGGCGCCCAGTCGGCGCTCCACCCAGCCGGTGATCGCGTCCCGCAGCGCCGGGGTGCCCCAGACGGTGGGGTAGCCCGGGGAGTCCGCCGCGTCGACCAGGGCCTTCTGGATCAGGTCCGGGACCGGGTCGACCGGCGTGCCGACGGACAGGTCGACGATGCCGTCGGGATGGGCGGCGGCCGTCTTCTTGTACGGCTCCAGCTTGTCCCAGGGAAAGGCCGGAAGGCGGTCGGAGACTGCGGACACTGCGGACACGGTCAGTGGCTCACTTTCGTCGGTGCGACGCCCCGTACAGCGGACGGCTCGGCCCCGCACGGCCGCGACAGGGCCGTACGGGGCAGAGGGGGCACGGAGCAGTACGGGCCGCTCGTGCGCTTACCCGGCCTGGGGCGGCAGCGCGGCGATGAAGGGGTGGTCACGCTCGATCAGCCCCAGCTTGCTGGCGCCGCCCGGCGAGCCGAGCTCGTCGAAGAACTCGACGTTCGCCTTGTAGTAGTCCTTCCACTCCTCGGGAGTGTCGTCCTCGTAGAAGATCGCCTCGACCGGGCAGACCGGTTCACAGGCGCCACAGTCGACGCATTCGTCCGGGTGGATGTACAAGGACCGCTGGCCCTCGTAGATGCAGTCGACCGGGCACTCCTCGATGCACGCCTTGTCCTTGACGTCGACACAAGGCTGCGCGATGACGTAGGTCACGCTGTCGTTCCTCCTCGATAGGGCGCTGGCGGGCCTCTCTCAGGCTCCGCCGCCTGGCGCGCGGGAGCGCGGCGTCGTCGATGCCCGCCCCTAGTATCTCCGTTCCTGGCAATGATCCGAACAGGAGGGGGGAGTCGACCCGTGGAAATCTCGGCCGCCGGACGCCTCGAAGTCCGAATCACCGCTGCTGACGTGGGCAAACGCGTCTCCGTACGACGCCTTGGCGAACCCGGAGTGACACAGGGGAAATTCACCGACACGGTGGGTGTTCTCACATCATGGGACGACGATGTGCTGGTGATCACACGCAGGAGCGGTGAGAGCGTCCGCATCCCCGCGTCCTCGCTGGTCGCGGGGAAGGTCGTGCCGGCCGCTCCGGCCCGCCGCCGGGGGCCGGCCGCCTCCTACGAGGAGCTGGCCCGGACCGCCTCCCGGGCGTGGCGGCCGCTGGAGAGCGAGCCGCTGGGCGGGTGGGAGCTGCGGGCGGCCGCCGGGTTCACCCGCCGCGCCAACTCCGTGCTGCCCCTCGGCGACCCGGGGCGCCCCCTCGACGAGGCGCTGGACGCCGTACGGCACTGGTACGGCGTCCGGGGGTTGCCCGCCTATGTGCAGACCGCGACCGGGGCCGAGGGCACGCAGGAGCTGCTCTGCGCGGAGCTGGAGCGGCGCGGCTGGGTGCGCGAGGTGAGCGCCGAGCTGTGGATCGGAGCGCTGGCGCCGGTCGCGGACCGGGCGGACGCTGAGGGTGTGGTGCTCGCCCGGGAGGCCGACGAGGCGTGGCTGGCGCGGTACCAGCGCAAGGGGGTGAGCGAGGTGGCGTTGAAGGTGCTGGGCGCGGGGCCGTCGGTGTGGTTCGCGTCCCTGCCCGGCGAGGCGGGCGTTCCCGCCGCCGTCGGCCGGTTGGTCGTGGACGGGCGGTGGGCCGGGTTCGCCGCGGTCGAGGTCGATCCGACGCGGCGGCGGCAAGGGCTGGCGACGCGGGTGATGGCCGCGCTGGCCGGGCGGGCGCTGGAGGAGGGCGCCTCGGCGGCCTGGCTGCAGGTCGAGGACGACAACGCGGGCGCGCGCTCGCTGTACGCGGGGCTGGGCTTCGGGGCGCACCACGCCTACCACCACTACCGGCAGCCGGCGGGGGGTGCGCCGTGACGGGGCCGGAGTTCACCGAGGTGCGGCGGCGGTTCGCCGAGGAGGCGAGGTCCGAGCGGCCCGATCTGTCGTTGCTGTGCCTGCTGGTGGGCGCGGAGGCGGACGGGGCGCTGGACGAGGCCGGGATGGACGCGGCACAGGTCGAGCTGGACCGGCTGGCGGGCCAGGTGCCGTTCCGGCCGGGCGGGCCCCGGTCGTGGGCGGTGGCGGTGCGGGAGCTGCTGGGCGAGCGGCAGGGGTTCCGCGGTTCGGCGGCGGACTACCAGCGCTTGGAGTCGTCCCTGCTGCACCGTGTGCTCCAGCGGCGCAGGGGGCTGCCGATCCTGCTGTCGGTGGTGTGGATCGAGGTGGCCCGGCGGGCGGGCGCGCCGGTGTACGGGGTCGCCCTGCCGGGGCACTTCGTGGTCGGGTTCGGGCCGCGGGACGATCCCGGTCGGCAGGTGCTCGTCGACCCGTTCGACGGGGGCCGGCTGCTGTCCGGGCGGGACGCGGAGCTGCTGGTGACGGGGGCGACGGGGGCTCCGCCTGCCCCGGAGATGCTGCGGCCGGCGGAGACGGTGGACGTGGTCGCGCGGATCCTCAACAACGTGCGGGCGTGGGCGTCCGCCCGGCCGGAGCGCTCGGATGTGGCGCTGTGGGCGGTGGAGCTGGCGCTGCTGCTGCCCTCGCATCCGGCCCGGTTGCGTTACGAACGAGCGCAACTGCTGGTGGAGCGGGGGGAGTTCGTCGCCGGCGCGGTGGAGATGGAGGAGTACGCGGGGCTGGTGGAGGTGGTGGACGAGGGGACGGCCGACCGGGTGCGACGGGAGGCCCACGCGGCCCGGTCGATGCTGAACTGACCGGGAGATCCCGGGTGAAGGCGTTCGCCGCTCCGGCTGCCGCCGGGCGGGGTCAGAGCCAGCCCTTCTCCCTCGCTATGCGCACCGCTTCGGCCCGGTTGCGGGCGGTCAGTTTCTGGATGGCCGTGGACAGGTAGTTGCGGACCGTGCCCTGGGACAGGTGGAGGGCCGCCGCGAGTTCCGCGTTGGTGGAGCCGTCGGCCGCCGCGCGCAGCACCTCGCGTTCGCGGTCGGTCAGCGGGTTGGCGCCCTCGGCGAGGGCCGCGGCGGCGAGCGTGGGGTCGATGACCCGCTCCCCCGCGAGCACCTTGCGGATCGCCTCGGCGAGCTGGGCGGCGGGGGCGTCCTTGACCAGGAAGGCGTCGGCGCCGGCCTCCATCGCGCTGCGCAGATAGCCGGGACGGCCGAAGGTGGTGAGGACGACCAGCCTCACGCCCGGCAGGGCCGCGTGCAGCGTGGCCGCCGCCTCGATGCCGGTCGCGCCGGGCATCTCGATGTCGAGGAGGGCCACGTCGACGCCGTGCTCCCGCGCGGCCGCCAGCACCTCGTCGCCGCGGGCGACCTGGGCGACCACCTCGATGTCGTCCTCCAGGCCGAGCAGGGCGGCGAGGGCCTCGCGGACCATGGACTGGTCCTCGGCGAGCAGGACTTTGATCGTTCGGGTCGTCATGCGCGGGATCCTATGTCGGCGGCCGGGGAGCCTGCCGGGGCACGGGCGACCAGGCGGAACCCGTGCCGGGCGCCGCCCGCCTCCAGGGAGCCGCCGGCCTTCTCCAGACGTTCGGAGAGGCCGGTCAGCCCGTTGCCGGGGCCCTCCCCCGGGCCGCCCGAGCCGTCGTCCTCGACGCTGAGCTCGATGACGGCGCCGTCCAGGGTCTGCCGTCGGGCGAGGCCGACCGTGCAGCGCCGGGCCCCGCTGTGCCGTACGACGTTGGTGACGGCCTCGCGCAGGGCCCAGGCGAGGGCCGCCTCGCTCTCCTCGGGGACGCCGGACAGGTCGGGTTCGCCGGGCAGGTCGGCGGTGACGCCGGCGGCGGCCAACGCGACCTTGGCCCCGGCCAGTTCGGTGGGCAGCCGGCGCCTGCGGTATCCGGTGACGGCCTCGCGGACGTCGACGAGCGCCTGTCGGCTGACCTGTTCGATGTCGGCGACCTGCTGGGCCGCCCGGTCGGGGTGCTCGGGGAGCATACGGCCCGCGAGTTCGCTCTTCAGCGTGATCAGCGACAGCGAGTGTCCGAGCAGGTCGTGCAGGTCCCGGGCGAGCCGCAGCCGCTCCTCGTTGGCGGCGAGCTGGGCGACGGTGGCGCGGGCCTCGCGCAACTCCACGGTCGTACGGATCAGTTCGCGCACGCCGGTCATCGAGAAGCCGCCGAGGAGGGCGGGGAAGAGCAGCGCCGCCAGAAGGGTGCTGCCGCCGGGGACGGCGAAGGCGACCCCGGTCAGCAGGGCCGAGACGGCCGGGACGGTCCAGCGGGACAGGCGCAGCGGCAGGGCGGCGCCGGAGGAGATCGCCACGTACACGAAGAGCACGAGCCATTCGCGGCCCAGTGAGAGGGCGAGGACGGTCGACTCGGTCGCCAGGACCGCCAGCGAGGCGAGCACCGCGCCGTTGCGCTCGCCCCGCCCGGTGCGGAAGACCAGGGCCAGGTACCAGGCGACGAAGGCGACCAGCCCCGTCCAGCCGAGGACGCGGGCGACGGTGCTGTGCCCGCCGTGCAGCAGGTCGCTGACGGGTGCGCCGAGGTACGCCAGCCAGATGCTGGTCCAGAGCAGCTTGACGTATCTCTGCCGGTTGTTCTGCGGGCGCTGCCCGATGCGGATGCCGCTCACGCCTTCAGCGTGTCCTTCCGGTACAGCCAGGCCGCGCCGCCGGTGAACAGGGCGAAGTAGACGGCCAGGACGGCGATGTCCTCGGCGTGCGGTGCCTGGTTCTGTTCGATGGCCTGTCCGAGAGCAGCGTACGCGTGCGTGGGGACCCACTTGGAGATCTGCTGGAGCCATTCCGGGAAGGTCGCCGTGGGCATCCACAGACCGCCGAGGATCGACAGGCCGAAGTAGGTGATCATCGTGATCGGGCGGACCGCGTCGCCGCTCGCCAGGTACCCGAGGGCGACGCCGAGCGCGGCGAAGACGAGGCTGCCGGCCCAGATCGCGGCGGTCAGGACCAGCCACTGCCAGGCGTCCAGGCGTACGTGCTTCACGGTCGCGGCGACGACGAAGACGACGACGATGGACGGCAGGCTGACGACGGCGGCGCTCGCGGTCTTGGCGAGGACGAAGCCCCGGCCGGGCAGCGAGGTCAGCCGCAGCTGCCGTACCCAGCCGTTCTGCCGCTCCTTGGCGATGCGCTCGCTGTTGCCCATCAGGACGGCGGTGAGGGCCCCGAAGGAGGCCATGGAGACCATCATGTAGGTGGGGAGGGTCAGCCCGGTGCCGTCGATCTTCGTCGTGCTGTCGGCGCTGCCGGCGATGAGCAGGAAGAGGACCGAGGGGTAGATCACCGAGAAGAACAGGAACTTGCGGTTGCGCAGGGCGCGGGTCAGTTCGAGCTTGATGAGGCCGTTCATGAGGTGTGCGCCTCCTCGGCGGCGGTGAGGGCGACGAAGGCCTGTTCCAGGCCGAGACCGGCGACTTCGAGGTTGCGGGGGTAGAGCCCGAGGCCGTAGAGGGCGTGGACGGTGGCGTCGGCGTCGGTGGACTGGATGCGGACCGTGTGGCCGGAGACGTCCAGCGTGGTGAGGAAGGGCAGGCCGCGCAGGGCGCTCTCGGTGGCCTCGCCGACCGCGTCGTCGGCGAGGTCGAAGGCGATGCGCCGGGCGCCGGCCTTGGCCTTGATCTCGGCGGCGGTGCCGTCGGCGAGGAGGCGGCCGTGGCGCAGGACCAGGACGCGGTCGGCTGTCGCGTCGGCCTCTTCCAGGTAGTGGGTGGCGAAGAGGACCGTGCGGCCCTGGTCGGCCTGTTCGCGCATGGTGGCCCAGAACGCCCGGCGGGCGGTGACGTCCATGCCGGTGGTGGGCTCGTCAAGGACGATCAGGTCGCTGTCACCCGCGGTGGCCAGGGCGAAGCGGACCCGCTGGGCCTGGCCGCCGGAGAGCTTGTCCACCTTCTGGGCGGCGATCTTGGTGATGCCCGCGCGGGCCATCACGTCGTCGGGGCGGTAGGGGCGGGGGTGCAGCCGGCAGGCGAGCGTGACCAGTTCGGCGACGGTGACCTCGTCCATCAGCCCGCCGCTCTGGAGCATCGCGCCCACCCGCCCGGCGACGATCGCCTCGCGCGGGCTCGCGCCGAACACGCGGACCGTGCCGCTGTCGGCGTGCTTGAGGCCGAGGAGGAGGTCCAGCGTGGTCGACTTGCCGGCGCCGTTGGGCCCCAGCAGCGCCACGGTCTCCCCCGGGTGCAGGGCGAGACTGAGCCCGTCCACCGCCCGCACGTCCCCGAATCCCTTGTGCACCTGGTCGAACTCGACCACCGGTGTCGTCGTCGTCATGCGTCGATGGTGGCCCGCACGGTGCCTTCGACGGCAGTGCCGGGCGTCCGGACTGCCGCATGACAGATGTCATGGCCCCTACGGACGACGGGACGCACGAAGGGGCGCCCGGCGGTCAGGCCGGACGCCCCTTCGTGAACCCACTGGTCAGCTCGGGTCGGTGTCGATGATTCCGATCCGGTTCGTCTCGCTCTTGAGGGCCGGGCGCAGCGCGTTGATGACGTCCTCGACGGTGACGGGCGTCTTCTGGCCGGTTCCGCGGGTGATCAGGACGCCGTCGAAGGCGTTGCCGTACAGCTCCTTGAGGGCGGCCTTGTCGTAGTACTCGACGAGCTTGCCGTTGACCGCCTTGACGCCGAGGAACTTCCACAGGGAGTTCTTCGGGCTCAGCGGGACGGAGTGCGCCGCGTCGGTCTGGACGGTGACCTTGCCCGACATCGCCGGAGTGGCGAACTCCTTCATCATCCGGTCGACCTCGGCGTCGGGCACCGTCGGCCGGCGGGTGGTCGTGGGGACCTTCACCGGGGTCGTGGCGCCGCTCTCCACCTGGGCGCGGTAGGCGTCGGCGACGGCCGTCCCGGCCTTCGCCGCGTCGATGCCCTTGCCCGCCTTGCCGTAGACGGCGACGGCCTTGCCCGACTCGAACTTGATGGTGCCGTCGCTGGACGATCCGGAGCCGCCCGCGGCGCTCTTGAGGGCGGCCTGGAGCTTCTCCTCGTCGACCGGCATGACCGGGTCGACGACGCGGTGCTGCCCGAACAGCGAGCCGATCACGGAGACCGGGTTGTAGTCGCTCCCGGCGGCCGCGTCGACGGTGGCCTGCATGTCGAACTGCAGGCCCGCCTGGTCCGGCTTGAGGGTGACGGCGGCGCCGTCCACGGACAGCTTCATCGCCTTGTCCACCCGGCCGTCGAAGGCCTCGCCGAGCTTCTTGACGGCGTCGTCACGGGTGCCGCCGCCGATCTCGACGCCGAGCACGGTGGTGCCCTTGGGCACGTCGGAGTGGTTCATCAGCAGGCCCGCGCCGTAGGCGCCGGCCGCGCCGACGACGAGCAGACCGCCGACCAGGACCAGCTTGCTGCGGCCCTTCTTCTTCTTGGGCTTGGCGGCCTTCTGGTTCTTCTTGGAGCCGCCCGCCGGCGCGTTCTGGCCGGCCGGCTCGGACACCTGCGGCGGGGTGTTCGGCAGCGGCCCGTCGCCGGGGCCGGCCGGCGCGAACCGGTCGCCGGGGCCCGGCTTCTGCCCGGAAGAGGGCACGACGGGGATACCGCTGGTGACGGTGTCTCCGGAGACGTTGTCGTGACGGGGGTAGCCGCCGCCCGCGCCCGGCTCGGGGGCCGGCTTCTGCGGGGTGAGGATCGCGGTGTCGTCGCTGAGCCCGCCGCCGGGGTACCGGCCGGCGGGGGCGCCGCCGCCCGCGGGCGCACCGGGGCGACCGTGACCGGCGGGGCCCGCGGGGGCGCCGGGGCCGCCGGGACGGCCGGGGCCGGCCGGGTTGCCCTGACCGCCGCGGGGACGGCCCTGACCTGCGGGCGCACCGGGCGCGTGAGGCGCCTGCGGCGAGCCCACCGCACCGGCGTGCGCACCGGGCGCTCCGCCGCGCACCGGCGGCACGACGGGGCCGTCGCCGGTGACCGGACCGCTGGTCGGGCCTGACGGGTGCTGGGGGCCGCCCGCACCCCCGCGGCCGCGGGGGCTGTCCGGTCCGTTGAAGTCGTGGGGGTCACCGGGACCGCCGGTCGGGCCGTCGAGCACGCCCTGGCCGTCGCGCGCGCCGCCGTTGTCGGAGAAGTACGGCAGGTCGTCGCGGCGCGTCTCGGGGCCGCCGCCCTGCGCGGGTCGCGCGCCGCCGCCCAGCGGGCCCGCGGCGAGCGCCTCGGTGACGTCGAAGGAGCCGGTGCCGCCGCCGTGCCCCGGAGCGACGGGGCCGCCGGTGGCGCCGGGGAGTCCGGCGCCGTTGGTCCCGCCCGAGCGAGCGCCGGGCATGCCCGCGCCGTTCGTGCCGCCCGAACGCGCGCCGCCCGGCACGCTCATGGAGCCGACCACGCCGCCGGGGCGTCCCGCGCCCGCACCGGGGCGGCCGCCGGGCGCACCCGCGCCGGAACCGCCCGGACGCGCACCGCTCTCGGCGGGACCCGCGGAACCGGGACCCACGCCCGCGGCGGAACCACCGGGCAGACCCGCCCCGTTGCTGGAGCCGGAGCCCTGACCGCCCTTGCCGCCGCCGGACTTGCGCGGCGCGAACCAGTCGCTCTGCTTCTCCTCCGCGCCGGGCGGCTGCTCGGCGGACGCCTCGACGGCGCCGGCGGGGGCGCCGGCCCCGGCCGAACTCCCGCCTCCTGGCACACCGGACGGCGTGGACGCGGGGCCCGCGCCGCTCCTGGCGGAGCGGGCGGCCTGCGCGTCGGCGCCGTCGCCGCCCTTGCTCTCGGCGTCCGCGACGGGCTTGCGCACGACGACCGGCGGAATGGGCCGGGATCCGGGGATGTTGATGCGGATCCGCGTCGTCAGTGTGGTCTCGGTCTTGCGTTCCTCCGGCTGCGCGGCCGAACGGCCCGCGTCCGCACCGCCGTCGGACACCACGGGGGTGCCGTACGGCGGGGTGCCCGAGGGGTATGCGGCTCCGCCGCGCCCGTTGGGCCCGGAGGACGGACTGTCAGTTTCACGACTCAAGGCAGGTTCTCCAGGTTGGCTCCGCCGCCCGCCACAACCTCACGGGCGGCTCGGCGGCGCGCACCACCATACTGGCCACTTCTGGCCTGTATCCCACGACCGCCGGGGAAACCCCCACGGGACTCCCACCGTCACGCCGGGGAGAAGTGGTACGTCACTTGCCAAGTCGGGCGTCGTCGCCGATCGGTTGCCGCCCCGAGACAAGGGTGGCGCAGATCACAGCGAGGGCCATGCCGCCGAGCAGGAAGAGGTAGGAGCCGCTTCCCGCGGCGAAGAGGAAGTCGCCTTCGGGCCGGCCCGAGGTGAGCAGTACGACGGAGATCATCCAGCCCGCGGCGGGCGCGACGGCCCCGGCGCGGCCGCCGAGAGCGCGGGCCCCGCCGACGAAGAGGCCGGCCGCGCCGACGAGCGCGAGCAGCAGCCCGCCGGGGAACCAGCCGGCCTGGACGAGGGCCCCGGCCACGCCGGCGGCCGCGCCGAGCAGGAAGAGGCCCAGGCAGGCGGCGACGCGTCCGGCGGAGGGCCGCTTGAAGGGCTGGGCGAGCGGGGAGCCGTGGTACGTCATCACGCCTCCGCCTCGACCCCGGCGAACAGGTCGTCCTCCCTGCCGGGCCCCTGCGCCCTTTCCCCGCGCACGAGTTGGTAGTACTCGGTGGTGAAGAGGGGTTGTGCGAGTTCGTTGGAGAGGACGAAGGAACTGTCGTCGGGGGCGACCTCGATCTGGGTGGCGTGCGCGCGCATCGCGGCGGCCTTGGCGGCGGCGTGGGCCGTGCCGTCGATCTCGGTGGTGACCAGGGCGTCGTCGACCACGCCGGGCACGTCCAAGACGGCGGCGCTCTTGGCGAAGGGGAGCCCGGGCAGCCGCTCCTGGAGGCGGCCGAAGGCGGCCTCGGCTACGGAGCGCGGGACGCGGTTCCAGTAGACCTTGGGGACGCTCCAGCCGGCGTCCCCGGCGAGCTCGACGGCCCGCATGGCGACGCGGTGGGCCTGGATGTGGTCGGGGTGGCCGTAGCCGCCCTCGTCGTCGTAGCTGACGACGACCTGGGGACGCACGTCGAGGACGACCTCGGCGAGGGCCGCCGCGGCGGCGTCGACGTCGGCCTGCCAGAAGCAGCCGGGGTCGTCGTTGTCGGGCAGGCCCATCATCCCGGAGTCGGCGTAGCGGCCGGTGCCGCCGAGCAGCCGGACGTCGGTGACGCCGAGGGCGGCAGCGGCGTCGGCGAGCTCACGCCGCCGGTGCGCGCCCAGGGCGGCGCCCGCGAGATGCCGCAGCCCGGACGGGATGACCTCGCCGCGCTCACCGAGCGTGCAGGTGACCAGGGTCACCTGCACACCCTCGGCCGCGTACCGGGCCATGGTGGCCCCGTTGTTGATCGACTCGTCGTCGGGATGCGCGTGGACCAGCAGCAGACGCCGCGCGGGCAGTTCCGTCATGGAGCCAACCCTACGAGGCAGGACTACTTCTCTCGCGCGGGGGCAGACGCAGGGTCGGCCCCCCCGGTCAGAACTTGATGCTGCCGATCATGCTGGCCACGCTCGTCGTCAGGTCGTTGATCGTGCCCGCCATCGTCGAGGAGGCGAGGTAGAAGCCGAGCAGGATGCAGACAACCGCGTGACCGCCCTTCAGACCTGACTTCTTGATCAACAAGAAGACGATGATCGCCAGCAGCACCACCGCCGAAATCGAGAGTGCCACGGCGGCTCACCTCCAAGAACCCGGGTACGTGGGGGAACAGGGCTAGGGAACTTGTAAATCCATACAACTGCCAGCAGGTTCATACCCACGTAGCGCCAGTGATCATAACTTCGGGTGCGCGCGCATCTCTCGGCGCACAGCCGCACAAGGGGGCGCATGGCCAATATGGTCGGGGCATGACGACCGAGTCCGACTCCTTTCCCCGACGGCACGCCCGCACCCAGCGGTTCACGCTCGGCGCGCCGCGGTCTTTCACGGTGGCCCCCGACGGCTCCCGTGTCGTGTTCCTTCGCTCGGCCTCCGGCACGGACCGGGCGAACGCGTTGTGGGTGCTCGACCCCGCCGGTGCCGGGGAGCGCGTGGCGGCGGATCCGCGCACCCTCCTGGGCGGGGCCTCGGAGGATCTCTCCCCTCAGGAGCGGGCGCGGCGTGAGCGCAGCCGCGAGGGCGGGGCGGGGATCGTCGCCTACGCCACCGACGACGCCGTCGAGTTGGCGTCTTTCGCCTTGTCGGGGCGGCTGTTCACAGCGGAGCTGCGGGCCGGCACGGCGCGTGAACTGCCGGTCGCCGGGCCGGTGATCGACCCCCGTCCCTCGCCGGACGGCCGGCTCGTGGCGTATGCGGCGGGGGGCTCGCTGCGGGTGGTGGGCGCCGAGGGCGAGGGCGACCGGGCGCTGGCCGAGCCGGAGTCGGAGTCGGTTTCCTATGGATTGGCCGAGTTCATCGCGGCCGAGGAGATGGGTCGTTCGCGGGGTTTCTGGTGGGCCCCCGAGTCGGACCGGCTGCTGGTGGCGAGGGTCGACGACACACCGGTGGAGCGGTGGTGGATCTCGGATCCGGCCCAGCCGAAACGTGACCCACACCACGTGCCGTATCCAGCTGCCGGTACGGCCAACGCGGAGGTCCGGCTGTTCGTCCTCGGTCTCGACGGGGTGCGCACGGAGGTCCGCTGGGACCGGGCGCGCTATCCGTACTTGGCGCGAGTGCACTGGTCAGCGGCGGGTGCGCCGCTGCTGCTCGTACAGGCGCGCGACCAGCGCAGTCAGCTGTTCCTGGCGGTGGACACCGACTCCGGGGCCACTCGTATGGTGCATGCCGACGAAGATCCGATTTGGCTGGATCTTTTCCCCGGGGTGCCGTGCTGGAGTCCCTCCGGGCATCTGGTGCGGATCGCCGACGAGGGCGGCGCCCGGGTGCTCTCGGTGGGCGGGCGGCCGCTGACGGGGGCGCAGCTGCATGTGCGAGCGGTGCTGGACGTGACGGCCGAGGACGTGCTGGTGGCGGCGTCGGCCGGGGAGTCCGCGGAACGCCCGGAGACCGGCGAGGTGCACGTCTACCGGGTCAACGAGCTCGGCGTCGAGCGCCTTTCGGAGGAACCGGGCGTGCACTCGGCGGTGCGCGCCGGGGGCGTGACCGTGCTGGTGTCGGCGACGCTCGACCGGCCGGGGAGCCAGGCCCGGGTGCTGCGCGTCGGCGGTCGGAGGCAGACGGGGGCACAGGCCGCCTCAGGGGCGGCCTCGGGCACCACGATCCGGTCGTTCGCGGAGGATCCCGGGCTGTCCCCCCGCGTGTTCCTCACCGAGGGGGGCGCACGGCGCATCCCGTGCGCCGTGGTTATGCCCACGGACTACCCCGGTGACGTCTCGCCCGCCTCCGCTCCCCCGCTTCCCGTCCTGCTGGACCCCTACGGCGGCCCGCACGGCCCCCGGGTGCTCGCCGCGCACAACGCGCACCTGACCTCGCAGTGGTTCGCCGACCAGGGCTTCGCGGTGGTCGTCGCGGACGGACGCGGCACGCCCGGCCGCTCCCCGGGCTGGGAGAAGGCGATCCACCAGGACTTCACCGTCGCCCTCGACGACCAGATCGAGGCGCTCGAGGACCTCGCGAAGCGGTACCCGCTGGACCTGTCCCGGGTGGCGATCCGCGGCTGGTCCTTCGGCGGCTGGCTGGCCGGCCTGGCGGTGCTGCGCCGCCCCGACGTCTTCCACGCGGGCATCGCGGGCGCACCGGTCACCGACTGGCGGCTGTACGACACCCACTACACCGAGCGGTACCTCGGCGACCCGGCCACGGCGGCGCGGACGTACGCCGAGAACTCCCTCGTGACCGACGAGGGGCTCTCCTCGCCCGCCGAACCGCACCGCCCGCTGATGATCGTGCACGGCCTGGCCGACGACAACGTGGTCGTCGCGCACGCCCTGCGGCTGTCCTCGGCCCTGCTGGCCGCCGGCCGGCCGCACGAGGTGCTCCCGCTGTCGGGGGTCACCCACATGACGCCGCAGGAACAGGTCGCGGAGAACCTGCTGCTGTTCCAGGTGGACTTCCTCAAGCGCTCGCTGGGCCTGGCGTAGACGAACGGCGGCGGGCCGGGACGCATGATGCGCCCCGGCCCGCTTACGGCACCCGCACGGCCGTACGCCGTTCAGCCTGACGCGTCCGTATATCGGAACGGCGTCAGCCAAGTTGCCTGCTTGTTAACGCAGTTGCAGCGCAAACACACCGCAGTGCGCCCCTGGGTCACTCCTTCGCGGCGCTGCCCGGCTCCGCGGCCGCCTCGGCCTCCAGGGCCTTCAGCGCCGGGTCCAGGACGACGTCCTCGGCACGGGCCTCCGTGGTCGGGTCCTCCGGGAAGTGGCAGGCCGTGAGGTGGCTCTCACGGTTGCCGGAGAGCTGCACCAGCGGCGGCTCCTCGGTCGCGCACTTGTCCTGCGCCTTCCAGCACCGGGTGCGGAACCGGCAGCCGGACGGCGGGTGGATCGGCGAGGGGACGTCACCGGCGAGGCGAATCCGCTCCCGGCTGTCCTCCCCGTCCAGCTCCACCTCCGGCACCGCCGACAGCAGCGCGTGCGTGTACGGGTGGCGCGGGCGGTTGTAGATGGAGTCCCGGTCGCCGACCTCGACCACCTTGCCGAGGTACATGACCGCGACGCGCTGCGAGAAGTGCCGGACGACGGCCAGGTCGTGGGCGATGAAGAGGAAGGCGATGCCCAGCTCCTCCTGCACCTGCTTGAGCAGGTTGACCACCTGGGCCTGGATGGAGACGTCGAGCGCGGAGACCGGCTCGTCCGCCACGATCAGCTTCGGGTTCAGGGAGAGCGCGCGGGCCACGCCGATGCGCTGACGCTGACCGCCGGAGAACTCGTGCGGGAAGCGGTTGTAGTGCTCGGGGTTGAGGCCGACGAGCTCCAGCAGCTCCCGGACCTTCTTCTCCCGGCCGCCCTCGGGCTCGATCCCGTTGACCTCCATCGGCGACTTGATGATGGTGCCGACGGTCTGCCGCGGGTTCAGCGAGGAGTACGGGTCCTGGAAGATCATCTGGATCTCGGACCGCACCGGCGCCAGCTGCCTGCGCGAGGCATTGGTGATGTCCTGGCCGGCGTAGGTGATCTTTCCGCCGGTCGGGTCCAGCAGGCGGGTGATGAGCCGGCCCGTGGTCGACTTGCCGCAGCCGGACTCGCCGACGAGGCCGACGCTCTCGCCCACGCCGACCGTCAGGTCGACGCCGTCGACGGCCTGGACGGCGCCGACCTTGCGCTTGATCGGGAAGCCGCCGTAGATCGGGAAGTGCTTGGTGAGGCCCTCCACCGTCAGCAGCGGCTCGGACGCGGTGGTGCCGGCGGAGTCCTGCGGCGTCGGGAGGGTGAGGTTGTCGCTCATGTCTCGGTTCTCCCTAGCGCAGCCGGGGCTGGATCTTGTCGATGAAGATGGCCTGCTTCTGCTCGGCCGTCAGATGACAGGCGGACGCCCGGCCTTCGGCCAGCGGCGGGCGGCTGTCGGTGCACAGGGTGCCCGGCACCTCGTCCTTGAAGGCGCACCGCGGGTGGAAGGGGCAGCCGGTCGGCGGGTTGAGCAGCGAGGGCGGCGAGCCGGGGATCGGCACGAGCGCCTCGTCCACGGCGCTGTCCAGCCGCGGCATCGAGCTGAGCAGACCCCAGGTGTAGGGGTGGCGGGGCGCGCTCATGACCTCGCGCACGGTGCCGCGCTCCACGGCCCGGCCCGCGTACATCACCAGCAGGTCGTCGGCCATGTTGGAGATCACGCCGAGGTCGTGGGTGATGAAGATGATCGCGGAGCCGAACTCCTGCTGGAGGTCCTTGAGCAGGTCCAGGATCTGGGCCTGCACGGTCACGTCCAGCGCGGTGGTGGGCTCGTCGGCGATCAGCAGCTGCGGGTCGCACATCAGCGCCATGGCGATCATCGCGCGCTGGCGCATGCCGCCGGAGAACTGGTGCGGGTAGTCGTCGAAGCGCGCCTTGGGCTGCGGGATGCCGACCTTCTCCAGCATCTGGACGGCCCGGTCCTTCGCCTCCTTCTTGGAGGCGCCGGTGTGCTTGATGAACGGCTCGGACAGCTGCCGGCCCACCGTGTAGTACGGGGAGAGCGCGGTCAGCGGGTCCTGGAAGATCATCGCCATCTTGTTGCCGCGGAGCCGCTCCAGCTCCTTCTCGGAGGCGGTGACGAGCTCCTGGCCGTCGAGGACGATCTCTCCGTCGACGGTGGTGGTGCGGGAGTTGTGCAGGCCCAGGATCGTCAGGTTGGTGACGGACTTGCCGGAGCCGGACTCGCCGACGATGCCCAGGGTCTTGCCGCGCTCGACGTCGAAGGAGAGGCCGTCGACCGCCTTGACGATGCCGTCCTCGGTGGAGAACCGCACCTTCAGATCACGCACCGACAGAAAGCTCTCCGGGCCGGTGGGGGCCGGGGCGTCCTCGGTCTTGGTCAGTGTGGTCACGGTGGTTCGTTCTTCCTAGGAGAGCCGGACGCGCGGGTCGATGTAGGCGTACGCGATGTCGGTGAGGATGTTGAAGATCAGGATGAAGAAGGCACCGAACAGCATGACGCCCATGGTCAGCGGCAGGTCCTTGGTCTGCGCGCCTTCGACGGCGAGGCGGCCGATCCCCTGGAGGGAGAAGGTGATCTCGGTGACGACGGCGCCGCCCAGCATGCCGCTGATGTCCATACCGAGAACGGTGACGATCGGGATGAGGGAGCCGCGCCAGGCGTAGCGGAAGAACACGTACTTGCGGGGCATGCCCTTGGCGCGGGCGGTGCGCACGTGTTCCTCGGCGAGCTGCTCGATCATCGACGAGCGCGCCATACGCGTGTACTGGGCGGTGAAGATGGTGGCCATCACCAGCGTGGGCAGCAGCATGCCCATGAACCAGCCGAACGGGTCCTCGGTGATCGGGCGGTACTGGGGGTTCTCCATCCAGCCCGTGCTGTAGACGAAGATGATCAGGACGATCGGGCCGAGGAAGTAGATCTGGAACGAGCTGAGGACCATCGACCCGCCGGTGGCGATCTTGTCGACGAACGAGCCGCGCTTGTACGCGGCGACCATGCCCGCGCCGACACCGACGACGAGGAAGACGACCGCGCCGCCCACGGTGAGGGTCAGGGTGGTCGGGAAGCGGTCCAGGATCGTGGACCAGACCGGGTCGCCGGAGTAGAACGACATGCCGAGGCAGGGCGCGTTGCAGTGCCCGGTCGGGAAGTCACGGCCCATCACGATGCCGGTCATGAAGTCCCAGAACTGCGTGTGCAGCGGCAGGTTCAGGCCGAGAGCCGCGCGGATGTCCTCGAGTCGCTGCGGAGAGCAGTCCTTGCCACAGGCCAGGGACGCGTAGTCGGAGGGCGCGGCGACGAACAGGAAGAACGTGGCGGCGCCGATGAGGAACAGGGTGACGACGGCACCGACCGTGCGCCGGAGGATGAACTGAAACATGGCGGGGGGCTGCTCTCTGCGGAGACGGTGGGAGGTTTCACGGAGGTGCGGGGGCGCGCTCCGCCTGGTGCGCGCCCCCGCCGATCAGCCGTAGAGAGTTACGACTTCAGGAAGATGCGGTTGATGTCCAGCAGGCTGGACACCGAGCCGTAGCGGGTTCCGCCGACGTTGGAGCCGGAGAGCTGGAACTGCTTCGTGTACCACAGCGGAGCGGACGGCAGGACGGTCTCCAGCAGGTAGTGCTGGGCCTCCTTCCAGGTCTTCGCGGCCTCGACCGGCTCCTGGGTCAGGGCCTTCTCGATGAGCGCCTTGACCTTCGGGTCCTTGGTGTGCGAGTAGTTCGGCGAGCCGTCGGAGACCTGGTTGGGGTCGTAGACGGGCGTGATCACGGTGCCGGCCGACGGCCAGTCCTGGCCCCAACCCGTGATGTAGATGTCGTACGGGTTGTTGACCTTGCCGATCTGCTCGTAGTAGCTCGCGGAGTCGACCTCCTTGGAGACGACGTCGAAGCCGGCCTTGGTCAGCGCGTCCTCGATGGCGACCTTGCGCTTCTGGCCGGCCGAGGTGCTGGAGTAGGCGAAGACGAGCTTCTTCTCGGCGGCCGGGACGTCCTTCAGGAGCTCCTTGGCCTTGGCCACGTTGCCCTGGGGGGTCTTCAGACGGCCGTACGGGTCGTACTTGGCCTCGTAGCCCGGCAGGGTCGGGGCGAAGTAGTTCGGGGCCACGTCGCCGCCGTAGACACCGCCCTCACCGGCGATGAGCGACTTGGAGTTCACCGCGTAGGTGACGGCCTCGCGGATCGCCTTGTTCTTCACCCGGTCCAGGTTGAAGGTCAGCTGCATGACGTAGGGCTGGTAGCCCTTCACCGTGCGGGAGTTGACCGACGGGGTGCCGATGACCTTCTGGATCTGGGTGGCCTCGACCGCGCCGGTGAGCTGGATGGCGTTCTTGTCGGCGCCCTGGTCGGCGATCAGACGCTGGGTCTGGGTGGCCTCGGTGACGCCGAACTGGAAGTTGAAGCCGTCCGGGTACTGGTGGCGCACGGAGTCGGTCTTCGGGTCCCAGTTGGTGTTCTTGACGAGCACCAGGGACTTGCCGGCCTTGTACGAAGCGATCTTGTACGGGCCGGTGGCGACCGGGGCCTTGTCGTACTTCTCCTTCGTGTCCGTCTTCGCCGGGACGATGCCGTAGCCGGCCATGGCCAGCGTCTGCGGCAGGTCCGGGCGGGCGGTGTCGAAGTGGAAGACGACCGTCTTCGCGTCCGGGGTGTCCAGGACGGTGGCCGGCAGGTGCTTGCCGTCGAAGCCGCCGCCGGGCAGGAGCTTGCGGTAGTCCGCGGCGTACTGCTTGCCCGCGAGCCAGGTCTGCAGGTAGGGCGGGCCGTCGAAGATGAACTTCGCGAACTGGCGCTCGACGGTGTGGCGGACGTCGGCGGAGGTGATCAGGTTGCCGTTGGCGTCCTTGATGCCGTCCTTCAGCGTGAAGGTCCAGGTCTTGCCGCCGTCGGAGGACTTGCCCGAGTCGGTGGCGAGGTCGCCGGCGACCGAGACGTTGCCCTTGTCGTCCTCCTGGAACTGCGTCAGGCGACGGAAGAGCAGGTTGGCGACCTGACCGGCGTCCGAGACGTAGATCTGGCTCGGGTCGAGGTGGGAGAGGCCCGCCTCCTGGTAGACCTGGACCGTGCCGCCGCTCTTGGCGCCGGCGATCTCCTTGGCGGGACCGGTGGAGCCTGCCGCGTCGACGTAGGCCACCGGCTTCGACTGGGTCGCGGCTTCCGCCTGGTCCTTCTTGGAGTCGCCGCTGGACTTGCTGCCCTTGTTCTCGGAGCAGCCCGTGAGCGCCAGCGAGCCGGCCGCGATGGCGACCACGACGGCACGCGCTCTGCGTGAGGTGAACGGCTTCATGATGGCGAAAACACCTACCTGTCGGTTGTTATCCATGAGTACTGCCTGACGCGGCTGGTAGGCCGACGCGGGGGCGGCAGTCACCCCCCACCAATGGACGGTTACCGCCCGGACTTGGGGTCGAAGGCGTCCCGTACCGAGTCTCCGAGGAGGTTGAAGGCCAGGACGAAGATCACCAGCGCCACGCCCGGGAAGAAGATGAAGGCGGGGTCCTGCTGCGCGTAGTTGGAGCCGGCCGCGAACAGACGGCCCCAGTCCGGAGTCGGCTCGACGAAGCCGACGCCCGCGAAGGACAGGAAGGCGATGGTGAGGATGGTGCTGGGCAACTGGTACGTGAACTGCACCAGGATCGGCGTCACCACGTTGGGCAGGATCTCCTTGCGGACGATCCGGCCGGGCGAGGCTCCGGAGACCTTCGCGGCCTCCACGAACTCGCGCTCCCGCAGGGACAGCACGGTGGAACGGACCAGTCGGGCCATGCTCATCCAGCCCAGCAGCCAGAGCACGATCAGCATCGCCAGCGCCCGGAAGTAGGTGGGCGTCTCCTCCCGCGGGTCCACGAAGAACGAGGTCACCACGGGCATGAAGGCGATGAAGAACAGCTGCTGCGGGAAGGACAGGAAGAAGTCCGTGACCCGGCCGATCCAGTAGTCGGTACGGCCACCGAAGTAGCCGCCGATCAGGCCGATGACGATGCCCGTCACCATCAGCAGGGTGGTCACCCCGAGCGCCATGAACAGCGAGGTGCGCATGCCGTAGACCAGCATGGCGAACACGTCACGGCCGAACTGCGGCTCCACACCGAACCAGTGCTCCCCCGAGATCCCCCCGAACCAGCCCAGGGGCAGCCCGAACTCGTCCAGGACGGGCTTGTCCGAGTAGGTCGGGTCCTGGCCGTACAGCGTGTACGGGTCGGTCCCGCTCAGCTTGACCAGCAGCGGCGCCGCCAGCGCGATGACGAAGTAGATAATCACTACCCACGCGCAGATGACACCGGTACGGTCACGCTTGAAGCGCTGCCACATCAACTGGCCGGGAGAACGGCCCTCGAGCTTCTTCTCGTCCTTGGCGGGAACGGGGTTCGGCTCGAGCTCGGGCTCCAAGGCGATCGACGGCCCGGTGCCCTCAGCCTTGGCTGGACTGGTCATGTTTGTTCTTCCCCCGGGGGGTTGAGAGTTGAGCGCAGCACAGATACCGGCAGGTTCTGTGGTTTGGGGGAACTTTCGCCAAAGTGTTCAACGCGCGTCAAGGGCGGAAGACATAGGGATCTCCCTACCGCCGATATTTTGAGGAAAAATTGCGCAGACCGACACCTGAGCGCGCTTGACAGGCGGAATGAACAACCGTCAAAACGGACATTAACTGACAGGTTTCGGTTTACATGTCCGAAACGCGATCGCTGATTCACCGGTATCCGGACTGCGCCGTCCGAGTGACGGTGCGTCACCCGGACACGCCGTCACCCACCCCTGGGAACAACCGCCGGCCGGCTGCCCGCAGGCGCGCCTCAGGCCCGGCCCGCCGAACAGGGCGGGCCGGGCTCGGGACAACCGGTCAGAGCTCCCTTGCGGGGCGTCAGCCGTGCTTGGCGCGGCTCGCGGCGCGGGCGCGCTCGCGGGCGTCCAGGTTCACCTTGCGGATGCGAACCGCCTCGGGCGTCACCTCGACGCATTCGTCGTCGCGGCAGAACTCCAGCGACTGCTCCAGCGACAGCTTGCGCGGCGGCACGATCGACTCCGCCACGTCGGCCGTCGAGGACCGCATGTTGGTGAGCTTCTTCTCCTTGGTGATGTTGACGTCCATGTCGTCGGCGCGCGAGTTCTCGCCGACGATCATGCCCTCGTACACCTCGGTGCCGGGCTCCACGAACAGCACGCCGCGCTCCTGGAGGTTCGTCATCGCGAAGGCGGTGACGGCGCCGGAGCGGTCGGCGACCAGGGAGCCGTTGTTCCGGGTCTGCAGCGTGCCGAACCAGGGCTCGTGGCCCTCGTGGATGGAGTGGCCGATGCCGGTGCCGCGGGTCTGGGTGAGGAACTCGGTGCGGAAGCCGATCAGGCCTCGGGATGGCACGACGAACTCCATGCGGACCCAGCCCGAGCCGTGGTTGGACATGTTGTCCATCCGGCCCTTGCGGACGCCCATGAGCTGCGTGACGGCGCCCATGTGCTCCTCGGGGACGTCGACCGTCATGCGCTCGACCGGCTCGTAGACCTTGCCGTCGACGTCCTTGGTGACGACCTGCGGCTTGCCGATGGTCAGCTCGAAGCCCTCGCGGCGCATCTGCTCGACCAGGATGGCCAGCGCCAGCTCACCGCGGCCCTGCACCTCCCAGGCGTCCGGGCGCTCGGTGTCCAGGACGCGGAGGCTGACGTTGCCGATCAGCTCGCGGTCGAGGCGGTCCTTGACCTGACGGGCGGTGACCTTGCGGTCCTTGACGGCCGCCTTGGCGTCGGCGCCCTTGCCGGTGCCGCCACGGCCGACCAGCGGGGAGGTGTTGGTGCCGATGACCATGGAGATCGCGGGCTCGTCCACCGTGATCAGCGGCAGCGGAATCGGGTTCTCCGGGTCCGCCAGCGTCTCGCCGATCATGATGTCGGGGATGCCGGCCACGGCGCAGATGTCACCGGGGCCTGCCTTCTCGGCCGGCTTGCGGGTGAGCGCCTCGGTCATCATCAGCTCGGAGATGCGCACGTTGGTGACGGAGCCGTCGCGCTTCATCCAGGCGACGGTCTGCCCCTTCTTCAGCTCGCCCTGGTGGACGCGCAGCAGCGCGATACGGCCGAGGAAGTTGTCGGCGTCCAGGTTGGTGACGTGCGCCTGGAGCGGGGCCTCCTCCTCGTAGGTGGGGGCGGGGATGTGCTGGAGGATCGTCGAGAAGAACGGCTCCAGGCTGGTGGAGTCCTCCGGGACGGTGCCGTCGGCGGGCTTGGTCAGCGAGGCGATGCCGTCACGGCCGCAGGCGTAGACGATCGGGAACTCGATCTGCTCCTCGTCCGCGTCCAGGTCGAGGAAGAGGTCGTACGTCTCGTTGACGACCTCGTCGATCCGGGCGTCGGGACGGTCCGTCTTGTTGATGCACAGGATGATCGGCAGCCGGGCCTGCAGCGCCTTGCGCAGCACGAAGCGGGTCTGCGGCAGCGGCCCCTCGGAGGCGTCGACGAGGAGGACGACGCCGTCGACCATCGACAGGCCGCGCTCGACCTCACCGCCGAAGTCGGCGTGACCGGGGGTGTCGATGATGTTGATCGTGATCGGGTCCCCGCCGGCCTTGGGGTGGTACTTCACCGCCGTGTTCTTGGCGAGGATCGTGATGCCCTTCTCACGCTCCAGGTCGTTCGAGTCCATCATGCGGTCGTCGACGGAGTCGAGCTGGTGGGCGGCGAAGGCCCCGGCCTGCTTCAGCATGCCGTCGACGATGGTCGTCTTGCCGTGGTCGACGTGGGCGACGATGGCTACGTTGCGGATGTCGTGACGTGTTGCGGACACGGCCATAAAGCGGCGTTCTCCCGGAGTGTGAGGAAGGCCTGCACGTACGTCTGTGTTACGCGGGCCCTGCCGGGCTTGACATGCCACGGCCTCACCCCATGGTACGTGGCCCGGCGGGGGGCGTTCTCCGCAGGGCCACGGGGGGTCACTTCGCCGACGGGTTCGCCGGACCGGCGGCGCCCTTCTTCAGGAAGCCCATGTCCTCGTAGACGGGCGTCTGGAAACCGAAGGCGCCGGCGTTGGCCAGGTTCTTGCGCACCGCCGTGAGCTGGGGGCGCTGGTAGAGGGGGATCGATCCGGCGGCGGCCCAGATCCGGGAGTCGGCCTTGCGGATCAGCGACCGCCGCTCCTCCTCGTCCAGGGTGGAGATCGCCTGGTCGAACAGCTGGTCCACCTGGTCGGTGCCGACCCGGGTGTAGTTCTGCTCGACGCTGAGCGACCCGTCCGCGGCCGGGACCGGCTTGGCGTAGATCGGCCGGGCGTCGGTGGCCGGGAACGCCGAGGCCGGCCAGGAGTACAGGGCGAGGTCGTACTGCCCGGAGGCGATGTGGTCCTTGAAGTAGCTCTCGTCGGCGACCTTGGTGATCTCGGTCCTGATGCCGACCTTCTCCAGCATGGCCACGATCCGCCCGGCGACGGTGTGCAGGGGCGCCGAGCCCGGTCCGGACGGCAGCACGAACCGCAGGGTGAGCGCCTTGCCGTCCTTGGCGAGCCCGCCGTGCGCCGTGCCGGCCGGGGCGGCCGTGCCCCGGGGGGCGTACGCGCCGGGCGCGCCGTGCTTGTTGACGTACTGCTTGCCGTCCTGGGCGAGCTGCCGGCCGCCCTCCTCGCCGGCCGCCGTGCCGTGCCGGCGCCCCTGGGCCTGTTCCCGGCCCGCCTTGTCGTCCTCGCCGACGATGTACGTGCCGTCGTCGCCGCCCGCGGACTGCTTCTGCGAGGACCCCGCGCCGGCCTTGCCGCCCTCGGAGCCGGCCGCCTTCTCGGCCTTCTTCTCCTCCTTCACCGGGCCGCCCGGCACCCAGCCGGCGTCCGCGAGCAGGGCCCGCGCCTCCTTGGCGTCCTGCCCGCCGAGGGCGCCGCTGCTGTCGGCGTACGCCTCCTGCCCGGACAGCGCGAGATGGCTGCCGACGGGCACGGCGGGCAGGCCCAGCGGCTCCAGGACCGCCTTCGCCAGATCCGCCCGGTTCAGCGCCCGGGCCACCGCGCGGCGCACCCGTTCGTCGGCGAGCGGGCCGTCGGCGCCGTTCAGGGCCAGCTGGGTGTAGGCGGGCTCCAGTGACTTGCGCACCTCGTACTCGCCCAGCGTCTCGCTCGCCGCGTCGCGCCGCGCCGGGGGGTTCGGCGCCTTCGCGGCGGTGCGTCCGGAGCCGGTGGTGGTCAGCGGTCCCGCCGCCCCCCGGGCGGCCTCGTCGACGCGGCGGGCGGCGGCCGGGTCGATCTCGGCCAGGTCGACGGAGCCGGCGGCGAGGGCGTCGGCGCGCCGCTCGCGGGGCACGGCCGTCAGCGCGATCTCGGAGAGCTTGGCGGGCTCGCCCCACCAGCGCGGGTTGCGGGTCAGCCGGAGCCGGCCGCCGGGGCGGTCCACCTGCTCGATCCCGAAGGGCCCCGCCGTCACCTTGAGCTTGCCGCGCGCCCCGTCGTTGAAGGAGTCGGGCGTGCCCATGACGTCCTTCGGGTAGAGCGGGGTGAACAGCGAGCGCCAGTCGGCGTAGGCGCGGCCGAAGGTGACGCGCACCTCCAGATCGTTCTTGCCGCGTTCGACCTTCTCGATCCGGTCGTAGCCGGCGTTGCGGGCGGTCCAGTAGGCGCTGTCCTTGCCGGACAGGGCGCGCCACTGGGCGGCGAAGTCGGCGGCGCCGATCTCCCGGCCGTCGCTCCACACGGCCTGCTGGGCGAGCCGGTAGAGGACGACCTGCTTGGGCTCGGTGTCGACGACCTCGGCGGACTCCAGGTAGTCGGTGTTCAGCCGCGGCCGGCCGTTCGCGTCGAGCCGGAACATCGACGGCAGGACGGCCTGGGCGACCCGGGAGGTGGTGGCGTCGGCGTCCGCCTGAAAGGCGTTGAAGGTCTCCGGCACGGTGTCGACCGCCCAGCGCAGTGTGCCGCCGTCGGCGACCTGGGAGCGGGCGGCCGCGGCGATGTCCTGCACGGCCAGCGGCTTGCCGGCCGGGTCCTCGGAGCCGCAGGCGGTCAGCGTGGTGACCGCGAGGACGCCCGCGGTGAGGAAGGCGACCGAGCGCATGACCGCGCGGGGGCCGACGCCGTCATAGGACATATCCGGTACCTCCGGGAGCCGCTGCCGCCCGTGACACGCGTGCGTTATGTTCACATTCGGCGGTATTTTGGAGTTGATCAGATCTACGGCCCACTGAAGAGGAAAGGCTTCCTCCGCCGGGGGCGACACGGCGGCACGGGGGCGCAAGCCCACCCGTGCGGAGCAAACGCGCTCCCGGCGCACACAGAGCGCGTACGGGCGTGCGGCGTGGCGCACTATCCGCCAATCGCCGCACACGCCTTCACATCACCGGTGTGACGCGCAACACTCGCAGGCGCATGAGCGTCGCCGTCCAGGGCCCGCGGGTCCGCGGAAGTGAGGTCACGTCATGTCCGTGCACGACGATCTGACATCGGTACAGCGCTGCCTCGACGACCTGTCCCGGTCGGTGGGCCGTCTGGAGCAGCAGCTCGGCAGCCAAGGGCTGGAGATGCGCCGCGTCCGCGCCGACGCCGACCATCTGCGGGAGAGCGTCGCCCTGCTGCGCACCGCCGCCGCGTCGCCCGCCACGGCGGCCAAGCCCCCGCTCGTCACCATCTCCGACACCCCCTACGACGACAGCCTGTGGGTGGACACCGACGACGAGGGCTTCGGCGCGCGCCGGCACGCGCCCTGATCCGACCCGGCCGGGCCGTTCCGCGCCCGACGCCGGCTGCCGCGCTCCGGAGACGAACCGATCCCCGAAAGGTGCGTCCTTACGTTGGCCACAGGCACGGAACCCCGTCCCCCGAGCGGCGTGCGCACCCCCACGCGCGCCGCCATCACCGCCCCCCATCTGCGCACCGACCGCTGGTGGCTGGCCCCCGCGGTCACAGCCGCCGGACTGCTGGCCTTCGTCGTGTACTCGACCTGGCGGGCCTTCTCCGACGCCCACTACTACGCGGCGCCGTACGTCTCGCCGTTCTACTCGCCCTGTCTGGCCGAGCGCTGCGAGCCGATGCGCGCGGGCCCGAACTGGGAGATCTTCGGCAGCTGGTGGGGCGTCTCGCCCGCGATCATCATCCTGATCTTCCCGCTGGGCTTCCGGCTGACCTGCTACTACTACCGCAAGGCGTACTACCGGGGCTTCTGGGCCTCCCCGCCGGCCTGCGCGGTCGCCGAACCGCACCGCGGGTACACCGGCGAGACCCGCTTCCCGCTGATCCTGCAGAACGTCCACCGGTACTTCTTCTACGCGGCGCTCCCCGTCGCGGGCATCCTCACCTACGACACCGTGCTCGCCTTCCGCGACGAGCACTACGCGTGGGGCCACATGGGCCTGGGCACCCTCGTCTTCCTGGTCAACATCGTGCTGATCTGGGCGTACACGCTCTCCTGCCACTCCTGCCGGCACATCGTGGGCGGCAAGCTCAAGCACTTCTCCAGGCATCCCGTGCGCTACCGGCTGTGGCAGTGGGCGGGGAAGCTCAACGCCCGCCACATGCAGCTGGCCTGGGCGTCGCTGATCAGCGTGGCGCTCGCCGACTTCTACGTGTACCTGGTCGCCTCGGGCGCCTTCGCCGATCCGCGCTTCTTCTAGACGAGTGGGGCTTTGTGATGTCCGTGGTCGACCGGCAGGAGTGGGACGTCGTCGTGGTCGGGGCCGGTGGCGCCGGTCTGCGCGCCGCCATCGAGGCGCGCGAGCGGGGCGCGCGCACGGCCGTGATCTGCAAGTCGCTGTTCGGCAAGGCGCACACCGTGATGGCCGAGGGCGGCATCGCGGCGGCCATGGCCAACGCCAACGAGCACGACACCTGGCAGGTGCACTTCCGCGACACCATGCGCGGCGGCAAGTTCCTCAACCAGTGGCGGATGGCCGAGCTGCACGCACAGGAGGCGCCGCAGCGGGTGTGGGAGCTGGAGACCTGGGGCGCCCTGTTCGACCGCACCGCGGACGGCCGGATCTCCCAGCGCAACTTCGGCGGCCATGAGTACCCGCGCCTGGCGCATGTCGGCGACCGCACAGGTCTGGAGCTGATCCGCACCCTCCAGCAGAAGATCGTCGCCCTCCAGCAGGAGGACCACCGCGAGAGCGGCGACCACGAGTCGCGGCTGAAGGTCTTCCAGGAGTGCACGGTCACCCGGATCCTCAAGGACGCCTCCGGCCGGGTGTCCGGCGTCTTCGCCTACGAGCGCGAGAGCGGCCGCTTCTTCGTCCTCGAAGCCCCCGCCGTCGTGATCGCGACCGGCGGCATCGGCAAGTCCTTCAAGGTGACCTCGAACTCCTGGGAGTACACCGGCGACGGCCACGCCCTCGCCCTGCTCGCGGGCGCGCCGCTGCTGAACATGGAGTTCGTGCAGTTCCATCCGACGGGCATGGTCTGGCCTCCGTCGGTGAAGGGCATCCTCGTCACCGAGTCCGTGCGCGGTGATGGTGGGGTGCTCAGGAACTCCGAGGGCCGGCGGTTCATGTTCGACTACATCCCGGACGTGTTCAAGGAGAAGTACGCCGAGTCCGAGGACGAGGCCGACCGCTGGTACGACGCCCCCGACGACAACCGGCGGCCCCCCGAACTGCTCCCCCGCGACGAGGTCGCCCGCGCCATCAACGCCGAGGTGAAGGCGGGCCGGGGCTCCCCGCACGGGGGCGTCTTCCTCGACGTGTCGACGCGGATGCCCGCCGAGGCCGTCAGACGACGGCTGCCGTCGATGTACCACCAGTTCAAGGAGCTGGCCGACGTCGACATCACCGCGGAGGCGATGGAGGTCGGCCCTACCTGCCACTACGTGATGGGCGGTATCGCCGTCGACTCCGACACGGCCGCCGCGCGCGGGGTGCCCGGTCTGTACGCGGCCGGTGAGGTGGCCGGCGGGATGCACGGCTCCAACCGGCTCGGCGGCAACTCCCTCTCCGACCTGCTGGTGTTCGGCCGCCGGGCGGGACTGCACGCCGCCGGGTACGCGGCGGGGCTCGCCGCCGGCCGGCCCCCGGTCGACGACACCCAGGTCGACCTGGCCGCCGCGGAGGCCCTGCGTCCCTTCTCCGCCGAGGAGCCCTCGGGGGCGCCCGCGGAGAACCCGTACACCCTCCACCAGGAACTCCAGCAGACCATGAACGACCTGGTCGGCATCATCCGCCGGCAGGGCGAGATGGAGCAGGCCCTGGAGAGACTGGCTCAGCTGCGGGCAAGGGCCCGGCGGGCCGGCGTCGAGGGCCACCGCCAGTTCAACCCGGGCTGGCACCTCGCCCTGGACCTCAGGAACATGCTGCTGGTGAGCGAGTGCGTGGCGCGGGCCGCGCTGGAACGCACCGAGTCGCGCGGCGGCCACACCCGCGAGGACCATCCGGCGATGGAGCGCGCCTGGCGCAACGTCAATCTGCTGTGCCGGCCGGCCGAACCGGCCGCCGGACCGGAGGGCGCCGACCCCTCCCACGGGCAGATCGCCCTGTCCCGCGAGACCACCGACCCCGTCCGCCCCGACCTGCTCGCCCTCTTCCAGAAGGAGGAGCTGGTCAAGTACTTCGCCGAAGAGGAGCTCTACCGATGAGCGGCTACCAGGCCCACTTCAGAGTGTGGCGCGGCGATGTCGAGGGCGGCGGCCTGAAGGACTTCGAGGTCGAGGTCAACGAGGGCGAGGTGGTCCTCGACATCGTGCACCGCCTCCAGGCCACCCAGGCCCCCGACCTCGCCGTGCGCTGGAACTGCAAGGCGGGCAAGTGCGGTTCCTGCTCGGCGGAGGTCAACGGACGGCCCCGGCTGATGTGCATGACCCGCATGTCCGTCTTCGACCGCGACGAGACGATCACCGTCACACCGCTGCGCGCCTTCCCGGTCGTCCGCGACCTGGTCACCGACGTCGGCTTCAACTACGACAAGGCCAGGGAGATCCCGTCCTTCGTGCCGCCGGAGGGGGTGGCTCCGGGCGAGTACCGCATGTTCCAGGAGGACGTGGACCGGTCGCAGGAGTTCCGCAAGTGCATCGAGTGCTTCCTGTGCCAGGACACCTGCCATGTGGTCCGCGACCACGAGGAGAACAAGCCGGTCTTCGCGGGGCCCCGCTTCCTCATGCGCATCGCGGAGCTGGACATGCACCCGCTGGACGCAGCCGAGGAGAGCGGCCTCGACCGCAAGAAGACCGCCCAGGACGCCCACGGCCTCGGTTACTGCAACATCACCAAGTGCTGCACGGAGGTCTGCCCGGAAGGCATCAAGATCACCGACAACGCCCTGATCCCCTTGAAGGAGCGCGCCGTCGACCGCAAGTACGACCCCCTGGTGTGGCTGGGCGAAAAGATCCGCCGGCGGAGCTGACGCTCAGCGCACCCAGCCGTCCTGGTAGGCCCGCCAGTCCTCCTCGTGCGCCGCGAAGTCGACGTAGGCGGCGACGCCGAAGTTCCGCCGGTCCGCGTCCGTGCGGGACAGGCCGAGGCGGACGCCGCGGACGGCGCCGGCCACGGTCTCCGCGTGCTCCCAGTGGCCGAACCCCTTCTGGTGGTAGAAGGGCAGGCCCATCAGCAGGTCGGTGGTCTCCGGGGTGACCTCCAGGGCGAGGGAGGTCTGCTGGGCCACATAGCCGCCGTACGTGCTCTCCAGGGGCTGCATGGTGTCGTACGACATGAGCGCGATCTGGTCCACACGGCGGGCGACCTGGCCGAAGAACCGCTGCGACCACCACTTCGGGTGGCCGGTGAGCGCGCCCCGGGCGGTGTGCAGGCCGGGCAGCGGGTCGATCTGGTGGGCGGCGACGGAGAGCGGGACGCCCCGGGCGGCGGTGACGCCGTGCAGGGCGTCGAGCAGGGTGAGGTAGTCGGCGTCGTCGGAGTGCAGGGGCTCCAGGTCGAAGTGGGCGCCCTCGAAGCCGGCGGCGAGGACCTCGCGGGTCGACCGCACCACGGCGGCCCGGGTCGGCGCGCTCTCCAGCCGCATGCCGCCGGACCCCTCACTGGCGAGGACGTCGCCCAGCCAGGCCTGGACCCTGATCCCGGGCATCTCGCGGTGCACGGCGGCCAGGAACCAGCGGACGTTCGAGTACGCCGACGCGGGAAGTGTGCCGTCGTGCTCCAGGGGGCCGGCGTGGACGTAGAGGTCGCGGATGCCGGTGCGCTTCAGCCGGGTGGCGAGCGCGGTGACGTCGGCGTCCTTCTTGCGGCCGTCGACCCAGGCGTGGCCGAGCCAGAGGGCGTCCTTGCCCCGGGTGAACGTGCCGTCGGCCGGGTCGCCCATGTAGTTCACGCGCAGGACGGTGAGGGCGGTGAGGAGGGGGACGAGGAGGATCAGGGGGACGGCGAGGGCGAGGCGGCGGATCCAGCGGCGGCGCTTGCCCGGCCGGGGCTCCGGCGGCTGTGCCTCCTCGCCCTGCTGTTCCTCCCCGGCCGGTCGCGCCTCTTCCTCCCGTCGCGCTTCCTCGGCCGGTCGTGCCTCCTCGGCCGTGGGCGCGTCGGTGTGCGGTGAGCGGTCCATCTCGGGTCCCCCTTCTGGCGCGCGTGCGTGCGGGTGGCGCACGACGTGCTGCCCGGCGGTGCGGCCCAGGTGGTGTGGCCGACGTTGCCGAAGAGGACGAGGGGAACAGATGTTCCGGTTGCGATCATGCGGGATGTTCGCGGGTCAGAACAGGCTGAGCAGCGCCTCCGCGGGGTCCGTGAGCGTCGTCTCCCCGTCGGGAAGGGGGAGTTCGAACCAGACGGTCTTGCCGCGCGGAGTGCGCCGTGAACCCCAGGCCGCGGAGAGCAGGCCGACCAGTTGGAGGCCCCGGCCGCCCTCGTCGGTGTCGCGGGCGCGACGGCGGCGCGGCTGGACCAGACCCGCGTCCCAGACCTCACAGACGAGGGTGCGGTCGAGCAGCAGCCGCAGCCGGATCTCGCCCTCGCCGTACCGCAGCGCGTTCGTCACCAGTTCGCTGACCAGCAACTCCGTGGTGTCGACGAGCTGTTCGAGCCCCCATGCCAGCAGCTGGGTGCGCGCGTGCTCCCGGGCCCGGCCCACGCTGCGCGGCTCGCGCGGCAGGGTCCAGTCGCCGACCGAGTCGACGGGCAGGCCCTGGACACGTGCCATCAGCAGGGCGATGTCGTCCTCGCCGTGGTGGGTGTCGAGGGTGTTGAGGACGTGGTCGCAGACGTCCTCCAGCGGACGGGACGGGTCGGTGAGCGCGCCCACGAAGGCCTGGAGCCCCTCGTCGAGCGGATGGTCGCGGGACTCGACCAGGCCGTCCGTGTAGAGCGCGAGCAGCGCGCCCTCGGGCAGGTCGACCTCCACCTCCTCGAAAGGCTCGCCCCCGACGCCGAGCGGCATCCCCGGCGGCACGTCGAGCATCAGCGCCGCCTCGCCGGGTTCGACCAGCACCGGCGGGAGATGGCCGGCGTTGGCGAAGGTGCACCGGCGGGTGACGGAGTCGTAGACCGCGTACACACAGGTCGCGAGGTACACCTCGGACAGATCGGCCTCGCGGGGGCGGCGGGCCGCGCGGGTGGCCTGCTGGACCCCGCCGGGGGTGCCGAGGCCGCGCGCGATCTCGTCCAACGCCGAGAGCACTTCCGCCGGTTCGAGGTCGAGCAGCGCCAGCGTGCGGACGGCGGTGCGGAGTTCGCCCATGGCGACCGCCGCGCGCAGCCCGCGCCCCATCACGTCGCCGACCACCAGCGCCGTACGGTGGCCCGGCAGTTCGATGACGTCGAACCAGTCGCCGCCGACCTCGCTGGGGCGGCCGGTGGAGACGCTGCCCGGCAGGTAGCGGCAGGCGATGTCCAGCCCGGAGGCGACCGGGTCGCCGGGGGGCAGCAGGGACCGTTGCAGTATCAACGCCCGCTCGTGTTCACGGCGGTACAGGCGCGCGTTGTCGATGCACACCGCCGCCCGCGCCGCGAGCTCCACCGCCAGATCCCGGTCGCGGTCCCCGAACGGCTCGCTGCCCTTGGTCCGCGAGAACTGCGCGAGTCCTACGACGGTGTCGTGCGCGACCATCGGGATGGCGAGCGTGGACTGCACGGCCCCGCCCTCCTCGCCGGGGAGGTATTGCGGACGTGCGGTGCGCAGGGCGTCCGCGCACTGGGAGTTGAAGGGGTAGTGGTGGACCGCGCCGACGGCGACGGGGGTGCCGCCGGCGGCGAACGGGGCGTCGGAGACGGCGGACGCGAAGGCGACGCGGCGCAGTTCGGCGCTGCCGTCGGCGAGGCCGGGCGGGGTCTCGTCGCCGACCAGCAGGCCCTGGTAGAGGTCGACCGTGGCCAGGTCGCAGAAGCCGGGCACGACCACGTCGAGGAGTTCGCGCGCGGTCGTCTCCAGGTCGAGGGAGTTCCCTATGCGGGCCCCCGCATCGTTGAGAAGGGCGAGATTGCGCCGGGCGGCGGCGGCCTCGCGGGCGGCCTCGCGGCGGGCGGTGATGTCGGTGCCGAGCCACGCGATGCCGATCGGCCGGCCCGAACCGCTGTGCACGCGGTAGAGGTTGATGGACCAGTGGCGGCGCTCGTCGGAGTCCGGCACGAACCCGGTGACGTGCATGTCCGTGATGGAGTCGCCGGTCTGCAGCACCCGGCGCAGGATGGCGCTGACCCGCTCGGCCTCGGAGCGGGGCAGATAGTCGTGCACGCCCTTGCCGCGGTGGTCGTCGGGGGTGCCGCCGAAGAGGGAGGCGAAGCGGTGGTTGGCGCGCCGGACCCGCAGGTCGGGGTCGATCAGCAGGAAACCGAAGGGCGATTGACCGAAAATCGCCTGCGAGGCGGCTAGGTCGGTCTCGATGCTGCGCAGGGTGCGGACGTCGACGACGATGCAGACGGCGGCCTTCTCGCCCTCCAGGGTGCGCGTCGGCATGACGTACACCTCGGCGAGTCCGTCCTCGCCGCGCCGGCCGTCGGCCGTGTCGGGCACACGGAAGGGGACGACGCCGGTCCACTCGCGGCCGTCGAGGATTTCGGCCATCTTGCGCTGGCCGTGTTCGCGCAGGTCGGGGTCGATGAACGCGTCGATGGGGTCCATGCCGACGGCCCGCCCGGCGGGGATGCCGAAGATCTGCTCGGCGCGCAGGCTCCACTGGTCGACGAGCCCGTCGGGGCCGATCGAGAACGAGGCGACCTTGATGTAGTCGTAGATCGAGCCGGGCGGGCTGCTCTGCCACATGGCGTCCCCGGGCTGGGCGTCACCGCCGAGTGCGCCGAGACCGCCGAGGCCGTCATGGCCGTGCGGGGTGCGAGCGGCGTGTCCGTCGCGGTCGGCGTCTTCCACCCGGTCGGCGTGATCGCCCCGGCGTTCCCGGCCGCGGCCCTCGCGTTCGCCGTCGCCGTCGCTCACGTCGGCGTGTCCGGCGCCCCGCCCGGCGTCGCGACCGACGCCGGCGGCGAGTTCACCCGCGGCCTTCGCCCTCGCGCCGTCCGACGGGTCCTCGGACTCCGTGGCCTTCGCTGGTATCTCGCTCACGCGAACCGTCCCCTCCAGCTCACCGCGCCCGGTACCGGTCACCGGGGGCGGCTGCCCGCAGTATCCAGCACTACGGCGCCGCGCGGCACGGTGTTCACGATCACAGCTCGGTCCCGCTGTTTTCCGGACCGCTCCGTGACAACACTGCCAGTCTTCTAACCAGCGGACCCGTGGTCGAACCACACCTTCCGGCACGGGTCGCCGGGGAGGCGTCCGGGAGCCGCCGGCCGGGGCGCGACGCATGGGCGGCCGCCGGCGCGACGGACCCGGCGCGCGGACCTCCGGAGCCCCAGCCTTCCAGACGCGGCCCCGCCCTCGTGGGCTTCCGGCTCAACCGGGCACAGCCAGTTCGAACCACACCGTCTTGCCGATGCCGCCGGGGCGGGTGCCCCAGCGGCGCGAGGAGGAGGCGACCAGCTGAAGCCCGCGGCCGCCCTCGTCGTCGGGCTCGGCGACGCGTTCGCGCGGCGGATCGGGCAGCGGGTCGGAAACCTCCACCAGCAGAACGCCGTCCAGTCCGGCCGGGCGGATCAGACAGACGACGATCGGGCCGGTGGCGTGCCGCAGCGCGTTGGTCACCAGTTCGCTGACCAACAGGGCGGCGAGGTCGCCGAGGCTGTCGAGACCCCAGCCGCGCAGCTGGCCCCGGACGGCGCCGCGGGCCGTGCGCACCGCTCCCGGATCCGCGGGGAAAGTCCACTCGGCGCGCTCGCCTCCGCTGTCGGTCACGCCGATCACTTCCCAGGACCCGCGAGGAACACCCCTGTCCGATTTCTTGGGGTTAATGGGCCCATACCCGATATCCCCCGCGCCTTACCGCGCGAGATCCCCGCACCTCACTGCGCGAGCAGCCCCAGTCGGGTCGCCGTCTCCCGCACGGCGGGCACGTCCTGGTCCAGCCAGTCGACGTCCCAGAGTTCGGCGGGGGCGAGCCAGCGCAGGGCGTCGTGGTCCTGGAGGGGCGCGGGGCCGGCGGAGCCGGGGCGCAGACGGGCGCTCCAGACGTGGAGGACGTACGGGGCCCTCAGGGGCCACTCCCCCGGGACGCGCTCCACGGTCTCGGCGTCCACGCCGAGTTCCTCGCGCAGTTCACGCACCAGGGCGTCCTCGGGCCGCTCGCCGGGCTCGACCTTGCCGCCGGGCAGCTCCCAGCGTCCGGCGAGTTCGGGGGGTGCGCTGCGGCGCGCGGCGAGCAGCCGGTCGCCGTCGAGCAGGGCGGCCGCGACGACCACGTTCCGTTCGGTCATGCGCCGGAGCCTACGGGACGGCGGCCGCGTGCTCCCGGCGCGGTGTCAGGCCCGGACGGCGCTCCCGTTCGGCCCGATGCGCTCCACCCAGTAGAGCTGCTTGTGCCCGCGCCCGTCGAGGCTGTCCGCGATCTTCTGGGCCTCCGCGCGCGTGGCGTACTGGCCGACGCGATAGCGGTTGCCGTTGTCGTCCTGCCGTATGACGAGCCATGGCAGAGAGGTGGTGCTGTCGTTCGTCACGCCCCGCGTCTCCTTCCCTCGGCGGCCCGCTCGGATGTCGTCCGCGGCCCGCTTCGCGCCCCACCCTCTGAAGAAACCGCAATCCGCATATGCCCGAGCGTACGCCTTACCTTTACGCAGCGAACACGGCTTTTCACAAACAGGTACGCAACCAGCCAAGACGCAGGGGGCGCACGGGGCCGAACGCGCCGTGCGCGGGGCATGACGCCTCCGGTCGGCGCGTTGCCGGGCATCCCGGGGGCGACCTGCGGGAACAGCGCGAAACGACCGGATTACGTCGACCGCGGAGCGCCCGCGCGGCGGGCGGTTTCCAGGGGCAACTGCCGCGGGGGTGTGCGCCGCACGCGCCCCGGCCGGCTCACCTCACCGGCAGGTGGTACGCGACGCGGTAACGGTCCGCCGGGATGACCACGTCCGCCGTCTCGACCGGGCGGCCGGAGGCGTAGTAGGTGCGCTGGACGACCAGCACCGCATGGCCGGGGACGCCGCCCAGGGCGAGGAGTTCGTCGGCGAGGCCGGGGCGGGCACCCACCTCCTCGGCGACGTTGTCGACGATGACGTCGATCGCGCGCATGCGCTCGACGACGCCCATCCCGCCCAGCGGGCCCTCCTCCGGCAGCATGACCGGGGTGCGGCCGGTGACGGCGAGGGGCTCCCAGGAGGTGGAGAGCATCATCGCCTCACCGGCCTCCCGGAAGACGTACTTGGTGCACATCACGCGGTCCCCGGGCTGGATGCAGAGCCGCTCGGCGACCGCCCGGCTCGCCTCGGTCTGCTCGCTGCTGGACTCCCACGTCCCGCGCGCGCACCCCTCGGACTGCTCCTGCCGGAACGGCGTCGCGCCGCTCGCCGGCCGGTAGCCGGAGCGGGCGATCCGGCGGGGGACGGGTTGCTCACGCACGTACGTGCCCGAACCGGAGCGGCCCTCGACCAGCCCCTCCGCCATGAGCACCTTGCGCGCCTCCAGCGCCACGGTGTCGGAGACGCCGTACTCCTGGCGGATTCTGGCCTGGGAGGGCAGTCGGGTGTGCGGTGGCAGTGAGCCGTCGACGATCTTCTTGCGGAGATCACCTGCGACGCGCAGGTAGGCCGGCTGCTCACCGAATGTCACTGGCCACTCCCATCAGGTTGTACAGACAGCTACAGCCTGGCAACCGTGGGTTCCGCCATGCAAGCAAAGGCCAGAGAATCACTCGATGTGATGACTTCCTCCGGCGGGGGGCTTTGCGCAGGCACTTTCTGCCCACTATGGAGGTGATCACACGTCAAGGCCGCCTCCGCCGGTGCCACCGCCCGCACCGCCACTGTCTCCGTCGTCATAGGAGGGCCGCGTGGTGGTAAGCCCCAGAGCCTTGCGCGCGGTGACGGTGGCGTCGCCGTCCACGTACGCGTACGCGTTCTCGTAGTGCTCGTAGAAGGTGTCGACGTCGGAGGCCTCGGCAGCCGCCGTCCACTGCCCGGCCGCCTTCTGAAGGTCCGTCACCAGGGCGGTGAGGGGCTTCCGGGTCCCGGCCGACCAGGGGTGATCGCTCAGCGTCCGCGCCTGCACGCTCGTCATGTCGCCCACGTCGGCGGCCCAGCCGCGATTGGCCTTCAGGTCGTCCTCGGCGAGGTCCTCGGGCTCCAGGAGCAGCGCGTCGTCGACGGCTGCCATCGCGGTCAGGAACGCCAGCTGGTCGGGGTCGAGGGTGGTCTCGTCGGTGCGCAGGGAGCCGGTGAGGGCGCCCTTCTCGTCGGTGTGGGCGAAGACGCAGGTGATCTCGTGGTCGCCCCACTCCCAGCTCTCGCGGGTCGGCGTGAGGTGGTACACCTCGACGTCCTCGGTGAGGGACCAGGAGTCCATCGCATAAGCGGACTTGAGCGTCCAGCACTGGTCCTCGGCCTCGTGCGTGACGCTGCTGTCGCCGGGGTAGGAGTCGCCGCCCAGCGGGACGACCCCGAACACCTCGGCGTCGTGCTCGCCGGCGCAGGGAACCTTGTCGACGTCGTAGACGTTCTTGTCGAAGGAGGCTCCCGGTACGTCGAAGCAGTCGCCCTTGGCGAGCGACAGGCTGGTGTTGCGGGCCGCGCCCTCCCTGACCCCCTCCATGAACGCGGACCCGCCGGACGTGGCCAGGAGCAGGATCCACATCGCGAGGCCGAGGCCGGACAGCACCGCGCCCCCGATCGCCATCCCCTTGCCGCGCTCGCCCCGCTTCTTGATCTGGACCAGCGCCACGATCCCGAGGATCAGCCCCACGGCCGGCAGGAAGCAGAGCACCCCGAGGACGAGGGCGGCGATGGCGACCCCGTTGACGGGCGCGGGCCGGTTGAAGGGCACGTACCCCTGCCCCCAGACCGCGTACGGGGGCGCGCCGTAAGGCACTTGGGAGGCAGTGGGGTACGGGGCGTGCGGGGAGGCGCTCTGCGGATACGGAGGTTGTCCGTGCGGGGCGTGGAGGCTGGGGGCCTGCGGCTGCGGAGGCTGGTACGGGTCGTCCTGGGGCCGCTGAGGCCCGGGGGGCGGGGGTATGGACACGAGTACCGTGCTCTCCTGGATCGGACGGGTCGGCGACGCGGACAGAACTGACGTACGACTGGGCGCATGGTAAGCGTGCGGCGCACGGACGGGGCATGCGGGGCGCGAAGGCGACCCGAGGGGGTGCGGTCCCGGCGGGAAAGGGCTCTCCCGAAAGGCTGTCAACCGGCCTCGAGGTGGGCATGATGGCCACTGTCAGCAGTTCTGCGCGCTCGAGGTGCCTGCGCTGTGAGGGGGATCAGCAATGACACGTGTGGTGGGGATCGACTTAGGAACCACGTACTGCGCCGTCGCGGTCGCCGACCGCTCGGGGAGCCCGTCCATCGTCCGCAACCGGGAGGGCGAGAACATCACGCCGTCGGTGGTGATGTTCCAGGGAGACACCGTCGTCGTGGGCTCCCAGGCGAAGCGGTCCGCGGCCACCGCTCCCGACCATGTGGTGCAGTTCGTCAAGCGCTACATGGGGGAGACCAACCCCGTCTACCGGTCGGAGTCGGGCACGCCCTACCGGCCCGAGGAGATCTCCGCCCTGCTGCTCAAACGCCTCAAGGAGGACGCCGAACTCGTGCTCGGCGAGCCGGTGGAGCAGGCGGTCATCACCGTGCCGGCGTACTTCGACGACGCACGGCGCAGGGCGACGCTGGACGCCGGGCGGCTCGCCGGGCTGGAGGTGCTGCGCATCGTCAACGAGCCCACCGCGGCAGCGCTCGCCTACGGCCTCGACCGCTCCGCCGCGGACGGCCCGGACGACGGGGAGGCCGGCGCGCCGATCGGCACCGTGCTCGTCTACGACCTGGGCGGCGGCACCTTCGACGTCACCGTCATGCGCGTCGAGGACGGCGACTACACGGTCGTCGCCACCGACGGGGACCGCAACCTCGGCGGCTTCGACTGGGACGGCGCGCTGATGAACCACCTCAACGGGGCGTTCATGGCGGCGGGCGGTCAGGACCTCAACGAGGACAGCGGACTTCAGGCCGAGCTGCGCGACAAGGCGGAGATCGCCAAACGCACCCTCTCCACCGCCGCCCAGACCGTCGTGGTCCTCTCCGCGGGCGGCCGGCACGAGCAGATCCCGGTGACCCGGGAGGAGTTCGAGGGGATCACCGCCGAACTCCTCGACCGCACCCGCATCATCACCGAGGGCGTGCTGGAGGAGGCCGGGCTCGGCTGGGCCGACGTCGACCGGCTGCTGCTGGTCGGCGGGTCCACCCGGATGCCCATGGTGGAAGGGCTGCTCCGGCGGCTCTCCGGCGCGGAGCCGGAACGCGGCATCGCCCAGGACGAGGTGGTCGCCCTCGGCGCGGCGCTGGTCGCCCTGGACGCCGCGGTGCGCGCCGAGGAGGCGCAGGACAGACGCAAGTACGTCGGCAGCGGGGCGAGCGTGGACTCCGCCCCGGGCGACGGCCTGGCCCGCCTCACCCAGGGGAGGGTGAAGTCCATCAGGGACGTCACCTCGCAGTCCCTCGGCATGGTCGCGGTCCACGACGAGGACCACACCCTCGAGTACAACGCGGTGATCATCCCGCACAACACGCCCGTGCCGGCCAAGAAGAGCGACACCTTCCACACCCTGGCCGACCGGCAGCCGCGGCTCAGGGTGCGGGTGACGGAGGGCAACGACGAGGACCTGGCGTATGTGAAGACCGTCGGCGAGGGCGTCATCGAGATCCCGCGGTACCCGAAGGGCGCGCCGTTCGAGGTCATCTACTCCTACGACGTCGACGGGATCATCCACGTCGAGGTGAAGGACGGCACGACGGGCAGATGGCTCGGCGAGTTCGAGCTCGAACGCCCCGACAACCTGGACCCGGCCGAACTGGCCGAGCTGGGCGACCGCGTCGCCCGAATCCCGACCCTGTAGTCGCCGGCGCTGGGAGCGGCAGCGATGACGCCGGACGGCATCCCCGACGACCACCACGCAGTACCCGACTACTACAAGGAGTTCGACATCGACCGGTCCGCCACCGCGGACCAGGTCACGCGCGGGCTCGACCAGGCGTTCCGCCTCTGGTCGAGCCGGGCGAGCCGGGCCCCCGACGCCGCGAAGCGGCGGGAGGCCGAGGACAAGGTCGCGCTGATCTCCCGGGCGCGCAGGGAGCTGCTCGACCCCGCCCTGCGCACGGCCTATCACCGCAGGCTGGACCAGTCGCGCCGGCGCGTCCGCCCGTCCGGTCCGCGGCAGGACCCGGCTCCCCGATCCCGGCGACAGCCCCCGCGGGACGGCCGGGACTGGGTCGGCCACGCCCGCACGCTGATCGACCAGGGCAACCACGAGGGCGCGCTGTACGAGCTGCGGCAAGCCGTGCACCACGACGACGGCAACGGCGACGCATGGCGACTGCTCGGCGCCGTCCACGCCACCCAGGGTCAACTTCTGGACGCCTTGCAGGAGTTCCGCCGTGCCCTCACACTGCACCCCGGCGACGCGCTCACCCACACCCTGATCGCCCGGGTCCACGAGCGGCGCGGCGACCCCGGCACCGCCGCCGACTGGCATCTGGCGGCGGCCCGGCTCGCTCCCGGCGACGTCACCGCGCACATCGCCGCCGCCGACAACCTCTACCGGGCCAAGCGCTACGACGAGGCGCTGAGCGCCTATGAACAGGCCCTGCGGTGGCGGCCCGGCGACCCTGACCTGCGCGACCAGATCGCCCGGATCTGGTCGCTGCGCGCGGAGGGCGCCATGGCGTGGCACCCGGGCCGGCAGCGGTACACGGTCGCCTCGCCGGACGGCGCGTCAGTCGTCCGGCACTGTGTGGATCAGGCCCTCTCCGTCGGCGTCTCGGACGTCGCCCTCGTCGGCCTTCTGCACACGTACCGGTCGGACGCGGCCCGGGCGTTCGGCAGGACCTGGCGCTGGGCCGCGACCATGGCCCCGGTCGTCGTCGTCTGCCTGGGGCTGTCGTTCGCGCTGTCGTCGCCGTTCGACCTGGTCGCCCTCGCCTGCCTGTTCGGGCTGCCGATCGTGATGGGCGTCAAGCCGCGCTGGCGGCACGCCTACAGGGCCCTGCCTCCGCAACTCAGGCCGCAGATCAGGAGAGTCACATGAGTTCGCCGAGTTCCCCGAATTCGAGTTCACCGAGTTCGAATTCGCCCAGTTCCATGAGCACTCCCCCGCCCGCGCCCCGGCAGCAGCCGGCTGAGGCGCCCGCCTCACCGCCGGCGGAGCCACCACCCGCCTCCCCTCCGGCGGCTTCCTCGACCCCGGGGTCCGACCCGTTCGCCGTCGTGGCCGACGCCGTCGACGGCATGCGCGACGAACTCGCCGCCCTCGGGGATCAGTTCCGCCGCCGACTGCTCAACGACCGTGAGGTGCGCCGCAGTGTGGACGGCCTGCTGAACGAGCTCAACCACGCGCGTAAGGCCGCCGAGGGACGGATCACACAGCCGCTCCTCTACGACCTGATCCTCCTCGTCGACCGGATCGAGGGGCAGGCCGCACAGGACGACGCCCTCACCCGGTCCGTGGCCACGGAGTTGCTGACGATTCTGGAGAGATACGGCATGACCCGCGTCCCCTTCACCCTGGGTCCGTTCGACCCGGAGACGCAGGAAGCCGTCGAGGTGCTCGCGGCGCCCACCCCGGAGCGGCGCGGCGACGTCGCCGAACTGGTGCGGCACGGGTACCGGACGGGCGAGCGTCTCGTGCGGCCGCAGCAGGTCCGCGTCTACACCGACCGGTGAGCGGCGGCAGCCGGACGGGCGCTGTCCACGCCCTGCTCGTCGGCATCAACGCCTACCCGGGAGGCCGTTGCCCCCCGCTCGAAGGATGCCTCAACGACGTGGAGACCGCCGAGGAGGCTCTGCTGCGGCGCACCGGCAGACGGCTCGAACTCCGGCGGCTGCTGGACGGCGACGCCACCGTGACCGCCGTCGAGTCGGCGGTGCGCGACCATCTCGGGCGGGCCGGCCCCGGGGACACGGCGCTGTTCTGGTTCTCCGGCCACGGCACGGAGAAGCCGGCCACCGAGCGCGTACACCTCGATGTGGAGGCGACCGGCCGCTGGCAGGCCCTCGTCTGCGTGGACGGGCTGCTCGTCGACAAGCGTCTGGGCGCGCTCCTCGACGAGGTGGCCGCGCGCGGCGTCCACACGGTCGCGGTCCTCGACTGCTGCTACGCCGGCGGCGCCACCCGCGGCCGCCATCTCACCCCGCGCTTCGCCTCGCCCGACCCGGCCTGGTTCGCGGCGGCGGCACGTGACGCGCGCGTTCCCGCGCGACCGGCCCGGCATGTGCTCCTCGCCGCCACCCGCCTCGACCAGCCCTCCTACGAGGGCCGGTTCGGCGGCCGGGCGCACGGCCTGTTCACCTACGCCTTGCTGGGCGCGCTGCGCGCGGCGGGCCCGGAGGCGACCTACCGCGAACTGCTCGCCGCCACGCGTTCCCGACTCCAGGTCTCCTGCGCGTACCAGCACCCGACGCTGGCGCCCTCGGAACCGGGCGGCGCAGCCGACCACCCGTTCCTGGACGGCGCCGGGGCCCGGGACCCCAGCCCGTTCCTGCTGCGGGAGGACCGACGGGACGGCTGGCAGGTCGACTGCGGCGCCGGCCACGGCCTGCCGTTCGAGCCGGGCACCGAGTTCCGTGTGACCTCGCCGAACGCCGCCCCCGGGCGACCGGCTGAGCGGACGAAGGCGGCGGGCCGGGTGACCACCCCGGAGCCCACAGGCCACGTGGTCAGGGCAGTTGCCGTGGGTTCCGAGCGCACCCTCGTCACACCCGCGGGCTGGGAGCCGGAGCCCTCGCGGGTCTACCCGGTGGCGCTCTCCGCACTGGCCGTGCCGCCCGCCTCCGTCGCCCTGTCCGCACCCGGCGACCGCGCCGCCGCGCGGGCCCTTCGCCGTGCGCTTGCCGAAGCCGGGCCCGGCCGCGGGCCCTCTCCGCTGCTGCGCCTGGTCGAGCGGCCGCAGGAGCAGGCCGGCGACCTGCTGTTCCGGGTCGAGGCCCGCGAGGGCCGCGCGCATGTGCTGCGGCGCGACGGTTCCCCGTTCGTACACCCGCTGCCGCTGGCCCGGCCCGAGGACGCGGACCGGGTCGCGGCCTGCCTCGTCCACCTCACCCGCTGGCACCAGCTCCGCGACCTGGAGGCGCCGCCGGGCCCGGTGACGGGACATGTGCGCCTGGAGATCACCCCGTGGGGCGGCGACACCCCGCTGGCGGCCGACGAACACGGGGAGATCGTCTGCCGGTACGACCTCGGCCCCGGCGGGCCCGTGCCGCCTCAGGTCTCCGTACGGCTCCGCCACACGGCCCCCGAAGGCAGGCGGCTGTGGTGCCTCCTGCTCGACCTCACCGACAGCTTCGCCTCGCACACCTCGCTCTTCGACGACGGCCGGTTCGTCGGCCCCGGCCGCACCGGGTACGCCCTGGACAACAGGCCCGTCCAGCTCTCCCTGCCGCCGCACCGGCCGCCGCGGCCGGGGGCGTTCGCACTCGACTGGCTCAAACTGATCGTCTGCGAGGGCGAGTTGAACACGGTGCCCTTCCACCTCGACCGCTGGAATCCGCGCGCGCCGCTGAGCAGCCGGGACTCCGTACTGCGGCACGCGGACGGAGCGCTGCGGCTCGACCCGCCGGAACGGAGCGCCAGGGACGCCGGCCCGGCGCAGACCGGTGGGCCCGGGCAGTGGGCCACGCAGACCGTTCGGGTGCGCACCGTCGTGCCCGGGTGGTGAGGGCGGCCCGCATGCCTGACCGCTACGACCGCTACGACCTCGAGTCCCTGGTCCGCTTCATGGAGGAGGCGACCGGCGGGAGAACATGGCTCCCCGCGACGGCCCCGTTCAGCACGATGGTCGCGGAGCAGGCGGGCACGACCGACGCCGCGGCCGCCTTCGACGTCTACTACGCCCACTGGCGGAGCATGCCCGTCGACGATCCGCGCCGGCCGACCTTCGCCGGTCATCTGCTGCAACTCGTCCCCCTGATGTGCCAGAGCGGGCCGTGCTGCACCCGAGAACAGGCGACGGAGCTGGCGGCGGAGGCGTTGACCGTGCCGGAGCCCAGGTGGCAGGCGGTCGTCACGGGCACACTGGCCCTGCTGGAGGAGTACCGGCGTCCCGGCACGTTCACGGATCCGGTGCAGCTGGAACAGGCGGGGCAGGACCTCGATTCGGTGTCGCGGCTGCTGACGGCCGATGGCGACGCTGAAATGGCCGCCGCCTTGGTCGTCAACCGCGCGGCGGTGCGGGTGGAGGAGGCGCGGCTGCGGGGCGGCGCGGCCGAGATCGATCTGGCCGTCGAAGAGCTGACCGCCGCCCGGCGGGCCCTGGCCGACCGGCCTGACGACCAGGTGTACCTCACGTGCGTCATCTCCTGCTTGCGAGCTGAGCGGGCGCATTTCGACCGGGACGAGACGGCCCTGGCCCGTCACTTGCGCGAGCAGTACCTCGCCCTGGCCCGGCTGCCGCGCAACCACCCGGGACGGCAGGTCACCGAGTCGTGGGTGGCCACAACCCGGCTGAAACTCCGCGGTCTGACGGCCCAGCGGCCGGACGGGCGGGAAGGGGAGCCGCCGCCCCGGCGGCCCACGCGCCGACAGCCTGATCCGACCGACCCCTACGCGCTGGCGCTCGCCGCGGCCCTGTCCCTGCCCGAGGCCGTCTACTACGACGACCCGGATTCGATGACCGAGACGTGCGGCCTGCTCCGTGACGCGCTCGCGCTGTGCGCCGAAGGGGACGACCACTGGGTACGGTGCGCCAGTTTGCTGGCCACCGCCCACCTGCTGCAGGCCGGCCTCCACCCCCTGTGCCCGAAACCGTTCAGTCACCTGTCCCACGGGGGCCGGAAGGTCATCGGCCACATCGACGAGGCCGTCTCCCTGCTGCGGGCGGCCTGGCGGGCGGCCGAGGGGCCGGCGCACCCGCTGTGGATGTCGATCGGCTGCGAACTGGCGGACGCGCTGCGCGGGCGATCGATGATGCTGCCGCGGATCCGGGCGGCCACAGCGGCCCGGCTGCGGAAGGAGTCACGGGAGGTGGCCCTCGCCGCGCTGTCCGGCCTCGCCTGGAGCGTCATCCTCCAATCGGGCACCGCGCACGCCATGAGGGCGGGCACCGGCGCGATGGAGGAGCGCTGCCTCGGCATCGCCCGCTGGTGCGTCGCGGACGGCGAACTCGACGAAGCCGTGCGCGCGTTGGACAGCGGCCGGGGCCTGGTGCTGCACGCGGCGCAGGTCAGCGCCACAGTGCCGGACATGCTGAGCCGGCTCGGCGAGGACGAGCTGGCGGGTCAGTGGCTCACGGCCGGCCCGCTGCCGCCCGAGCCCGGCGGACTCGGGCACCTGGACCCGGCGCACCTGCTGGGTCCGGCCGCCGGGCCCGGCGTACCGCTGCGGCGGCGGGTGCTGAAGGTGCTGGCGGCCTCGCCGTACCGCGACAGACTGCTCTCGTCGCCGGCTCCTGCCGAGATCGCCGGGGCACTGCGCACGCTCGGCGCCGACGCGCTGATCTACCTGGCGCCCACGGGCGAGGCGGTGATGCCGACCGGCCTGAGCCTCCCTGCCTCCGGCGCGGCGCTGATGGTCGGCGCGGACGGAACGCTGCGCTCGATCCCATTGCCCGAACTACGCCTAGATGCACCGGAGTTGATGGAGTACCGGACGGTCGGCGGAGCCGGCAGGGATGCGCGGCGACGCAGGGACGCCGGCCCGGTGACGGACCCTCAGGGGACGTCGGCGCCGGGGGCCGGCGAGGCGCTGGACCGGTTGTGCGGGTGGGCCTGGCGAGCGGTCATGGGACCGCTGACGACACAGCTGTACGGGAACGGCTTCGCGGACGCCCGCGGCGACCGCGTCCCGTCCGTCGTGCTGGTCCCGCTGGGGGCGCTCGGCGTCGTACCGTGGCACGCGGCGTGGCGCGCGGAGGGGCAGGGTCGGCGCTACGCGCTGGAGCGACTGCGGGTGTCGTACGCGCCCTCGGCCCGCACACTGTGCGAGGTCGCCGGACGCAGGCCGCCCGACGCCGGGCGAAGCGGCGGCGGCCCGGCGCTGGTGATCGGCGACCCGACCGGGGACCTGAGGTACGCGGGCGAGGAAGCCGAGGCGATCCACCGGGTGTTCTACCCCGACGGCGTCTGTCTGGACGCGGACACCGCCGGCGCGGCGGAGGTGTCGGCACGGCTGGCGGACCTGCGCGGGGGCGTGCTGCATCTGGCGTGTCACGCACGGGTCGACCCCGGTGAGCGGCACAGCGCGTACCTGGAACTGGCCGGGGGAAGCAGGCTGGCCGCGGAGGAGCTGACCGAGGGCGCGGGACTGCGGATCGAGCCGGGTCTGGTGTGCCTCGCGGCCTGCTGGAGCAACGTCTCCAGCCGTGGCTACGACGAGGCGTACAGCCTGGCCACCGCGTTCCTCGCGGCCGGGGCGCGCACGGTGCTGGGCTCGCTGTGGCCGGTGCCGGACGAGGCCACGTCCCTGCTGATGTACATGACCCACCACTTTCTGCGCCGCGAGGCGCTGCCGCCGAGCCAGGCCCTGCGCCGCGCGCAGCTGTGGATGCTGGACCCCCACCGCAGAACCCCGTCCGACATGCCGGCCCGCCTGGCCGTGCGTGCCCGCCGCATCCGCCCCGACGACCTGACCGGCTGGGCGGGCTTCACCCACCAGGGGTGGTGAGCGGGGCGGCCGGACCGCCCCCGGTCTCGTGGCCCGGGCCTCCCCGGATCGCTACCGTTGGACCATGACCGCACTGCCCGACTGGATGCGCCCGCCGCGCGCGGAAGGCTGGTTCGCGGAGGACCTGGACCACCTCCCGGAAGCGCCCCGCCACACCGAGCTGATCGACGGAGCCCTCGTCTTCGTGATGTCGCCGCAGAGGTGGTGGCACGGCCACCTCGTCACCATGCTCACCGTCGCGCTCATGGAGCAGGCGCCCGGCGACGTCGAGGTCGGCCGCGAGATGACCATCAAGCTCGACGAGCGAAACCGGCCCGAGCCGGATCTGCTGCTGACGACGGCGGCGTACGACGGAGACCGCACCTGGTTCGCCCCGAACGAGGTGCGACTGGTCGTCGAGGTCGTCTCGCCCGAATCCGCCCACCGGGACCGCACAGTCAAGTTGCGCAAGTACGCGGAGGCCGGCATCCCGCACTACTGGTGCATCGAGGACGAAGACGGCGCCCCGGTCGTCCACGTCTACGAACTCGACGAACCGACGGGATCCTACGCACCCGCAGGCATCTTCCGGGGCACCCTCAAGCGCCCGGTGCCGTTCGAGATCGCCCTGGACCTGGACGAACTCACCCCGCCGAGGGGCCGCAGCGAATAGAGCCGCACCGCGGTCCCGGGGGGCGTCTCACTTGAGGTACGCGAGAACCGCCAGGACTCTTCGGTTGTCCGCCTCCGAGGGGGGCAGGTCGAGCTTGGTGAAGATGTTGGACGTGTGCTTGATCACCGCGCGTTCGGTGATCACCAGTTCCTGGGCGATCGCGGCGTTCGAGCGGCCCTCCGCCATCAGGCCGAGGACCTCGCGCTCGCGGGGGGTCAGGCGGGAGAGCGGGCCGTCCCGGTGGTACTCCTTGGCGAAGAGTTTGGCCACGACGTCGGGGTCCATCGCGGTGCCGCCGGACGCGACACGGCGCACCGCGTCCACGAAGCCCTCGGGGTCGAAGACCCGGTCCTTGAGGAGGTAGCCGATGCCTCCGCTGCCGTCGGCGAGGAGTTCGCGGGCGTAGAGCTGCTCCACGTACTGGGAGAGGACCAGGACCGGGAGGCCGGGGATCTGGCGCCGGGCCTCCAGGGCGGCCCGCAGGCCCTCGTCCGTGAACGTCGGCGGGAGCCGGACGTCGACGACGGCGACGTCCGGCTTGTGGTCGAGGAGGGCCTGGAGGAGTCCGGGCCCGGTGTCCACGGCGGCGACCACCTCGAAGTCGTAGGACTCCAGAAGGCGGACGAGGCCGTCCCGCAGCAGGAAGAGGTCTTCGGCTAAGACAACACGCACGGCAGCTCCATGGTGAGGGTGGTCGGTCCGCCCGGCTTGCTGTTGATGGCGAGGAGGCCGTCGAAGGCGGCGAGCCGGCGCTCGATGCCGCGCAGCCCGGTGCCGCGCGAGGGGTCGGCGCCGCCCTGACCGTCGTCGATGACCTGGCCGCGCAGCGCGCCGCCCTCGTACCAGAGGTCGATGCTCACGCTGTTCGGCGCGGCGTGCTTGGCGGCGTTGGCGAGGGCCTCGGCGACCGCGAAGTACATGGCGGACTCGACGGGCGCCTCGAGGCGGCCGGGCAGGTCGGCGTTGACGGTGACGTCGAGCGGGCTGTCCATGGCGAGGGCGCGCACCGCGTCGGCGAGGCCGCGGTCGGCGAGCACCGGGGGGTGGATGCCGCGGACGAGGTCGCGCAGCTCGGTCAGGGCGGCGGCGGAGGCCTTGCGGGTGTCGGCCAGGATGGCGCGGACGGCCTCCGGGTCCTTGCTGAGGAGCTGCTCGGCGACGCCGAGGTTCATGCCGAGGGCCACCAGCCGGGCCTGCGCGCCGTCGTGCAGGTCCCGCTCGATGCGGCGCAGTTCGGCCGCGGAGCTGCTGACGGCGTCGCTGCGGCTGTCGGTGAGGCGGCGGACGCGCTGGGCGGTGCGGGTGGGGGCGAGCAGGGTGCGGGCGAGGGAGGCGTGGGCTCGCAGCAGGGCGGGGCCGGTGGCGATACCGGCGGTGAGGACGACGGCGCCGAGGAAGGCGCAGTACCAGGCGGAGGTCAGGTCGCTGATCTGGACCCACAGGTAGTAGTTGGTGCTGGCGTCGGCGATGGGGCGGTAGATCGCGGGCATCAGGATGCCGCCGATCCCGCAGGCGACGAGGGCGAGGGGCAATAGGGCGACGACCACGCCGACCACGGGGTTGACCAGCATCCAGGCCAGGTCGCGCCAGGTCGCCGGGTCGGTGAGCACCCAGTGGGTGCGCTGCCACTGCCCCTTGAGGCCCGCTTCGGCGGCGGGGGCGGGGAGGTACGGCTCCTCGATCGGGCGGCCCGACCAGCGTTCGGCGGTCCTGCGGGAGGCGTCGGCCACGGACCGCACGGCGACGGCGAGCGCCGGGACGAACAGGATGCCCAGGCCGATGCCGATGAGCGAGACCGCCGTCACGAAGAGGCATAAGAGGACGAGCTCCGCGACCGCGAGACCGAGGACGGTCGTTCCCTTGCCGGCGGCGCGGAGGCCGCTGCGGATGTTCAGGTTGTCCACGGTCGTCCCGTTCCCCTCTGTGCACGGCTCCCTGCCGTGATGATGCCCTGAGTCTTCTCCCTGTGAGCACCGTGCGCAGGGGACGTGGGTCCCGGCCGCGATGGTGTACCCAGGTACCCCTCGGAACGCCACCGAGGTGGCTGTCCCGTCCTCGTCGTGACGGGTTGGCTGTATCCATGACGAAGCGACTGCGACTGCGACTGCGGCACCTGGCCCTCCCGCTCTGCGTGCCGCTGCTGCTGGCGGGTGGCGTCGGCGCCGCCGCCGCGACGCCGGCGGTCCGGGCGGAGACCCGCGCCTCGTCCGAACTCCCCGCGGCCTCCGGGCCGGCCGGTCTCCCGGGGGCCGTCGACGCGCTCGTACGCCGGCAGCTCGCCGACTACCGGATCCCCGGCGCGTCGGTGGTGGTCGTCGAGCACGGCCGGCCGGTCCTCACGAAGGGGTACGGCGTCGCCGACGCGGCCTCGGGGACCCCGGTGGATCCGCGGCGCACCGGATTCTTCCTGGCCTCCGACGCCAAGCTGTTCACGGCCGTCGCGGTCCTGCAGCAGGTCGAGCGCGGTCGCCTCGACCTGTCGGCCGACGTCAACCGCTACCTCACGACCTTCAAGGTGAGGGACACGTATCCGGGGCACCCCGTGACGGTACGCGATCTCCTCACGCACACGGCGGGCTTCGACAACAACATCATCGGGCGCGCCGCCACCCGGCCCGAGGACGTGCGCCCGCTCGGCGAGAGCCTCGCCGCGCACCAGCCGCGCCGGGTGCGTCCGCCGGGTGAGGTCGCCAGCTACGACAACTACGGGGTGGCGCTGGCCGGTTACCTGGTCGAGCGGGTGACGGGCACGCCGTTCGCCACATACCTGGACCGGTCGGTGCTGCGGCCGCTCGGGATGACGCGGACGAGCTTCGCGCAGCCGCACCCCCCTGCGATCGCGGCGGATCTCGCCCGCGGCCACCGCCCGGAGGGCGGCCACCAGCGGTTCCAGGACGGGCAGTACGGCGACTGGTCCCCGACCGGCGCGGGCGCGGTCACCACGGCGGCCGACATGGGCCGGCTGCTCAGCGCGCTGCTCGACGGCGGCGGTCCGGTGCTGACCGAGCGCTCGGCCGACGCCCTGATGAAGCGACAGTTCGGTAATGACGACCGGCTGCCCGGCCTCGGCTACATCCTGGAGGAGCGCGTCCGGGACGGGCAGCGGATGCTGGTCAAGGACGGCGACCTGCCGGGCTTCCACGGCAACCTGGCCCTGCTGCCGAACCGGGACGCGGCGGTGTACGTCGTCTACGACGGCGACGGCGAGAACGGCGTCGCCGCCTACGCGGGGCAGGAGGTCGTGGACCGCTTCGCCGACCACTTCGGCACCGCCGCCGGCACCCGCAGCTCCACCTCGCAGGCCGACGTCACGCCGTACGAGGGCGAGTACCGCTCGACGCGCACCAGTTCCTCGGAGCTGACCCGGGTCAGCGCCCTGATCGGCTCGGTCCGGGTGAGCGCGGGCGAGGGCGCGACGCTGACCACCACCGGGCTGTCCCGCAACCCCGAGGTGAGCGAGCGGCATTGGGTCCAGCTGAGCCCGGGGCTCTTCCAGGAGCGGGGCGGCCAGGACCGGATCGCCTTCCGCGACGGGCGCCTCTCGGTCGCCTCCGACGCCTCCGTCTCCTACGAGCGGCTGCCCTGGTACCTCTCCCCCGCCCTGCACCAGCGGGTGCTGCTCGGCTCGCTGGGCTTCCTCGCCCTGACGGTGCTCGCGCTGCCGGTGCTCGCCCTGGTGCGCCGTCGTTCGCCGGGCGCGCCGGCCGGGGCACGCGCCGCCAAGCTGCTGCTGTGGACCTCCGGTGCGCTGATCATCGCGGCGACGGTCTGCTTCCTGCTGCTGTCCGCCGACCCCAACGCCCTCAACCGCACGATCATCGTGGGCGACTCGCCGCTGCTGACCGCGGTCCCCGCGCTGACCGGCATCGCGCTGGCGACCACGGGCGCCATGGTCGTGTGCGCCTTCCTCGCCTGGCGGCGGCGCTGGTGGCGGGTGACCGGCCGGGTGCACTACACGTGCAGCACGCTGGCCGCGCTGGTCTTCCTCGGGGTGGCCGCCTCGTACCGGCTGGTGGGCTAGGACCTGCGAAAGCAGCGTCCTCTGCCCGTCAGGGCCGGGTCGGGGGGTGGTCACGAGCGCTCCTTCGTCGGACGCGGGAGGGCCCGGGCGGGAGAACCTGCCCGGGCCCCTTCGTGCGTGCGGGTGGTGGCGGACTACCAGCGGCTGGTCTCGCCGAAGAAGTCCGCGATCTCCACGGCCTCGCCCGCCGCGCGCGCCGCGCGGAAGACGTGCAGGCCGACCGCGAGGTCGAGGACGCCGAGGCCGAACGGCGAGAAGATGACCGGCTTGTCGTCGCCGGTGGTGACCTCGCCCTGGATGAACTGGGCGAGCGTGCCGGTGACGAAGTGCCGGTCGCCGTACTTCTGTTCCGCGAGGTGCGGCGAGGTGTTGGCCTTCATGCAGTGCTCGACGTCGTCGAGGATGTTGTACGCGCCCTCGATCAGCTCCGGGCCGATGTCCCGCAGCGAGATGTTGAGGACGACCTGACCGGGTGCGAAGGCGCTCGGGTCGGTGATGTACGGCTCGGCGGCCGTGGTGGCGAGGACGATCACGTCGGCGCCGGTGAGGGCGGAGGAGAGGTCGGACTCGGTGCCGGCCGGGTAGCCGAGGGCGTCCGTCGCGTGGGCGGCGAGCGCGGCGCCGTACTCCTCGTTCTTGTCGTGGACGGTGACCGATGCGACCTGCCAGTCGCGGGACGCGAAGAACTCCAGGATGTTGCGGGCGATGATGCCCGCGCCGACGACGGTCAGCTTCCCGGCGGTGCGCCCGCCGGTCAGCCGCTCCGCGGCGAGGACCGCGGAGGCGGCCGTGCGGGCGGCGCTGATCTGCGACGCCTCCAGGCAGGCGAAGGGGTAGCCGGTCTCGTGGTCGTTGAGCAGCAGGGCCGCCGAGGCCCGCGGTATGCCGCGCTCGATGTTGGCGGGGAAGCTGCTGATCCACTTGATGCCGGAGACGTCGGCGCCGGCGCCCAGGTGCGCGGGGAGCGCGATGATGCGGGCGTCGGGCTTGTCGGGGAAGCGGAGGAAGTAGCTGTCGGGGTTCACCGAGTCACCCGCGTGGTGGGCGAGGTAGGTGTCGCGGACGACGTCGACGATGTCCTGGCGGGAGGCGGCGATGATCTCCCGCGCGGTCTTGCCGCCGACGACGCTGAACTCGTACATGGAAGAGGGTCCTTGGGATCGTGAGCGGATGGTGAGGGTGCGGGCCGCCGTCGCTCGGCGGCCCGCGAGGGTGTGCTCGCCCGGTTCAGCGGCCCGCGAGGGTGTGCTCGTCCGACGCGGTCTGCCGGTGCTCGAAGGACGCGGCGTGCTTCGGGGCCGGGGCCGGCGCCTCCTCGCCGTGCGAGAGCTCGGGGAGCCACTTCAGCCAGGAGGGCAGCCACCAGTTGGACCGGCCGAGCAGGGCCATGACGGCGGGCAGCAGGACGGCGCGCACAAGGGTGGCGTCGAGCAGGACCGCGACGGCGAGGCCGACGCCGAGCTGCTTGAAGTCCTGCATGGACAGGGTGCCGAAGACCGCGAAGACGGCGACCATGATGAGTCCGGCGCTGGTGACGACCCCGGCGGTTGAGCGGATGCCGTGGGCGACGGCGGCGCGGTTGCCGACACCCTGGTCGTAGGCCTCACGGATTCGGGAGACCACGAAGACGTGGTAGTCCATCGACAGGCCGAAGAGGACGACGAAGACGAAGAGCGGCATCCAGGACTCGATGGCGCCGACGGCTGTCGTGCCGACCAGCTCGTCGCCCCAGCCCTTCTGGAAGACCGCGGTCATCACGCCGTAGGCGGCGAGCACGGACAGGAGGTTGAGGACGATCGAGGTGGTGGCGATGACCGGGGAGCGGAAGCAGAGCAGCATCAGCAGGAAGCTGACGCCCATCACGAAGGCGAAGACGGGCACGATCGACGACTTGAGCTGGTCGTTGTAGTCGGTCGAGAAGGCGAGGTCGCCGCCGACCAGCGCCTGGTCCGCCGCGTCCTTCGTCAGGGTGGCGGGGATGATGTCGTCGCGGAGCGCCTCCAGGGCGCGGACGGAGGTGGCGTTGCGGCCGTCGCCGGCGAGCGGCGCGCTGATGACCGCGATGTTCTCGTCCTTGTGGACGGTCACCTCGATGGGGTTCTTGACGTGGCCCGAGGCGAGGGCGCGCTGCTTGAAGCCGGCGATGGCGCCGGTGGCCCCGGGGGAGCTGACATCGGCGGTCTTGAAGACGATCTGGGCCGGTGCCGGGGCGCCGGGGAAGACGTTCTCGATCCGCTGGGCGGTCTGGGCGGTGATGTTGTCGGCGGGCAGCAGCTGGTCGAAGCCGAGCTTCTCGGTCTTCATGGACAGCGCCGGCGAGGCGAGGGCGAGGAGGAACACGACGCCGAGGACGGCGAAGACGGCGGGGGCCTTCAGGACCGCGCCGAGCAGGCGGCCCGGCTTGTCGCCCGCGGTACGGACGATCGCCTTGCGGCGCAGGCCCGGGATCCGGCCGGCGTCGATCTTGTCACCGAGCATCGCCATCACGGCGGGCAGCACCGTCATGGAGCCGAGCACCGCGATGAGGACGACCTCGATGGTGGCGATGGCGAAGCCCTCGAAGACCGTGAGGCCGGAGAGGAACATGCCGGCCATGGCGACGGCCACGGTGAGGCCGGAGATCAGCACCGAGCGGCCCGAGGTCGCGGCGGCGATGCGCAGCGCGCTCTCCTTGTCGCGGCCGGCGGCGCGCTCCTCGCGCTCACGGCGGATGTAGAAGAGGCAGTAGTCGACGCCGACGGCGAGGCCCATCAGGAGCAGCACCGAGTTGGTCATGGCGTCGACCGGGACGAGCTGGCTGGAGAGCGCGAGCAGGCCCATGGCGGCGACGCACGCGGTGATGGCGAGGGTCAGCGGCAGGACGGCGGCGAGGAGCGCGCCGAACACGACCAGCAGGATGCCGAGGGCGACGGGCACGGCGGTGAACTCGGCGCGGGTGAAGTCCTCGCCGAGGGAGTCGTTGATGCCCTTGAGACCACTGGCGGCGCCGTACTGGCCGAGGGTGACGCCGGGGTGGGCCTCGTCGGCCTTGGCCAGCGCGTCGACGACGGGCTGGATGCGGTCGGCGGCCGTGTCCGGGTCGCCCTTCACCGCGAACTGGATCAGCGCGTCGTGCTTGTCCTCGGAGACCGCGCCGGTCTTGTACGGGTCGCCGATGCTCTGAGCGAGGCCGGTGCCGTCCACGGCGGCGATGGCGTCGGCGACGGCCTTCTTGAACTCGGGGTCCCCGGCCGTGAGGTCGCCGCCGTGGACGAGGACCATCTCGGGCGCCGGGGTCTTGATGCCGGCGTCGACGAGGACCCGGGCGGCGCGTCCGGACTCACCGGTGCCGTAGTCGGCCTCGGTCAGGCTCTTCTGCCCCGCCATGCCGCCGAGGACCGTGAGCGCGATGACGGCGAAGAGCCATCCGAAAAGCGCGGTCTTGCGGTGCCGGGCGCTCCAGGCGCCCAGCGAAGCCGCCAGATTTCGTTGCCTTGCCATTACCTCTCCCAGTGGGACGTCAGCGGGGAACCTTTGATGAGCGACGCCTCTCACTGTAGATATCCGCGACCTTTATCCTCCCTTCTCCTTATGGCAGTTGAATGCCGCTGCAGCATCCTGCCAGCCGACCGGGGACAAGCTCTGCAGCATGCTGCAGCGGCAGCCTGTGGCCAGCAGGAGCGGCGTGATCCGGCCATCGCGCCGGTTAGGTTCCTTCTCGTCGGGAGTTGTCCGGACGGCGTGGACCGCGATGCGTCCGCCGACCGTCACCCATTCACCGGAACCCCGTCCTGCATTTACCCACATCACCGATTCAATCCCCAGTCCACAACCAGCCAACAATTCACCTGAGGCGTGAAAGGGGGAATTCCGTGAACATCGCGATCGAGGCGGCCGGCCTGACGAAGCAGTACGGCGGCCACCGCGCCCTGGACGGCGTGGACCTGTCGGTCGAGGCGGGCACCGTGCTCGGCCTGCTCGGGCCCAACGGAGCGGGCAAGACCACCACGGTCCGCACGCTCGCCACCCTGCTCGAACCCGATGCCGGCACGGCTCGCGTCGCGGGCTTCGACATCGTGCGGCAGCGGCGCGAGGTGCGCCGCCGGATCGGTCTCGCCGGGCAGTACGCCGCCGTCGACGAGCTGCTGACCGGGCGCGAGAACCTCGTGCTGCTCGGCCGGCTGCTGCGACTCGGCCGCAAGGGCGCCACCGTCCGGGCCGCCGAACTGCTGGCGCAGTTCGAGCTGGAGGCCGCCGCCGACAAGCCCGCCAAGGAGTACTCGGGGGGCATGCGGCGCCGACTCGACCTGGCCGTCAGTCTCATCGCCTCACCCGAGGTGCTCTTCCTCGACGAGCCCACCACCGGCCTGGATCCGGCCAGCCGGGCCACGCTGTGGCGGATGGTGCAGGACCAGGTCGACCGGGGCGTCACCGTCCTGCTGACCACGCAGTACCTCGAGGAGGCGGACTTCCTCGCGGACCGGATCCTGGTCGTCGACCGGGGCCGGGTGATCGCCGAGGGCACCTCCGACGAGCTCAAGCGGAAGGTCGGGGGCGAGCGCCTGGAGGTGGCCGTGGCCGACGCCTCGGCGCTCGCGCAGGCCGCCGCCGTGCTGGCGCCGCTCGCGGTGAGCCCGCCGCAGCTGGACGAGCGGCAGCGCACCGTCCACGTGCAACTGCCGGACGGCATGGGCGCGCTGGCGTCCGCCGCGACGGCGCTCGAGTACGCGGACGTCACCGTCGAGGAGTTCGCGCTGCGGCGCCCCTCGCTCGACGACGTGTTCTTCCATCTGACCGGCGAGTTCACGGGCGCGCCGGCCCCGCACCCCGACGCAGCGAAGGCGGAGGCGTCCCTATGAGTTCGGTGCTCGCCCACGGCGGTGACGTCGCGGCCCTCACCGGCCGGCACCTGCGCCATCTGCGGCGCACCCCGGAGAAGATCATCGGCGTGGCGCTCACGCCCGTCGCGATGGTGGTGATCCTGGGCTACCTCTTCGCGACGGTCGTCGAGGTGAAGAACACCGGCGGCAGCTACCGCGAATACATCATGGCCGGGGTCTTCGCCCAGGTCGGGCTCTCCTGCATCGGCATCACCGCGATCGGTGTGGCCGGCGACCTCGGCAAGGGCCTGATCGACCGGTTCCGCTCGCTGCCCATGGGCCGGGCCACCGTCCTGGTCAGCCACACGCTCGCCGACCTCGCCGCCGCGGCCCTGAGCATCGCGCTCGTCGCGGTGACCGGCCTCGCCGTCGGCTGGCGGGTGCACGGCTCGTTCGTAGAGAACGCCGCCGGCTTCCTGCTGCTGCTCGGCTTCGCCTACGCCATGCTCTGGGTCGGCGCGCTCCTCGGCATGGTGATGCGCAACCTGGAGGCGATCAGCGGCGTCTCCGCCCTGCTGCTGGTCCTTCTCTCCTTCCTCTCCAGCTCTTTCATGCCGCTTTCCGGACTTCCCGGATGGCTGCAGACGGTCGCCGAGTGGAATCCGGTCAGCGCGGTCTCCGAGGCCTGCCGGCAATTGTGGGGAAACACCGAACCCGTCACGTCGGGAAGTTTCCCGGTGGAGAACGCGGTGCTCGTCTCGGCGGTCAGCATCGGAGTGCTCGTCGCCCTTCTCATACCTCTCAGCCTGCGCGTGTACCGCATTTCGGCAACGCGATAGCCTTGTCTTTCTGGGGGAATCATGCCGGTCATATCGGCTCCGCACGAATTCAACACCGAAGATCTCTACGTCGATCTCCGGACGTTGTACGGATACCCACTGCACCTCAAATGTGAGGGCTTCAACTTCGCCGGTTCCATCAAGCTCAAGGCCGCCGCGAGCATGATCGAGGCGGCCGAGCGCAGCGGTGCGCTCACCAAGGGCTCGACGCTGGTGGAGTCGTCGTCCGGCAACCTGGGGGTCGCGCTCAGCGTGATCGCCGCGGCCAAGGGCTACCACTTCATCTGCGTGGTCGACTCGCGGACCAACGTCGCGACGCGCAAGCTCATCGAGGCGCTCGGCAGCGAGGTGCACACCGTCACGGAGCCGGCCGAGGAGGGCGGGTTCCTGGCGGCCCGGCTGGCGTACGTGCGGACGCTGCTCGCCGGCGACCCGCGGGTGGTGTGGCTGAACCAGCACGCCAACCCGGACAACTGGCGGGCGCACTACCGCACCACGGCCCCGCAGATCGAGAAGCAGTTCCCCGATCTGGAGCTGCTGTTCATCGGCACCGGCACCACCGGCACGCTGATGGGCTGCGCCCGCTACTTCAAGGAGCTGCCGCGGCCGGTGACGGTCGTCGCGGTCGACAGCGTCGGCTCCGTCACCTTCGGCGGGCCGGCCGGTCCGCGCATGATCCCCGGGCTGGGTGCGGGCGTGCGCCCTGCGCTCCTCGACACCTCGTACATCGACGACGTGGTGCACGTCCCCGAGGCCGACACCGTGAGCGCCTGCCACGCCCTGGCCCGCGGCGGATTCCTCTTCGGCGGCTCCACCGGGACCGTGGTGAGCGGTGCGCTGCGCTGGCTCGCCGACAACCGTCCCGGCGAGAACGGCACGGCGGTCGCGATCGCCCCGGACCTCGGCGAGCGCTATCTGGACACCGTCTACCAGCCGACCTGGGTGCGCGAGGTGTACGGCATCGAACCGACCGAACTTCCCACGGGAGCGACGCAGTCATGACCCCCACACCTCCCGCCCGGCAGCTGCCGCTCTCCGCCGCTCAGCGCGAGATGTGGTACGGGCAGCAGGCCGACCCGGGCAACCCCGTCTTCACCATGGGCGACTTCCTGGAGCTGCGCGGCCCCCTGGACACCGCCCGGTTCACGGCCGCGTGGCAGGGGGTGGTGCGGGAGGCCGGCGCCCTCCGCGCCCTGTTCACCGAGCACGACGGCGAGCCGCTCCAGGAGCTCGCCGACGCCGGGGACTTCCCCGTCGAGACGCTCGACCTGTCCGGAAAGCCGCGGCCGCGCGAGGCCGCCGAGGCGTTCATGCGGCAGGACCTGCTGGTGCCGCCGGACCTGACCGCAGGCACGCTGCGGTCGGTCCTGCTGCGGCTCGGCCCGGAGCACCTGCTGTTCTACATCCGGGTCAACCACATCCTGGTCGACGGATTCAGCCGCGTCCTCATCTACAACCGGCTCGCCGCGCTGTACGCGGACCCGGAGGCCGAGGGCGCGTTCCCCGACCTGCGCACGCTCACCGACGACGAGGCCGCCTACACCGAGACGCCCAAGTACCTGAAGGAGCAGGCGTTCTGGCGCGGCCGCTTCGAGGAGCAGCCGGAGCCGGTGAGCCTCTCACCGCGCCCCGGCGGCCCCGCCCGCAGCTCGCTGCGGTGCGAGGCCGTGCTGCCCGCCGCGACGGTCGAGCGGCTGCGGTCGCTGGCCTGGGACGCCCGCGTCACCTGGCAGACGCTGCTGATCGCCGCGACCGGCGCGTACGTGCAGCGCGCCGCCGGCGTGGACCGCGCCCTGCTCACCCTCGCGGTGCCGGCCCGTGCCACGGCGGCCGCCCGCGCGGTCCCGGGGATGCGCGCCAACTTCGTGCCGCACCCGGTGCGGGTGCTGCCCGGCCGTACGGTCGCGGACTTCCTGAGCGACAGCGCGGGCGAGCTGCGCGCCACCCTGCGGCACCAGAACTACCGGGGCGACCGGATCCGCCGCGACCTCGGCTTCGCCGGGGACGCGGGCCGCTCGCTCGGCCCGACCGTCAACGTCCTGGAATCGGGCTTCGACTACGCGTTCGGCGCGTGCACCGGTCTGCTGCACAACCTGTCGACCGGCCCGGTCGAGGACATGCAGATCATCTATCTCGACGCGGCCGAGGAGGGCTACGCGGTCCGTCTCGACGCCAACCCCTCGCGCTACACGCCCGAGGAGCTGGACCTGCACCAGCGTCGGCTGTTCGCCTGGCTGGGGACGCTCGCCGAGGCGGGGCCCGACGCGCGCGTCGACCAGCTCGACGTCCTGCTGCCGGAGGAGTCGGCGGCGGTCCGCGCGGGCTGGGGCGCCACCGCGATCGAGGCGACCTACACAGGGGTGGTGGAGCGTGTCCGGGCACTGGCTGCCGACGAGCCCGAGAAGACTGCGGTCCAGGATCCGCAGGGTTCTGCTTCGTACGGTGAACTGGTTTCCCTCGCCTCGGCGTTGAGCCGTCGTCTGGTCGCGGCCGGGGTGGGCCCCGGCTCACGGGTGGCGATGCTCTGCGAACCTGGCATCCCCTTCGTCACCGGCATCCTCGGCATCCTGGGCGCCGGAGCC
>NZ_JBIWPF010000016.1:0-174628 GCF_044768125.1 Streptomyces sp. NPDC101166
GTGTCCGCCCCCCCCCCCTGGCCGCGCGGCGGGGGTGGGGCCCCGGGGGGGGGGGGCGGGGGGCGGGGGCCCCCCGGGGGGGGGGGGGGGGGGGGGGGGGGGGGGGGGGGGGGCCCCCCGCCCCCCCCCCCCCCCGCCCGTCGTCACATCCCGCTACGCGGTCCCGGCAGGCTCGCCCGGGGCACCGCGAACGGCTCCCGTGCGTGCTGGCCGTGCTCCGCCGACAGAGCCGCGGCCGACGCCGTGTGCGGCGCGGTCGGTCCTGGCGTGCGCCGCACCTGCGGCGGTACTCCCGCCTCCGGGTGCAGCCCGCCCATGCCCGGCCCCGCCGGAACCGGCGCGGGCGGCTCGCTGTCGGCCTGCGGCCGGTCTCCCTGCGGCCGGCGTGCCCGGTACGCCGCCCGATAGGCGGCCGGGGACGAGCCGAGCTGCCGCCGGAAGTGCCCGCGCAGCGCCACCGGGGAGCGGAACCCGCACCGCCCGGCGACCTCGTCGACGGAGTAGTCCGAGGTCTCCAGCAGCCGCTGCGCCTGAAGCACCCGCTGGGTGATCAGCCACTGCAGCGGCGCACTGCCGGTGAGCGAGCGGAACCGCCGGTCGAAGGTGCGCCGGCTCATGTACGCGCGCGCCGCGAGCGTCTCCACGTCGAACTGCTCGTGGAGGTGCTCCAGCGCCCAGGCGACGACCTCCGCGAGCGGGTCGGCGCCGATCTCCTCCGGTAAAGACCGGTCGAGATAGCGCTCCTGGCCGCCCGACCGGCGCGGCGGGACCACGAGTCGGCGGGCCAGCGCGCCGGCCGCCTCGTTGCCGTGGTCCGTCCGCACGATGTGGAGACAGAGATCGATCCCGGCCGCCGTGCCCGCCGACGTCAGCACATCGCCGTCGTCGACGAACAGCTCCCGCGGATCGACGTGCACCGACGGATAGCGCTTGGCCAGCGTCGGCGCGTACATCCAGTGCGTGGTGGCCGGACGCCCGTCCAGCAGGCCCGCCGCCGCCAGCACGAACGCGCCGGTGCACAGGCCCACGATGCGGGCGCCTTCCTCATGCGCTCGACGCAGTGCGTCGAGCGCTTCCGCGGGCGGCGGGGAGGTGATCGAACGCCAGGCCGGCACGACGACCGTGCCGGCCCTGGATATCGCCTCCAAGCCGTGCGGTGCGGTGAGTTCCAGGCCCCCTGTGGTCCGCAGTGGGCCGTCCTCGCCGCCGCACACCAGAAGTCGGTAGCGCGGTACGCCGGCGTCCTGGCGGTCAATCCCGAACACCGACAGCGGAATGGAACTTTCGAAAATCGGGCCGCCGCTGAACAGCAGCACCGCGACGATCTCCTTGCGGCGTCGCCCCGACAGCTTCCGGGCCGCGGCTTCCGGCGCGGCGGTGGAGTCGTGGCTCATCCTGCTAAGCCCCCCTCGGTGGTCGCGGCGCCCCTAACTTGTCGGGCATGTCGCTCCAGCACGTTTCCCCTCGGTCCTGCACGAGTCCCCCGCCGTAACAGTCAAGATCGAATCTACTGTGTCGTGTGCCGCCGGCGTGGCCGGTTCAGCACCCGACGGATTGTCGACATGGCAACTTGGCGTGAAGCATTCGATCACGAAGCGTTGCACTCGCGGGGCGTGCAGGGAAGTGCGCCTTGTCGCAGTGGCCAATCCACGTAGGGTGCGCGGGGCCCCCCAGACCTTCTTCGTGCAGGTGGGACGGGGGGAGGGGGGTGGTCGGGGCAAGAGGTGCGGGGTTCCTGGAAGTTGGCTGAAAACCGATGCCTCGGGGTGTGAAAACCGGTCAGCCGACCGGTGTGCTTCCGCCGCTGTGACGACCGCCACGCCGCGCTCCGCCCTCGCTGCGACGGCGGGCCCCGTGCCGTGGCCCGTAGGGGGCCTGTGCCCGCTGTTCCGAGAGTGACGTCTGCGACCTTCGGGGCCCGTGCGAGAGGTGGGCCCTGTGCGCCCGCGCCCGCTGTCGGGCGGCGCACCGCTCCGAGCGGCGCAGCAGCACCCGGCAGACGGCGGTGACGGCGGCCAGGCCCAGAGCGGTGCCCAGGGCGCCGGCGAGGGAGGCGCCGAACCAGAGCAGGACCACCGGGACCAGGACGCAGCTGAAGGCCGCCCAGCGGATCAGGTCGGTGGTCCGGTCGTCCCCGGCGCGTGCGTCGGGGGCTCGGCGGGCTGCGGGCATGGGGCGGCTTCTTCCTGGCCTCTTCCTGGGGCGACGGCTCACGGAGTTCAACGTCCGTCCGGCGGGTCGGTCACTGCCCCCGGCGAGCGCATCCTGTGCAAACCGCCTGTACGGGACAGCAACCATTGCGTTACGGGCGGCCCTCGTGCATGCTCCCTGGAACCCCCCAGGGGACAAGCGCGGGATCTGGGTCGACGGGGCTTGCCGCCGTACCCTTGAGGGTAAGGGCCGGGGAAGGCGATTCCCGGACACGCTCCGCCGCTCACGCTCGTCCCACCCGTATTAAGGATCTATACGCCGAGACAGCCATGGCCGGTCACGAATTCTTCGAACCCGCGGACCGCAAGCGGCCCGTCGCCGATCCGACGGCGGCCGAGCCCCTGGCGGCGGAAGAGACACGCCCGTCCTGCGATCCCGCTTTCAAGCACGGCGTGGTCGTCGGCTTCGACGGCTCCATGTCCAGTGAGCGCGCCCTCGCGTACGCCATCGGCATGGCCCATCGCTCCCGCTCGGGGCTGATCATCGTCCATGTGGCCAACCGGCTGCCCACCACGGTGTGGGCGGGCTGCGAGCCGCCGGTCTTCGTCGATGTGCCGGACCATCGCACCGAGGTGCTCGGGCTGGAGCTCGCCTGCGCCGACTACCTCTCCGAGGTGCCCTGGATCCTGGTCGAGCGCGGCGGTGACATCTGCCACGAACTCGAAGAGGTGGGCCGGGAGTACGAGGCCGACGCGATCGTGGTCGGCTCGACGCACGGCATCGTCGGGCGCATCTTCGGCTCCGTCGCCGGGCGGCTCGCCAAACGCGCGAAGCGCCCCGTCATCGTCATCCCGTGAACCCGACGTGTCGCTCGTCAGGGTGAACTGACGTGTCATACGGGTGGGCCCCCTGACGTCACGTCAGGGGGCCCACCCGCGTCGGTTCTTCTACTCGACGGTGACCGACTTCGCCAGGTTGCGCGGCTTGTCGATGTCCCGGCCGAGGGCCTTCGCCGTGTAGTAGGCGAGGAGCTGGAGCGGAATGCCCATCAGGATCGGGTCGAGCTCGTCCTCGTTCTTCGGGACGACGATCGTCTGGTCGGCCTTCTCCTGGCACTCGTGGGCCACCGCGAGGATCTTGCCGCTGCGGGCCTTGATCTCCTCCAGGGCGGCGCGGTTCTTCTCCAGCAGGTCGTCGTCGGGGACGATCGCGACCGTCGGCAGGGCCGGCTCGATCAGGGCCAGCGGGCCGTGCTTCAGCTCCGAGGCGGGGTAGGCCTCGGCGTGGATGTAGGAGACCTCCTTGAGCTTCAGGGAGGCCTCACGGGCCACCGGGTAGCCCCGGACGCGGCCGATGAAGAGCATCGAGCGGGCCTCGGCGAACTGCTCGGCCAGCTTCTCGATCTCGGCCTCCTGCTCCAGGATCTCCGCGATCTGGCCGGGCAGCTTGCGCAGCCCCTCGATGATCCGCTTGCCGTCGCGCACCGACAGGTCGCGGGTGCGGCCCAGGTGCAGCGCGAGCAGCGCGAAGGCGACCGTGGTGTTGGTGAAGCACTTCGTGGAGACGACGCACACCTCGGGGCCGGCGTGCACGTAGATGCCGCCGTCCGCCTCACGGGCGATCGCCGAGCCGACCACGTTCACCACGCCCAGCACCCGCGCGCCCTTGCGCTTCAGCTCCTGGACGGCGGCCAGCACGTCGTACGTCTCACCGGACTGGGAGACGGCGATGTACAGGGTGTCGGGGTCGACGACCGCGTTGCGGTAGCGGAACTCCGAGGCGGGCTCGGCGTCGGCGGGGATGCGGGCCAGCTCCTCGATCATCTGGGCGCCGATCATGCCCGCGTGGTACGAGGTGCCGCAGCCGAGGATCTTCACCCGGCGGATCTGGCGCGCCTCGCGGGCGTCCAGGTTGAGGCCGCCGAGGTGCACGGTGGAGAAGCGGTCGTCGATGCGGCCGCGCAGCACGCGGTCCACGGCGTCGGCCTGCTCGTGGATCTCCTTGTGCATGTAGGTGTCGTGGCCGCCCATGTCGTAGGAAGCGGCCTCCCACTCCACGGTGGTGGGCTCGGCGGTGGTGCGGGTGCCCTCGGTGGTGTAGGTGCGGAAGTCGTCGGCCTTGAGGGTGGCCATCTCGCCGTCGTCCAGGGTGACGACCTGGCGGGTGTGGGCGACCAGGGCGGCGATGTCCGAGGCGACGAACATCTCCTTCTCGCCGATGCCGAGGACGACCGGCGAGCCGTTGCGGGCGACGACGATCCGGTCGTTGAAGTCGGCGTGCATGACGGCGATGCCGTAGGTGCCCTCGACCACGCGCAGCGCGTCGCGGACCTTGTCCTCCAGCTTGTCGGCCTGGGACCGGGCGACGAGGTGGACGAGGACCTCGGTGTCCGTCTCGGAGAGGAACTCCACGCCGTCCGCTTCCAGCTTGCGGCGCAGGTCGGCGGCGTTGTCGATGATGCCGTTGTGGACGACGGCGACCTTGAGGTCGGCCGACATGTGCGGGTGGGCGTTGACGTCGGAGGGGGCGCCGTGGGTGGCCCACCGGGTGTGGGCGATGCCCGTGGTGCCCTTGAAACGGGCCGGGACCTTCGCCTCCAGGTCGCGGACGCGGCCCTTGGCCTTGACCATCTTCAGACCGGCCGTCTTCGGGGAGGTGACGACGAGACCCGCCGAGTCGTAGCCGCGGTACTCCAGGCGCTGCAGGCCCTCCAGGAGCAGCGGGGCGACGTCACGCTTCCCGATGTATCCGACGATTCCGCACATGTATACGTATCCCCAAGCTTTCGATCACCCGTAGACGATGCGCCGCAGTTGCCGGAGCGTGAGCTCCGGCGGGGCCACCGCACGGTATTTCAGGTCCGCCTCGATCCGTTCGAAGATCTCCGTGTTCACCAGGCCCTGGGCCTGGAGCTCGCGGTGGCGGCGACGGACGTAGTCCTCGGTCGTCTCGTCGAAGTAGGCGAGCACGTCCTGGATCACCCGCAGCGCCTCGCCCCGCTGGAGGGGCGAGGAGCGCGTCAGATGATCAACGAGTTCGTCGTGCACCCGGTAGATCCTGAGGTACCGGAGCCGGTTTCGCAAGAATCTTGCCCGATTCCGGGCAACCGCTTGCGGACGATCTTTGGCACAACATTGGATCTGTCATGAGGGGCTGTTCGTACGCCGTCCATCCGCGCGCCCGCGAACCGTTGCCCGGGGCAGCGAGTTTCGGGCGTCATGGACACTCCTCGCATGGGCGTACCCGAGCGGCTCGCCGCCCGCATGAGCATGGCCGAGCAGCACGAGTACCTGCGCACCAGATTCTCCCGGCGCACGATGATCAGGGGCGGCGCGGTCACCCTGGGCGCCGTCGCCGGCGGCGCGTTCGTCCCCGGCGCCACCGCACAGGCCGCCGTACCCACGCAGACCTTCGCCGCCGCCGAGACCGTCGACGGCTCACTGGTCGCTCCCTTCGGCCGCCACCTGGCCTTCGGTGACGACCCCCGCACGGAGATCGGCATCTCCTGGCAGGTGCCGCTCCCGGTGAAGAAGCCCTTCGTCCGGATCGGCACCCACGCCTCGCACCTCTCCGTCAAGATCGAGGCCGAGGTGCGCACCCTCTTCACCCCGGCGGGCGTCGGGGCCAGCGGCAACCACACCCAGTACTACGTGCACGCCAGGCTGACCGGTCTCAAGCCCGGCAGGACGTACTTCTACGGCGTCGGCCACGCCGGCTTCGACCCGGCCGACCCGCGCTTCGCCGGCACCGTGGGCACCTTCACCACCGCCCCCGCGCACAAGGAGCCGTTCACCTTCACCGCCTTCGGCGACGAGGGCGTCAGCTACCACGGCCTCGCCAACAACAGCCTCCTGCTGGGCCAGAACCCCGCCTTCCACCTGCACGCCGGGGACATCGCCTACGCCGACCCCTCCGGCTCCGGCAAGACCGCCGACACCGGCTTCGACTCCCGGATCTGGGACCAGTTCCTCGCCCAGACCGAGTCCGTCGCCAAGTCCGTCCCCTGGATGCCGGCCTTCGGCAACCACGACATGGAGGCCTGGTACTCGCCCAACGGCTACGGCGGCGAGGAGGCCCGCTGGAACCTCCCCGGCAACGGCCCCGACCGCAAGAACCTCCCCGGCGTCTACTCCTTCGTCTACGGCAACACGGCGGTCGTCTCCCTCGACGCCAACGACGTCTCCTTCGAGATCCCGGCCAACCTCGGCATCTCCGGCGGCACCCAGACCACATGGCTGGAGGCCCAGCTCAAGAAGTACCGCGCGGCGAAGGACATCGACTTCGTCGTCGTCTTCTTCCACCACTGCGCCTACTGCACCTCCACCGCCCACGCCTCGGAGGGGGGAGTGCGCCAGGAGTGGGTGCCGCTGTTCGAGAAGTACTCCGTGGACCTCGTCATCAACGGCCACAACCACCAGTACGAGCGCACCGACGTCATCAAGGGCGGCAAGGTCGCCCGGGAGCTCCCGATCGGCGGCACGGCCTATCCCGAGAGCGACGGCGTCGTCTATGTCACCGCGGGCGCCGCGGGCCGCAGCCTGTACTCCTTCACCGCCCCGCTGTCCTACGAGGGCCATGTCGACGACGTGGAGTCCGTCGCCTCGTTCGTCAACACCAAGGACGGCAAGCAGAACGAGACCGTCGCCTGGTCCCGGGTGCGCTACCTCGACTACTCGTTCCTGCGCGTCGACGTCGCCCCCGCCGCCAAGGGCCGCACGGCCACGCTCACCGTGCGGGGCATCGCCGAGAGCGGGGAGCAGGTCGACCACTTCACGGTGGCGCGCAAGGCGAAGTAGCCGCGTGCGCGCGGGCGGTCCTCACATCCGCTTGAGGACCGCCTGCTTGGCCACGGCGAATTCCTCGTCCGTCAGCACCCCGTCCCGGTGCAGCCCGCCCAGCTCCCGCAACCGCCGCAGCAGCGCGTCGTGTTCGTCCCCGGCGGGAACGGCGGGAACGGCGGGAACGGCGGGAACGGCGGGAACGGCGGAAGGAGCGGCGGCGAGCCGGTCACGCGCCCCGGGCACCGCGTCCTCGGGGGCGCCCGAGGGGTGCGGCAGCCGCGCCTGCACGGCGGCCGCCACCAGCGCCATCAGCGGATCCTTCTTGAATCCCCACAACTCGACCGCGTTGGGGTCGTACTTGGGCGGCGCCTTGGTGGCCGCGCCCCGGACGGTGAAGCGCAGATGGCCGTTGCCCAGGCCCGCGGCCGGATGCCATTCCACGGCCGTGATCTCGGCGACGGGCAGCGTGCGGGTCCCGGCGGTCGCCTTGGCCTCCTCCGTCTTCCAGTTCCACTCCAGTTTCACGCACTCGCCGTCGAAGCTCGCCGTGCCGTCCCCCGCGGACACCGACAGCGGCACCGACGGCCCCGGCAGCAGATACGACTCCACCGCCTCGGAGGGGACCTCCTCCAGCAGCAGCGCGTTGCGCACCTCGTCCGCGAAGTACTCGGCGACACCGAAACGGTCGCTCTCGACGAGGAGTCGGTAGGGATCGTGCGGCTCGGTGAGCCGGCCGCCCGTCGCGTGCAGCAAGGGGTCGGCGCCGTCCCGCAGCCGTAGTCTCAGCCGTCCGGCCTTCTTCCCCTGCTCGAACGAGATCCCCGCCAACGCGCTGAGAGGCAGCGTGAGTTCGCCGAGCGTCCGGCGTAACAGGCCGACGTTCTTGTCCCTCCCCGGGGTCAGCCGCAGCGTGTCGCCGTCGAAGACCCAGGTGCCGTCCTTCTGGATGATTTCCGCCATGGGGCGATTCTTCCAAAGACGGCGACGGGCACCCCCGAGGACCGTACTCGGGGGCGCCCGTCCGTTCGATCAGAACCCGGCGACGGGGTTCTGAAGGGTTCCGATCAGCTGGAGGGCGCCCGACGGGTCCGCCAGGTCCACCATCTGCTTGTTGTTGCGCAGTTGCAGCCGGTTGAGGCAGGACAGCGCGAACCGGGGCGCGAACATGTCGTACTGCTCGAACCGCTCGGCCAGCTGGGGGTTCGCGTCCTGGTAGGCGCGGGTCACCTCGGCGACCGTACGCCAGAACTCGCCCTCCTCCAGGATCTCTTCGGCGGCGAGGTCCGCGGCGAGGAAGCGGAAGAAGCAGTCGAAGACGTCCGTGAAGATCGACAGCAGCTTCTTGTCCTCGGGGACCTCCACCCGGATGCGCCGCACCGCAGGCGGCAGCACCGCGTCCGGGTCCATCACCGCGATCTCCTCGGCGATGTCCTTGTAGACCGCCCGCTGCACGACCCCGTCCCGCAGCACCAGGATGGTGTTCTCGCCGTGCGGCATGAAGACCAGGTCGTAGGCGTAGAACGAGTGCAGCAGCGGGGTGTAGTACGCCTCCAGGTAGTGGCGCAGCCACTCGGTGGGCGCCAGCCCCGACTGCTCGATCAGCGCGCCGGCCACCGACCTTCCCTCGTGGTCCACGTGGATCAGCGAGGCCATCGTGGCGAGCGACTCGCCGTCCTTCAGGGACGGCACCGGGCTCTCCCGCCACAACGCGGCCAGCATCTTGCGGTACGGCGAGTAGCGGTCGGTCGCCGCCTCGTACTCCAGGTGCCGGTAGCCCACGGCCGCCCGCTCCCGGATGATCGACAGACCCGACGACCTCAGCACCGGGTCGTCGTCGATGAGCCGCGCCAGCCAGTCGTTGATCGCCGGGGTGGCCTCCATGTACGCCGCCGAGAGGCCGCGCATGAAGCCCATGTTGAGCACGGACAGCGCCGTCTTCACGTAGTGCTTCTCGGGGTGCGAGCTGTTGAAGAACGTCCGGATGCTCTGCTGCGCCAGGTACTCGTCCTCGCCCTCGCCCAGGCACACCAGGTTCCCCCGGGCGACCTCGGCGGCGAAGGTGACGGCCAGCTTGTTCCACCACTGCCAGGGGTGGACGGGGATGAGCAGGTAGTCGGCCGGGTCCAGCCCCCGGTCGGTGAGCCGCGCCTCGAACCGCTCGACCGTCTCCTCGCCCAGCTCCTGCCGGACGAAGGACTCGTACTCGATGCCGGCGCCCGCGGTGAACGCCGCCCGCGACCGGTGCGCGGCCAGCCACACCAGCCGGACCGGGCTCGCCGTCTCCGGCGCGTACGACAGGTACTCGTGGACGCCGAAGCCCAGCCGCCCGTTGTTGGCGACGAAACAGGGGTGGCCCTCGGTCATCCCGGTCTCGATGGCCTGGAAGCCGCTGCGCGCGAGCTCCGCCGAGGTGAGCTGCGGCTTGGTGAGCTTGTAGCAGGTGCCGGAGAGGGTGGAGGAGATCTCCTCCAGGTAGACTGGCAGGATCTCCTCGCTCAGGCCCAGCGTCGTCTTCAGCTCGATGAAGAAGTCCAGCGCGGCGAGGGGGAGTTCGACGCCGTCCCGGCTGCGGGTGATCGAGTCGGCGTCGACCTGCCAGTGGTCGAGGGCGCGGCGGACGGCGGCGAAGCGGTACGCGGTCAGCCCGTCGTCGCTGCGGACGGTGTACCGGCCGTCGTCGCCCTCCGGCTCGGGGGTGAGCAGCCGCTCGTGCGCGAACTCGGCGAGGGCCTTGCGCACCAGCAGACGATTGGCCGTCTCCCAGCGCTCGGGGGAGAGGTGGGCCACGGAGTCGGTGAGGCTCATGCGGCCACCCCCGTCGCGGCGGCGAACTGCTCCCGCGTGCAGAAGCTCAGCAGCGCCTTCTTCTCCGGCTTGACGATCTCCCGCTCCGCCACGAAGCCGACGGCCTCGTTCAGGGCGTGCACGGCCTTGTTGGCCACGTCCGGCTCGACGACGACGCGCCGCACCGCCGGGTCCTCGAACAGCCGCGCCATCACGGCGGTGATGACCGCTCGGGTGAAGCCGTGCACGGGCCGGTCGGTGGGGGCGACCAGGAAGTGCATGCCGATGTCGCCGGGCTGCGGCTCGTACAGCCCGACCAGTTCACGGTGGGCCGGGTCGTAGTACTCCATGAGGAAGGCCGGCACGCCGCGGTGCAGCCCGAGCAGGGCGTGATGGTGCTCGTCGGCGGCTGTCTCCATGTACGCCCGCTCGACGTCCACGAGCGTCGCGTCCTGCATCATCCAGTAGGCGGCCTTGGGATGCGTCACCCAGCCGTGCAGCAACTCGGCGTCTTTCAGCGGGTCGAGAGGCCGGAGGGTGAGGGGGCCGGTGTCGGCGCGGGAGCCGGTGGTGGGGGTCATACGGCGAACTCCTGGAACGCGATGGTCTTCTCGACCGGGTAGTACTCGCTGCCGAGCAGCTCTCGGATGATGTAGCTGTTGCGGTAGGGGCCCATGCCCAGGTCGGGCGAGGTGATGCTGTGGGCGTGGACGCCCCCGTTCTGCAGGAACACCTCCCGGCCGGTGCTGTCGATGGCGTAGTTGCGGGCGACGTCGAAGTTGCCCTGGGAGTCGTAGCGGAGCCTGTCGCGGATCGGCCGGAGGAACCCGGGTTCCGCGTAGGCGTATCCGGTGGCCAGCACCAGTCCCTCGGAGGCCAGCTCGAAGTCCTTCTCCTGCTCCTCCTGGCGGAAGGACAGGCGGTAGGCGCCGTCCTCGTACGCCGCGGCGGTCAGGGCGGAGTTGGTGAGCAGCCGGGTGGGGACCGGGCCGCCGAGGTTCTTCTGGTAGAGCAGGTCGAAGATGTCGTTGACGAGGTCGCCGTCGATGCCCTTGAACAGGCCCTTCTGCTGGGCGGTGAGCCGGTAGCGGGTGGCCTCGGGCAGCGCGCGGAAGTAGTCGACGTACTCCGGGGAGGTCATCTCCAGCGTGAGCTTGGTGTACTCCAGCGGGAAGAAGCGCGGGGAGCGGGTGACCCAGTTCAGCTGATAGCCGTGGACGTCGATCTCGCTGAGCAGGTCCTGGTAGATCTCGGCGGCCGACTGGCCGGAGCCGACGATGGTGATCGACCGCTTCTTCTGCAGCTCCGCCTTGTTCTGCACATAGCGGGAGTTGTGGAAGAAGTCGCCGCCCAGATCGCTGACCGCCTCCGGGTAGTGCGGCGAGGTGCCGGTGCCGAGGACCAGACGACGGGCGCGGAACTCCTCGCCGGCGGTGGTGCGCACCACGTACCGCTCGCCGTCGTGGACGATCTCGTCGACCGTCGTCGAGAAGCGGACGTTGCTCAGCTTGTTCGCGGCCCAGCGGCAGTAGTCGTCGTACTCGACCCGCAGCGGGTAGAAGTTCTCGCGGATGTAGAACGAGTACAGCCGCCCCTTCTCCTTCAGGTAGTTGAGGAAGGAGTACGGCGAGGTCGGGTCGGCGAGGGTCACGAGGTCCGACATGAACGGCGTCTGCAGGTGCGCGCCGTCGAGGAACATGCCGGCGTGCCACTCGAAGTCGGGCTTGGACTCCAGGAAGATCCCGTTCAGTTCACCGATGGGCTCGGTGAGACAGGCGAGGCCGAGGTTGAAGGGGCCGAGCCCGATGCCCACGAAGTCGTAGGTCGTGTCCGTGGTGTCAGGAAGCGCGGTCAAGGGGTTCTCCCAGGTACTGCTCGGCGTGGCCGGCGATCAGGTCGAGGACGGCGGCCATGTCGGCGGTCGTGGTCTCGGGGTTGAGCAGGGTGAACTTCAGGTAGTGGCGGCCGTTCACCTTGGTGCCCGCGACCACGGCGTCGCCGGAGGCGAACAGGGCTTTGCGGGCGTGGAGGTTGGCACGGTCGATCGCACCCGGGTCGGTGACGGCCGCGGGGATGTAGCGGAAGACGAGCGTGGACAGCGAGGGCTGGACGACGACGTCGAAGCGCGGGTCGGCGGCGAGCAGCTCCCAGCCCTCGGCGGCGAGGTCGCACACCTCGTCGAAGAGCGAGCCGATGCCGTCGGCGCCCATCGTGCGCAGGGTCATCCACAGCTTGAGCGCGTCGAATCGGCGTGTGGTCTGCAGGGACTTGTCCACCTGGTTGGGGATGCGCTCCTCCACCATGCGGCGCGGGTTGAGGTACTCGGCGTGGTAGGTGGCGTGCCGGAGCGTGGCCGCGTCGCGCACCAGCACCGCCGAGGAGCTCACCGGCTGGAAGAAGGACTTGTGGTAGTCGACGGTGACGGAGTCGGCGCGCTCGATGCCGTCGATGCGGTCCCGGTACTTCACAGAGGCGAGCAGGCCGCAGCCGTACGCGGCGTCGACGTGCATCCACGCGCCGTACCGGTCGCACAGCTCGGCGATCTCGGGCAGCGGGTCGATGGAGCCGAAGTCGGTGGTGCCTGCGGTGGCGACGACGGCCATGGGGACCAGACCGGCCTCGGTGCAGCGCTCCAGCTCGCGGGCGAGGGCGACGGTCTGCAGGCGCTTGTCGTGGTCGACGGGGACGGAGACCACGGCGTCCGCTGCGAGGCCGAGCAGTTTCGCGGACTTCTTCACGCTGAAGTGGCTGACCTCGGAGGCGAAGACACGCAGCTTGCCGAGGGCGGCCGGCCCCTCCCACCCGTCGCGCCCCGGCTTGGCCTCCTCGCGGGCCAGCAGCAGGGCCTGGAGGTTGGACTGCGAGCCGCCGGAGGTGAAGACACCGTCGGCGGCGGGGCCGAGGCCGATGCGCTCGGCCGTCCAGTCGATCAGTTTGCGCTCGATGAGGGTGCCGCCGGCCGACTGGTCCCAGGTGTCCAAGGAGGAGTTGACGGCGGAGAGGACGGCTTCGCCGAGGACGGCGGGGATGACGACCGGGCAGTTGAGGTGCGCGAGGTAGCGGGGGTGGTGGAAGTAGATCGCGTCGCGGAGGTAGACCTCCTCCAGCTCGTCCAGGACGGCCGCGGTGTCGTGCAGGGGCTTGTCCAGGTCGATGCCCTCGATCCGGGGGGCGAGGTCGTCGACCGAGACGCCGGTGAACGGACGGTCGGTGGCGGCGAGTTTGGCGGCCACCCGCTCGACTCCTTCGGTCACGGAGCGGCGGTACTGCTCCGCGGTCGTGTCATTGAGCAGGTGCGAGCGCATGGTGGGGGTCCTCCGGGTGGGGACGGTCCGCTCGGGGAACGGACACAGGGGCGGAGCCTCGGGTTCAACTTAGGCAAGCCTAACCTAAGTTGACGCGAACTCGAACCCGGCCCTCCCCGTGACGGTCCTCACGTTTGTCCGGCAGTCAACTTGCCTTTCGGGAAAGGGTGTTGCCGAGTCTCACTCCTGCTCGCGCAGCTGCTCCTCGGACAGGCCCCGGCGCCAGTAGCCGACGAACGTGACCCTGCGCCGGTCGATCCCGCGCTCACCGACGAAGTGCCGGCGCAGCTGTTTCACGCACCCCGACTCGCCCGCGATCCACACGTACGGCCGCTCGGCGGACGGCAGCCGGGCGGCGCGCAGGGCGTCGAGGGTCATGGGGGAGCCCTCGTCGCCCTCCCCGCCGGTGCGGTCGCCGTGCACGAGCCAGGTGATCTCGGCGTCCGCCGCCGTCGCCAGACCCCGCACGCTCCCGGCGTCGTGGACCTCCAGCCAGGCCCGCACCCGCAGCCCGGCCGGCAGCGCCTCGAGGATCGAGGAGATCGCGGGCAGCGCCGTCTCGTCGCCCCACAGCAGCACCAGGTCGGTGTCCTCGGGCGCCCGGAAGCGGATCGCCCGGTTGTCGGCGATCGCCGGCCCGAGCAGCACCACGCGGTCCCCGGCGACGGCCCGGGAGGCCCACCGGGAGGCCGGGCCGGCCGGGGTGTGCAGCACGAAGTCGACGTCGATCTCCGTGGTCCGCCCCGAGGCGTCCCGGCGCAGCGACCGGAGCGTGTACGAGCGCATCACCGCCCGCACGTCGTCCGGCAGTTCACGCCATGCCTGCCACCAGCCGTCCCCGAGCTCGTACGGAATCCGCGGCTCGCTCTGCCCGGGGTGCGGCAGGAAGAGCGAGAGCGACTGGTCGTACCCGTCGGAGAAGAAGTACTGGAGGTCCTCCCCGGCGAAGGTGACCCGGACGAGGGACGCGTCGAGCCGTGTGGTTCGAGCGACCTGGAGGGAGAAGAAGCGGAACGGTGCGGCAACGGCGGTGGTCATGAGGCGCTCTCCTGATGTTGCGTCAGGTGTCGACGGGGGGCAGGGCAGCTGACCGAGGGGCGCGGGGCTGTGTCGAGGTGCGGCTCCGCCGCGTGGGCGCGACCGGTCACAGCCGGACCCGCAGCTCACCCACGACGTCAGGCCACCGTGATCAGGCGACCTTCTTCGCCGTCTCCAGCGCCTTGGCGAGGTTCTCCAGCAGCGGCACGCACTTGTCGTACGACAGGATCGGCTCCGGCGACCGCCCGATGACCTGCCCCGCCTTGACGGCCGGCAGCTGCTTCCACGTCGGCTTGGTGATCGCCGAAGGCTGCAGCGCCTGCGAGCGGTCGTCCAGCATGATGATGTCGGCCTTGTACTTGTCGACGTTCTCCCAGCTGAGCGACTCGAACCAGCCGCCGCCCTGCGCCTTGGCGCTCTCCGGCGGCTCGACGAAGTTCACGCCGAGGGCCTTGAAGTACTCGAGGTCGATGGAGAGGTTGGTGCCGGAGACGTAGAACAGCTCCGCGCTCGCGGAACCGGCCAGCACCTTGATGTCGGGCTTGGCCTTGGCGGCGGCGCGCAGCCGGGTGGCCGCGGCCTCGAAGCGCTTCTTGGCGTCGGTGACCTTGGCGGCGGTCAGGTCCGCGCCCAGGGACCCGGCCAGCGCCCACATGCGCTCCAGGGGCGCGGTGAGCTGGCGGTCGTAGACGGATATGCCGACGGTCGGGGCGAGCTTGGCGATCTTGTCCTTGGAGGCCTCGGGGACGTACCAGAGGGTGCCGGTGTTGTCGAACATCGTGGAGATGAGCACGTCGGGAGCGAGCGCCGCGTACTTCTCGACGTTGAACTCGTCCCAGACGTTGCCGATGATCTCGACCTTGGAGACGTCCATGTCGCCGGCCTGGACGTCGGGCTTGCCGGCGGTCGTCTTGGTCGGGCCGAAGACGCCCTTGACCTGGATGCCGTAGTCGAACAGGGCGGCGGCGACGCCGGTGAAGGCGACGATGTTCGCGGGCGTCTTGTCGAGCTTCACGGTGGTGCCGCGGTCGTCCTTGAACGTCCAGGGGCCCGACTTGGCGGAGGGGGCGGCGGTCGAGTCCGAGCCACCGCTCTTCGCGTCGTCGTCCCCGCAGGCCGCGAGGACGGCCCCGAGGCCGAGGGCGCCACCGGCGGCGAGGATGCCGCGGCGGGTGAGGTGGGTGGTGGCGTTGGACATGAATCTGGCTGCTTTCGAACGGGGCTGATCACCCAAGGGCAAGTTCGAATGTAGGTTAGCCTAACCTCAGATCTTGTCCAGTCCCGCTCATGAGTCATGTGCGGGCGGTGAACGCCCCGTCATGTGCGGGGCGAAGCGCCCATGCCGACGGCCGCGACGGGCGCACCGCCGCGGCCGCTTCGAGCGCTCCGCCCGCCAGGGGTCAGCCGGCGAGCCCCAACTCCCGTGCGATCAGCATGCGTTGCACCTCGCTCGTGCCCTCGCCGATCTCCAGGATCTTGGAGTCGCGCCACATGCGGGCGACCGGATACTCGTTCATGAAGCCGTACCCGCCGTGGACCTGGGTGGCGTCACGGGCGTTGTCGACGGCGACCGTCGAGGAGTACAGCTTCGCCAGCGCCGCCTCCTTCTTGAAGGGCTCGCCGGCCACCAGCCGGGACGCCGCGTCGCGCCAGGCGAGACGCGCCGTGTGCGCCTTCATCTCCATGTCGGCGATCTTGAACTGTATGGCCTGGTTCGCGCCGATCGGACGGCCGAAGGCCTGGCGTTCGCGCGCGTACTTCACCGACTCGTCCACACAGCCCTGGGCGAGCCCGGTGGCGAGGGCTGCGATCGCGATCCGGCCCTCGTCCAGGATGCGCAGGAACTGGGCGTAGCCGCGGCCCTCTTCGCCGAGCAGGTTCGCCGCCGGGACGCGCACGTCCGCGAAGGACAGCTCGCGGGTGTCGGAGGCGTTCCAGCCGACCTTGGAGTAGGGGGCGGCCACCGTGAAGCCGGGCGTGCCCGACGGGACGATGATCGCGGAGATCAGCGGTCTGCCGTCAGGCCCCCGGCCGGTGACCGCCGTGACCGTGACCAGACCGGTGATGTCGGTGCCCGAGTTGGTGATGAAGCACTTCGTGCCGTTGATGACCCATTCGTTCGTCCCCTCGTCCAGCCGCGCCGTCGTGCGCGTCGCGCCCGCGTCCGAGCCGCCGTCGGGCTCGGTGAGGCCGAACGCGCCGAGGATCTCTCCGGAGCACAGACGCGGCAGCCACGTGCGCTTCTGCTCTTCCGTGCCGAACAGGTGCAGCGGCATGGCGCCCAGCGAGACGCCCGCCTCCAGGGTGATGGCGACGGAGGAGTCGACACGGGCCAGCTCCTCCAGGGCGATGCCGAGCGCCAGGTAGTCGCCGCCCATGCCGCCGTGCTCCTCGGGGAACGGCAGCCCGAACAGGCCCATCCGGCCCATCTCACGGACGATCTCGTACGGGAACTCGTGCCGTTCGTAGTAGTCGCCGATCTTGGGGGCTACGACGTCATGGGCGAACGCCTCCACCGTGCGGCGGAGTTCCTCGAGTTCGGGGGAGAGGCGGTGGTCCATCACTGCTCCTTGTGGGACAGGGCCCGCACGGTGCGGGAGGGGCTGGGGCGGCCCAACTGTTCGGCCATCCAGACGCTTGTGGCGACGAGACGGCCGAGGTCGACCCCGGTGTCGATGCCGAGGCCCCGCAGCATCCACACGAGGTCTTCGGTGGCGAGATTGCCGGTGGCGGACTTCGCGTACGGGCAGCCGCCGAGACCGCCCGCCGAGGCGTCGACGGTGGTGACACCGTGCTGGAGCGCGGTCAGGGTGTTGGCGAGGGCCTGCCCGTAGGTGTCGTGGAAGTGCACGCCCAGCACGCCCGCGGGGACGCCTTGTTCGCCGAGCGCGGTGAGCAGCTCCACGACGTGGCCGGGGGTGGCGACGCCGATCGTGTCGCCGAGGCTCAGCTCGTCGCACCCCATGTCGAGCAGCGCCCGGCAGACCCGCACCACCTGGGGGACCGGGACCGCGCCCTCCCAGGGGTCGCCGAAGCACATGGAGAGATAGCCGCGCACATGGACGGCGTTCGCCTTCGCGCGGGCCACGACCGGCTCGAACATGGCGAGCGCCTCGTCCACCGTGCGGTTGAGGTTGGCCTTGGCGAAGGACTCGGTGGCGCTGGCGAACACGGCGACCCGCCCGGCCCCGAGGGCGAGCGCCCGGTCCAGTCCGCGCTCGTTGGGCACCAGGACGGGCAGCTCCACGGGCAGCGAGGACACCAGCGGGTACAACTGCTCGGCGTCGGCCAGTTGGGGCACCCACTTGGGGTGCACGAAGCTGGTCGCCTCGATCGTCGTGAGCCCGGCCTCGGCGAGCCGGCGCACGAACTCCGCCTTCACCTCGGTCGGCACGGCCGTCTTCTCGTTCTGCAGTCCGTCGCGCGCCCCGACCTCGTGGATCCTGACGCGTGCGGGCAGGCCCCCGGCCGGCACGACCATGGGGAGCCCGCGCAGGGTGTCCGGCGATGTCATCCCGCGGCCTCCTCGTGCGGTGCGACGACCGCCAGGACCTGGTCCATGGCGACCGTCGTGCCCGGTGCGACGTCCAGTTCGGCGACCGTGCCGGCGTGCGGGGCGGAGATGACGTGCTCCATCTTCATCGCCTCCACCACCAGCAGGCTCTGCCCGGCGGCCACCTCGTCGCCGACGGCGACCTTCACCACCGTCACCGTGCCCGGCATGGGCGCGGTCAGCGAGTCGGCGCCCGCGTGCGCGGCCCCCGACAGGGAGGCGGCGACCGGGTCGTGGTCGCGCACGTGCCAGGCGTCGCCGTCCCGGCCCAGCCAGTCGCCGGCCCGGTGGAAGGAGTGCCGGACGCCGTCGAGGGTGACATGGACGAGGTCCTCGGTGACGGTGTGGGAGCCGCGCGTCGTGTGCTCGACGGGCTCGGTCACCCGCAGGGGGAAGGCGACCGGCCGGGGCACGCCGCCCATCCGCCAGCCGCTCGGCACCGAGAAGGGGTCCGTCCAGCCCTCCCCGCGCGGCCGCAGCGCCTCCAGGCGTACGGCCGCGGCGGCCTCGTAGACCTCCTCGGGCACGTCGGCCGGGACCAGGTCCTCCGCGACCCGCTCGACCAGCCCGGTGTCCAGCTCGCCCGCCACGACCGCCGGATGGGCCAGCAGCCGGCGCAGGAACCCGGCGTTGGTCTGCACGCCCAGTGTGACCGTCTCCGCGAGGGCCGCCCGCAGCTTCCGCAGGGCCGTCGCCCGGTCGGGGCCGTACGCGATCACCTTGGACAGCATCGGGTCGTACAGGCTGCCGACCTCGGCGCCCTCGACGAGCCCCGAGTCGGTGCGGACGCCGTCGCCCTGCGGCTCGCGCAGCCTGAGCACCGTGCCGCCGGAGGGCAGGAAACCCCGCGCGGGGTCCTCGGCGCACAGCCGCGCCTCGACGGCGTGCCCGGTGAGGGCGATGTCGTCCTGGGTGAACGCCAACGGCTCGCCCGCCGCCGCCCGCAGCTGCCACTCCACCAGGTCCAGGCCGGTGACCAGCTCGGTGACCGGGTGCTCCACCTGCAGGCGGGTGTTCATCTCCATGAAGTAGTACGCCGTCGGGTCCCCGCCCGGGACGATGAACTCCACGGTCCCCGCGCCCCGGTAGCCGCAGGAACGGGCCGCCTGAACCGCCGCCTCGCCCATCGCGGCCCGGGTCGTCTCGTCGAGCAGGACGCTGGGCGCCTCCTCGACGATCTTCTGGTGCCGGCGCTGGAGGGAGCATTCGCGCTCGCCCAGGTGGACGACGTCGCCATGGGCGTCGGCCAGCACCTGGATCTCGATGTGGCGGGGCCGGTCGATCCACCGCTCCACGAGGAGCGTGTCGTCGCCGAAGGAGGCGCGGGCCTCACGGCGTGCGGCGGCGATCTCGTCGGCGAGGTGCGCCACGTCACGGACCAGGCGCATGCCCTTGCCGCCGCCGCCGGCGCTCGGCTTCAGCAGCACGGGCACGCCGATCTCGCGGGCGGCCTCGATCAGCTGCGCGTCGTCGAGGCCGCTGCCGGACGAGCCCGGCACGACCGGCACCCCGGCCTCGCGCACGGTCGCCTTGGCGCGGATCTTGTCGCCCATCAGGGCGATCGCCTCGGCGGGCGGCCCGATGAAGACGAGCCCCGCCTCGGCGCACGCGCGCGCGAAGGCGGCGTTCTCCGCGAGGAAGCCGTACCCCGGGTGGACGGCCTGGGCGCCGGTGCGGGCGGCGGCCTCCAGCAGCCGCTCCACGGACAGATAGCTCTCGGCGGCCGGCGCCGGGCCGATCCGCACGGCGGTGTCGGCCTCCCGGACATGCCGGGCGTCGGCGTCGGCGTCGGAGAAGACCGCCACCGAACGCACGCCGAGCGAGCGCAGGGTGCGGATGACGCGGACGGCGATCTCGCCGCGGTTGGCCACGAGCACGGTGTCGAACAAGGGTCCCCTCCTCACATCCGGAAGACGCCGAACTGGGGGTCTCCCAGGGGCGCGTCGGCACAGGCGGTCAGGGCCAGGCCCAGCACCTGCCGGGTTTCCAGCGGGTCGATCACGCCGTCGTCCCACAGGCGGGCGGTGGCGTAGTAGGCGTTGCCCTGGCGCTCGTACTGCGCGCGGACCGGGTCCTTGAACGCCTCTTCCTCCTCCAGGGGCCACTCCTGGCCGCGCCCCTCCAGCTGGTCGCGCTTGACGGTGGCGAGGACGGAGGCGGCCTGCTCGCCGCCCATCACGGAGATCTTGGCGTTGGGCCACATCCACAGGAAGCGGGGGGAGTAGGCCCGGCCGCACATCGAGTAGTTCCCCGCGCCGTACGAGCCGCCGACCACGACGGTCAGCTTCGGCACGCGCGCGCAGGCGACCGCGGTCACCATCTTGGCGCCGTGCTTGGCGATGCCGCCCGCCTCGTAGTCGCGGCCGACCATGAAGCCGGAGATGTTCTGGAGGAAGAGCAGCGGGATGCCGCGCTGGTCGCACAGCTCGATGAAGTGGGCGCCCTTCTGGGCCGACTCGGAGAACAGGATGCCGTTGTTGGCGACGATCCCCACCGGGTGGCCGTGGATCCGGGCGAAACCGGTGACGAGGGTCTGGCCGAACTCCGACTTGAACTCGGCGAAACGGGAGCCGTCGGTGATACGGGCGATGACCTCCCGTACGTCGTAGGGGGTACGGGAGTCGACGGGGACCGCGCCGTACAGCCCGTAGGGGTCGACCTTGGGCTCGACGGCCGGGCGGACCTCCCACGGCGGGGCCGGGCTGGCCGGCAGCGTGGAGACGATGGTCCGCACGATCCGCAACGCGTGCTCGTCGTCCTCCGCGAGGTGGTCGGTGACGCCCGACACGCGCGCGTGGACCTCGCCGCCGCCGAGCTCCTCGGCGGTGACGACCTCGCCGGTGGCGGCCTTCACCAGCGGCGGGCCGCCGAGGAAGATCGTGCCCTGTCCGCGCACGATCACCGCCTCGTCGCTCATCGCCGGGACGTACGCGCCGCCCGCCGTGCACGAACCGAGGACGGCGGCGATCTGCGGGATGCCGGCGCCCGACATACGGGCCTGGTTGTAGAAGATCCGCCCGAAGTGCTCGCGGTCGGGGAACACCTCGTCCTGCATCGGCAGGAAGGCGCCGCCGGAGTCCACCAGGTACAGACAGGGCAGCCGGTTCTCCAGCGCCACCTCCTGCGCCCGGAGGTGCTTCTTCACCGTCATCGGGTAGTAGGTGCCGCCCTTGACGGTGGCGTCGTTGGCGACGATCACGCAGTGCCGGCCGCTGACCCGGCCGATCCCGGCGATGACGCCGGCCGCCGGGGCCTGCCCCTCGTACATCCCGTCGGCGGCGAGGGGGGCGAGCTCCAGGAAGGGCGAGCCGGGGTCGAGAAGGGCGTCGACCCTGTCCCTCGGCAGCAGCTTCCCGCGCGCGGTGTGCCGTTCGCGCGCCTTCTCGCCACCGCCGAGGCGGGCGGCGGCGAGCTTGCCGCGCAGCTCCTCGACGAGTGCGCGGTGGGCCTCCTCGTTGGCCCGCCAGGCCTCCGACGCGGGGTCCGCCGCGCTCGTCAGCTCCGGTGCCTGCTCCATCCTTGCGGTCCCCTCACCCAGTGATCGACTGTTAATGAGCGTTAACCATTTCCATCAGGTTAACGAGCGCTAACCTCGATGTCTAGAATTGTTTTCATGGCCACCAGAACCGACGCCCCCACCCGCCGCGAGCAGATCCTCAGGGAGGCCGCGCGCCTCTTCGCCGAGCGCGGGTTCCACGGCGTCGGCGTGGACGAGATAGGGGCCGCGGTCGGCATCAGCGGCCCCGGCCTCTACCGGCACTTCCCGGGCAAGGACGCGATGCTGGCGGAGCTGCTGGTGGGCATCAGCGAGCAGCTGTTGACCGGCGCCAGGCGCCGCCTGGCCGAGGCCGACGGCGACCCCGCCGAGGCGGTCCTCGACTCGCTCATCGAGGGGCACATCGACTTCGCGATCGACGACCGTCCCCTGATCACCCTGCACGACCGCGAGCTGGACCGCCTGCGCGACAGCGACCGCAAGCTGGTCCGCCAGCTCCAGCGGCAGTACGTCGAGCTGTGGGTGGAGGCGCTGCGCGCGGTGTACCCGGACCTGCCCGAGCCCGCGGCCCGCTCGGCGGTCCACTCGGTCTTCGGCCTGCTGAACTCCACCCCCCATCTGGGCCCCCCGGGCTCCCTCCCCGGCCGCGCGGCCACGGCGCAGCTGCTGCACCGCATGGCCCGCGGCGCGTTCGCGTCGGCCGCGCCCCCACAGGAGTGACGAGCGTTACGACCGCCCCCCTGGACTCCCCTCCCTACCCGCCGGTACGGTTGCCCTGAGCAAGCGCTTAGCCCAGGGGAAGCGCAACCATGAATTGAGTCACCCCCGCGGCGAGCAACCAGGTACGCGAGAGCGGCGCCGGTTTAGGCGCACAGAAGGGTGGCGGCGGTGCGCCGTACGGTGTTCAACGAGGATCACGAGGCGTTCCGGGACACTCTCCGGGCCTTCATCGAGGCCGAGGTCGTCCCCGTCTACGACGAGTGGCTCGCCGCCGGCCAGGCGCCGCGCGACTTCTACTACAAGCTCGCCGAGCTGGGCGTCTTCGGCATCCGCGTCGACGAGGAGTACGGCGGCGCCGGCATCGACTCCTACAAGTTCGAGGCCATCCTCTACGAGGAGACCGCCCGCGCCGGCATCACCTTCGGCGGCTCCGGCGTGCACGTGCTGCTCGGCCTGCCGTACATCAAGCTCCTCGCCACCGACGAGCAGAAGAAGCGCTTCCTGCCGAAGTTCGTCTCCGGCGAGGAGATGTGGGCCATCGCGATGACCGAGCCGGGCACCGGTTCCGACCTCGCCGGCATGCGCACCACCGCCAAGCTCTCCGAGGACGGCACGCACTACGTCCTCAACGGCGCCAAGACCTTCATCACCGGCGGCGTCCACGCCGACCGCATGATCGTCTGCGCCCGCACCTCCGCGCCCACCGCCGAGGACCGCCGCTTCGGCATCTCCCTCTTCGTCGTGGACACCAAGGCCGAGGGCTACTCCGTCGGCCGCAAGCTCGACAAGCTCGGCCTGAAGACCTCCGACACCGCCGAGCTGGCGTTCGTCGACGTCAAGGTCCCCGTCGAGGACCTCCTCGGCGAGGAGAACAAGGGCTTCTACTACCTCGGCCACAACCTGGCCTCCGAGCGCTGGGGCATCGCCTACGGCGCCTACGCCCAGGCCAAGGCCGCCGTCCGGTTCGCCAAGCAGTACGTGCAGGAGCGCACCGTCTTCGGCAAGACCGTCGCCTCGTTCCAGAACACCAAGTTCGAGCTGGCCGCCTGCCAGTCCGAGGTGGACGCCGCCGAGGCCGTCGCCGACCGCGCCACGGAGGCCCTCGACGCCGGTGAGCTGACCCCCGCCGAGGCCGCCAGCGCCAAGTTGTTCTGCACCGAGGTCGCCCACCGCGTCATCGACCGCTGCCTCCAGCTGCACGGCGGCTACGGCTTCATGAACGAGTACCCGATCGCCCGCCTGTACGCGGACAACCGCGTCAACCGCATCTACGGCGGCACCAGCGAGATCATGAAGTCGATCATCGCGAAGGACATGGGCCTGTAAGCCGCCCGCAATCACCGGCGGATACAACTGACTCCATGAGCCAGGCACTTCAGGATCTCCTCGATCTGCTCGACCTCGAGCAGATCGAGGAGAACATCTTCCGCGGCCAGTCACGGTCCGCCGTCGTCCCGCGCGTCTTCGGCGGGCAGGTCGCGGCCCAGGCGCTGGTCGCCGCCGGGCGCACGGTCCCCGCGGACCGGCACGCCCATTCCCTGCACGCGTACTTCCTGCGCACGGGCGATCCGGGCGCGCCGATCGTCTACAACGTCGAGCGCATCCGCGACGGCCGCTCGTTCACCACCAGGCGCGCGGTCGCCGTCCAGCACGGCCGGCCGATCTTCACTCTCTCCGCGTCCTTCCAGACGTACGAGGAGGGCCTCGACCACCAGGCCCCCGTGCCGTCCTCGCCCGATCCGGTGAGCCTGCCCACCTCCGAGGAGCGGCTGCGCGGCTACGACCATCTGGACCCGGTCGTCGTGGAGAAGTTCCTGGAGGCCCGCGAGGCCATCGACCTGCGGTACGTCGACGAGCCGCCCTACGGCAGGTTCGGCGAGCCGCGCGAACCGCACAGCCAGGTCTGGTTCCGCACCAACGGCAAGCTCGCGGACGATCCGCTGCTGCACGTCGTGCTCGCCACCTACGTCTCCGACATGACGCTGCTGGACTCCGTCCTCCTCGCGCACGGCCGCGGCGGCTGGGCGGTCGGTGACGTGGTCGGCGCCTCCCTGGACCACGCGATGTGGTTCCACCGCCCCTTCCGCGCCGACGAATGGCTGCTGTACGACCAGGAGTCGCCGTCGGCGCACGGCGGCCGCGGCCTCGGCCAGGCGCGCATCTACACGCAGGACGGACGCCTCGCGGTCTCGGTGATCCAGGAGGGCGTGGTCCGGGTCCCGCGGTGACCTACGGCGGGAGGTACGGGGCGGTTTCCGAGATGCCGGGACGCCGCCCCGCGACTAGGCTCGGAGACCGAACGCCGCACGCGCGGCACGCCCGGCCGACCGGTTCCCGCATCACGCGGAACGCGTCCCCCGGCGATCGCCCCGAGACCTCGCCGGCCGTCCTCGTGCCCCCTCGACGCCTGCGGTGACATCCGGAAGACCCTCCCGCGACGTCTGTTCGCGGCTGCGGCCATCCACCCCTCCGGCGCCCTGTCGAACCGCTTCGAAGGGCGCGCGGGCGACGATGGAGCGAAAGGTGATTCCCATGCGAGCACAACGGGTGAGGCGTCTCGCCGTGACGTCGGCCGCCGGCCTGCTGCTGGCCGGCGGCATCGCGGTGGGCACGGCGGGCACCGCGTCGGCGTCCACCGCCTCCCTGGACCGCAACAACAGCCGCCACTGCCACGACGGCTGGTGGTACGGCGACTGCCATCGGGGCGGTTTCCCCGGCAACGTGGGCGGCGTCTACGGCCTGAGCCCGTTCTTCAACCCCTTCAACCCCTACAACTTCTTCTACGGGAACACCCCCTATTGGGATCTCTTCGGCGGCTTCCGGGGCTGACCGGGGCACGCCCCCCGGCTGAGGCCGCCCCGGTCCGTTACGCCAGTTGGGCCGCCCTGAGCAGGTAGGCGGTCATCGGGTCGTAGTGGCGCGGGCTGACCACATGGTCGTCCAAGGGCACCGTCACCTGCACGGTGCCCTCCGCCTCGGCGAGGAACAGCGCGGGGTCGTTGCAGTCGGCGTACCCGACGGAGTCGACGCCGTGCTGTCCGGCGTAGCCCGCCCAGCCGTGGTCGGCGACGACCAGGTCGGGCAGCGGGCGGCCCTCGCGCTCCAGGCCGGTCAGGATCGCCTTCATCGGCTCGCCCGAGTGGGTGTGCCACAGGGAGGCGCCGTGTTCGAGGACGGCCACGTCCGCGAACTGCATGACGTACCCCTCGTCCGTCTGCAGCCCGTCCGGGATGACGACGATCTCGCAGCCGGCCTGGCGCAGAGCCGCGGCGGTGGCGCGGTGCACGTCGAGCAGGCCGCCCGGGTGGCCGGTGGCGAACAGCACCCGCTGGCGGTCCTCGGCCGCCTTGCGCAGCCGGCCCGCCAGCCGGTCCAGGGCGTCCACGGTCAGCTCGGGGTCGATGGTGTCCTGCCCGTACCGGAACTCGGGGTCGTCGTTGACGCCGACCCGCTCCGCCATCACGGCGAGCACGTCCTGCTCGTCGGTCCAGCGGTCGCCGAGTTCCAGCCCGAGCCAGTAGTTGCGCACGCCGTTCGCGAGCTGGCGGTAGTGGGAGAGGTTGTTCTCACGCGGCGTGGCGACGTCCCCCGCGATACGGGTTCTGACGAGATGGGCGACGAGCTCGTCGCGACTGGGAGTCCCGGGTATCGGCATGCTCCTCATTGTGAGGCAGCCGCCGCCGTCATGAGGCGGCGACCGACCGCCCGACCTCGTCAGCCTCCCGGAAGTAGCCCCTTCACCCGCGCTTCAGCGCGAACCACAACTCCATGCGCACGTCCGGGTCGTTCAGGTCGACGGACAGGAGGGCGGCGCAGCGGGCCATCCGCTGGCGGACGGTGTTGCGGTGCACGGACAGGGCGGTCGCCGTGCGGTCCCAACTGCCGTGCAGGGAGAGCCAGGTGCGCAGGGTCTCGGTGAGCGCCGGGGCGTCGGCGAGCGGCGCGAGGAGGGCGCGGGCGTGCGCCTCGGCGTCGTCGGCCGGGACCAGGTCGGTGAGCGCGGAGCGGGCGCCGTGCCGGACCAGCGGGGTGCGCGTCGCGTGGGCGCGGGACAGGGCGCGGGCCGCCTGCACGTCGGCGACCGCCCACGCGCCGGGTTCCACGGCGGCGCTCACTCCGAGCGTCCACCCCTCCTGCGCGGCCGGCTCCCGCCCGGCCGGCACGAGCACCCTTACGACTCCGCCCTCGGCCCCCTGTCCGGTCCGCTCTGCGGAGTCGACCAGCGCCGACCCGAGCGCGGCCCCCAGCGCCGACGCGGCCATGGCGTCCGGCGCCCGGCCCTGCGGCCGCCCGTGCACCACCCGCCACCGCCCGCCGCCCAGCAGCGGGGCCACCTCCTCGGGGGCGGCCCCCAGGAGGAGGCGTACGAGGGCCGAGGAGTGGGCCGCCCCCGTGGCGGTCCGGTGCCCGGCGGTCAGGAGGGACAGCAGCACGGCGGCGACGGAGACGACGGTGTGGTCGCCGGGCTCACGCCGCGAGGCGGCCACCCCGAGCACGAGACCGCGCCCCGCGCCCAGTGCGTACGCGGTGAGACGGTCGCCGCCCGCGGCGGTGTCGCTGGCGGTCGCGGAGCCCCGCGCGACGACGGCCCGCGCGAGCTCCGCCAGCGCCTCCCGCGTCCCGCCCGTCGGCTCCCGCCCCGCCGCCGCGAGCTCGACGCCCTCGGGCCGGTACAGCACCGCCCAGCCGCCCACGCGCCGGGCCAGCTGCCGCAGGACCGAGGGGACGGGGTCCGGACGGGAGGCCGCGGCGGCGAGGCTCTGCTGCGCCTTCGCCACCCGGCGCAGTTCCGCGTGCCGGGCCTCGGCCATCAGCTGCCAGACGGCGCGGGCGACCCCGGAGAACGTGGTCTGCGGCGGCACCTCCAGCAGCGGCAGCCCGTGCGCGTCGCAGGCCGCGACCAGCGCGGGCGGCACGCTGTCGTGCACCGGCGCCAGCCCGAAACCGAGCGCGGCCCCGCCCGCCGCGACGACCCGGGCGACGTAGGAGTCGAAGTGCTCCTCCGAACCCGCCGCCTCCGGGATGTGCACCCCCGCCGTCAGCAGCAGCTCACCGCCCAGCAGGTACGGGTAGGGGTCCGCCATCTCCGAGGTGTGCGCCCAGTGGACGGCCAGGCCGGGGCCGGACGGCCCGGCGATCTGCCGCAGGCCCAGGTCCTCGCGGGCCAGCAGGGCGGCGAGCGGCACCGGCGGAGTGGGCGGGACCGCGGGATCGGGCATGGTGTGCAATCCATCCATTCCGAGCGTCGAGAGTGGAGGAAACGTACACTTCCGGGCCCCGTCGCGGCCACCTAGGGTCGGCACGCGCACCGAGGCCCGAACTCGTGTCCGACCCCGTTGTGGCCCCCCCAGTACAGTCGTCCCCAGCGGTACAGAGCAGTACATACGCGACCAAGCGTAGGAAAGAAGGCAGTTCATGAGCAGCAACGAGACGCCGCGCGGCCCGGTCGACTCCTCGCGGATCCCCCGGTACGCCGGTCCCGCGACCTTCGCCCGGCTGCCCCGCCTCGACGAGGTCGGCCGCGCGGACGTCGCCGTCGTCGGCGTGCCGTTCGACTCGGGCGTCTCCTACCGGCCGGGCGCCCGCTTCGGCGGCAACGCCATCCGCGAGGCCTCCCGGCTGCTCAGGCCGTACAACCCGGCGCAGGACGCCTCCCCGTTCGCCCTCGCTCAGGTCGCGGACGGCGGCGACATCGCGGTGAACCCGTTCGACATCCACGAGGCCGTCGAGACCGTGGAGGCGGCCGCCGACGACCTCCTCGGCACCGGCGCCCGTCTGATGACCCTCGGCGGCGACCACACCATCGCCCTGCCGCTGCTGCGCTCGGTCGCCAAGAAGCACGGCCCGGTCGCGCTGCTCCACTTCGACGCCCACCTCGACACCTGGGACACCTACTTCGGAGCCGAGTACACCCACGGCACGCCGTTCCGCCGGGCGGTCGAGGAGGGCATCCTCGACACCGAGGCGCTCTCCCACGTCGGCACCCGGGGCCCGCTCTACGGCAAGCAGGACCTCACCGACGACCAGAAGATGGGCTTCGGCATCGTCACCTCGGCGGACGTCTACCGGCGCGGCGCCGACGAGGTCGCCGACCAGCTGCGTCAGCGCATCGGCGACCGGCCGCTGTACATCTCCATCGACATCGACTGCCTGGACCCGGCCCACGCCCCCGGCACCGGCACGCCCGAGGCCGGCGGCATGACCTCCCGCGAGCTGCTGGAGATCCTGCGCGGCCTGGCCTCCTGCAACCTGGTCTCCGCGGACGTCGTCGAGGTGGCCCCCGCGTACGATCACGCCGAGATCACGTCGGTGGCGGCCTCCCACACGGCGTACGAACTGACCACGATCATGTCCCGCCAGATCGCCGCGGCGCGTGAGGAGAACGAGGGCAAGTGACCCACGACCACGACCTGGTGCTCCGTCCGACCGCCGCCCAGACGGAGGCCGCGCTGAACCCTCGCGGCCGCACCGGCGGAGACCTGGTCGTGGAGACCCTGGCCGGGCTCGGCGCGACGACCGTCTTCGGCCTGCCCGGCCAGCACGCCCTCGGCGTGTTCGACGCGCTGCGCCGCTCCGGACTGCGCTACGTCGGCCTGCGGGTGGAGAACAACGCGGGCTTCGCGGCGGACGCCTACGGCCGTGTCACCGGCGAGGCGGCGCCGCTGCTGCTGTCGACCGGCCCGGGAGCGCTGACGTCGCTCGCCGCGCTCCAGGAGGCCGCGGCGGCCAGCGCGCCCGTGCTGGCGATCGGCAGCCAGGTGCCGAGGGCCGGGCTGGGCGGCGGCCGTCGGGGCTATCTGCACGAACTCCCCGACCAGGCGGCCTCGTTCAGGGGCATCGTCAAGTCCGTCCACATCGTCCGCGCCCAGTCCCAGATCCCCTCCGCGATCGAGGCGGCCTGGAAGTCCGCGCTGACGGCCCCGCACGGCCCGGTGTGGGTGGAGATCCCGCAGGACGTCCTGTCGGCGGCGACGCCGCTCCCGGCGGTCACGGTCGGGGACGCCTTCCCCGAGGAACTGCCCCCGCGCCCCGAACTCACCGCCGTGGCAGCCGACCTGCTCTCCCGCGCCGAGCGCCCGGCGATCATCGCCGGCGGCGGGGTGATCCGGGCGGACGCCTCGGGCAAGTTGCGCAAGCTCGCGGAACGGCTGGACGCGCCCGTGGTGACGACCTTCGGCGGCAAGGGCGCCTTCCCCTGGAACCATCCTCTCTCCCTGCGGTCCTGGCTGGAGGACCGCCACACCACCGACTTCCTGGAGGACGCCGACGTCCTGCTGGTCGTCGGCTCGGGCCTGGGCGAACTGTCGTCCAACTACCACACCTTCGCGCCCCGGGGCCGGGTGATCCAGATCGAGGCGGACCTCGGCAAGCTGGAGGCGAACCACCCCGCGCTCGGCATCCACGCGGACGCCCGCCTCGCCCTCCAGGCGCTGCTGGAGACGGTGGACGAGCGCCGTGACCCCGCCGCACCGGAGCGGGTCCGCGTCCTCCTCGCGAAGGTCGCCGACCGCATCGCCGCCCAGGAACTCACCTTGGAGCAGGACGTGTTGGCGTCGGTGCGCCAGGCGCTCCCGGCCGACTCCCCGTCCTTCTGGGACATGACGATCCTCGCCTATTGGGCCTGGTCCGCGTTCGACGCCGAGGGGCCCAACCTCATGCACTCCGCCCAGGGCGCGGGCGGCCTCGGCTACGCCTTCCCGGCGGCGCTCGGCGCGGCGGCCGCCGACCCGACCCGCCCGGTGCTGGCGGTGTCGGGCGACGGCGGCGCGATGTACTCGATCGCCGAACTGGCCACCGCGAGGCAGCACGACCTGCCCGTGACCTGGCTGATCGTGGACGACGGCGGCTACGGCATCCTGCGCGAGTACATGACCGACGCGTTCGGCCGGGCCACGGCCACCGAGCTGACCGGCCCGGACTTCGTCGCGCTGGCCGAGTCCTTCGGCGTGCCGGCCACGCGCACGACCCCGCAGGCGCTGCGAGCCGACCTGGCGCGGGCTCTCGGGGCCCCCGGCCCGTCGGTGGTCGTGCTCCCCGCGGCCCTGCGCATGTTCGCGCCGACGCACCTGGACTGACGGCGCTCCGCTACCAGATGGCCTCGACCCATTCCGGGTGGTCGATGAACGGGTTGCGGTTCTTCTGGTAGGTGTCGTAGATGACCTGGTTGCGGCGCTCCTCGAAGGCGCTCGGCGGGTCCTGCTCGTTCCACTGCTTGAGGACGGAGAGCTTGCCCATGTAGGGGTTGCTGTTGTTGTTGACCTTCTCGTTCGGCTCGAGGTCGGCGAAGCCGTCGCCGCCGTCGTAGCGCACGGCCATGTAAAGGATCATGCGGGCCACGTCGCCCTTGTCCGCGTCGCGCGGCTCGAAGGAGTCTGAGTCCGTGAGGCTGCCGCCTCCGCCGCTGACCGCGCTGCCGCCGTTGTCGAAGTCCTTGTTGCCGCGGATGCTGTTGACCTGGACGTCGGCCGCGCGCAGGTGGTGCAGGTCGGTGCCGGGACCGGTCACCTCGCCGAAGTCGCCGTGGGACTTGGCCCAGGTGTGCTCGCGGTTCCAGTCGCCGAGGTCGCCGCCGTTGAGGGACTTGCTGCGCGAGACGCCGCTGTACAGCAGGATCACGTTGTTGCTGTTGTTCGGGTCCTGGTCGGTGACCTTCAGCGCGTTCCAGACTGCGGAGTACGAGATCTTCGTCTGCGGGGTGATGATCGTGTGCAGGGCCGACTTCAGGCTCGTCCCCGATTTACCGATCGCGTTCTTGTAGTACGTCTGGTCGTACGCGGTGGTGGTGGCCGCGGCGGGGGTCGCGGTCAGGGCGGGGGCGGTGAGGCCGACCAGGACGGCGGAGGTGGCGAGGGCCATCGTCTTCCACCGGCGTGAGCGGGGCGTCGCAGCCAGCATGTGGGGTGTCCGATCTACGCGGGTTGAGGGAGGCGGCAATCGGGAGAGTGACATGCACATGCGGCCTTGTAAATGAATCCGACGTGTCGATCGGATGACGGAAAGCGGCAAGTCAGGTTTTGTCTACGCGAGTTGACTGAGGCGGAGGTGCGAGGACGGCCCCCGGCTCGGTCGAGCGGGGGCCGTCGGTGAGGTGGTGGCCTGATGTCAGCTGACGTCGGAGGCGTCCAGGCGGTAGATCGTCGCGGAATTGGCGTCGGAGTCGGAGCCGGCGTCGGAGCCGGCGTCGGAGTCGGAGGTGTTCGCGCTCTTGGACGTGTCGCGCGTAGTCGACTTCTGCGTCGCCGTGGCGGAGCTGTACTCGCTCTCCTCCACCGCCGTCCCGTTCTTCCGCACCCACGCGGTCACCTCGGAGCTCGCCGTGGAGCCCCCGCCCGGGCCGCCACCCATACCGCCGCCGAGCTGGACGTAGTGCAACTCGCCCTTCTTCACCAGCTCCTTGAGCTTGGCGAGGGTCATCGCGTTGTCGCTGCCGGACCAGCCCCACATGGAGATGACCGGCTGGCCGCTGCTGAGGACGAGCTGCGCCGCGCTCTGCGAACTGGACACCGCCAGCAGCCACTTGGCGCCGTCCCGGTTCTTCTTCAGGTACGCGATGAGCTCGCTGCTCGCGCCGCCCATCCCGCCGCCCGTTCCAGGGCCCATCCCGCCTCGGGACATCCCGCCCGGGGCCGTTCCGCCGCCCGTGCCTGCGCCCGTTCCTTCGCCACCGAGGCCGCCCGCGCCGGAGGGAGGCGTGCCGCCGGCCGTTCCGCCGCCCGGCAGTTCGCCCGCCCCGGGGAAGCCGCCGGCCTGGGCGCCGCCGGTCTGCCCGCCGTCGGCCTGAGCGCCGCCCTGGCCGCCGCCCGGGAACCCGCCACCGCCACCGGGGCCGCCCCCGAAGCCGCCGTTGCCCGTGGTCGGGCCGGCCGTCGGGTTGACGCCGCTCATGCCGCCTCCCGTGCCCGCCGGCACCGACCAGGCGTACGCCGCCGGTCCCGCCACCGCCGCGACGACCGCCGCGGCCACCGAGGCGGCCAGCAGTCGCGCCCTGACGCCGGAACGGAACACGAACAGGCCCGTGATCGCCAGCGCCATGACCACGCCGACGGACGGCCACAGCCAGGTGTTCCAGCCGGACGCCCGGCGCAGCAGCACGATCGCCCAGACGGCGGTGACGCCCAGCGCGAGCGGCAGCGCCCACGCCCAGCGCCGGTCGGTGCGGAACGCGCGCAGCAGCATCGCGCCGCCGCCCCCGCACAGGGCCGCGATGCCGGGGGCGAGCGCGGTCGTGTAGTACGGGTGCATGGTGCCCTCGGCCAGGGCGAAGGTCAGGTAGTGCAGCAGTGTCCAGCCGCCCCACAGCAGCAGCGCGGCGCGGGTGAGGTCGGTGCGGGGCGCGCGGCCGCGCAGGACGAGGCCGGCGACGAGGGCGAGGGCCGAGAAGGGGAGCAGCCAGGAGATCTGCCCGCCGAGGACGTCGTTGAACAGCCGGCCGATGCCGGCGGCCCCGGAGAAGCCTCCGCCTCCGCCGCCCCCGCCCCCGCCTCCGCCTCCGCCGTTGCCCTCGCCGCCGAAGATCCGGCCGAGACCGTTGTAGCCCATGATCAGGTTCCAGGCGCTGCCGTCGGTGGAGCCGCCGATGTAGGGCCGCTCGCCGGCCGGGACCAGGGACACGGCCGCCGCCCACCAGAAGCTGGACACGGCCAGCGCCACCCCCGCGACCAGCAGGTTGACGATCCGCTTCACCAGCGTCGGCCCGGCCGCGTACAGGTAGACCACGAAGACGGCGGGCAGCGCGATGTAGCCCTGGAGCATCTTGGTGTTGAAGGCCAGTCCGAAGCACACGGCCGAGCCGACGAGCGGCAGCAGCCTGCCGTCGCGCACGGCCCGCAGGGCCAGCGCCGCGCCGCCCGCCATCAGGAACACCAGGAGCGTGTCCGGGTTGTTGTCGCGGCTGATGGCGACGGTGATCGGGGTGAGCGCGAGCACCAGCGCGGCGATCGCCGCCGCGCCGTGGCCCCAGACCCGCTGGACCGAGGCGTGCACGATCCAGATGGTGGCGAGGGCGGCCAGGACCAGCGGCAGCATCATCTGCCAGGTGCCGAAGCCGAACAGCCGGCAGGACAGGCCCATCACCATCAGGGCGAAGGGCGGCTTGTCGACGGTCAGGAAGTTCCCCGCGTCCAGCGAACCGAAGAACCAGGCCTTCCAGCTCTGGGTGCCGCTCAGCACGGCGGCGCTGTAGAAGCTGTTGAGGGACGAGCCCGAGAGGTTCCAGGAGTACAGCGCCGCCGCCAGGACCAGGGTCGCGAGCAGCGCGGGGAGCGACCAGCGCGGCGCCCGCTCCGGTGGCGCGGGCGTGGCTGACGACGCCGACACCGACGACGACGGAGCCGTCGAAGGCCGGTCGGGGGAGGCGGTCGGCTGGGGGAGGGGATCGGTGGCTGAGGTCACCCTTCGGATGCTGTACGCCGGTCGTGGGTGGCCGCTGTGCCGAGCCTGGCCGTCGCCTGTGAAGACGCTCCGGCATCGGGTGAGGGCCGCAAGACGCTCGCCGCTCGCGGATACCTGAGCGCTTCCCTCGCCAAGGCCCTTCGCCCGTACAACTTTTCGACGAACTCGTGTGTCAACTTCGCATGACCAACCGGACATTCAGACGCACGAGGAGACTGCTCGCCGCCACGATCGGCGTGGGCGTCCTCGTCACGGGTGTGGCCGCCGCCTCACCCGCCGCGGCCGCTCCTCCCGCCGTCAGCTGCACCTCGGCCAAGGCGGGACTCGCCGCCAAACTCAAGAAGGACATCACCGCCGCGCTCGCGGGCCGCGCCGGCACCGTCGCCGTGGGCCTCTACGACCGCAGCACCAACACCACCTGCACGCTGCGCGCCTCCACCGCCTTCGACTCCGCCAGTGTGGTCAAGGTGACGGTCCTGTCCGCCCTGCTGTGGGACGCGCAGAAGACCAGGCGCGGCCTGACCGCTCGTGAGCGGACGCTCGCCACGGCCATGATCACCAAGTCGGACAACGCCTCCACCACCGCCCTGTGGAACCAGCTCGGCCTGACCAAGATCAAGGGCTTCCTCGCCACCGCGAAGATGACGCAGACCAAGCCGGGCGCGAACGGCTACTGGGGCCTGACCCAGATCACCGTCACCGACGAGCAGAAACTGCTCGGGCTGCTCACCGCCAAGAACGCGGTGCTCCTCGACTCCTCCCGCGCCTACGTCCTCCGGCTCATGAGCCAGGTCGTGGCGAGCCAGCGCTGGGGGACGCCGTACGGCAAGCCCGCGAACGTCACCCTCCAGGTCAAGAACGGCTGGCTGTCGCGTGCCACCAACGGCTGGCGCGTGCACAGCCTGGGCGCCTTCAAGGGCGGCGGTCACGACTACCAGATCACCGTCCTCACCCACGGCAACAGCACGATGAACTACGGCATCGCCACCATCCAGGGCGTCGCCAAGGTCATCCACCGGGACCTCGCCGCCTCCTGAGCCCGCCCCGCTCCCATGGGCCGGAACGTGACGGAGGGATGAAATCCGCTCCCTTCGGCGTTGGTGCCTTCCGGTAGATCAGGACGACCGGAGGGCACCGCGTGGAACCGCAACGGGGATGGACGAGGAGACTGGCGAGCTGTGCGTGGCGCCATCCGGCGGACGTCGTCCTGGCGCTCGTCTCGTCCCTCGCCGGCATGGCCGTCATGGCCGTCGTCCCGCTGATCACCAAGGTGATCATCGACGACGTCATCGGCGGCCACACCCGCTCCATGGCCCCCTGGGCGGGCGCCCTGGTCGCGGCCGCGGTCCTCGTCTACGGCCTCACCTACGTCCGCCGCTATTACGGCGGCCGGCTCGCCCTCGACGTCCAGCACGACCTGCGCACGGAGATGTTCGCGACCATCGCCCGGCTCGACGGGCGCCGGCAGGACGAGCTGTCCACCGGGCAGGTCGTCGGCCGCGCCACCAGCGACCTCCAGCTCATCCAGAGTCTGCTGTTCATGCTCCCGATGACCATCGGGAACGTCCTGCTCTTCCTGATTTCCCTCGCCGTCATGGCGTGGCTGTCCCTGCCGCTCACCCTCGTCGCGGTGGCCGTCGCTCCCGCGCTGTGGTGGATCGCCCGGCGCAGCCGCCGCAGGCTCCACCCCGCGACCTGGTACGCGCAGGCCCAGGCGGCGGCCGTGGCCGGCGTGGTCGACGGCGCGGTCAGCGGTGTGCGCGTGGTGAAGGGGTTCGGGCAGGAGGAGCAGGAGACCGGGAAGCTCAGGGAGGTCGGCCGCAGGCTCTTCGCGGGCCGGCTCCGCACGATCCGCCTGAACGCCCGCTACACCCCGGCCCTCCAGGCCGTTCCCGCCCTCGGCCAGGTCGCCATGCTCGCCCTCGGCGGCTGGCTGGCCGTGCGCGGGCACATCACCCTCGGCACCTTCGTCGCCTTCTCCACCTACCTCGCCCAGCTCGTCGGCCCGGTCCGCATGCTCGCCGTGGTCCTCACCGTCGGCCAGCAGGCCCGCGCCGGCACCGAACGGGTCCTGGAGCTGATCGACACCGAGCCGTCGATCCGGGAGGGCGTCAAGGAGCTGCCCGCCGACGCGCCCGCGACCGTCGAGTTCGACGACGTCTCCTTCGCCTACGAGGACGGCCGTCCCGTCCTGGACGGCCTCACCTTCGAGATCCGCCCGGGCGAGACCCTCGCCGTCGTCGGCTCCTCCGGCTCGGGGAAGTCGACCGTCTCCCTGCTGCTCCCGCGCTTCTACGACGTCACCCGGGGCGCCGTCCTCATCGGCGGCCACGACGTGCGCGAGCTCACCCTCGACTCGCTGCGCGCCGCGATCGGCCTGGTTCCCGAGGACTCGTTCCTCTTCTCCGACACCGTCCGCGCCAACATCGCCTACGGCCGTCCCGACGCGACGGACGAGGAGATCAGGGCCGCCGCCCACGCCGCACGGGCCGACCGGTTCATCGACGAGCTGCCCGACGGCTACGCCACGAAGGTCGGCGAGCACGGGCTGACCCTCTCCGGCGGCCAGCGCCAGCGGATCGCCCTCGCCCGCGCCCTCCTGACCGACCCGCGCCTGCTCGTCCTCGACGACGCCACCTCGGCCGTGGACGCCCAGGTCGAGCACGAGATCCACGAGGCGCTGAAACACGTCATGGCGGGCCGCACGACCCTCCTCATCGCCCACCGCCGCTCCACCCTGAACCTCGCCGACCGCATCGCCGTCCTCGACGACGGCCGGCTCGCCGACCTCGGCACCCACGAGGAACTGCAGAAACGCTCCGCGCTCTACCGCCGCCTGCTCACCGACCCCGACGAGCTCGGCGGCGTCTCCCCGGGCCACGTCCACCCCGCCCCGCCCCGCGAGGACACGTCGGTGCGTGAGGAGCTCGACGCCGAGTTCGACGCCGAACGGGGGCTCACCCCCCGGCTGTGGACGGGCGAGCGCACGCCCAGGGACGCCGCGCTCGACGGCGCCCCGGCCACGCCCGAGCTGCTCGCCCAGGTGGAGGCGCTCCCGCCGGCGACCGACGTCCCCGAAGTCGACGAGTCCCGCGCGGTCACCCCCGAGGACTCCTACGGCCTGCGCCGGCTGCTGCGCGGCTTCGGCAAGCCCCTGCTGATCAGCCTCGGCCTCGTCGCCGTCGACGCCGGCATGGGCCTGCTGCTGCCGGTGACGATCCGGCACGGCATCGACGACGGGGTCGGTCGGGCGGCGCTGGGCGCGGTGTGGGCGGCCTCGGTGCTCGCCCTGTGCGCCGTCCTCGCCCAGTGGGCCGCGCAGAGCGGTGAGATCCGGATGACCGGCCGCACCGGCGAGCGGGTCCTGTACGCGCTGCGCCTGAAGATCTTCTCCCAGCTCCAGCGGCTCGGACTCGACTACTACGAGCGTGAGCTGACCGGCCGGATCATGACGCGGATGACCACCGACGTGGACGCGTTGTCGACGTTCCTGCAGACGGGCCTGGTCACCGCGTTCGTCTCGGTCGTCACCTTCTTCGGCATCATGGTCGCCCTGCTGGTGCTGGACGCGGAGCTCGCGCTCGTCGTGTTCGCGACCCTGCCGCCGCTGGTCGTCGCCACGTACTTCTTCCGCCGGGCCAGTGTGAAGGCCTACGAACTCGCCCGTGAGCGGGTCGCGTTGGTCAACGCCGATCTCCAGGAGTCGGTGGCCGGGCTGCGGATCGTGCAGGCGTTCCGGCGCGAGCGGGACGGCTCCGCGCGGTTCGCGGAGCGCAGCGACGACTACCGCCGGGCGCGTATCCGCGGCCAGTGGATGATCTCGGTGTACTTCCCGTTCGTGCAGTTCCTGTCGTCGGCGGCCGCCGCGGCCGTCCTGGTGGTCGGCGCGGGCCGGATCGACGACGCGACGCTCACGACGGGCGCCCTGGTCGCCTACCTCCTCTACATCGACCTGTTCTTCGCCCCCGTGCAGCAGCTCTCCCAGGTCTTCGACGGCTACCAGCAGGCCACCGTCTCGCTGGGCCGCATCCAGGAGCTGCTGCGCGAGCCGGCGTCCACGAAGTCCGCGGACGAGCCGCTCCAGGTGCTGTCGCTGCGCGGCGAGATCGCCTTCGAGGACGTGCACTTCCGCTACGGCCCCGACGACGATCCCGAAGAGGCCCTGACCGGGATCGAGTTGAGGATCCCCGCCGGGCAGACCGTGGCCTTCGTCGGCGAGACCGGCGCGGGCAAGTCGACGCTCGTCAAGCTGGTGGCCCGGTTCTACGACCCGACCTCCGGCCGGGTGCTGGTCGACGGCACGGACCTGCGCTCCCTGGACCTCACCTCGTACCGCCACCGGCTCGGCGTCGTGCCGCAGGAGGCCTACCTCTTCCCCGGCACGGTCCGCGACGCCATCGCCTACGGCCGCCCGGACGCCGGCGACGCCGAGGTGGAGGCGGCGGCGCGGGCGGTCGGCGCGCACGAGATGATCGCCACGCTGGACGGCGGCTATCTGCACGAGGTCGCCGAGCGGGGCCGCAACCTGTCCGCCGGGCAGCGGCAGTTGATCGCGCTGGCGCGCGCCGAGCTCGTCGACCCCGACGTGCTGCTCCTGGACGAGGCGACGGCCGCCCTGGACCTGGCAACGGAGGCCCAGGTCAACCAGGCCACCGACCGGCTCGCCGGCCGCCGCACCACGCTCGTGGTCGCCCACCGGCTGACCACGGCGGCGCGCGCGGACCGGGTGGTCGTGATGGACCACGGCAGGGTCGTCGAGGACGGCGCGCACGAGGAACTGCTGGCGCTCGGCGGACGGTACGCGGCGCTGTGGCGGACCTTCGTCGGGGAGCCGGTCGCCACGTCGGGCTGACGGGCCCGCGCCCGTCCCGTGCCGCGACGGGGCAACCGTTCACCCCGTCCGGTGCGTCCGTACATCAGTACGGCGGTACACCAGTGCCGCCGTACGGGCGTACGACGATGGCGGCGGAGCGGGGAGGCGCGGACCGTGGACCTTGGTGCGACACATGGGCGGCCGACGGCCGCACTGACCGCGCTGACCGTGCTCATCGCCTCGGTCCTCCTGGGGCTGCTGACACCGGGCAGCGCCGAGGCCGCCGCGGCCGGGCCCTGCGCCGGCCGGAAGGTGCGGATCGTGACGTTCTCCACCGGCTCGGTGCACGTCTACAACAACCACGGCATGGTCTGCGCGTACACCGTGCAGAAACGTCCCGGCGCGAACAAGCGGATGTCGGTCAGCCTTCAGGCGCGCGGTCACCGGCCCCGGCAGCTGGCCGGCAACCGGACCGCCCGGATCGGGCCGGTCGACGTCTACGCCGGCCACCGCTGGGTTCTGGTCAGGGGCTCCGTCGGCTCCGGCTCGGGCAGTTCCGGCTGGTTCCGCTCCTGACAGATGCGGACGTTGCGGGCATCCGCGCCCAACCCCCTCTGGTGTGAAGGGTGTTGCTCCGATAGCTTCCGGCACATCCGACTCACAGGGAAGGGTGCACGCGCATGCGCAAGGCGCTCAGATGGCTGCTGGCGTTCACCGTGCTCATAGGCATGGCGAGCACGGCCCAGGCGGCCACCGCCTCCCCCACGCTCGACACCGCTCGCGCGGGGGGACCCCCATCGCCCGAAGCCGCAGACATAAAGGACCGGCTGCTCTCCATACCGGGCGTCAGCCTGATCCAGGAGAAGCCGTACCCCGGCTACCGCTACTTCGTACTGAACTTCACCCAGCCGGTGGACCACCGGGACCCCGCCAAGGGCACGTTCCAGCAGCGGATCACCGTGCTGCACAAGGACGTCAGCCGGCCCACGGTCTTCTACACCAGCGGCTACAGCGTCTCCACCAACCCCGGCCGCCGCGAGCCCACGCAGATCGTGGACGGCAACCAGGTCTCCATGGAGTACCGCTTCTTCACCCCGTCCCGCCCCGAGCCCGCCGACTGGTCCAAGCTGGACATCTGGCAGGCCGCGAGCGACCAGCACCGCATCTTCACGGCCCTGAAGGCGATCTACCCGAAGAAGTGGATCTCCACCGGCGGCTCCAAGGGCGGCATGACGGCCACCTACTACGAGCGCTTCTACCCGCGTGACATGGACGGCGTGGTCGCCTACGTCGCCCCCAACGACGTGGTGAACGACGAGGATTCGGCCTACGACCGCTTCTTCGCCACGGTCGGCACCAAGGAGTGCCGCGACCGCCTGAACGCCGTCCAGCGCGAGGCGCTGGTGCGCCGCGAGCCGCTGGAGAAGCGGTACGCCGAGTACGCCGCGGCCGAGGGCCTGACCTTCGACACCATCGGCGGCCTGGACCGCGCCTACGAGGCCGTCGTCCTCGACTACGTGTGGGCCTTCTGGCAATACAGCCTGCTGTCGGACTGCGACTCCATCCCCGACGCCAAGTCCGCGACGGACGAGGAGATCTGGACCTCCGTCGACACGATCTCCGGGTTCTCCGCCTACGCCGACCAGGGCCTCGCGGCGTACACGCCGTACTACTACCAGGCGGGCACCCAGCTCGGCGCGCCCACCATCCGCTTCCCGCACATCGAGCGCCAGTACATCCGCTACGGCTACCAGCCCCCGCGCGACTTCGTCCCCCGGGACATCCCGATGCGCTTCCAGCAGTTCGCCATGGGGGACGTCGACGCCTGGGTGCGCCACCACGCCCGCCACATGCTCTTCGTCTACGGCCAGAACGACCCGTGGGGCGCGGAGCCGTTCCGCCTCGGGCACGGCTCGAAGGACACCTACGTCTTCACCGCGCCCGGCATGAACCACGGCGCGAACGTCGCCGGACTGGTCGCCGACGAGAAGGCCCTCGCCACGGCCCGCATCCTGGACTGGGCGGGCGTCGCACCGGCCGCCGTCAAGGCCGACGCCGCGCAGGCCAAGCCGCTGGCCAGGTTCGACGCGAAGCTGGACGTGCGCGACGTGGAGCGGGAGCCCACCCTGCACCCGTGACGCCACCGGGGCGCCGCGCTACCCGGTGTGCGGCGCCCCCAGGTCAGTAGGTCAGGCCGTGGCCGACCGGATACAGCGTGCGCGTCGGATCGTCGGCGCGCCGCACCGGCACCGGCAGCCGCCCGTGCGGGGGCACGACTCCGGCGATCACCCTGGCCGCGGCACGCAGTTCGACGTCGGTCCAGGAGTAGGCCGCCAAGTACGCTCGCACCTTCGGCAGCTGAGCCACGTCGTACGGGTTGCGGACGGCGACCGCGACCGTCGGCCGTCCGGTCGCCAGCAGCCGCTCCACGAGAGTTCGCTGCGCGCTGTCCGCGGTGACCTCGTACGTCGCCGCCACCACCGCGTCGGCCTCGCCCGCCCGGGCCACCGCGCGGTCGATGACGGCCGCGGACGGGGCCGTGCCCGTGGACAGGGCGGTCGCCGTGAAGCCCAGCGCGTTCAGCGCGGCGGCGAGCACGGATGTGGGCGGGCCCGTGGTGCCCGTCGGGGAGGCCGGATCGGCGCCCACCACCAGCAGCCGGCGGTGCCTGCGGGGCGACAACGGCAGCAGCGGACCCTCGTTCACCAGCAGCGTCGTCGTCCGCTCGGCGATCCGGTCGGCCGCCGCAAGATGCGTCCGCGCGCCCACCGTCCGCCGCACACCGGCCCGGCTGACGTACGGGTCCGCGAACAGGCCCAGCCTCGCCTTCAGCCGCAGGATCCGCAGGACCGACTCGTCGAGCCGCGCCTGCGTCAGCTCCCCCTCCCGCACGGCCCTCACCACGGCGTCGAAGGCGACGTCCAGCCTCGGCGGGTTGAGGAGCTGGTCGACGCCCGCCTTGAGCGCCAGCACGGGGACCCGGTCGTCGCCGTACTTGGTGCGCACGCCCTCCATGTCCAGGGCGTCGGTCACCACGACCCCGTCGTAGCCGAGGCGTTCGCGCAGCAGACCGGTGACGACGGGCCGGGAGAGGGTGGCCGGATCACCGCCGGCCGAGTCCAGCGCCGGCATCAGCAGATGCGCGGTCATGATCGAGTCGACGCCGGCCGCGATCGCCGCCCGGAACGGCACGGCGTCCAGCTCCTCCCACACCTGACGGCTGTGCGTGACGACGGGGAAGCCGTAGTGGCTGTCGACGGCGGTGTCGCCGTGCCCCGGGAAGTGCTTCGCGGTCGCCGCGATCCCGGCCGACCGGTAGCCCCTGATCTCCGCGTCGACGAAGCCGGCCACCGCCTCCGGGCCGGCCCCGAACGAGCGCACGCCGATGACCGGGTTGGCCGGGTCCACGTTCACGTCGGCCACGGGGGAGTAGTTCTGCCGGATGCCCATCGCGCGCAGCTCCCGGCCCGCGATCCGCCCGAGCGTACGGGCGTCGGCACGGGAACCGCCGGCGCCGATCGCCATCGCGCCCGGGAACAGGGTGGCCGGCGCGCCGACGCGGGCGACGATCCCGTGCTCCTGGTCGATGGAGATCAGCACCGGCAGCCCGCGCGGCCGCCGCAGCGAGGCCCGCTGGATGCCGTTGGAGAGGTCGGCGGCCTGGAGGGGGTCGCGGGTGTTGTGGGCCCAGGTGAAGTAGATGATCCCGCCGACGTGGTAGCGGTCGATCAGCTCGGCGGCGCTGCGCACGCCCAGCTCCCGGAGGTTGGCCTCGGCGTCGGCCGGGTCCGGATCCGTCGCCGAGTGACCGTACACCCGGGTGACGAAGAGCTGGCCGGCCTTCTCCTCGACGGGCATACGCGCGATCAGCGCGCGCAGGCGGCGCTCGTCGGCGCGGGCGGTGCCGCTGAGGGAGAGGGCCGCGGTGAGGCCGGCGGTGGCGGCGAGAACGGTACGTCGGGAGGGCATGTGCGCTCCTTGCGGGGACCGGAGGGGTCCGGCCGGCGGGCCGGGCGGGGCTTTCCGGTGGCGCACGGTACCCGGGGCGGGGCCGCCATCGGCGCATTGGCGGGGGCGCGCCGGTGACGGGGCGTCCGGACCCCGGACCGCACGGTTCGGTCCCGCCCGGTACGGCCCGGCCCGGTGTGGCGGCCCGCGCCTGCGGCCGTGTGCTGTCACGTGGCTCGGCCGGGCTCGGTCCGGCGCGGCACGGCTCAGTCCTGCACGGCTGGATCCGGCCCGGCCCGGCTCCGTCCGGCGGCCCGGCGCGATTCGGCCTGGCCCGACCGGCCCGGACGAGTCGGCACGGCGGCCGTGGCCTTCCGCCGGGGCTCGTGCGCGGCCGCCAGGTGGCTCAGTGGGCGGCCGCCACCCTCGGCCAGTGTTCGCGCAGTGTCCGTACCGTCTCCGCGATGGCGGGTCGGCGTGCCGCGCCCGTGCGCCACAGCGCGTACAGCCGCCGTACCGGCATCGGGTCCAGCGGCACCTCCACCACGCCCGCCGGCAGCGGCCCGCGCCCCAGCCGCGGAATGAGGGCGACACCGAGGCCGGCGGCGACCAGGGCGACCAGGGTCGGGTTCTCCTCGGCCTGGTGGACGAGATCCGGCTCGTGCCCCGCCGCGCGCAGCGTGCGCAGCAGCCAGTCGTGGCAGACCCGGCCCGGCGGCTGGCAGATCCACCGCTCGCCGCCCAGCTCCTCCCGCCGGACGGCGCTCCGCCCGGCGAACGGATGCCCCTCGGGAACCAGCAGGTCGCACAGGTCGTCCCCGATCACCGCCTGCTCCACCCCCGCCGGGGCGGGCAGCGGCGCGATGTCCCAGTCGTGGGCGACGACGAGGTCGACGGCGCCTTTCGCGACCAGGTCCACGGACAGATCGGGGTCGACCTCGGTGAGACGGGTGTCCAGCGCCGGGTGCCGGTCCGCGAGGTCGGCCAGCACGGCGGGCATCAGACCGCGCGCCGCCGAAGCGAACGCGGCCACGCTCAGCCGCCCCGCCGGAACGCCCCTGCGCTCCTCCAGACCGGTCTCCGCCCGCTCGATGATCGTCAGCAACTCCTGTGCGGTGGAAGCGAGTTGAAGAGCCTCGTCGGTGAGGCGGACGCCGCGCCCCTCCCGCTCCAGCAGAGTGGTCCGGGTCTCCCGCTCCAGCTTCGCGATCTGCTGGGACACGGCCGACGGCGTGTAGCCGAGAGCGGCGGCCGCGCCGCCGACGGTGCCGTGCACGGCGACGGCGTGCAGGGCGCGCAGGCGCTGGAGGTCGAGCACGACGGGCTCCTCACGTAAGCATGGCTTCATCCCATCATGCAGCAATCATCGCTGGTGCTTCACAGTCGCGCGACGAGATCCTCGACGCATGCGCCTGCCCCCCTCTCATCTCGCCCTCGCCGTCCTGGTCACAGCCGTCTGGGGCGTGAACTTCACCGTCATCGAGATCGGCCTCGACCACTTCCCGCCGCTCCTCTTCTCCGCCCTGCGTTTCCTTGTGGCCGCGCTGCCCGCCGTGTTCTTCGTGGGCCGCCCCAGGACGGCGTGGAAGTGGATCGTCGCGGTGGGCCTGGTGCTCGGGGTCGCGAAGTTCGGGCTCGTGTTCGTCGGGATGGACGTGGGAATGCCGGCCGGACTGACCTCCCTGGTCCTCCAGATACAGGCGGTGTTCACGGCGGGCATCGCCGCGGTCGTTCTCGGTGAACGCCCCACCCCGCTGAGGGTGTTGGGCATGGCCGTGGCCCTCGCGGGCATCGCCGTGGCCGCCGTTGACGAGGGCTCCACGGGCCCGCTCGGCGCCTTCGCGCTGGTCGTGGCGGCGGCGGCGTGCTGGGGTGCGTCGAACGTCCTCACCCGCAAGGCCTCCCCGCCGGACGCCTTGAACTTCATGGTGTGGGTCAGCACCGTCCCCGTCCTGCCGCTGCTGGGCCTGTCCCTCCTCACGGAAGGCCCGTCCCGGGACTGGGCGGCGCTGCGCACGCTGGACTGGCAGGGCGTGAGCACGATCGCCTTCGTCGCGTGGGTATCGACAGTCTTCGGCTTCGGTGCGTGGGGCTGGCTCCTGCACCGCCATCCGGCATCCATGGTGGCCCCGTTCTCCCTCCTGGTGCCCGTCTTCGGCATGAGCGCGGCGGCGGTGATCCTGGGCGAACCGGTGAGCGGCCTGCGCGGCTGCGCGGCGGCGCTGCTGGTGGGCGGAGTGGCGCTGACGTCACTGGCGCCGGCGGGGCGGAGTACGGCGGGGGCGCCGGGGGAGCCCGGGACGCCGCCGGCTCCCGTCGCCCCGCCGAACCGTCGGTCACCGGCCCCGGCCCGGATACCGGCCCGGATACCGGCCCGGATACCGGCCCGGATACCGGCCCGGACACCGGTCCCGGTCCCGGCGCACTTGCGAAACCCGGTCGACGACTCCCGCCACGTGCGCGAGACTTCCCCCGGTTTCGACGACACGTTCGCACAGCCGCGGAAGGACATCGCCGGGTGAGTTTCCGACTGGAGGGGCAGGCTCTGGAGGGGGCGCTCGTGCGCCTGGAGCCGCTGGAGCACCGGCACGCCGACGACTTGGCGGTGGCGGCGGAGGAGAACCGGGGGACGTACGCGTACACGTGGGTCCCGCGGGCCGACGAGGTCGGCGACTACGTGGACGCGCAGCTCGCCCGCGCGGCGACGGGCCGGCTCGCGCCGTACGCCCAGATCTCGCTCGCCACGGGCCGGGCGGTCGGCGCCACCTCGTACTGGGAGCCGCGCTCCTGGCTGGCCGAGGACCGCCTGGACGCCGTGGAGATCGGGTTCACCTGGCTGGCGGCCTCGGCGCAGGGCACCGGCGTCAACGCCGAGGCCAAGTTGCTCCTCTTCCGGCACGCCTTCGAGGAATGGGGCGTCTCACGGGTCGACCTGAAGTCCGACGCCCGCAACAGCCGTTCCCGCGCGGCCATCGAGAGCGTGGGCGCCCGCTTCGAGGGCGTCCTGCGCAACTGGTCCCGTTCCTGGGCCCCCGGCGAGGACGGCCGCCTGCGCGACACGGCGGTCTTCTCGATCACGGCGGAGGAATGGCCCGAGCGGCGTGTCCGGCTCGAGGAGCGGGTGGCGAGGTTCCGGGCACGGACGAGGTGACACCGGCCGCCACGGGGCCACGACGGCCGCGCCCCTCCGGCACAGCTCAGGGCCCGGCCGGGGCGGCGGCCGCCGGTCCTTCGGGTTCCTGAGCGGCGCCGCCCGGCGAGGCCGGGTCCGGCGCGGCCGAGGCCGACGGGGCCCCGCCCGGCGGGGCGGCGAGCAGCGGCGGGGACTCGTGCGGGGGAATCCTCTTCGGCGGCAGCCGATCCGGGGCGCCCCTCTTCGACGACACCCTCCGGGACGTGGTCCCGCCCCGCAGTTCGGGGGTCATGGCGGCCACCGCCGTCACCGCGAGAAGGCACAGCAGACCGCCGCCGACCAGGGCGGTCGCACCCGAGGTCCAGCCGGCCACCACACCGCCGCGCAGACTGCCCAGGTGCGGGCCCGCCTGGCCGACGACGGTCTCGGCCGCCGTCACCCTGCCGAGCAGGGAGTCCGGGGTGCGGGTCTGCACGATCGTCGTACGGGACAGCACGGCCACCGCGTCCGCCGCGCCGGCCAGGACGAGCGCCCCGAGGCAGGCCCACGCGTTCGGCATCAGCCCGAACAGGGCCAGGGCCACGCCCCAGGTGGCGGAGGCGCACAGCATCACCGGCCCCGGACGGGCGAGCCGTGTGACGGGCCCCGAGAACGCGGTCGCCGCCACCCCGCCCACCGCGAGCGCCGACAGGAAGAGGCCCAGGGTGTGCGGATCACCGCCGAAGCGTTCCGCGTTGACCAACGGGAACAGACTGGTCGGCATCGCCAGCACGGTCGCGGCGAGGTCGGTCAGCAGCGCGCCGCGCACCACCCGATGCCCCGTCAGGAACCGCAGTCCGTCGAGGACGCCGTGCAGGCCCGGGCGGGACCTCTCGCCCTCGGGAGGCAGCGCGGGCAGGCCGAACGCGCCGTAGAAGGCGAGGCCGAAGCTGAGGGCGTCCAGCAGATAGCAGACGCCGATGCCCCACCACCCGAGGACGACGCCGGCGACGGCCGGGCCGAGCAGCATCATCGCCTGGCCCGTGACCTGGTTCAGCGCCAGCCCCGCGGCCACCTGGTCCCCGGGCAGCAGCCGCGGCACGAACACGCCCGCCGCCGGCGCCCCCACCGCCCCGAACGACGCCTGCACCGCCACCAGGGCCAGCACGACGGGCACCGGCACATGGCCGGTGAAGCCCTGCACCGCCAGCAGCACGGAACAGGCGGCCTGTCCGACCGTCGCCATCAGATACACCCGGCGCCGGTCGGCCCGGTCCACCCACGCCCCCGCGAACAGCCCGACCGCGACCATCGGCACCGCCTGCGCCAGCCCGACGGCACCGCTCCAGAAGGCGCTGTGGGTCATGTCCCACACCTGGAACATCACGGTGACCATGGTCATGAAGCCGCCGAGCGTGGACACCGTGCGCCCGATCAGCAGCCGCCGGAAGACGGGGGAGGTGCGAAGGGGACGGACGTCGAGGAGGGTACGGCCGAGACTCATGACGCCGACGGCGCGACGGACGGCGCGGAACGCGCTGGGGGCTGAGGCACGGCGCGGAGGCTAACCCGCGCCGCCACCGCCCCGCCAGCCGATTAACAGCCGACTCGGGCTGCTACGGCCGGACGCGATCAACAGCCGACTCGGGCCGCTACGGCCGGGCGCCGTCCCGCCCGCTCACGCCGACTCGTTCAACAGCCGCCCCAGATGCCGCCGGCCGGCCTCCAGCAGCCCTTCCAGCGGTTCGGCGGCCTCGTACCACCGCTTCTCGTACTCCCAGCACAGCCAGCCGTCCCAGCCGTGCCGGGAGAGGACCTCCACGCACTCGGCGAGCGGCAGCACGCCCGCGCCCAGCGCCAACGGGGTGGTGTCCTCGGTCGAGGCGATGTCCTTGACCTGGACGTACCCGAGATACGGCGAGAGCGCCGCGTACGTCTCCAACGGCTGCTCGCCGCCCCGCCAGGTGTGCATCACGTCCCACAGCGCACCCACCTGCCGGTGCCCGACCAGGCCGAGGACGCGCGTCGCGTCGGCGCCGGTCGCATGCGAGTCGTGGGTCTCCAGCAGGATCCGTACGCCGAGGTCGGTGGCGAACTCGGCGGCCACCCCGAGCCGCCGGGCGGCGACGGCGTCCGCCTCGGCGGGGGACTGCCCGTCGGCGCCGCCCGGGAAGACCCGGACGTAAGGCGCGCCCAGGTCGCGGGCCAGCTCGGCGAGGTCGCGGATCTCCTCGATGACGGCGTCGTCCTCACCCGGCGCGGCCACGCGCGCGTACCCCGCGACAGCGAGGAGTTCCACCCCGGAGGCCTTGAACGCGGCCGCGACCTCGGCCCGTCGGTCCGCCGGAAGGCCGGGATGCACCGGCTCCTCCGGGTGGGCGCGCAACTCGACGCCGTGATAGCCGTGCGCGGACGCGAGCCGCAGCACCTCGTCGATCGACAGTCCGGGGACACCGAGGGTGGAGAAGGCGATCTTCATACCCATCGACCCTACTCCACGGTCTTGCAAAGAGACCTTTGCAAAGCTACCTTTGTAACCATGGATGAGCCCCAGAAGCCGTTGGGCCCGCAAGGCCCACAGGATCCGTCGGTCCGCAGTCTCGACGCGCGCTCGCTGCGCGGGCTCGCGCACCCGCTGCGCATGCGGCTGCTGAACGAGCTTCGGCATGAAGGGCCGGCGACCGCCTCCCAACTGGCCTCCAGGCTGGGCGAGTCCAGTGGGGCCACCAGTTACCACCTGCGCCAGCTCGCCGCGCACGGCTTCGTCGAGGACGCGCCGGAGCGCGGCAAGGGGCGGGAGCGGTGGTGGAAGTCGGTCCACCGGGGCGTGAGCTTCGACGGCGCGCTGCTGGAGGACCACGACCCCGAAGTGCGCGGCGCGGCCGACCTGTTCCTGCACGAGGTCGCCAACCACCACACCCGGGAGCTGGCGACCTGGCTCGGCACCCGGCACGAATGGTCCGAGGAGTGGAACCGTTCCTCGGACATGAGCGACTGGACGCTGGAGCTGACCCCCGAGCAAGCCGCCGAACTCATCGGCGAGTTGCACGACATCGTGGGCCGCTACCGTGCGTCGGCCCTCGGCGGCGGCGCCCCGGACGCCGAGCGGGTGCGCGTCCACACGCACCTGATCCCCACCCGCACGGACCGTACGGACCCGACCGACCCCACGAACCCTTCGGACTGAGAGGCCGCCCGATGCATCCCGAGACCTGCCTCGCCCTGCACCGCGTCCACGCCGCCGCACTCCGCGCGGACGCCGACGCCCACCGCCTCGCGGCGGCGGCCCGACGCCCCCGTGACGTGCGCACCCGCCTCGGCTGGACCCTCGTGGAACTCGGCCTGCGCCTGGCGGCCGCCCCGCGGCCGGCGGCGGTCGCGCTCCACGGGGCCCTCCGCTGACAGCGCCGGTGACGCGGGGGCGTCAGTCCGGCCGGGGAACCGACCTGGCCGGTCGCGCCCGCGCGGCGGAGCCGCACATCGATGCCGCCCCGCGCCCCTCTGTCCCCCGGAGCTCCTCAAGTCCCCGCGTCAGCCCCGCGGCACCCCCGAGGATCCCCGCACCATCAGCTCGCCCCGCACCGTGGTGATCCCGCCCGGCGGCGGCTCCTCGCGGCCCATGGCGATGCGGCCGGCCCGTGCCCCCGCCTCGGCCAGCGGCAGGCGAACCGTCGTCAGCGAGGGCACCGCGTCGATGCTGAAGGGGAGGTCGTCGAAGCCGGCGACCGAGACGTCCTCCGGGATGCGCAGTCCCGACTCCCTCAGCGCGGCGCACGCGCCCAGGGCGACGGAGTCGTTCGCGGCGACGACCGCCGTCAGGGACGGGTCGCGGCGCAGCAGTTCCAGCGTGGCCTCGTAGCCGGACTGCCGGTCGTAGCGCCCGTACACCGTCCGGCGGGGGTCGTCCTCCATCCCGGCCGCTTCGAGCGCGGCCCGGTGGCCCTCCAGCCGGTGCCGGGTCGTGGTCCGCTCCTCCGGGCCCGCGATGTAACCGAGGTTCCGGTGGCCGAGCCCGATCAGATGCTCGGTGAGTTCCCGTCCCCCGCCCCGGTTGTCGAAGGTCAGCGCGATCGCGCCGGTGCCGTCGGCGGGTGGGCGCCCGCACAGCACGACCCGCGTCCCCGCCTCCGCCAGCTTGCGCAGCTTCGCCGCCACCGCCGAGGCGTGCGGCTCGTGCTCCACGGCGCCGCCGGTCAGCACCACGGCCGCCGCCCGCTGCCGCTGCAACAGGGTCAGATATGTCAGCTCCCGCTCCGGGGAACCCCCCGTGTTGCACACCACCGCCAGCCGCTCGCCGCCGGCTCTGCCGCCGGGCCCCCCGATCTCCGACTGGATCGCGCTCGCCATGATCCCGAAGAAGGGGTCGGCGATGTCGTTGACCAGGATGCCCACCAGGTCGGAGGTCGCGGCCGCCAGCGCGCTCGCCGGCCCGTTCAGTACGTAGTCCAGCTCGTCCACCGCCCGCAGCACCCGTTCCCGGGTGGTTGCGGCCACGGGATAGTTCCCGTTCAGCACGCGCGACACCGTCGCGGGGGAGACCTGCGCGCGGGCCGCCACGTCCGCCAGGGTCACCGTCATCTCGTCGTCCTCCGGTCGCGCATCTCGTCGTACTCCGTCGTTCGCCCACGTAGACAGCCATGCCAGGGGCATGGTTCCTGGGCGTGCCGAGCAGACCTTACGGCCAGGAGCTCCGTTTGTTCGCCCCCTCGAACAACTCGGGATGGACACGGTCTTGTCCGGACCAGTGGTCAGAGGCTAGCTTCTCATCAGATAGAAAGCGCTTGCTGCATCGCTGATCAGGACAAGGCGTCGACGCAGCGCTCATCCGCGACAAGCCGCGTACGAGACGCGCACAGCGCCGCCTACGACGCCTACGAAGGGACCGACGTGACACGCAAGACGGTGCGTATCGCCATGAACGGCGTGACCGGGCGCATGGGCTACCGCCAGCACCTGGTCCGCTCCATCCTGGCCCTGCGCGAGCAGGGCGGACTCGACCTCGGCGACGGCACCGTGCTGTGGCCGGAACCGATCCTCGTCGGCCGCCGCGAGCACGCCCTGAAGACGCTCGCCGAGCAGCACGGCCTGGGCCTGGACAACATCTCGACGGACGTGGACGCGGTCCTCGCCGACGACAGCGTGGACATCTACTTCGACGCCCAGGTGACCTCCGCCCGTGAGGGGGCGATCAAGAAGGCGATCGCCGCCGGCAAGCACATCTACACCGAGAAGCCGACCGCCACCGGTCTCGAAGGCGCGCTGGAGCTCGCCCGCCTGGCCGACGCGGCGGGCGTCAAGCACGGCGTCGTCCAGGACAAGCTCTTCCTCCCCGGCCTGCTCAAGCTCAAGCGCCTCATCGAGGGCGGCTTCTTCGGCCGGATCCTGTCGATCCGCGGCGAGTTCGGCTACTGGGTCTTCGAGGGTGACTGGCAGACCGCGCAGCGCCCCTCCTGGAACTACCGTGCCGAGGACGGCGGCGGCATCGTCGTCGACATGTTCCCGCACTGGGAGTACGTGCTCCACGAGCTGTTCGGCCGCGTGAAGTCCGTCCAGGCTCTCACCGCCACCCACATCCCGCAGCGCTGGGACGAGAACGACAAGCCCTACGACGCCACCGCCGACGACGCCGCCTACGGCATCTTCGAGCTGGAGGGCGGCGCGATCGCCCAGATCAACTCCTCCTGGGCCGTCCGCGTCAACCGCGACGAGCTGGTGGAGTTCCAGGTGGACGGCACGGAGGGCTCCGCCGTCGCGGGGCTGCGCAACTGCCGTGTCCAGCACCGCAGCTCCACTCCCAAGCCGGTGTGGAACCCGGACATCCCGGCCACCGAGGTGTTCCGCGACCAGTGGCAGGAGGTCCCGGACAACCAGGTGTTCGACAACGGCTTCAAGGCCCAGTGGGAGCTGTTCCTCAAGCACGTCTACGCCGGCGCCCCCTACCAGTGGGACCTGCTGGCCGGCGCCCGCGGTGTCCAGCTCGCCGAGCTCGGCCTGAAGTCCTCGGCCGAGGGCCGCCGCCTCGACGTCCCGGAGATCTCCCTGTGACCATCCAACTCCCGGACGCATCAGGCGCTTTGCGGACGTACGAACCCCGCCCCGAACCCCTCGCCCTCACCTCGGGTGCCCCTCTCGCCTCCCGTACGGTCTTCTCAGCGGCGCACGTCGTCGCCGACCCCTTCGCGGACGTGTCGCCCGACTCGGCCGCCGCCGTCGACTGGGACGCCACCCTCGCCTTCCGCCGCCATCTGTGGTCCCACGGCCTGGGTGTCGCGGAGGCGATGGACACCGCCCAGCGCGGCATGGGCCTGGACTGGGCCGGCGCGGCGGAGCTGATCCGCCGCAGCGCGGCCGAGGCCAAGGCGGTCGGCGGACGCATCGCCTGCGGCGTCGGCACCGACCAGCTCACCGCCGGCACGCTCGCCGAGGTCCGCTCCGCCTACGAGGAGCAGCTCGCCCTCGTCGAGGCCTCCGGCGCCCAGGCCATCCTGATGGCCTCCCGCGCGCTGGCCGCCGCCGCCCGGGGACCCGAGGACTACGTGGAGGTCTACGGGCACCTGCTCCGCCAGGCCTCCGAGCCGGTGGTCCTGCACTGGCTGGGCCCGATGTTCGACCCGGCGCTGGAGGGCTACTGGGGCTCCGCCGACCTGGACGCGGCGACCGACACCTTCCTCGAGGTCATCGCCGCCCACCCGGACAAGGTCGACGGCATCAAGGTCTCGCTGCTGGACGCCCGGCGCGAGGTCGACCTGCGCCGCCGCCTCCCGCAGGGCGTCCGCTGCTACACGGGCGACGACTTCAACTACCCCGAGCTGATCGCGGGCGACGAGCAGGGTTTCAGCCACGCGCTGCTCGGCATCTTCGACCCGCTGGGGCCGCTGGCCGCCGAGGCCGTCCGGGTCCTGGACACCGGCGACACGGCGGGCTTCCGCGCGCTGCTCGACCCCACCGTCGAGCTGTCCCGCCACCTCTTTCAGACGCCCACCCGCTTCTACAAGACGGGCGTGGTCTTCCTGGCCTGGCTGGCCGGCCACCAGTCGCACTTCACGATGGTCGGCGGCCTCCAGTCGTCCCGCTCCCTGCCGCACTTCGCCCGCGCCTACGAACTCGCCGACGGCCTGGGCCTGTTCCCCGACCCGAAGCTGGCCGAGGAGCGGATGAAGAACCTGCTCGCCCTGTACGGAGTCACCCAGTGAGCGATCCGGACCTGAGCCGCTTCTCCATCAACCAGATGACGGTGAAGCAGCTGTCGCTGCCCGAACTCGTCGGCGCCTGCCGCGACCTGGGCGTCGTCAACGTCGGCCTGTGGCGCGAGCCGGTCCAGGAGCACGGTCTGGAGGCGACGGCCAAGCTGGTCCGCGACGCGGGCCTGACGGTGACGACACTGTGCCGGGGCGGCTTCCTCACGGCGATCGACCCGGACGCGCGGAACGCCGCCCTGGCCGACAACCGCCGGGCCGTCGACGAGGCCGCCGCCCTCGGCACGGACACCCTCGTCCTGGTCTCCGGCGGCCTCCCGCCCGGCTCGAAGGATCTGCGCGCCGCCCGCGAGCGCATCGCGGACGCGCTGGCCGAACTGGGCCCGTACGCCGAGGAACACGGCGTACGGCTGGCGATCGAGCCGCTCCACCCGATGTACGCCTCCGACCGCTGTGTGGTCTCCACCCTCGCTCAGGCCCTGGACCTCGCGGAACGCTTCCCCGCGCACCAGGTCGGCGTCACGGTGGACACCTACCACATCTGGTGGGACGACCAGGCGCCGGCGCAGATCGCCCGCGCCGGCGCCGGGGGCCGGATCCACTCCTTCCAGCTCGCCGACTGGACCACCCCGCTGCCCGAGGGCGTCCTCACCGGCCGCGGCCAGATCGGCGACGGCGCGATCGACATGCGCGAGTGGCAGGGCTACGTGGAGGCGGCCGGCTACACCGCCCCGATCGAGGTCGAACTCTTCAACGACGTCCTGTGGTCCCGGGACGGCCACGAGGTGCTCGCGGAGACGGCGGCGCGGTTCGTGGAGCACGTGAACCGCTGACGTGGTCGGGGGTGGCCGGGGGGCCCGCACTTTCTGGACGCCCCGCCCACCCCCCTCCTCATGTCGTCATTCGAACATGCCGGGCTGTCGGTCGCCGGCGGGCTGCTGGACGATGACGTTCACGCCGCGACCATGAACGTCATCGCGACCGGGCTCTCCACGTCCCGGCGCACCGTCGCCGACGGGCGCGTGCGTGACCCCATCGGACCCGCCGGAGTGCGGCGCACGAGTGGTCTTCGCAGGCTGGCGTCAGACGCCCCCGCCACGTGTGACGAGTTCGATCGGTGCCCGTGAGTCGCCCGGTACCGGTACGGAAGGACGACATGCCCATACGCAACCGCCGCACGGCTGCCGCAGCCGCCTTGTTCCTGACCGGTCTGACGGTGCTGTGCGCGGCCCCGGCCCACGGCACCCCCGGCGTGGCCGCCACCCGCCCTCAACAAGGTCTGTCACCCGGACGGACGGCCGGTGATGCCATGCCCGCACGTTCGACAGCCGCCACGCACACCGTCGCCTCCGGACACACGCTGTGGGACATCGCCCGGCGGACCCTCGGCGACGCCCCGCGGTGGGACAGCGTCTACACCCTCAACCGGCAGACCATCGAGGACGAGGCCCGTCGGCACGGACACGCCTCCAGTGACCGGGGCCACTGGATCTTTCCGGGAACCGTGCTCGCCCTGCCGCAGCCCCCGCCCGCGCGGCCGCATCCGTCGTCGCGGTTCGTGCCCGCTCCGTGCCCGACCACGTACGGAGAACTGAAGGACACCCGCTGCGGCTTCCTCGTCGTGCCGGAGAACCGGGCCCACCCGTCCTCGCGAACCCTTCGCCTGGCCGTCGCGCTCGTCCGCTCCGCCTCGCCGAGGCCGCACCCCGATCCGATCGTGTTCTTCACCGGCGGGCCCGGCGCGGACGCCATCGGGAACATAGCGGAACTCACGGATGCCGGGGTGAATCGCGACCGCGATCTGGTCGTCCTGTCCCAGCGCGGGACGCTCTCGTCCCAGCGGCCGCTGACGTGTCCCGAGATCGACCGCTTCTACCAGGAGCGGGTCCACCTCCTCTACGACGCACCCTCCACCGGAGACCGGTACGCCCAGGCGGCGGCCCGGTGCCGCGAGCGACTGACGTCCCGGGGAACCGATCCGGCTGCCTACGACACCAGCGAGAACGCCGCCGACGCGGCGGATCTGCGCAAGGCCCTGGGAATCCGGCAGTGGAACGTCCTCTCGCATTCCTACGGCACGCAACTGGCGCTGACCTACATGCGCATGTTCCCCGAAGGGGTCCGCTCCGTGACCGTCGACGGCGTCGTACCGCCGTCCGTGGCGACGCCCGGGTGGACGTGGAGCAGCATGAGGGAGTCGTTCGAGGGCATCGTGAGCGCCTGCGCGGCCCGGCCCTCCTGCCGTCAGCGCCACCCCGACATCGGTGCCGCCTTCCTGCGCATGGTGCGTCAGCTGGAGGCCCGTCCGGTCACCACGCACGTGACGGTGCCGCAGGTCGGGAAGGTGAAGGTGGTCCTCGACGGCGGGGCGCTGCTGAACTGGATGGTTCGTGCCAGTCACACCCCCGACACCTTCCCGCTGGGCGTGGACGAGTTGGCCGACGGCCACCCCGAGCGCATCGCCGAGCAGTGGGCGGCCGCCTGGCTTCCCGGCTCGCGAGGGATGTTCGCTCACGGGCTGTCGCTGAGCGTCTGGTGCAGCGAATGGGTTCCGTTCGAGACCCCCGGCGAACAGCTCGCCAAGGCGCTGCGAGCCTTCCCCGAGCTCCCCCGCTCGGTCCTGGCCCAGGCTCCCCAACTGCCCTTCCTGCGGCAGGCATGCCAGGCCTGGGACGTCCCGAAGGCACCCGACTCCGTGCGTGAGGTCACTCGGAGCGGCATCCCCACCCTGGCCATCTCCGGGAGTTTCGACGCCCAGACCGGCGCTCAGTGGGGGCGCTACGTGACCCGGACGCTCTCCCGCTCCACGGTGGTGACCCTGGCCGGTGTCGCCCACGGGACGTTCGACCATCCGTGCGGGGCAAAGGTGATCACCTCCTTCTTCGACGACCCCGGGAACCCGGACACCCGGTGCGTGAGCTCGGTGAAGCCGGAGCCGTTCGTCATCGGCGGGGAGGGAGCCGGTACCCGGAAATGAGGGCCCCTCGTCGCCCGGCCCCGGCCCAGTGCGCTCCGCGCCACCCGGACCGACCGGCCCCACGCGGTGGTCCCGCCGCGCGGTTTCCTGAACGCGGCCGCGGCGCTGCGCGACCGTCTCGCTGGGTCCGGCGACGACGGCGGCCGCGTCAGCCCCGCCCGTCCGTACCCGGCACCCCGGCCCGCAGATGCGCCGCCAAGCGCTGCAGCCCGACGAGAGCGCCGGCGTCCGACCCGTCCCCCAGCGGGTAGTGCAGGGCGGGCTCGGAGGCGGGCCCCAGGACGCGGGGCCGTACCTCGACGGGCGGGCGGCGGGCGTGAGTGAGGCCGATCTCCCGCACGTCCCGCGCGCCCAGCGGGAAGGCGACCGGGAGGGGCGGCGCCTGGAGCACGGGCGCGGTGACGAGGTCGCGGGAGGCCCGTCGCACCGAGGTGAGCATCGTCGTCAGGCCGTGCTCCGCGACGAGGGCCTCGGCGAGGGGCGCGATCTCCTCCAGGGGGCAGTGTCTCGTCCCGCCCGTATCCGAGAGTGAGCGTCACGTCCTGTCCCACTCCTGCGCCCCGATCACTCGTCCGAGGGATGGTGTCCCAGTGAGTTTCGAAGTAGTTTCAAAGTCATGGGGACTGAGGGTGCGGCTGTGAACTTCTCCGAGCTCGTGAACAAGAACAAGCAGACGTTGGCGCGGCTCCAGAAGTCACCGAGACTGCTCCTGCATCGCAGAGACGGCGAGGACCTGGTCCTCACCACCGCGGCGCGAGCCGAGCAGGACCAGACCGTGGTGTCGGCAGCCACCCGGATGCTGGCCGCGATGGCGCGCCGTGAGCCCGGAAGCATGGAGCTGCTCCTCGACATACTGCCGGACGCGTTCCCATGGGTCCGCTTCCTGCCTGAGCCGGATCTCCATGCTTTCGCCGTCGACCTGGTGGAGACGATGCGTGCCGCTGATTCGGTCGGCAACAGCGCGTCCGTAGCTCAGCTGCTCATCGCGTGGCAGCACACCGCCGAGGTGTACTCCGACCCCGAGCTGCTGGCCGCGCTGACCCGCGATCACGGCGAGGACTACGGTCCGGCGCCAGACCCGCGGGACGTCCTGTGACCCCGGGCCGCGGCGACCGCGCCGCACCACCGGCGCCAGAAGGCCACTGGGAAGTCCGCTTCGCGGACGCGGCCTCCGCCAAGGGATGGGACAACCTCGCCCGACAAGCCCGCGAGAACACCTACCGCGCCTGGATCACCATGCGCACCGACCCCAGGCCGGCCGCCGAGACACCCCGGCACCATCGACTCAAGGGGAGTCTCGCGCACGGTACACATCGGGGTCAGCCCTGCGAGCAGTGGCAGATCGAGGTGACCGGCGGCGGCCGTGTCTGGTACCTCCTCGACATGACCCGTGGCACCTGCTGGATCACCTTCGCGGGCACGGGGCACCCGCGAGCCACGGATCGAAGCTGATCGTCCTTTGCCCCCGCTCTCCCCACCCCACCGGAAAATCACCCGTAGCCCGAGCAACCGTCTCCACCCTCGGTGTGTCGTACAAGGTGTCAGGGCTCTGGAGGGGGATCCGGGGGGATCGCGGGGGTCTTGGCGTCGGGAGGGGGGCACAAGGGGCCCGGTCGACGGACCGGGCCCCTCGCAGCTTCCACAAGCGTCCCTCTCAGAAGAACACCCCGCACCGCAGCAGCACGTTCGCGTACGGCCGCGCCTCACCCGTGCGTACGACCAGCCGCGCCCGGGCCGACAGCTCCTTCAGCTCCTCGTGCGGGACCAGGGCCAGCGCGGGGAAGTGCCCGTCCAGCAGCGCCGAAGCCGCCGGGTTGGCCCGGCGCACCTCGCTCGCCGCCGTCGCCCCCTCCACGACCAGCTCGTCGAGCAGACCCTCCAGCACCTCCGCGAAGGACGGCACCCCCGCCCGGAACGCGAGGTCCACCACGCGCGGCCCGTCCGGTATCGGCATGCCGGCGTCGCACACCAGCACTCCGTCCCCGTGCCCCAACTCCGCGAGCGCGCCCGCCAGATGACGATTGAGGATCCCCGCCTTCCTCACAGCGCGGCCACCTCCTGCGCCGTCGGGAACGACTCCTGCGCGCCCCGCCGGGTGACCGCCGCCGCCCCGACCCGCGCCGCGTACGCCGCCGCCTCGGCCAGCGACGATCCCGTCCCCAGCTTCCAGGCCAGCGCCGCCGTGAAGGAATCGCCCGCGCCCGTGGTGTCCACCGCGTCCACCGGCACCGACGCCACCCGGACCACGCCCTCGGCCGAGGCCGCCAGCGCGCCGTCCGCGCCCAGCGTCACGACCACCGACCGCGGCCCCTTCGCCAGCAGGATCCGCGCCCAGTCCTCGGGCTCGTCGCCCACCGCCGCGTCCCCGAGGATCACTCTCGCCTCGTGCTCGTTGACGATCAGCGGATCGCACGCCGCCAGCACCTCGGCGGGCAGCGGGCGCGGCGGGGAGGGGTTGAGGACGAAACGGCTGCCGGGCGCGAGACAGCGCACGACCTCCACCACCGTCTCCAGCGGGATCTCCAGCTGCGCCGACACCACCCGCGAGGCGTGGAAGAGACCGGCCGCCGCCCGCACGTCCTGGGGCGTCAGCCGGCCGTTCGCGCCCGGCGACACCACGATGCTGTTGTCGCCCGACGGGTCCACCGTGATCAGCGCGACCCCGGTCGGCGCCCCGCCCACCAGCAGGCCCACCGTGTCCACCCCGGCCGCCCGCTGCGCGTCGAGAAGCAGCCGCCCGTGCGCGTCGTCGCCGACCCTGGCCAGCAGCGCCGTACGGGCGCCGAGACGGGCCGCCGCCACCGCCTGGTTGGCGCCCTTGCCGCCCGGATGGACGGCCAGGTCCGAGCCGAGGACCGTCTCCCCGGCCCCCGGCCGCCGTTCGACGCCGATCACCAGGTCGGCGTTGGCCGACCCCACGACCAGGAGGTCGTAGTCGTACATGAAGAAACTCCCCTGAAGCGTGGCCCGGGGCGGGCGGCCCCCACCGTGGTGACCGCCCGCCCGCGTGCCGGTGTCAGCCGCTGAACCCGGCCACGTTCTGCTTGGTGACCACCTTCACCGGCACCTTCACCGTCTGCTCGACCTTTTCGCCGCGCAGCGCCTTGAGCGCGTTGTCCACGGCGATCCGGCCCAGCTGCGACGGCTGCTGCGCGACGGACGCGTACAGCGTCCCCTGTTCAACGGCCTTCAGCCCGTCCGGAGTTCCGTCGAAGCCGACGACCTGCACCGACGTGCCCGCCTTGGCGCCCAGCGCCTTGATCGCGCCGAGCGCCATCTCGTCGTTGGCGGCGATGACGCCCTGGACGTCCGGGTGCGCCTGGAGCAGGTTCGACATCACGTCGAGTCCCTTGGTGCGGTCGAAGTCGGCCGGCTGCTCGGCGAGGACCTGGATGCCGGGGAAGGCCTTCAGCCCCTTGGCGAACCCTTCCGCCCGCTCCCGGGCCGCCGAGGTGCCCGCCTGCCCCTGAAGGATCACGATCTTGCCGTTGCCGCCCAGCTTCTCGGCGACCGTCTTCGCGGCCAGCTCACCGCCGGCGACGTTGTCGGAGGCCACGAGCGCGTCCGTGGTCGCCTTGTTGACGCCGCGGTCGACTGCGATCACCGGGATGTCCGCCTTGTCCGCGGCCCGCACCGACGGTCCCGCCGCGTCCGAGTCCACCGGGTTGACGATGATCGAGTCCACGCCGGAACTGGTGAAGTTCTGCAGCTGGTTGGCCTGCTGCGAGGCGTCGTTCTGCGCGTCGGTGACCGTCAGGTCCACGCCCAGCTTCTTCGCCTCGGCCTTCGCGCCGGACTGGATCTGCACGAAGAACGGGTTGTTGAGGGTGGACAGCGCCAGCCCGACCCTGGGGTTCGCCGTCGCGGAGGAACCGCCGTGCAGGAACGAGGTCGCGCCGACGATCGCCACGGTGACCACGGCCGCGAGCCCGTACGTCGCCGCCTGCCTGCCCTTGCCGCCGCCGGCCCCGGCGGCCACCGGGGTCGCCCCGGCCTTGCGGCGCACGGTGTCCAGCAGCACCGCCAGCGCGATGACGACGCCGATGACGACCTGCTGCCAGAACGCCGACACGCTCAGCAGGTTGAGCCCGTTGCGCAGCACCGCGAGGATCAGCGCGCCGATCAGGGTGCCGGAGGCCTTGCCCGTACCGCCCGCGAGGGAGGCGCCGCCGATGACGACGGCGGCGATCGCGTCCAGTTCGTAGCCGTCGGCGGCCTGCGGCTGCGCCGAGGACAGCCGGGAGGCGAGCACGACGCCCGCGGCGGCGGCGAACACGCCGGACAGGGCGTAGATGGCGAGCTTCTGCTTCTTCACCCGCAGCCCCGACAGCCGGGCCGCCTCCTCGTTGCCCCCGATGGCGTACATCGAGCGGCCTATGTAGGTCCGGCCGAGCACGAACGCGGCGACCAGACCCATGACGATCATGACCAGCACCGGTACGGGCAGCCAGCCGCCCAGCGTGTCGCCGAGGTGCGAGACCGAGTCGGGGAAGGCGATCGGGGAGCCCTCGGAGATCACCAGCGACAGACCGCGCGCCACCGACAGCATCGCCAGCGTGGCGATGAACGGCGGGAGTTTGCCGTACGCGATGAGGAAGCCGTTCACCAGACCGCACACGACGCCGGTGACGACGGCCAGGGCGACGGCGATCGCCACGGGCACGCCCTGCTGGGTGGCGCTCCACGCCAGCACGGTCGCCGACAGGGCCGCCACCGAGCCGACCGACAGGTCGATGCCCGCCGAGACGATCACGAAGGTCACGCCGAAGGCGAGGATGGCGGTCACGGCCGCCTGGACGCCCACGTTGAGCAGGTTGTCCGTGGTGAGGAAGTCGCCCGACAGCGCCGACATGGCGACGACGAGGACGATGAGCGCGGTGAGCGCGCCGTTGTCGAGGAGCAGACGGCGGACCGCCGCGGCGCCGCCACCGGCGCCCGTGGTGCTCTTGAGCGTGTCAGCGGCCACGGCCGGCCTCCACTTCGGTCGTAGGGGTGATAGGGGTGGTAGGGGTCGTACGGGTATCGGCAGCGCCCTCGTCGCCGGGGGTGCTCACCGCGAGGGCCATCACCGCGTCCTGCGTCGCCTCGCCGGCCGGCAGTTCCCCGGCGATCCGGCCCTGGGCCATCACCAGCACCCGGTCGCTCATGCCGAGCACCTCGGGCAGGTCGCTGGAGATCATCAGGACGGCGGCCCCGGCGGCCGTCAGTTGGTTGATCAGCTGGTAGATCTCGACCTTCGCGCCGACGTCGATGCCGCGCGTCGGCTCGTCGAGGATCAGCACCCGGGTCTTCGCGAGCAGCCACTTGCCGATGACGACCTTCTGCTGGTTGCCGCCGGACAGGGTGCGCACATGCTGGCTGAGGCCCGCCATCCGCACCCCGAGCTGCTCTGCGATCCGGTCGGCGGCCTCGTGCTGCCCCTTGAGGTCGACGAGCCCCGCGCGCGTGGCCGACCTCAGGGTCACCAGACCGAGGTTCTCCTCGACGGAGGCGTCCAGCACCAGCCCCTGGCCCTTGCGGTCCTCCGGTACGAGACCGATCCCGGCCGCCATGGCCGCGTTCACGTCATGCCGCCTCAGGGCGGCGCCTTCGACCCTCACGGCTCCCCGGTCGTAGGGGTCCGCCCCGAAGACGGCCCGTACGACCTCGGTGCGACCGGCGCCGACGAGCCCGGCGACGCCGACGACCTCACCGGCGCGCACCTCGAAGCTGACGTCGTGGAAGACGCCGTCGCGGGTGAGACCCTCCACGGACAGCAGGACCTCGCCGGCGCCGGGGCGCTCGCGCGGGTACTGCTGCTCGATGGAGCGGCCCACCATGAGCCGGACGAGTTCGTCCTCGGGGGTGGAGGCGGGCACCTGGCCGACGCTCCTGCCGTCGCGGATGACGGTGACGCGGTCGCCCAGGGCGGCGATCTCCTCCAGGTGGTGCGTGATGAACACGACGCCCACGCCGTCCTCGCGCAGCCTGCGCACGATCGCGAAGAGCCTGTCGACCTCCTCGGAGGTGAGCACGGCGGTCGGCTCGTCCATGATCAGCACGCGCGCGTCCAGGCTCAGCGCCTTCGCGATCTCGACCATCTGGAGCCGGGCGATGCCCAGTTCGCGCACCCGCGCGCGGGGCGACACCTGGACGCCGACCCGCTCCAGCAGGACGGCCGCCTCGGCCTCCATCCGCCGCCGGTCGATCATCCCGAAGCGGCGCGGCTGCCGTCCCAGGAAGATGTTCTCGGCGACCGTCAGGTCGGGGACGAGGTTGAACTCCTGGTAGATGGTGGCGATCCCGAGGCGTTCGGCGTCCTGCGCGCCCTGGATGCGCACCTCCTTGCCACCGGCCAGGATCCGCCCGGCGTCGGGCGTGTAGGCGCCGGAGAGCATCTTGATGAGGGTGCTCTTGCCCGCGCCGTTCTCACCGAGCAGCACATGCACCTCGCCCCGGCGGAGGTCGAAGTCGACGCCGTCGAGCGCGACCACACCGGGGAAGGTCTTGCGTATGCCTTCGATGCGCAGCAACTCGTCCGGGTTGCTCACGACGTACTCCTTCGTACGGGGGACTGTGAGGGGCCCGGCTCGCCGCACGAGCGGCGTACGACGAGACGGGCGGTGAGGGTGACGGACAGCGGGGGCCGCCCCTCGATGCGGTCGACGAGCGCGCGCACGGCGGCTCGGCCCAGTTCGCCGGTGGGCTGGGCGATGGCGGTGATGGGCGGATCGGTGTGCACGAACCAGCGGATGTCGTCGAACGCCGCCAGCGCGATGTCGTCCGGGACGCGCAGTCCACGCGCGCGTACGGCGTCCAGCGCGCCCAGCACCATCAGGTTGTCCGCGGCGAAGACCACCTCGGGCGGCTCGGGCAGGTCGAGGAAGCCCTCGGTGACCCGCCGTCCGCTCTCGGCCTGGAAGTCGCCCTGCCCTATGTAGGCGTCGGGCAGCGGGAGTCCGTATTCGGCCATGGCGGCCCGGAAGGCCTCGACGCGCTCGCTGCCGGTGGTGGTGGCGGCCGGGCCCGCGATGATGGCGAGCTTGCGGTGCCCCAGCCCGTGCAGATGCGCGACCAGGTCCCGCACGGCCTCCCGGCCGTCCGCCCGTACCACCGGCACGTCGACGCCCGGAATCCACCGGTCGACGAACACCATCGGCGTCCCCGCGAGCGCGGCGTCCAGCATCAGCGGGGAGCCGCCGTCGGTGGGGGAGACGAGCAGGCCGTCGATGCGGCGGTCGAGCAGGTTGCGGACGTGGTGGTCCTGGAGGTCGGGCCGCTCGTCGGCGTTGCCGATGACGACGCTGTAGCCGAGCGCGCGGGCCTCCTCCTCGACGGAGCGGGCCAGTTCGGTGAAGTACGGGTTGAGCACGTCGCTGATGACCAGGCCGAGGGTGTGGGTCTGGTCGGTGCGCAGCGACCGGGCGACGGCGTTGGGGCGGTAGCCCAGCGTCTGGACGGCGGCCAGCACGCGCGTGCGTGCGTCGGCGCTGACGGACGGGTGGTCGTTCAGGACGCGCGAGACCGTGGCGACGGAGACCCCCGCCTCGGCGGCGACGTCCTTGATGCTCGCCATCGCCGGTCCACCTCCTCGTGGAACTGGATGCAGTCGTGGAATCGATTACATCGACGTGTGCGGACGATTGGAATCGATTACATGGGGGGAATCAAGTCCCTGAAGTGGCCGAAACCGAACCGTGATGAAGTCCGAAGGCGTCCGCGCCCGGGATCTAGGCTGCCCCTGTCCGATGCGGGTGGCATGCCCGCGCCAATCCATAGGGGAGCAATCAGCTATGCGCGCAGCTCGGATACTCGGTGTGGCCATGGGGGCCGCCGGCCTGGTCGGGACCTCGTTCGTCGTCGCCGGGCCGGCGGCCGCCGCGGGGTGCACGGCCAAAGCCCTGGAGACGGTGGTCATCCGGTCCACGACGAGCACGGGCGGCACGGCTCTCGCCCAGCTCAACAGGGGTCAGAGCGCGTCCGCGTCCTGCACCATGTACTACGGCAGCGCCTCGTACGAGAAGTGCGACATCGTCAGCAAGCGCTGGGTGAAGGTCACGAGAAGCGGCGTCACCGGGTATGTGGTCGGCACCTGTGTGACGATCACGGAGAACTGACCCGGCCGCCCGGCGCCGGCGGGCGGCCCGCCCTGTCGGTGCCGGGCGGTACCGTCGGATCATGTCCGACAAGGCGGGGGCCTCCCAGGCGGGAGAGCGGCGACTGGCCACGCTCGAAGGCATGCTCGAGCGGATCACATGGTTTTGACAAGCCGGTGATCGGGCTGAAGGGCGGGAGCCGCTCACGCTGTCAGAGCCGGCCGGTACCGTCGGATCATGTCCAGGCAAGAGGCAGAGTCGGACCGCCGGTTGGCGACGTTGGAAGGCGTGCTCGAGCGCATCACGTACGCCAACGAGGAGAACGGCTACACGGTCGCGCGCGTGGACACCGGCCGGGGAGCCGGCGACCTTCTCACGGTCGTCGGCGCGCTCCTCGGCGCGCAGGTGGGGGAGTCCCTGCGCATGGAGGGCCGCTGGGGCTCCCACCCGCAGTACGGCAAGCAGTTCACCGTCGAGAACTACACGACCGTCCTGCCCGCCACCGTCCAGGGCATCCGCCGCTACCTGGGCTCCGGCCTGGTCAAAGGCATCGGCCCGGTGTTCGCCGACCGCATCACCCAGCACTTCGGCACCGACACCCTGAAGATCATCGAAGAGGAGCCTAAGCGCCTCGTCGAGGTGCCGGGGCTCGGCCCCAAGCGCACCAGGAAGATCGCCGACGCATGGGAGGAGCAGAAGGCGATCAAGGAGGTCATGCTCTTCCTCCAGACCGTCGAGGTCTCCACCTCCATCGCGGTGCGCATCTACAAGAAGTACGGCGACGCCTCGATCTCCGTCGTGAAGAACCACCCCTACCGGCTGGCCGCCGACGTGTGGGGCATCGGCTTCCTCACCGCCGACAAGATCGCCCAGTCGGTCGGCATCCCGCACGACAGTCCCGAGCGCGTCAAGGCGGGCCTGCAGTACGCCCTTTCGCAGTCCGCCGACCAGGGGCACTGCTATCTGCCCGAGGAACGGCTCATCGCCGACGCGGTCAAGCTCCTCCAGGTCGACACCGGGCTCGTCATCGAGTGCCTCGCCGAGCTGTCCCAGCCGGACGAGGACTCCGGCGAACCCGGTGTCGTACGCGAGAAGGTGCCCGGCCCCGACGGCGGTGAGGAGGTCAGCGCCGTCTACCTCGTCCCGTTCCACCGCGCCGAACTCTCCCTCTCCGCCCAGCTGTCCCGTCTGCTGCGCACCGGCGAGGACCGGATGCCGGGCTTCCGTGAGGTGGACTGGGACAAGGCGCTGGCGTGGCTGAAGGGTCGCACCGGGGCCGACCTCGCGCCCGAGCAGCAGGCCGCCGTCAGGCTGGCGCTCACCGAGAAGGTCGCCGTGCTCACCGGCGGCCCCGGCTGCGGCAAGTCCTTCACCGTCCGCTCGGTCGTGGAGCTGGCCCGCGCGAAGAAGGCGAAGGTCGTGCTCGCCGCCCCGACCGGTCGCGCCGCCAAGCGGCTGGCCGAGTTGACCGGTGCCGAGGCCTCGACCGTCCACCGCCTGCTGGAGCTCAAGCCCGGCGGCGACGCGGCATATGACCGCGACCGCCCGCTCGACGCCGATCTGGTGGTCGTCGACGAGGCCTCGATGCTGGACCTGCTGCTCGCCAACAAGCTGGTGAAGGCCGTTCCGCCGGGCGCTCACCTGCTCTTCGTCGGGGACGTCGACCAGTTGCCCAGCGTCGGCGCGGGCGAGGTGTTGCGCGATCTGCTCGCCGAGGGCGGTCCCGTTCCCGCGGTGCGCCTGACGCGTGTGTTCCGCCAGGCCCAGCAGTCCGGCGTGGTGACCAACGCCCACCGGATCAACGCCGGTCAGCATCCGCTCACCGACGGCATGAAGGACTTCTTCCTCTTCGTCGAGGACGACACGGAGGAGGCCGGCCGGCTCACCGTGGACGTGGCCGCCCGCCGCATCCCGGCCAAGTTCGGGCTCGACCCGCGCCGTGACGTCCAGGTGCTGGCCCCCATGCACCGTGGACCCGCCGGCGCCGGCGCCCTCAACGGGCTGCTCCAGCAGGCCATCACGCCGGGCCGCCCCGATGTGCCCGAGAAGCGGTTCGGCGGCCGGGTCTTCCGCGTCGGCGACAAGGTCACCCAGATCCGCAACAATTACGAGAAGGGGGAGAACGGTGTCTTCAACGGCACGGTGGGCGTGGTCACCGCGCTCGATCCGGTCGACCAGCGCCTCACGGTGGTGACGGACGAGGACGAGGAGGTGCCGTACGAGTTCGACGAACTGGACGAACTGGCCCACGCGTACGCGGTCACCATCCACCGTTCACAGGGAAGTGAATATCCCGCCGTGGTGATCCCCGTCACCACCGGGGCATGGATGATGCTGCAGCGGAACCTGCTGTACACGGCGGTGACCCGGGCCAAGCGGCTGGTCGTCCTCGTCGGTTCGCGCAAGGCGATCGGCCAGGCCGTGCGCACGGTGTCGGCGGGGCGTCGCTGCACGGCGCTCGACTTTCGTCTCGCGGGCTCGTGACCTCGCCTCGCAGCCCGGTGGCAAGCCCTTGCTGAGGCCTCGGTGGAGGCACGGTGAAAAATGATCGATCAAATGAGTCGTGAAGGTCACAGAGCACTTCCGCAAGCGTGACGCAGACGGCAGGATGAGCAAGTTGGCGGCACTGAGTGCCGTCGGCAAGCCCAATGGTCGACCCCGAGTGCACTCTCCTGCGCCAAATGGGGGATGGTAGAGACAGTCAGGGCAACCTCGAAGAAGAGGCACAACGTCGGTGAGGGATGACGTGAGCGAGCACACCAACAACGCTGTAGTACTGCGGTACGGCGACGGCGAGTACACCTACCCGGTGATCGACAGCACCGTCGGCGACAAGGGCTTCGACATCGGGAAGCTCCGCGCTCAGACCGGTCTGGTGACCCTGGACAGCGGATACGGCAACACCGCCGCCTATAAATCCGCCGTCACCTACCTCGACGGCGAGGCCGGCATCCTGCGGTACCGCGGCTACCCGATCGAGCAGCTGGCCGAGCGCTCCACCTTCCTGGAGGTGGCCTACCTGCTGATCAACGGTGAGCTGCCCACCGTCGACGAGCTCTCCTCGTTCAAGAACGACATCACGCAGCACACCCTGCTGCACGAGGACGTCAAGAACTTCTACCGGGGCTTCCCGCGCGACGCCCACCCGATGGCCATGCTGTCCTCGGTCGTCTCCGCGCTGTCCACCTTCTACCAGGACAGCCACAACCCGTTCGACGAGAAGCAGCGCAACCTCTCGACCATCCGGCTGCTCGCCAAGCTTCCGACGATCGCGGCGTACGCGTACAAGAAGTCGATCGGTCACCCGTTCGTCTACCCGCGCAACGACCTCGGCTACGTCGAGAACTTCCTGCGCATGACCTTCTCGGTCCCCGCGCAGGAGTACGAGCTCGACCCGGTCGTCGTGTCCGCCCTGGACAAGCTGCTCATCCTGCACGCGGACCACGAGCAGAACTGTTCGACCTCCACCGTCCGCCTGGTCGGCTCCTCGCAGGCGAACATGTTCGCCTCGATCTCCGCCGGCATCAACGCGCTCTGGGGCCCGCTGCACGGCGGCGCCAACCAGTCGGTGCTGGAGATGCTGGAAGGCATCCGCGACTCCGGCGGCGACGTCGACACCTTCATCCGCAAGGTGAAGAACAAGGAGGACGGCGTCCGCCTGATGGGCTTCGGCCACCGGGTCTACAAGAACTTCGACCCGCGCGCCAAGATCATCAAGGCCGCCGCGCACGACGTGCTGTCCGCCCTCGGCAAGTCCGACGAGCTGCTGGACATCGCGCTGAAGCTGGAGGAGCACGCGCTCTCCGACGACTACTTCGTCTCGCGCAGCCTCTACCCGAACGTCGACTTCTACACCGGCCTGATCTACCGGGCCATGGGCTTCCCGACCGAGATGTTCACGGTCCTGTTCGCCCTGGGCCGCCTCCCGGGCTGGATCGCCCAGTGGCACGAGATGATCAAGGAGCCCGGCTCCCGCATCGGCCGTCCCCGCCAGATCTACACCGGAGTGGTGGAGCGGGACTTCGTCCCGGTCGAGGAGCGCTGAGTCCTGCGGGGCTGAGCGCGGTGGCTGTGCCGGCCGGGCCGCGAGGCTTCGGTCGGCGGCGGGCCGAGCGCACTGTTTGATCGTCCGCGGCGCCGTCGTGGCTGGTCGCGCAGTTCCCCGCGCCCCCAGGGGTGCTGCCGAACCGGAGTGAAGCGGGAGCCGTCCGTCAGGGCGGCTCCTTTGCGTGTCGGTGCATACAGAAGGCGCCCTGGTGCGCCGGTCCCCCCACGGGCCGACGACCAGGGCGCCTTCCCATGTCCCGGTGCGGATTCCCCCCACGGGATCCGGCCGGGCGCTTGTGAGGACACAGCGCCTGAATCGCTGATGCCGATATGCGGTTGTCGTGCCGACGGGAGTTGAGCAGAACGAGCGGAACTCGCCGTACTCCTGCCGTGTGCGGTCTGCCGGGACAACGCACGCTGGGAGGGCCGCTCAAAGCTTCCCGGTGTGCGTGCCCCGGCAACGCATCTCTGAGGAAGTCCCCCAAGACATCCCCAGATGTCAGGTCGCGCCCCCCAAGACGCTTGCTGACATCGTCAACTTAGACCGTCGAACCCCTTCGATGGTTACGTTCGCATCACTGTGATCTGTGTCTCTTGCGTATGTCCTGAAAGATGCGCAAGAGCCCGGATACAGCGACCGAGGCCCAAGCGTAAGGATGATGCGCGAGCCTTGTGAAGAGCTTATGTGAGGCTCGCGCCGGACTCCAGGGGGACTGTTGTTTCGAGTTGGCCTAACCGTGGGTAACTTCCGGGGTCGCCCCGGTCGTGTCAGCGGAACGTCCGCAGCCGCAGACTGTTCGTCACCACGAACACCGACGAGAAGGCCATCGCCGCCCCGGCCAGCATCGGGTTCAGCAGCCCCGCCGCGGCCAGCGGCAGCGCGGCCACGTTGTACCCGAAGGCCCACACCAGGTTCCCCTTGATCGTGGAGAGGGTCCGCCGGGAGAGCCGGATGGCGTCCGCGGCGACCCGCAGGTCACCGCGGACCAGGGTGAGATCGCCCGCCTCGATCGCCGCGTCCGTGCCTGTCCCCATGGCCAGGCCCAGATCGGCCGTGGCGAGCGCGGCCGCGTCGTTGACGCCGTCGCCGACCATCGCGACGACCCGCCCCTCGCGCTGCAGCCGCTCGACGACGGCGACCTTCTCCTCCGGCAGCACCTCGGCCACCACCTCGTCGATCCCGACCTGTGCGGCCACCGCCTCGGCCACCGCCCGGTTGTCGCCGGTCAGCAGCACCGGCGTGAGCCCCAGTGCGCGCAGCCGCCGTACCGCCTCGGCGCTGGTGTCCTTCACCGCGTCGGCGACCGCGAGCACCCCGCGCGGGGCCCCGTCCCAGCCGACGACGACCGCGGTGCGTCCGCCCCGCTCGGCCTCGTCCTTGGCGCGGGCCAGCTCCGCCGGGAGACTCCCGGCGTGCTCGGCGAGCCGCCCCACGGCCACCTCGTGGCCCTCCACGCGCCCGCGTACGCCACGCCCTGGCACGTTCTCGAAGTGCTCGGCCGCCGGCAGCCGCCCGGCCCGCTCCTCCGCGCCCGCGGCCACCGCGCGGGCGACCGGGTGCTCGGAGGCGTGCTCCAGGGCGCCCGCGAGCCGCAGCAGCTGCTTCTCGTCGACGCCCTCGGCGGCGTACACCTCGTGGAGGGTCATCCGGCCGGTGGTCACCGTGCCCGTCTTGTCCAGGACGACGGTGTCCACGCGCCGCGTGTTCTCCAGGACCTCCGGCCCCTTGATGAGGATGCCCAGCTGGGCGCCGCGCCCCGTCCCCACCAGCAGCGCGGTGGGCGTGGCGAGCCCCAGGGCGCACGGGCACGCGATGATCAGCACGGCGACCGCCGCCGTGAACGCGGCCGCGGTGTCCCCGGTGAGCGCGAGCCACGTCCCGAAGGTCGCCGCCGCGATCAGCAGCACCACGGGGACGAAGACCCCGGCGACCCGGTCGGCCAGCCGCTGCACCTCGGCCTTGCCGTTCTGCGCGTCCTCGACCAGCCGCGCCATCCGCGCGAGCCGGGTGTCGGCGCCGATCCGGGCGGCCTCGACGACGAGCCGCCCGCCGGCGTTGACGGTGGCGCCGGTGACGGCGTCGCCCGGTCCGACGTCCACCGGGACGGACTCGCCGGTCAGCATCGACGCGTCGACCGCGGACACGCCCTCGACGACGGTCCCGTCGGTGGCGATCTTCTCGCCGGGCCGTACGACGAACCGGTCCCCGACGGCCAGGCGGTCCACCGGGATGCGCACCTCGCGCCCGTCCCGCAGCACGGCGACGTCCTTGGCGCCCAGCTCCATCAGCGCCCGCAGCGCCGCTCCCGCGCGGCGCTTGGAGCGGGCCTCCAGATAGCGGCCGAGGAGGATGAAGGCGGTGACTCCCGCGGCGACCTCCAGATAGATCGCCGACGCGCCGTCCGTCCGCGAGACGGTCAGCTCGAAGGGGTGCCGCATGCCGTCCATGCCCGCGTCGCCGAAGAACAGCGCCCACAGCGACCAGCCGAACGCGGCCAGGGTGCCGACCGAGACGAGCGTGTCCATGGTGGAGGCGCCGTGCCGCAGATTCGTCCACGCCGACCGGTGGATCGGCAGGGCGCCCCACACCACCACGGGCGAGGCCAAGGTGAGCGACAGCCACTGCCAGTTGTCGAACTGCAGCGCCGGGACCATCGCGAGCAGCACGACGGGCGCGGCGAGGAGGGCGGAGACGACGAGCCGGCCGCGCAGCGCGGCCAGTTCGGGGTCGGCCGGGGCCTCGTCCGCCCGCTCGGGGTCCGGGGCGGGGGGCGCGGGCTCCTCGGCGGTGTACCCGGTCTTCACGACGGTGGCGATCAGGTCGGCGACCTCGGTCCCGGCGGGGTAGGCGATCTTCGCCTTCTCCGTGGCGTAGTTGACCGTGGCGGTGACGCCGTCCATGCGGTTGAGCTTCTTCTCCACGCGGGCCGCGCAGGAGGCGCAGGTCATCCCGCCGATGAGCAGCTCGACCTCCGTGGTTGCGCCCCCGTCGGGAAGGCTGGTGGCGCCGGCTATCGGGGTCCCTGTGGCTGTGGTGCTGGACATGTCCGTACTCCAGAGAGCGAACGGGCCGTACGGACCCGGCGACGCGGTCGGTGCGGCCCGGTGCGGGGGAGGGCGAGGGGGGGAGCGCCCGAGGCGGCCCGGGGAGCTCAAGGGGGCTCGGGGTGTGGCGCCCGGGGAGCGGGCGCCGCGGGAACGGGTGCCCGGGGAGGGGCGTCTCAGGCGCGGCCGACCAGTTCGAAGCCCGCCTCGTCGACGGCGGCGCGCACGGCCTCCTCGTCCAGCGCGTCGGCGGAGACGACGGTGACCTCGCCGCTGGAGGCGACGGCCTGCACCGAGCTGACGCCGGGAATCTCCGAGATCTCGCCGGAGACGGCGCCCTCGCAGTGGCCGCAGCTCATGCCGCTCACCTTGAAGACGGTGGTGACGGAGCCCGGGGTGTCGGTGTGGGCGGTCATGTCGTTACTCCTCGTTGGGGCGTGGGGCTGAGGGGGCCTGTGAGGGCCTCCGCTTACCACACTATACCCCTAGGGGGTATTTCTCCAAGGAACCTCGGCCCGGGCGGTGCGAGGCGGAGGGGCTCTTCAGTCCTGGCCGGGGCGGTCGTCCGTCAGCGGCCGCAGGTAGCGGATGAGCACGTCCTTCAGCTCCTCGACGTACGCGTCCCGCTCGGCGCCCTCGTGGCCGAGGACCAGTTCCAGCCCCGACTTGTAGATGCCGAGGCACATGTGGGCGGTGCGGGTGAGGGCGGCGGGCGGCGTGTCGGGCAGGAGCGAGGCGAGCAGGTCCTCGATCCGGGAGAGCAGCGTGGTGTGCAGCGCGTCGTGCTGCTCGGCCACGCGGCCCGGGATGTCGGGGCCGTGCATCAGGGCGAAGAACACCGGGTGCTCGCAGTTGAAGGCGATGAAGCGGTCGACGGCGGCGCCGACGGCCTCCTCCAGCGGGGTCGCGGGATCGACCGGGGCGAGCGCCTCGCCGTAGGTCTCGCGCATCTCGTGCATGAGCCGGCCGCCCAGCTCGATGGCGATCGCTTCCTTGTTCGGGAAGAACTGGTAGAGCGTCCCCGGGGAGACGCCGGCCTCGCGGGCGATGGCGTTGGTGCTGGCGGCCGTGTAGCCGGTGCTGCAGAAGACGGACGCGGCGGCTTCCAGGAGCTGGGCGATACGGCGCTCGCCGCGGGCCTGGCGGCGGCGCGGCTGCTCCTTCTCCTGGCTCCCGGCGGCGTCGGGTGCGGTGTCGGGCGCGGTCTCGGGCACGCGTTTTCCCCAGTTCTCCGAACGCGATTGACAAACGCGAGCGGTCGCTCGCATTCTGGGTGAGGTAAAACGCGAGCGACATCTCGTGTTCGCCAGTCTATGGCTGTGCCTGTGGCTGTGGCAGATCCATGCTGCCTGTTCGGGGCCGCCGGGGCGCGACGCGCTCCGCGGTCGCGGCGCGTCCGCCGCGTTCAGCGAGTCCAGTAGGGGAGTCAAGGTGAAGGGGCACCGCACGATGACCGAAGTCGACGGCCCACCGCGCGTCGGGGGCTGGACGCGGCGCGTGACCGCGCGCCCCCGGCTGATCCTGCTCGCCGCGCTGGTGCTCACCGCGCTCGCGGTGCTGGCCGGCAGCGGGGTGGCCGACCGCCTGGGCAGCGGCGGCTGGCAGGACCCGGCCGCGCAGTCCACGTACGCGACCGAGGCCCTGGAGCGCGAGTTCCCCGACTCCCAGCCGAATCTGCTGCTGCTCGTCGACACCGGCCGGGCCTCGGTCGACGATCCGGCGGTCGCCGCCGAAGCCGGCCGTCTCGTGAAGCGGCTGGCCGCCGAGAAGGGCGTCGTCGGCGTGGGCTCCTACTGGCAGGCGCCGGCCGGCCGGGCCCCCGCCCTGCGCGCCGAGGACGGCCATGAGGCGCTGATCGCCGCCCGGCTCACGGGCGACGAGAAGACCACGGGCGAGACCCTGGAGCGCATCGCCCCCACCTACCGGGGAGCGCACGGCCCGGTGAAGGTCACGCTCGGCGGCATGGTCGCCGTCCGGCACGAGATGCAGACGACCATCCAGGAGGACCTCCTCCGCGCCGAGATCATCGCTCTGCCGATCACCCTGGTGCTGCTGGTGATGGTCTTCGGCAGCGCGGTCGCCGCCCTGCTCCCCCTCGGTATCGGCATCGTCGCCATCCTGGGCACCAACGCGGTCCTCAGCGGCCTCGCGGAGTTCACCGACGTCTCGATCTTCGCGATGAACCTCACCACTGCCCTCGGCCTCGGACTCGCCATCGACTACGCCCTGTTCATCGTCCGCCGCTTCCGCGAGGAACTGGCCACCGGCGCCGAACCACCGACGGCCATCGCCACCACCCTGCGCACGGCGGGCCGCACCGTGCTGTTCTCGGCGCTCACCGTCGCGGTCTCCCTCGCGGCGATGCTCGTCTTCCCCCAGTACTTCCTGCGCTCCTTCGCCTACGCGGGCATCGCGGTCGTGCTGCTGGCCGCCGCGGCGGCCCTGGTCCTGCTGCCGGCCGCCCTGATCCTGCTCGGCCACCGCGTCGACGCCCTGGACCTGCGCCGCCTGTTCCGCAGGCGCGGGCCGGCGGCGAAGCCCGCAGGCGAGACCGGCCCGGAGGGCGGCGCGGCCTGGGGGCGCACGGCCACACTGGTGATGCGCCGTGCCCCCTTCTTCGCCCTGGGCACCACGGCCGTCCTCGTCCTCCTCGGCCTGCCCTTCCTGGGCGTCAGGTTCGGCACCGCCGACGACCGCCAACTGCCCGCCTCCGCCGAGTCCCACGTCGTGCAGCAGCACATCCGGGACGGTTTCCCGGGCAGCCCCGGCGGCGCCCTGGAAGTCCTCGCCGAGGGCAGGGCGAGCGCGCCCCAGTACGCGGAGTACGGGCAGCGCGTCGCCGCCCTGCCCGAAGTGGCCCGGGTGGACGGCCCGTTGGTGAAGGGCGACACCGCCTACTTCACGGTGCAGCCCGAGGGCGAGGCCGTAGGCGACTTGGCCCAGCGCCTGGTCGGCGACCTGCGCGCCCTCGACGCTCCCTTCGACACCAAGGTGACCGGCACGGCGGCCGTCCTGGTCGACTCCAAGCACGCGATCGCCGAGCGGCTCCCCTGGGCGCTGGCCGTCATCGCGATCGTCACCCTGCTGCTGGTCTTCCTGCTCACGGGCAGCGTGCTCATACCGCTTCAGGCGGTTCTGCTGAACGCGCTCAGCCTGACGGCGATGTTCGGCGCGGTGGTCTGGGTCTTCCAGGACGGCCATCTCTCCGGCCTCCTGGGCTTCACCAGCCCCGGCTCCATCGAGACGACCCTGCCCGTCCTGATGTTCTGCGTCGCCTTCGGCCTCTCCATGGACTACGGCGTCTTCCTGCTCTCCCGGATCAAGGAGGAGTACGACCACACGGGGGACCACGAAGGGGCGGTCCGCCTGGGCCTCCAGCGCACGGGCGGTCTGATCACCGCCGCGGCCGTCATCCTGGCCGTGGTGATGGTCGCGATAGGCACCTCACGCGTGACCAACACCAAGATGCTCGGCCTGGGCATCGCGCTGGCGGTCCTGATGGACGCGATGGTCGTCCGCAGCCTCCTGGTACCGGCGATCATGCGGCTCACGGGCAGGGCGACCTGGTGGGCGCCGGCGCCTCTGCGGCGGTTCCACGCCCGCTTCGGCGTCAGCGAGGGAGGACCGGCCCCGGCCGCCGAGACCGCACCCGAGCACGACACGGTGGGGGCGCGCGGCTAGCGTTCGCGGTGGTCCCGGTGTCCCGGTGATCCGGGGTGAGCCCGGTGGTCCTGGGCGCTGCGGGCGGCGACGGCGAAGGCGAGGGTGAGGGCGCATGCGGGCTGTGGTGTTCGAGCGGTACGGCGAGCCGGCCGAGGTGCGGGAGGTGGCCGACCCGAGGCCCGCCCCGCACGGAGTGGTCGTGCGCGTGGAGGCCACCGGCCTGTGCCGCAGCGACTGGCACGGCTGGATGGGCCACGACCCCGACATCACGTTGCCGCACGTCCCCGGTCATGAACTCGCCGGTGTCGTGGAGGAGGTGGGCGTCCGGGTCACCCGCCGGCGTCCGGGCGACCGGGTGACCGTGCCGTTCGTGTGCGGCTGCGGCGCCTGCCCGTCCTGCGCGGCGGGGGACCACCAGGTGTGCGAGCGCCAGACCCAGCCCGGTTTCACCCACTGGGGCTCCTTCGCCCAGTACGTGGCCCTGGACCACGCCGACGTGAACCTGGTCGCGATCCCGGAAGACCTGTCGTACGCCACCGCGGCCTCGCTCGGCTGCCGGTTCGCGACCGCGTTCCGGGCGGTCGTGCGGCAGGGCCGGGTGGCGCCGGGGGAGTGGGTGGCCGTGCACGGCTGCGGCGGAGTGGGTCTGTCGGCGGTGATGATCGCCGCGGCCTGCGGGGCGCGGACGGTCGCCGTGGACGTCTCCCCGCAGGCCCTGGACCTGGCGCGGCGGTTCGGCGCGACAGTGTGCCTGGACGCGCGGGAGACGCCGGACACCGCTTCGGCGATCCGCGAGCTGACCGGCGGCGGCGCCCACCTCTCCCTGGACGCGCTCGGCTCGCCCGCCACCTGCGCGGCGTCGGTGAACGGCCTGCGCCGCCGCGGCCGGCACGTCCAGGTCGGCCTGCTGCCCTCGGCGGACGGCACGACGCCCGTCCCGCTGGCCCGAGCGGTCGCCCTGGAGCTGGAACTCCTCGGCAGCCACGGCATGGCTGCCCACGCCTACCCGCAGATGCTGGAACTGGTCCGGGCCGGGGTGCTGCGCCCCGACCTGCTGGTGACGTCGACGATCGGGCTGGACGCCGTGCCGGGGGCGCTGGCCGCGCTGGGGACGGCGCCGGGAGCGGGAGTGACGGTCATCGAGCCGTGGCGGTGAGGGCGGCCCACTCCCGGTCCAGGAGCGCCATCAGCACCTCGTCCACCCACACCCCGCCCCGGAACGCGGCTTCCCGCCGCACGCCCTCGACCGTGAAGCCGACCTTCTCGTAGACCCGCCGGGCGCGTGCGTTGTCGCCGTACAGCTCCAACTGCACGCGATGCAGGCCCAGTCGATCGAAGGCGTGACCGACGATGAGCCGGGTCGCCTCGGTGCCGAGGCCCCGGCCGCGCCCCTGGGGCCCGATCAGCGTGCGGAAGGTGCAGGAGCGGGCGTCCGGGGCCCACTCGTGCAGGACGACCTCGCCCACGAGGAGTCCGGTGGCGCGATCGGTGACGGCGAGGTCGAGCCGGTCGGTCTGCGCGGAGCGGCCGGCGTACCAGGAACGCACGCTGTCCAGGGTGAGGTCGCCGCTCGCCGGGAAGGTGAAGCGGACCACCTCGGGGTCGCCGATGATCTCCCACATGGTCTCCGCGTCGGCCTCGGTGAAGGGCCGCAGCACGGTCTTCTCGCCGGTGAGAGTCGGCTTGACGGTGAAGTCCATGGGCAGCACTGTGCCCCACCCGAAGGCGGGGCACAGAACGCTTTTCGCTGTCAGCCCTGGCCGCGACCGCGGTTGCCGGGCCGGGACGCGACCCAGGCCCGGACGGTGTCCGCGTACCAGAACGGTTTACCGCCCTCCACGTGGTCGGGCGCGGGCAGCAGCCCGTGTTTGCGGTAGGACCGCACGGTGTCGGGCTGCACGCTGATGTGCGCCGCGATCTCCTTGTAGGACCACAGCCGTCGGTCGGTCATGGGCCGCACCTCCCTGCGCGCGCCGGGGCGGCGGCCGGAAGGCCGCCCGGGGGAGCCCGGCACTGCGTCGACGATCACCAAGCCATCGCCCGCCCAACGACACACGGCGACGGCGCGGCTACGGCTGTGGACGGCCTGTGACACTCCACCCGCAAAACAAGGACATGCGTGACAAAGACCCGACTTTGTAACAGAGCCGAGCCACCCCGAAGAAGTGCAGGGCCCAGCCCCGAAGGAGCACGGCGACCAGCCCCGAAGGAGTACGGGGCCAGCCCCGAAGGGGCGCGGAGGCCAGCCCCCGAAGAAGCGCCGGCACCAGCGCCCAAGGGGCGCGGGGAACTGCGCGACAGGCCACAGTCAACCCGCACCCGCCGAACAACACCCCCCGGCAGAACCTCACGCGCCCGGCAAACCGCCGGAGGCCCCCTCACACGCCCGGCAAACCGCCGGAGGCCCCCTCACGCCCCGCAGGATCGCAGAAACGCCCGGGTCCGCTGAGCGATCGGCAGCGGGGTGTCCGGCTCGCACGGGTACATGTCCTGCTCGACGATCGCGAACAGGTCGACGTCCAGCTTCCGCGCCGCCTCCAGCACGGGCCCCAGGGCCGGCACCCCGGACGGCGGCTCGCACATCACGCCCTGCGCGACGGCGGGGCCGAACGGCGTGCCCTTCGCCCGCACGTCCGCGAGGATCTCCGGGTCCACCTGCTTGAGGTGCAGGTAGCCGATCCGCTCCCCGTAGGTCTCGATCAGCTTGACGCTGTCGCCGCCGCAGTACGCGTAGTGCCCGGTGTCGAGGCAGAGGGACACCAGGTCGGAGTCGGTGCCGTCGAGGAAGCGGACCACGTTCTCCTCGCTGTCGATGTGGGTGTCGGCGTGCGGGTGGACGACGATCTGCAACCCGTACCGCTCCCGCACCTCCTTGCCCAGCCGCTCGGTCAGCGAGGTCAGGTTGCGCCACTGCTCGGGCGTCAGCGTGTCCGGCTCCAGCACCTCGCCGGTCTTGTCGTCCCGCCAGAAGGACGGGATGACGACCAGGTGGGAGGCGCCCATGGCCTGCGCGAGCACCGCGTTGTCCGCGACGTGCGCCCAGGTCTTCTCCCAGACGGCCTCCCCGTGGTGCAGCCCGGTGAAGACCGTGCCGGCCGACACCTTCAGGCCACGCTCGGCGGTCTCCTCGGTGAGGATCGCCGGGTCGGTCGGCAGGTACCCGTAGGGGCCCAGCTCGATCCATTCGTAACCGGACTGCGCGACCTCGTCGAGGAAGCGCCGCCAGGGCACCTGCTGCGGGTCGTCCGGGAACCAGACGCCCCAACTGTCGGGGGCCGATCCGATCCGGATGCGGGACGCGCCGGAACCGGGAGCGGGGGACTGGGGCGAGGGCTGAGGTGACAACGACGTCATGGCCGTCAGCGTGAAGTCTGGCCGTCAGGGGTGTCAAGGCCCTGGTCCGAATGTCTGGACAAAACATTGACAGGGCGCACCGTGCGGGACTAGAAAGCCGTGGAGAGCCGACACGGCGGCGCACCCGGCGACACATCCGACGAGGGTGCGGGCCGACACGAAGGGAACTCGATGGCGTACGACCTGATCACCATGGGGCGGATCGGGGTGGACCTGTACCCGCTGCAGACGGGCGTGCCGCTCCCGCAGGTCACGTCCTTCGGGAAGTTCCTCGGCGGCTCGGCCGCGAACGTCGCCGTCGCCGCGGCCCGTCTCGGCCTGGACACCGCGGTGATCACCCGCACCGGCGACGACCCGTTCGGTCTGTACCTGCACGAGGCGCTGCGCGGCTTCGGCGTCGACGACCGCTGGGTCACCTCGGTCCCCGGGCTCGCGACGCCCCTCACCTTCTGCGAGATCTTCCCGCCGGACGACTTCCCGCTCTACTTCTACCGCCGGCCCAAGGCGCCCGACCTGGAGATCGACGCCCACGAGCTCGACCTGGACGCCGTCCGCGACGCCCGCGTCTTCTGGGTCACGGGCACCGGCCTGAGCGAGGAGCCCAGCCGCACGGCGACACTGGCGGCCCTCGCGCACCGCGCAAAGGCCGGCACCACGGTCTTCGACCTCGACTGGCGCCCCATGTTCTGGACCGACCCCGACGCGGCCCGCCCCTTCTACGCCGAGGCCCTCAAGCACACCACCGTCGCCGTCGGCAACCTGGACGAGGTGGAGATCGCCACCGGGGTGCGCGAACCGCACGCCGCGGCGCGGGCCCTGCTGGACGCCGGCGTGGAGCTGGCCGTCGTCAAGCAGGGGCCCAAGGGCGTTCTCGCCGTCGACCGCCACGGCGAGTCGGCCGAGGTGCCGCCGCTGCCCGTCGACGTCCTCAACGGCCTCGGCGCGGGCGACGCCTTCGGCGGCTCCCTGTGCCGCGGGCTGCTGGCCGGCTGGGACCTGGAGAAGACCATGCGCCACGCCAACGCCGCCGGCGCCATCGTCGCCTCCCGGCTGGAGTGCTCCTCCGCGATGCCGACCCCGGCCGAGGTCGAGGCCGCGCTCACCGCCGGAGCGGTGCGGTGAGGGCGGACCGCAGGGAAGAAGCCGCCCCGCCGGCGCCCCGAACCCCCGCCCCGGGCGACAGCGCCCCCGGCGCGACCGCCGCCGCCTCGGGCGCCTCCGCCACCGCGACCCTCCCCAAGGTCGACGTCTCCGAGCTCGTCCGTCTTCGCACGCGCCATCCCGAGGCGATCGCCGAGGCCGCAGCCCGCCGCCCCCGCCGCCCGCTGATCGACGACTCCGGCCGGCTGATGATCGTCGCCGCCGACCACCCGGCCCGCGGCGCGCTCGGCGCCGGCGGCGACCGGCTCGCCATGGCCAACCGCGCCGACCTGCTCGACCGCCTCTGCCTCGCGCTGAGCCGCCCTGGCGTCGACGGCGTCCTCGCGACCGCCGACATCCTCGACGACCTGCTCCTCCTCGGCGCCCTCGACGGCAAGGTCGTCATGGGCTCGATGAACCGGGGCGGCCTGCAGGGCGCGGTCTTCGAGCTCGACGACCGCTTCACCGGCCACCGCGCCCAGGACATCGAGCGCCTGAACTTCGACGCGGGCAAACTGCTGCTGCGCATCGACTACGACGACCCGGGCTCCCTCACCACCCTGGAGACCACGGCCCGCGCGATCGACGACATGGCGGCCCGCCGACTGCCCCTGTTCGTCGAGCCGTTCATCAGCCGCCGCGCCCCCGACGGCACGCTGAAGAACGATCTCTCGCCCGAGGCCGTCACCAAGTCCATCGCCATCGCCTCGGGGCTGGGCGGCAGTTCGGCCTACACATGGCTGAAGGTGCCGGTCACCGACGACCCCGACGACATGGCCGAGGTCATGGAGACCTCCACCCTCCCCGCCGTGCTCCTCGGCGGCGAGGTCGGCGGCTCCGTCGAGGACCAGGACGCCGCGTACGAGAAGTGGCGGGGGGCGCTGCGACTGCCCACCGTCCGGGGGCTGGTCGTCGGCCGCTCCCTGCTGTACCCGGCGGACGGGGACGTCGCCGCCGCCGTGGACACCGCCGTAGGACTGCTGTGAGGGTGGCATGACGAACAAGCAGAGCGAGAACCTCCACGTTCCCGCGGGCACGACCGCCGACGGCGCCTACTCCCTCGCCATCGACCCCGAGCGGGCCGGCTGGACCCACAGCGGTCTGCGGATCGTCGAGCTGGAGCCGGGCGGCGCGCACGACCTCGCCACCGGCGACAGCGAGTGGATCGTCCTCCCGCTCGAAGGCGGATGTACGGTGCGCACGGACGGAAACGAGTTCCAACTCCTGGGCAGGGAAAGCGTGTTCGCGTCGGTCTCCGACTTCGCGTACGTTCCCCGGGACGCCCGGGTCCAGATCGCCTCCGGCGCGGGAGGCCGCTTCGCCCTGGCAGGAGCGAAGTGCGAGCGACGACTCCCCGCCCGCTACGGCCCCGCGCCGGAGGTCCCCGTCGAAGAGCGCGGCAGCGGCGACTGCGCCCGTCTGGTGCGCAACTTCGCCTCCGCCGACGCCTTCGAGTGCGACAAGCTGATCGCCGTCGAGGTGATCACCCCCGGCGGCCACTGGTCCTCGTACCCGCCGCACAAGCACGACGAGCACCGGCCGGGCGAGGAGGCGGAGCTCGAGGAGATCTACTACTTCGAGATCGACGGCCCCCGCGGCTTCGGCTACCAGCGGGTGTCCCCCTCGCGGGAGGGCGGCGCCGACGTCCTCGCCGAGGTCCGCTCCGGCGACGCCGTCCTCGTCCCCGACGGATGGCACGGCCCGTCGATCGCCCAGCCCGGCCACGCCATGTACTACCTGAACGTCATGGCGGGTCCGGGCGAGACCCGGGAGTGGCGGATCTGCTTCCACCCGGACCACGCAGAAGGGGGTTACCGATGACCACCAGGCTCACCGTGGCCCAGGCACTGGTGCGCTTCCTCGCCGCGCAGCACACCGAGCGCGACGGCGTACGGCAGCGGCTGATCGGCGCGACCTGGGGCATCTTCGGCCACGGCAACGTCGCCGGCCTCGGCCAGGCGCTCGTCGAGTACGCGGACGACATGCCCTTCCACCAGGGGCGCAACGAGCAGTCGATGGTCCACGCGGCCGTCGGATACGCCCGCCAGTCCGGCCGCCTGTCCACGCACGCCGTGACGACGTCCATCGGCCCCGGCGCGACCAACCTGGTCACCGGCGCCGCGCTCGCCACGATCAACCACCTCCCGGTGCTCCTCCTGCCCGGCGACGTCTTCGCCACGCGGCCCGCGGACCCGGTGCTCCAGCAGCTCGAAGTCCCCTACGCGGGCGATGTGTCCGTCAACGACTGCCTGCGGCCGGTGTCCAGGTACTTCGACCGGATCACCCGCCCCGAGGCCCTGATCCCGGCCGCCCTCCAGGCGATGCGCGTGCTCACCGACCCCGTGGAGACGGGCGCGGTCACCCTCGCCCTGCCCCAGGACGTCCAGGCCGAGGCCTACGACTGGCCGGAGGAGTTCTTCGCCGAGCGCACCTGGGCCGTACGGCGCCCGGGGGCCGATCCGGCCGAACTCGCCGAAGCGGTCCGGGCGATCAGGTCGGCCCGGCGGCCCCTGCTCGTCGCGGGCGGCGGCGTCCACCACAGCCGTGCCGAGGAGGCCCTCGCCGAGTTCGCCGGCGCCACCGGCATCCCGGTCGCCTCCACCCAGGCCGGCAAGGGCTCCCTGCGCCACGACCACCCGCAGGACGTCGGCGGCGTCGGCCACACCGGCACCGCGACCGCCGACGAACTGGCCCGCACCGCCGACCTGGTCATCGGCGTGGGCACCCGGTACACCGACTTCACCACCGCCTCCAACACCCTCTTCGCCGCCGACGGCGTCCGCTTCCTCAACCTCAACATCGCCCCCTACGACGGCCACAAGCTCGCCGGCCTGCCGCTGGTCGCGGACGCCCGCAGCGGTCTGCAGGAGCTGACCGCGGCGCTGCTGACGCACGGCCACCGCGTCGCGGAGGAGTACGCCACCCAGTACACCGAGGACAAGGAGCGCTGGGAGCAGCGCGTCGACGCCTGCTACGAGGCCGAGGAGCCGGACGTGCGCCCGACGCAGCCGCAGGTCCTCGGCGCGCTGGACGCACTCGTCGACGAGTCGGACGTGATCATCAATGCGGCCGGTTCGCTCCCCGGCGACCTGCACAAACTGTGGCGGGCGCGCTCGCGGGACCAATACCACCTGGAGTACGGCTACTCCTGCATGGGCTACGAGATCCCCGCAGCGATCGGCGTGAAGCTCGCGGCTCCCGAACGTAACGTCTGGGCGCTGGTCGGCGACGGCACCTACCTGATGATGCCGACGGAGATCGTCACGGCGGTGCAGGAGGGGATCGCGATCAAGATGGTCCTCGTGCAGAACCACGGGTACGCCTCGATCGGCGGGCTGTCGGAGTCGGTGGGCGGCGAACGGTTCGGCACCGCGTACCGGTTCACCTCCGACGACGGCACGTTCACCGGCGCGCCGCTGCCCGTCGACCTGGCCGCGAACGTGGCCAGCCTGGGCATGCGGGTGCTGCGCGCGAAGACCGTCCGCGAGCTGCGCGAGGCGCTCGCCGAGGCGCGCGCCGCCGACACTCCCACTTGTGTCTACGTCGAGACCCAAACGGCAGACACAGTGTCGGGCCCGCCTCCGGCGCAGGCCTGGTGGGATGTACCCGTGGCCGAGACCGCGACCCGCCCGTCGGCGGTCAAGGCCCGTGAGCTGTACGAACGGCACGTCTCAACCCGACGCCGCCATCTGTGAAGGAGCACTCGGTCATGACGAAGATCGTCAACCACTGGATCGGCGGCAAGTCCGTCGAGGGCGCGTCGGGTACGTTCGGGCCGGTCACCGACCCGGCGACCGGCGCGGTCACCACCAAGGTCGCGTTCGCCTCTGTCGACGAGGTCGACGCCGCCGTCGCCGCCGCCAAGGACGCCTACGTCACCTGGGGCCAGTCCTCGCTGGCCCAGCGCACGTCGATCCTGTTCAAGTTCCGCGCGCTGCTGGACGAGCACCGCGACGAGATCGCGGAGCTGATCACCGCCGAGCACGGCAAGGTGCACTCCGACGCGCTCGGCGAGGTCGCCCGCGGCCTGGAGATCGTCGACCTGGCCTGCGGTATCAGCGTGCAGCTGAAGGGCGAGCTGTCGACGCAGGTCGCGAGCCGCGTGGACGTCTCCTCGATCCGCCAGCCGCTGGGCGTGGTCGCCGGCATCACGCCGTTCAACTTCCCGGCGATGGTCCCGATGTGGATGTTCCCGATCGCCATCGCGACCGGCAACACCTTCGTGCTGAAGCCGAGCGAGAAGGACCCGTCGGCGTCGCTGAAGCTCGCCGAGCTCCTGTCGGAGGCCGGGCTGCCCGACGGCGTCTTCAACGTCGTCCACGGCGACAAGGTGGCCGTCGACCGTCTGCTGGAGCACCCCGACGTCAAGGCGGTGTCCTTCGTCGGCTCCACCCCCATCGCCCGCTACATCCACACCACGGCCTCCGCGAACGGCAAGCGCGTCCAGGCTCTCGGCGGCGCGAAGAACCACATGCTGGTGCTGCCGGACGCGGACCTCGACGCGGCGGCCGACGCCGCGGTGTCCGCCGCGTACGGCTCGGCGGGCGAGCGCTGCATGGCGATCTCCGCGGTCGTCGCCGTCGGCGCCGTCGGCGACGAACTCGTCGACAAGATCCGCGAGCGCGCCGAGAAGATCAAGATCGGCCCCGGCAACGACCCCACGTCGGAGATGGGCCCCCTGATCACCGCGGCCCACCGCGACAAGGTGGCGTCCTACGTCACGGGTGCGGCGGCCGAGGGCTCGGAGGTGATCCTCGACGGCACCGGCTACACGGTGGAGGGCCACGAGGACGGCCACTGGATCGGCATCTCGCTCCTCGACAAGGTGCCCACGTCGGCGAAGGCCTACACGGACGAGATCTTCGGCCCGGTCCTGTGCGTCCTGCGCGTCGACACCTACGAAGAGGGCGTCGCGCTGATCAACAGCTCCCCCTTCGGCAACGGCACCGCGATCTTCACCCGCGACGGCGGCGCGGCCCGCCGCTTCCAGCTGGAGATCGAGGCCGGCATGGTCGGCGTCAACGTCCCGATCCCGGTCCCCGTCGGCTACCACAGCTTCGGCGGCTGGAAGGACTCCCTCTTCGGAGACCACCACATCTACGGCAACGACGGCACCCACTTCTACACCCGGGGCAAGGTCGTCACCACCCGCTGGCCCGACCCGGCCGACACCCCGACCGGAGTGGACCTGGGCTTCCCCCGCAACCACTGACGCCGGCCGCCCGACCGCCCCGGCATACCGCGCCCGCGGTATGCCGGGGCGGTCGTGTCCGCCTTCAGGAGCATCTCGGCTTCGGTCTTCGGTCGACAACTCCCCGACAGGTTGACCCCGTACCGTTGGAGCATGGATCTTCGACTGCTCGGGCGGTCCCGGCGTGCGCTCGTCGGCGCCGCTGCCGCCGTCGTCGTGCTCGTCGGTGCGGGGACCTGGACGGCCGTCGCCGACGACGACCCGCCGAAGGTCCGTCGCGCCGAGCAGGTCATGGACATGGGCGGCGGAGTCCGGCTCGACACCTCGTACTTCACCGCCGGCGGCGACGGCCGCCGGCCCGCGGTGCTGCTCGCGCACGGCTTCGGGGGCAGCAAGGACGACGTGCGGCGGCAGGCCGAGGATCTCGCACGGGACGGGTACGCCGTGCTGACCTGGTCAGCGCGCGGGTTCGGCGCATCCACCGGGCGGATCGGGCTCAACGACCCGAAGGCCGAGGTCGCCGACGTCTCGAAGCTGATCGACTGGCTGGCCAAGCAGCCGCAGGTGCGGCTCGACAAGGCGGGCGACCCCCGCGTCGGCATGGCCGGCGGCTCCTACGGCGGCGCCGTCTCGCTGCTGGCCGCCGGGCACGACAGCCGGGTCGACGCCATCGCCCCGTCGATCACCTACTGGAACCTCGCCGACGCCCTGTTCCCCGACGGCGTGTTCAAGAAGCTGTGGGCCGGCGTGTTCTTCAACAGCGGTGGGGGGTGCCACCGGTTCGAGCCCGCGCTGTGCGCGATGTACCAGCGGGTCGCCGAGTCCGGTGTCCCGGACGAGGCGGCACGCCGACTGCTCGAAGCGCGTTCGCCGTCCGCCGTCGGCGATCGCATCAAGGTGCCCACCCTCCTTTTCCAGGGGCAGACCGACTCCCTCTTCACGCTCGCCCAGTCCGACGCCGCCGCGAAGGCGATCAAGGCCAACGGCGCCCCCGTCGACGTCGACTGGATCGCGGGCGGTCACGACGGCGGGGACATGGAGAGCGGGCGCGTGCAGGCCCGCGTCGCCGACTGGTTCGACCGGTACCTCAAGGACGACAAGAGCGCCGGCACCGGCCCGGCCTTCCGCGTCACCCGCACCCTCGGCACCGGCACCGGCGACGGCGAACCGCGTCTGCGCGGCGTGAGCGCCGACAGCTACCCCGGCCTGGAGGGCAAGCCTCGCGCGGTCCCGCTCAGCGGCCGCGAGCAGCGCGTCGACAACCCGGCCGGCGCCTCCCCGCCCGCCGTGTCGGCCCTGCCCGGCCTCGGCGCGGGCAGCGGCCTCTCCCAGCTGTCCTCCCTCGGCGTGGGCGTCTCCCTCGACTTCCCCGGCCAGTTCGCCGCCTTCGAGTCGGCGCCCTTCCGCGACGACGTCCGCATCACCGGCTCGCCCGAGGTCACCGTCCATGTGAAGTCGACGGCCGACGACGCCGTCCTCTTCGCCAAGGTGTACGACGTCGGCCCCGGCGGCCAGCGACAGCAGGTGCTGCCGTCCCAGCTGGTGCAGCCCGTCCGCGTCACGGGCGCCAAGGCCGGCAAGGACGTCACGGTGACCCTCCCCGCGATCGACCACGAGGTGGACGACGGTCACCGCCTGCGCCTCGTCCTCGCCTCCACCGACCTCGGCTACGCCTCCCCGACGGCCCCGGCGACGTACACCGTCTCGCTGAAGAGCGACCTGACGGTGCCGACCGCCCTCAGCGAGGCCGACCCGCCGCCCGCGCTGCCCGCGTGGGTGTGGTGGCTGCCGCTCGCCGGCGCGGGCGTCGCCCTCGCCCTGCTGCTGACCGCCCGCCGCCGCACCGCCGCGCCCGCCCCCGCGGACCCCGCGCTGGCCGACGTGCCCCTCCAGATCACCGGTCTGAGCAAGCGATACGCCAAGGCGGCCGACCGCTACGCCGTCAAGGACCTGTCCTTCCGCGTCGAGAAGGGCCAGGTGCTCGGACTGCTCGGCCCCAACGGCGCCGGCAAGACGACCACCCTGCGCATGCTGATGGGGCTGATCAGGCCGGACGGCGGCGAGATCCGCGTCTTCGGGCACGCCATCGCGCCCGGCGCGCCGGTGCTGTCCCGGGTCGGCGCGTTCGTCGAGGGCGCGGGCTTCCTCCCGCACCTCACCGGCCGCGAGAACCTCGACCTGTACTGGCGGGCCACCGGCCGCCCGCCGCAGGACGCCCACCTCGAAGAGGCCTTGGAGATCGCGGGACTCGGCGACGCCCTCGCCCGCGCGGTGCGCACCTACTCCCAGGGCATGCGCCAGCGCCTCGCCATCGCTCAGGCCATGCTGGGTCTGCCCGACCTGCTCATCCTCGACGAGCCGACCAACGGACTCGACCCGCCCCAGATCCGCGAGATGCGCGAGGTGATGATCCGCTACGCGGCGGCCGGCCGCACGGTGATCGTCTCCAGCCATCTTCTGTCCGAGGTGGAGCAGTCCTGCACACATCTGGTCGTCATGGACCATGGGCAGCTCGTCCAGGCCGGCCCGGTCGCCGAGATCGTCGGCTCCGGCGACACCCTCCTCGTCGGCACGGCGACGCCCGTGGAGGACCCGGTCGTCGACAAGGTCGCCGCGCTGCCGGGCGTGGCCTCGGCCGTCCGCGCCGACACCGGTCTGCTGGTCCGCCTCGACGCCGGCGGCAGCGCGTCGGGCCTGGTCGCCGAACTCGTGCGCCTGGAGGTGCCGGTGGAGTCGGTCGGCCCGCACCGCCGCCTCGAAGACGCCTTCCTCACCCTGATCGGAGACTGAAGTTGAGCACGGTGACCGACCGCGCCGAGCCCGTCGAGGTCGCCGACGGCTACCGCGCCGCGCGCACACTGCCCCTCCGGGTCGAACTGGTCCGCCAGCTCAAGCGCCGCCGCACCATGGTCATGGGCGGCGTCCTGTTCGCCCTGCCGTTCGTGCTGCTCGTCGCCTTCCAGGTGGGCGGCGGCCCCGGCTCGGGAAACAACCGCGTCAACCTGATGGACACGGCGACGCTGTCCGGCACCAACTTCGCCGCGGTGAACCTGTTCGCCGCGGCGGGCTTCCTGCTGGTCATCCCCGTCGCGCTGTTCTGCGGCGACACCGTCGCCTCCGAGGCCGGCTGGTCCTCGCTGCGCTACCTGCTCGCCGCCCCCGTGCCCCGCGCCCGCCTGCTGTGGTCCAAGCTCGTCGTCGGGCTCGGCCTCAGCCTGGTGGCGATGGTGCTGCTGCCCGTGGTCGCCCTCGCCGTCGGCACTGCTGCCTACGGCTGGGGCCCACTTGAACTGCCCACCGGCGGCTCGATGCCCGCGGGCACCGCCGCCCAGCGCCTGGCCGTCACCGTGGCGTACATCTTCGTGTCCCAACTGGTGACCGCCGCCCTCGCGTTCTGGCTCTCCACGAAGACCGACGCCCCGCTCGGCGCGGTCGGCGGCGCCGTCGGGCTGACCATCGTCGGCAACGTCCTCGACGAGGTGACGGCCCTCGGCGACTGGCGCCACTTCCTGCCCGCGCACTGGCAGTACGCCTGGCTCGACGCCGTACGGCCCCAGCTCGACTGGACCGACATGATCCAGGGCATTTCCCTGTCGATAACGTACGCGCTCGTGCTGTTCGCCCTGGCCTTCAGGGGTTTCGCCCGCAAGGACGTCGTCTCCTAGGTCAACGGAAGATCACCCGCCGGTCTCGACGGGTGTCCGCCGTGCCCTCTTCGAGACCCTTCCGCAACGCCCCGTGACGCACGTATCGGGCCCCCGTGCCGTCACAGTCACGTACGGCGACGTCAACGGACCAAGGGGGCACGGGAGATGGACCACCACCGGACGCGACGACTGATCGCTGGCGCGGCCGCCGCGCTGGCGCTGCTCACCGGCTGCGCCGCGGGCGGCTCGGGCGCCCCGGACGGGAGCGGCGCCCAACGGGCCTACCACGAAGGCGGCTTCCCGGCCCCGAGCGCGCCCCGCCTCGAGGGCGAGGGCGCCGCCCGGGGAGACGACCCGTCCGCCGGCCGCCTGTCCACCTTCGCCCTCGACGTCGACACCGCCTCCTATGGCTACGCGCGCCGCGCCCTCGCCGACGGCGAGCTGCCCGAGCCGTCGACGATCCGCCCGGAGGAGTTCGTCAACAGCTTCCGCCAGGACTACGAACGCCCCGACGGCCACGGCTTCTCCGTGACCGTCGACGGCGCCCGCACCGGCGAGGACGACTGGTCCCTGGTCCGTGTCGGCCTCGCCACCCGCACCGCGAGCACGACGGGCGAACGCCCGCCCGCCGCCCTCACCTTCGTGATCGACATCTCCGGCTCGATGGCCGAACCCGGGCGCCTCGACCTCGCCCAGCGGGCCCTGGGCACGATGACCGACCGTCTGCGCGACGACGACTCCGTCGCCCTCGTCACCTTCAGCGAGGAGGCCGAGACCGTCCTGCCGATGACCCGGCTCGGCGAGGCGAGCGACCGCGCCCGCGTCCACGACGCCATCGACAGTTTGGAGCCCGCCGACTCCACCAACCTCGGCGCGGGCGTCGAAACCGGCTACGCCACCGCGGTCGAGGGGCTGCGCGCGGGCGCCACCAACCGCGTCGTCCTCGTCTCCGACGCCCTCGCCAACACCGGTGACACATCCGCCGATTCCATCCTGGAACGCGTCTCCACGGCCCGCCGAGAGCACGGCGTCACCCTTTTCGGCGTCGGCGTCGGCAGCGACTACGGCGACGCCCTCATGGAACGCCTCGCCGACAAGGGTGACGGCCACACCGTCTACGTGTCGGACGAGACGGATGCCGAGAAGGTCTTCGCCGGGCAGCTCCCGCGTCACGTCGACCTCACCGCCCGCGACGCCAAGGCGCAGGTCGCCTTCGACCCGCACACGGTCGAGGAGTTCCGCCTCGTCGGCTACGACAACCGCCGGGTCGCCGACGAGGACTTCCGCGACGACAGCGTCGACGGGGGGGAGGTCGGCCCCGGCCACACGGTCACCGCCTTCTACGCCGTCCGCACCACGCCGGGCGCACGGGGCCTCCTCGCCACGGCTACCGTGCGCTGGCTCGACCCCACGACCCGCGCCCCGCACGAGACCTCGGGCCGCCTGGAGACCGCCGCCCTTCACGACTCACTGGCCGACGCCCCCGTCCGCTTCCAAGTCACCGCTATCGCCGCTTACTTCGGCGACGCCCTGCGTCGAGGGCCGGGCGGAAGCGGCACCTTGCCGGCCGCACCCCCCCTGAGCCGGCTGAGGGAGCGCGCCGACGACCTGGTGAGGAAGACCGAGGACGAGGAAGTACGGGCCCTCGCCAAGGCCATCGGCGAGGCGAGCCGGCTCCGTTCGTAGAGCCTGATTGGCGGGCCGATCGGAGGCGGACACCAGAACGGCGGGGCACCGGGTGACCGGTGACCCGCCGTCGTGGCGCCGAGGCGGCTCAGCCGTTGCCCGCGCCGTTGCCGGTCAGGAGCGAGACGTCGTCCAGGATGTGCGACAGCGGCTCGTCGCCCTTGGCCTGGGTGGAGTTCTCGACGCACTGCTGGTTCTGCGGGGCCGAGAGGATCGGGACGTCCTGGGCGCCGATCGCCGCGGGCACCTGGTTGTTGAGCTTCACGGGAATGCCGAGGCACGGCTTGTTCAGCGAGCCCTGGACCAGCGAGAGCTGCGGGCTCATGTCGCCGGACGTGGCCGAGTTGCCGAACTCGGACCGGGCGCCGTTGCCGCTGGCCGAGGTGGTGCCGCTGTCGTCGCCGATGGCGAGAGCCTGGGGGGCGGTCACCGCCGTGAATCCGGCGAGCGAGGCGGCGACAGCCGCGGTTGCCCACAGCTTCTTCATGTTCGTTCCCTTCGAAAAGCGGACTCCGGTGAGGAGTTGCGTGCTGGTCAACGCCAGGACACCGGCCCGGGTTGCGTGCTGTGCCCCGATCGGCCCAGCGCATCGGCCGCGCCGCGCACGCGCCCCTCGTCGACGCGTGAGCGCGCACACGAAGGAGCGGGCCGCCGGTCATCGGCGGCCCGCTGCCGGGGCCCGCAAACAGCCCCGAGGGCTCGGAGGGCGAGCCCGTTCACCTCGTCGGTCGTACGGTCAGGCCGTCACTCGTTCTCGACCCCGTTGCCCGAGAAGAGCGCGAGGTCGTCCAGGATGTGCGACAGCGGCTCGTCGCCCTTGGCCTGGGTGGAGTTCTCGACGCACTGCTGGTTCTGCGGGGCGGACAGGATCGGGACGTCCTGGAGGGCGAGCCCCGTGGTCGCCTGGGTGTTGAACTTGGCCGGCAGACCGATGCAGGGCTTGTTGAAGGAGCCCTGGATGAGCGCCATCTGCGGGCTCATGTTGCCGTAGGTGGCCGAGTTGCCGAACACCTGGGAGGCGCCGTTGCCGCTGGCGGACGTGGTGCCGCTGTCGTTGCCGATGGCGAGCGCCGGGGCCGCCACCGCGACGGAGGCGCCCATGGCGGAGGCGGCGACCGTGACGGCGGCCAGAACCTTCTTGATCACTTGCTTGTCCCTTCTGGAAAAACCCCGTCCACCGGAGCGTCTTGGTCAACTCGGCCGGGCGGGCTTGGTTGCTCTGATTCACCCCGATGGCTCACACCGGACCGCCGATCCGCCGTCCGTCCGCCGCTGAATCGTTCCCCCCTCGGGGGGACCAGTCGTATGAACGCCGCGAACGCGTTCGGGTGAATTGACCTGCGGCCCGCGTTCGCAGGCTTCCTCCACCGTCTATCTGTCGTGTGCAGCCTGCAGGTCATGGTGCGAGCTGATCCGGCTGCGCTCGCTCGGTTTCGACCGCCAGGCATGACCGCACAGAAGGGAACGACATGAAGAAGACCGCCGCCGTCGTCGCGGGCCTGATCCTGGGTCTGGGCGGAGCCGCCCCTGCCTTCGCGGACTCCACTGCCGAAGCCGTGGCCATCGGCTCCCCCGGATTCCTCTCCGGCAACGTGACGCAGTTCTCGCTCCACACCCAGATGAACGTCTGCGGGAACACGTTCGGCGCGACCGGCCTGCTGAGCCCCGCCTTCGGCACCCTCTGCGTCAACGACTGACGATGCTCCGCCACCAGCCCACGGCTGGGTCGAGGCCGGCCTTGGACGACTGCTCCACTGTTCCAGGGTCGGCTTTCCCCGTTTCTCCCACCAGGAAGACGATCAGATGCGACAGACCCTGACCAGGGGAATGATCGCGGCGGCCGCCGCGACGAGTCTTCTGTCCCTGTGCGGCGGCGCCGCCTATGCCGACTCGTCCGCGGACACGACCACCGCGGGCTCTCCCGGCGTCGTGTCGGGCGACGACGCCCAGGCCCCGGTGACCCTGCCGGCGAGCCTGTGCGGCAACACGGCCGGCCTCGCCGCCGCGTTCGGCCAGGCCTTCGGCGACTTCTGCACGAACACCTCCGACGAGACGAACACCTCCGAGGAGACGAGCACCTCCGACGCCGCGGGCACCTCCGACGAGGCGGCCACCGCCGAGGACGCGGGCACATCCGCCCCGGCCGACGGCGCGGCCCGCGCGGACGAGGACTCCTCCGCCGAGGCCGACACTGACACCGACAAGAGTGACGGCGACCCGGGCTACGGCGACCCGGGCTACGGGGATCCCCAAGGAAACGCACATCACCAAGACGACGACTCGGGCTACGGCGGCTCGGGCCAGGGCGGCGACGAGGATCCGGGCTACGGCGGTCACCACGACGGCGACCCGGGCTACGGCGGTGACGAGGGCCCGGGTTACGGCGGTGACGACGACTCGGGTTACGGCAGCGACGACGGTCCCGGCTACGGCGACGACGGCCCGGGCTACGGGGACGACGACTCCGGTTACGGCAGTGACGACGGCCCCGGCTACGGGGGCGACGACCCGGGCTACGGGTCGACGCCGCCGCCCCCCGGCGGACCCGTCACGCCCCCGGAGGGCGGGCACACCACGCCGCAGAACCCCCCGCCCCCCGGTGACGACGATCACGGCACTCCGCCCGGCGAGGAGAACAACGAGCCTCGTCCGCAACTGCCCGAGACCGGCAGCGAGAGCCTGCTCGCCGCTTCCGGCGTGAGCGCGGCGCTGATCACCGCGGGCGCGCTCCTCTACCGACGGGGACGGGCCGCCTCCCGGCGCTGACCGTACGGGCGTCGGCCGCCCCCGCGTCCGGCACCCTCGACGCACCTTCGACCCCTTCACATGACGAGGCGGGGAGCTTCAGCGGCTCCCCGCCTTCTCGTCGTCCGCGTGACCGCCCGCGTCCGGCACGCCGGGCAGCCCCGCCTGCGGCGAACCCTCACGGGCCGCCCCCTGCCGGATCACGCGCGGAGGAACCTCGCCACAGGCCTTCGCACCGGCGTCCGCGACGGCGACCGCACCGGAGCCGGCGTCCGCCCGCGCGCCGGAGCGACGCAGCCGCCCCCACAGCCGCCGGGTGACATGGGCGCACCACAGCGCCCACATCGCACGGCCCGCAGCGGCGTCGTCCCCCGCGTACCAGGCCAGCTCCCGGTCGGTACGGACCCGGCGCAGCGCCGACAGCGGCGCGTAGTTCTCCACCACGAACGCCCGCCCGGCCCGCGCCTCCCCCTCCGGCAGGGGACGGTGCGTCAGGTCCAGATGCTGCGCGCGTACGACGTCCAGCCCGGCGGTGTCGGTGAAGAGCCGGAACTGCGCCCCGGGCCGCGGGTTGAAGTCGAGCAGGTGATAGCGGCCGGTCGTGCCGCAGCGGCGGTAGTCGAGGTCGAGGATGCCGCGGTAGCCGAGCCGCTCGGCGAGCCGCTCGGACTGCTCCCGCACCGCCCCGTTCGTGTCCCATTCGCCCACCGCCGTCAGACCCGCCCCGCGCGGCCAGGCGCTCAGCTTGCGGCCCGTGCCGCCGGCGCGCATCACGCCCGAGCGGTCGGCGTACCCGTGGAAGAACCAGTCGCTGCCGGCGCCCGGCGGCAGGAACTCCTGGAGCAGCAGCCGGCTGCCGGCCTCCTCGCCCCGCAGGTACAGCTCCCGCACCTCCCGAGAGGAGCGCAGCACCGACGTGCTGCGCAGTGCCGAACCGGTGGGCAGCAGCCAGGGCCGGCTCCACTTGGCCACCAACGGGAATCCGAGCCGCCAGGCGGCGGAGACGGCCTGCCCGGCGCTCTCCGGGATGAAGGTGCAGGGGTGAGCGACGTCCGCCGCCGCGCACATCTGTGCCAACTCGCTCTTGTCCGCGACGCGTTCGGGCAGCGTCGGGGGCTGCTGGGGCAGCAGGTAGGCGGGGGTCAGCTCCGTGCGCAGCCGGCTCACGGCGACGGCGCCGGCGTCGTCCATGGGGATCAGCACGGCGGGCCGTTCGATGCGGGCGGCCACCCGCAGCAGCAGGGTGGCGATCTCCTCGGGGGTGGCGCCCGGCGCCGGCGGGGGGTGCAGCCGGCGCACGTGGCGCGACTTGCGGATCGGGCTTCCCGTCATCTCGGCGACCACGTGCACGTCCGCACCGGCTCGGCCGAGGGAACGGACCGCGCCCAGCGTTCCGTGGTGAAAGGGGTTCCGGTCGATTCGCAGCAGTACGGCGGGGACTCGGGTGTCGAGCAGCGACACGGGGCTTTTCCTTCGGGTCGGTTCACCGGTGCGGCCGATCAGTGCACTCGAAAGCCGTAACGGCGGTGGCGTGTTTCCTTTTCATCTGACTTACATATGACTGAGTGTCAGTCATCTGAAATCAGCACGCGGGACCGCGTGAGAGTGGAGAAAGGAGCAGGTATGGCCCCACAGCAGCGACGCGCCCCGTCCCGACGGCTCGCCGTCGTGACGGCGGCGGTGGCGATGACGGCGGCGCTGGCGTCCGGTCCTGGATTCGCCGCGGGCGCGGGGGTGACACGGGTCGCCGCTCCTTCCCCCGGACCCGTCCCCGAGCCGGCCGCCGCGCCGACCGTCGGCCAAGGCGCGGCTCCGCACCCCGGCCCGACGGACGGGCAAGCCGCCGCGCCCACCACCGGGCCGGCCCTCGTGGCCGCCGCCGAGCCGCCCCCAGAGCCGCCCGCCGCACCCGCAGCACAGAGTCCCGCCGCACCCATCGCCGAGCAGAGCCCCGCCGCCCCCCAGAGCCCCGGCGCGGACCCGGCGCAGAGCCCCGCCGCTGCCGCCCCGGGCGCGAGTGCAGCACCGGCGTCGCCCGTCGCGTCCGGCACCGCCTTTGGCGCCTACCTCGACTACGGCCCCCTGGGCGTGGCCCGGATCGCCCAGCTCAGCGCCTGGCTGAACGGCACCGAACTCCGCGTCGGCCACACGTACCTGCCGGGCGACCGGTGGAGCAACATCGAGGGCCGGCCCGGCTTCCTCGACGCGTGGGCGAACTGGCGCGCGGGGAAGGACGACCGGATGCTCGTCCTCAACGTCCCCATGCTGGAGCGCAACGAGGCGGGCGTCTCCGACAGCGAGGTGCGGATGCTGCTGCGGCTGGGCGCGGCCGGCGCCTTCGATCATCACTTCCGCCGGCTGGCCGAGCGGCTGGTCGGGCTGAACGCGCCGGACACGGTGATCGTGCTCGGCTGGGAGATGAACGGCAACACCTACACCCATCGCTGCGGGCCGGACCCGGAGGCGTGGAAGGCCTACTGGAACCGGATCGTCACCGCCATGCGGGCGGTGCCGGGCCAGAAGTTCAAGTTCGACTTCACACCGAACCGCGGCCTCGACGCGGTCGCCTGGACCCGGTGCTACCCGGGTGACGACACCGTCGACATCATCGGAATGGATTCCTACGACCAGCCGACCGGAATGCCGTTCGACCAGCAGGTGGAAGAACCCTACGGACTCCAGGCGCATGTGGATTTCGCCGAAAGCCACGGGAAGCCCATTTCCTACCCTGAATGGGGTCTGTTCCGCAACGGCGACAATCCCGAGTACATGCGGAGCATGCTCGGCTGGATCGGTCGGCACAGGCCGCTGTACAACACGCTGACCGACTACTGCCCGCACGGCGTGTGGCAGTGCGGACGGAACCCGATGGCGTCGCACGTCTACCGCTCGCTGCTCTCCGGCCGCCCCGAAGGACCGACCGCGGGACCCACCGCGGGACCCACCGCGGGGCCTGCCGGACCGACCGCAGGACCGGTCGCCGGACCGGCCGGATCGACCGCAGAACCGGCCGCAGGACCGACCCCGCCGATCCCCCTGATCTCGCCGCTCCCCGGCACGGCCCAGGAGACCGCACCGGTGGCGCCCACCCGGGAACCGGCGCAGGAGGCGCCGCAGACGCCGGCGTCGGCGACCTCGCAAACCGTCTCCGCATGCCCGCGGTTGGACCTCGGGGACTGGGTGGAGCGGTGGATCGGCGGCAAGCTGTGCCTCCCCGCGGTCCGGTGGTCGCGCGGCCGCTGAGCGGGGCCTCGGCGGCGGCCGGCCCGTGTCAGGACCTGCCGCCACCGTCACGCCCCTTCTCCGCCCGCTGCCTGCGCTGCTCCCGCTGCTCCTCCCAGCGGCGCAGCAACTCCTTGCCCCGTCGCCGCGCCGCGACGTCGCCCGTCACCGCCGAGATCAGCGGGGCGGTGCGCCGACGGGCCAGCAACAGCCGCTGGTTGACGACCGGTTCGGGACGCCAGTGGTGCTTGTACGGCTCGTTGCCGCGCAGCAGGCTCAGCGTGCCGCGCCCGCCGCCACGGGTGTGCTCGGCGCACGCGTCCAGCAGCATCACCGCCACGTCCGCCTTGCACTCGCGCAACCGGGGATGCGCGCCGTAGAGATAGCCGCCCGCCAGGCGGCGCGACAGCAGGGTCAGGTCGACGGCCACCACGTCGTCGTCGAGGCGGAACTCGGTGACCACCGCGTCCCCCGAGCGCACCATCGGCCCGACCGAGCGCACCAGATGCTCGCGGAATCGCGACTGGAGGTGCTCGCCCGTCACCTTGCGCCCCTGCCACTGCAGCCGGTGCAGGTCCAGCAGCCGCCGTACCGCCGGTTCGACGCCGTCGGCGCGCACCACCCGGCGTTCGACGCCGAGCGCGGTCAGCTTGCGCAGTTTGGCCCGCACCCGCTGGGCCTTCGCCGACGGCAGCCGGGCCACCAGCTCGTCCATCGCGACGGCCGGCAGCTCCAGGCACACCGAGTCGCTCACCCGCCGCCGCGGCCCGCGCCAACGCTCGTACACCTCCTCCACCGCGCCGCCCGGCCGCACCTCGCGGAAGTCGATCAGCGCGGTGCGGGCGACCGCCGAGAGCCCCTCGGTGAGCGCCTCCACGGCCGTCTCGCCGCGCTCGTCGTCGACCAGCACGTCCCCGTAGTCGGAGATCGCCCCGCCGAGCGGCACCAGGGTGGGCAACGGGCGGCGCACCGCCATCAGCGGGGCCACGGCGAGGAGTTCACCACTTCCGTCGCGCACGGCCAGCACCCGCAGCCGGCCGCGCCTGCCGTACGACAGCCACCACGAGTGCAGCCAGGCGTGGCTCTGGAAGGGGGTGGCCGCGGCGCACCGCCGGTACAGCTCGCCCCAGGCGGGGGCGAGGGCCGCGAACGCCTTCTCGTCGGTGATGACCTGTGTCGTGTACGCCGGTTTCACAGCGCTCCGCGGGTGTCGCCGGCGAGCGCGGGACCGGGCATCGGGGCCGGACGGCCGGGCTCCTCCCGGTCCCCTTCCAGGTCGTCCGCCCGTTTCCGCTTCGGCCGCACCAGCAGGGCCAGCCCGCCGAGCAGCCCGCCCGCGCTCGCCCCGACCAGAGCGGTCACCGTCGGCGACGCCGAGGACGGCTCGGTCGGCTTGACGGCGCGCGCGAACTGCTGGAGCTCGACGTTGGTGGCGGCCATCGAGTCCTTCGCGTGCCGGGTCACCGCACGGGACACCGCGTTGGCCATGTCGGCGGCCTGGTCGGGGCGGGAGGAGGTCGCGGTGATCGCGACCATGGGCGCGTCCGGCGAGGTCGCCGTCTGCACGCTGTCGCGCAGCGTCCGCACCGGCACCCCCGCCCACACCTGGGCGTCCCCGAGCACCGCGAGCTGGGTGGCGACCCGGCCGTAGGCCTGGGCGAAGCCCAGCGCGGACGCCGGGTCCGACTTCGTTGTGGGGACGGCGACGACATAGGCGGTGGCCGTGTACACGGGCGGCTTCAGGGCGCCGTACGCGCCGCCGGCCAGGCCGCCCGCGAGGGCGCCCACGGCGAGCAGGGACCAGGGCGGGAGCGCCCTGGAGCGGCGCGTGGCGGCGCCGGCCGGGCGGGTCGGGCGGACGGAGTTCTCGGTCATGCGGAAGTGACTCCCTGAGAAGAAGGGGACGACGGGGACGACAGGGGCTTGCGGGCCAGGGCGGCCGCGTACACGTCCATGAGGAGGGCGGCGCTGCGGGTGATGTCGTAGTGGCGGGCGGCCTCGGCGACCGTGCGCGGGCGCGGGCCCCGGGCGTGCGCCTCGGCCAGCGCCCGCGTGAACGCCCGCTGCCCGCCGGCGACGCGCCGGGCGTCGGGCGCGCTGCGCGCGGGCAGGTCCTCCAGCGCGGGGCAGGAGGCGTACACCGCGGGCAGCCCCGACGCCAGCCCTTCGACGACCGCCAGACCGAACGCCTCCTCCGGGGACGGGGCGGCGAGCAGGTCCATCGCGCAGGTGAGGGACGTGAGGTCCGGGCCGGTGCCGCCGTCGGGGACGTAGGGGCGCTCACCGGCGAACAGGACGCGGCCGGCGACGCCGCACTCGTGCGCGGTGCGGCGCAGCGCGCTCTCCTCGGGGCCGCCGCCGACCAGCAACAGCCGCACCTGGGAGGGAAGTTCGGTGAGCGCGCGGATGGCGACGTCGAAGCGTTTGCCCGGGTGGAGCCGGCCGACGCAGCCGACGACGTAGGCGTCGTCCGGCAGGCCGAGCTGCCGCCGGGTGCGGTGGCGGCGGGCCGGATCGAAGCGGAACCGGGCCAGGTCGATGCCGTTGGGGACGACGCCGACGCGGGCCGGCGGGACGCCCCAGCGGTGCAGACGGCCGGCGACCGTGGGGGAGACGGCGACCGTGGCGTGGCCGAGGCGCTCGCCGGCGAGGTAGAGCGCGCGGACGCCCCGGGTGAGCGGGCGGCCCTCCATCTGCGAGTCGCCCAGGGAGTGTTCGGTGGCGACGACGGCGCGCACGCCCGCGAGCCGCGCGGCGAGACGGCCGTACAGACAGGCGCGGTACAGGTGGGTGTGGACCAGGTCGTAACCGCCGGAGCGGACGAGGCGGGCCAGGCGGGGCAGGGCGGCCAGGTCGCGGTTGCCGGTCATGCCGAGGTGGACGACGCGCACGCCGTCCTCGGTCAGCCCGTCGGCCACCGCCCCCGGGTTGGTCAGCGTCACGACGTCGCAGTCGACGGGCAAGTGCCTCAACAGCAGGCGAAGTTGCTGCTCGGCTCCGCCGACGCCGAGCCCCGTGATGATGTGGAGGGCCTTCACCGCAGCCCCTCCACGGGACGCCGGCGCAGCCGGTGCAGCCGGTACTTCAGGAACAGACGGGCGGAGGTGTCGTTCTGGCCGACATGCACCCGGGGCAGGGCGTGCACCCCGTTCAGGGGGCCCGGGTCGATCGCGCACGCGTACGCGTACCCCGCCTCGCGCACGGCGTCCACGGCCCGCCGGTCGACGGTGCCGTACGGGTAGCAGAAGCCGTCGACGTCGACGCCCAGGAGCTCGGCCAGCGCGATCCGGCTCTCCACGGTCTCCGAGGCCAGCGTGGGCTCGTCGGCCTTCGTCAGGTCGACGTGGACCAGACCGTGCGAGCCGATCTCGACGCCCTCGGCGGCGGCCTGCCGGACGCCGTCGGCGGTCAGCAGCGGCTTGCGCGGGCCCAGCGGGTCCCAGGCGTTGTCGCCGCCGTACCGGCCGGGCAGCACGAACAGGGTGGCCGTGCAGGAATGGCGGCGCAGCACGGGCAGGGCGCCGGTGAGGAAGTCGGCGTATCCGTCGTCGAAGGTGAGGCCGACCAGGTCGCGGCCCTCGCCACGCGCGCGGGCGGCGAGCAACTCGCGCACGGACACGCCCTTCAGGCCCCGCCGGGTCAGCCAGGCCAGCTGCCGGTCGAGGCGGTCGGGGGTGACCGTGATGCGGTAGGGGTCGTCGGAGCAGTCGCCCACGGAGTGGTACATCGCCACCCACGGGACCGGGCCGGGAGACGGGGCCGGTCGTCGGGCGGTGTCAGCGGGAACGGACATGCGGGAGCCTTCGGGTCGCGGAACGGACGAAACGGAGTGCGGTGTCGACGCCCTGGGCGTTCAGGGCCCGGCCGACCAGCAGGAAGACGGCGGTGACGGTGAGCGTTCCGGCGGCGAGCGCGGGTATCGCGCCGTCGATCCGGCTCGCGGCGAACGCCCCGGCGGGTGTGGCGAGCGCCGCCGCCCGCAGCGGGCGGCTCAGCTCGCCCAGCACGGGCCGGACGCGGATCGGCACACAGCGCGGGAGGCCGTGCCGCCCCGAGCGCCGCCCGGGCAGCGCGGCGGGCGCGCCGGCGAGCAGCACCAGGGCGGTGACGGTGATCCCGGCCGCGTTGGCGGCGGCGATCCCGTACACGCCCCACGGGCCGACGGCCGGCACGCCGGACCAGGCGGTCACGACGATGCCGACGGCCATCGCGCCGAACGGGTACCAGGCGGCGCGGCCCGCCGAGAAGTACGAGCGGGCCAGCACACCGACCATGGTCTGGCCCAGCAGCCCGAGCGCGTACACCCGCATCACGCCGGCCGTGGCCGCCGTGTCCCGACCGGTGAACGCGCCCCGCTGGAAGAGGAGTTCGATGATCTGCGGTGCGCAGGCCACCACCACGGCCGTGCCCAGCAGGACCACGCAGACGGCCAGCGCCAGATCGCGCTCCACCCGGTCCCGGGCCCTTTCGACGTCCCCCTCGGCCAGCGCCCGCGCGACCACCGGGTAGGTGACCGTGCACAGCATCACCGACAGGATCATCGGCATCTGTGCCACTTTCTGGGCGTAGTTGAGATGGGAGATCGCCCCGGACGGCAGATGCGAGGCGAGGAACCGCTCGACCAGGACCTGCGACTGCCGGCACAGCGCGAACAGCAGCACGGTCGCCACCACGGCCCCGCCGAGCGCCCGCGGCTCCTCACCTCCCCCGCCGGCGGGCCCGGACGCACCCCGCTTCCGTAACTCCCTGATGAGCGAAGGCAGTTGTACGGCGACCATCAGGAACCCGCCGGCCGCCACCCCGGCCGCCGCCGACCGCACCCCCCAGCTCCCGCCGAGGACGAACATCCCCGTGACGATGCCGACGTTGTACGCCACGTAGATCGCCGCGGGCGCCACGAACCGCCGGTGCGCGCGCAGGGCCGCGCTGCAGTACCCGGCGAGCCCGAAGCTCACCGCGCAGGTCGCGGTGAGCCGGGTGCAGTCGACGGCGAGCCCGGGGTCGGGCAGGCCGGGGGCGAGCACCTCGACCAACTGCGGTGCCAGACCCACGAGCAGGGCGCCGACGGCGACGAAGGCGAGCGAGAGCCGCGGCAGCGTCCCGGCGACCAGGGCGCGCACCGGGTCGCCCGGCGCGCCCTCGGCCCGGCGGGCCAGCGCCACGCTGAACGCCGGGATCAGCGCGAACGCCAGGCCGTCCTCGATGAGCAGCGTGGCCGCGAACTCGGGCACGGTCCACGCCACGAGGAACGCGTCCGTGTCCCGCCCCGCCCCGAACAGCCGCGCCAGCGCCTGGTCCCGCACCAGCCCGAGCAGCGCCCCGGCGACGGAGAGAACGGCGGTGACGAGAGCGGCCTTGGCGAGGAAACGCCGGGAGGCCGGGGGCAGTTCCGGGCCGGTCCGGCTGCCCTCGGTGGGCGGGGCGGGCTCGGGCGGCTTCTCGGGACGCGGGTCGGTCCGGGCCGGCGGGGGCGTCCGGGAGGCGGCGTCGTGGACTTCGGCGGCGTCTTCCACGCGGGGCGCCGGCTGCCCCGGCACGCCGTCGCCGTCCTGGCCGCCGCGGGCGGTGGACGCGGTGGCGCCGCCGGCGGGGGAGCCGGCGGCTTCGGCCGCGGTGGGGTGCGGGCCCGGTGTTCTGGGAGGGGTCACCGTCATCGGGAGGGCGCCTCCCCGGGGGTGCCGGGCGCGGCCAGGGCCCACCAGGCGGCGAGGCCCAGACAGATCGCGGTCAGCACGGTGGAGGGGCCGCCGATGTCGGCGTACAGGAAGTCGGTCAGCTGCCAGATCAGCAGACCGCAGGCGACGAGCGCGCAGTCGAGACCGGGCGAGCCGAGCCGGCGCACCCGGAACAGTCCGTGCAGCGCGCAGCCCAGCAGCGCCAGCCAGCTGCCCGCGAGGGCGAGCAGTCCGACGAGCCCCTGCTCGCCGAGAACCAGCAGGTACATGTTGTGCGGGGACAGCAGCGGCTGCCTGACGAAGCCCGATCCGGCGCCGGCGGTGTCGCTGCCGGCGGACAGCGCCAGCGAGGCGTGCGCGTCCCGGTGTTCGGGGAAGCCCTTCAACCCCACTCCGGTCAACGGCTGTTCACGCCACATGCCGAGCGCCGCCGCCCACATCGTGTACCGGTCGGTGACCGACTGGTCGGGGGCGTCCGCGACCTGGGTGATGCTGCCGACGCGTTCCTGGAGCATCGCCGAGCCGACGCCGAAGCCGCCCACCAGCACCACGCCCAGCGCGGCCGCCACCGCGGCCGCCTTCAGCGCCCGCCGCATCCCGGCCAGCACCAGCTGCGCCGAGCAGGCCACAGCGGTCGCGATCCAGGCGCCCCGGCTGAACGACAGCGCGAGCGGCGCCAGCAGGGCGAGCGCGGACAGACCGGCGACGGTCCGCTGCCGAGCGGTGCCCCGCCCGAGCGACAGCCCCACCGCGCAGACCAGCCCGAAGGACACCACCGTCGCCATGCCCATCACGTCCTGCGGACCGAAGGTGCCGACGGCGCGGATGTCCTCGCCCTGGTAGGAGGCTCCGGTGCCGGTGACGAACTGGTGCACGCCGACCGTCCCCTGCCACCCCGCCAGCCCCACGAACGACCAGGCCAGCAGCCGGAAGTCGGGCCGGTCACGGATGAGCAGCAGCACGGCCGCGGGGACGATCACGAAGATCTGGAGGTACCGGCCGAGGCCGGCGGCCCCCGCCCCCGGCGAGCCCGCGCCCATCGCGGCGAGCGCCAGCCCGGCCACCGGCAGTCCGAGGACCACCGCGGCCGTACGGGACAGGGGGCGCCGCCGCTGCCGCAGCAGCCGGACCGCGCAGAACAGCACGACGAGCGCGGACAGCGCGTCCGCCGGCCCGGCCCCGCCCTCGCCCCCGGGGGAGACCGGCAGCGCGAGCAGGGCGACCACGGCGACGACGGGCAGCACCGGCGACAGGCTCCGCAGGCGCGGCGGCAGCAGGGCGTGACTCATCGGACGGCTCAGCTCCCGGTCGGTCGCACGAGGGCGGCCGCGGTGCGCAGCAGGATGCAGACGTCCTGCCACAGCGACCAGTTGTCGATGTACGCGTTGTCGAAGCGGGCCCGGTCCTCGATGGAGGTGTCACCGCGCAGCCCGTGCACCTGGGCGAGCCCGGTGATGCCGGCCCGCATCCGGTGCCGGGAGGCGTAGCCGGGATAGGTCTGGCTGAACTGCCGTACGAAGTAAGGCCGTTCCGGCCGGGGGCCGACCAGGCTCATGTCACCGCACAGGACGTTCCACAGCTGGAGCAGCTCGTCCAGCGAACTGCGCCGCAGGAAGCGGCAGAAGCGGCTCATCTGCTGCTCGTCCGCCACGCTCCAGCGGGTCGCCGACTCGCGGGCGTCGGCCGGCCGATGGGTGCGGAACTTCAGCAGGGTGAACGGCCGTCCGCCCCTGCCGACGCGCTCCTGCCGGAACACCACGCCCGGCCCGCTGGTGAGCCGCAGCACCAGCGCGAACACCAGCAGCAGCGGGCTGATCGCGAGCAGCAGCGTCCCGGAGACGACGATGTCCAGCAGCCGCTTGGCACGGCTGTCCGGGTAGCCGACGCCCATGTCCAGGCGACGGCACGCGAACCCGGCGAGCTGCTCACGGCTCGCGAAGGAAGGGCTGTCCGCGTCGAGCTCCCACACCGTGCAGCCCGACTCGGCCAGCGCCCGCAGCAGCGGGCCCTGCGTGGAGCGCACCGCGGGGTCCACGCACAGGACGTCACGGACGCCGTTCTGGATGAGCGCCCGCTGCACCTCCTGACCGGTGGTCAGCACGGGAAGCCCGTCGGCGTTGTCGTGGTGGTGGCGGGCGACGACGCCGACGGGTTCGATGCCGTACCGCGGCAGCCGCAGTATGGCCTCGGCCACGCGCCGTGCCGTCGGGACCGGGCCCACGACGAGCGCCGCGTGCGGCCGGCGCAGCATCGTCCGGCGGCGCCGCTGGTGCACGAGGGCCCGCCCGAGGCAGCAGACCAGGGCCTGGGCGGCGGACCCCATGAGAAGGGTGCGCCAGGACAGCGCGTGGGCCGGCGTGGACGCGGCGACGAGCGCCGCGAGCGTCAGCCAGGCCATCGCGATCCGGCCGCACACCGCGGGCAGTTCGTCCAGCACCCCGTGCACGGGGCGCGGCCGGTGCGTGCGCAGCAGCAGCGTGGTCGTGACCAGCGCGGCGAGCAGCAGCGGCTGCTGCTCGGCCCCGGCCAGGACCGGTACGCCCGCCAGCGCGCCCAGGCCGTCGGCCAGCAGGAGGGGGAGAGGAGAGGCGGCCCGTGCCGGGGGCCGCCGGACAGGGAATCGGAATCCGGCTTGGTCGTCGTGCCGCGGGATGACCGCGACGGGTGAGAATCCTGGCTGCGTTCCGGGCGTGGAGAAGGTGCTTTCCGCAGTCACGAGTGGATTGACTCCCTGCGCTCGTTGGAGATGTCGTCGGTGGACCGCCCGGCGGGCGGCTCGGCGGTGGGGCGCGCGGTGGTGGGCGGTGCGGCGGTGGGGCGCTCGGCGGGGCTGTCGGTCGAGGGGCTGTCGGCCGACGGGGCGGGGGCGTTCGCCGGGGGGTGGCCGGGTGGTTCGGGCGCTTGAGGTGAGTGCGGCGCTCGGGAGGGACCGTCGGGATCGGGACGTCGGATGGATGGGGAGTGGTCGGTGAGGTCGGTCGGATCGGAGGGGTCGGTCGGTCCGGCGGGGTGCGCGGCGGACGGGGGTTCGGTGACGGGGGAGGCGAAGGGCCGCGGGACGGTGAGCAGTTCGCGGTACAGGTCTGAGATCGCGGCCGCGGTGCGCCGTACGTCGTGCGCGTCGACGACGTGGCGGCGGCCCTCGTGGCCGAGGGACTCGCGCAGCAGCGGGTCGAGCAGCAGATGGACGACCGCCCCGGCCAGCGCCGCCGGGTCGTCGGGCGGGACCACGCAGCGGGGCGCGAGCGCGGACGGCATGCTCTCCCGGGCGCCGTCCACGTCGGTCACCACCGCGGGCCGCCCGCAGGCCAGCGCCTCCAGCGGGGCCAGCGCCATGCCCTCCCAGCGGGACGGCAGGACGACCAGGTCGGCGGCCTGGTACCAGGGGACGGCGTCGGCCACCGAGCCCGCGAAGACGACCGACTCCGGTGCGCGGGAGCGCAGTTCCTCGCCGTCCGGACCGTCGCCGACCAGCGCGAGCCGGGCGTCGGGCAGCCGGCGCAGCACGGCGTCCCACGCCCGCAGCAGCACGTCCTGCCCCTTCTGCCGGCACAGCCGTCCCACGCACACCACCAGCGGCGCGGTCGGGTCGACGTCCGGCAGCAGCGCGGCGCGCACGGTGTCCACCGGGGCCGGATGGAAGCGGTCCAGGTCGATGCCGTTCGGTACGACGCTCCACTGCCCGGCGATCCCGGCCCGCCGGCCCGTCGTACGCTCCGCCTCGCTCACGCACACCAGCCGGTGAGCCCAGCGTGCCCCGAGCCGCTCCCAGCGCAGGGCGAGGGCGGCCGTGGAGCCGCCGACCGCCTCGAAGGACCAGGCGTGCGGCTGGAACACGGTCGGGACGCGCCCCCGCACCGCGAGCCGTCCGGCCAGCCCGGCCTTGGCGCTGTGCGCGTGGACCAGGTCGGGTCGTACCGCCGTCAGCATCCGTCCCAGCCGCCGGACCTCGCCGGGAAGGGAGGGGCCCGGCGCCCGCGTCGCCTCCCACCGCCGTACGTCCGCGCCGAGGGACCTGAGGTCCCGGGCGAGGCCGCTCTCGGGACACGCGACGGTGACGCGCATCCCGGCGGCGAGCTGAGCCCGCGCCAGATCCGTCACCACGCGGGCGACTCCGCCGTCCACTGGTTGGGTGAGGTGCAGGACCCGCGGTGCGAAGTCGGGTTCTGGCTGATGCATCGCGCGGTTTCCTCGCTCACAGGCCGACGCCGGGGTACGGGCCGAAAAACGAGCTGGAAGGCCCGCTGGTCACCGCCTTTCTCGAAACCCGCGCGCGGTATCGAACAGGGCCGATCGGGTGCCGAGGGGTGGTCGTGCGCCGGAACGCGCGCCTCCGCGGACCGCCCGACGCGCTGAGCGTGGGGTTCGCCGGAGCGACTGCCGGAATGGAAACGTCCGTTAACGCGTCGGCGGCCGGAAGGGCGCGGTGAATCACCCGAACGGCCGCGCGTACGTCCGTTCGATCGTCAAGTTCGCGCCTCTCTTGGTTCACTCCAACGGCGGCACAACTCCGGGGCGTGTCACGCGTTGACAGAGGGTCGGGCATCCCCGCCCGAGTGTTGTGATCGAAACCTCAAGGAGCACCTCTCCATGTCGCGTATCGCTAAGGGCCTGGCCCTGACCTCCGTTGCCGCCGCGGCCGTCGCCGGCGCCTCAGGGATCGCCGTCGCCGACAGCGGCGCGAACGCCGTCGCCGAGCACTCCCCGGGTGTGCTGTCGGGCAACGTCATCCAGGTCGCGCCCCACATCCCGCTCAACCTCTGCGGCAACACCCTCGACGCCGCCGGCCTGCTGAACCCCGCGTTCGGCAACACCTGCGTCAACAGCGACTGACGTCACCTCGATCGAGGCCGACCTCGACGCGGTCGTATGCGGCCGCCCTTCCGACGGAAGGGCGGCCGTTCGCGTTGCCGGACCGCCCCCGTCGCCCCGAACGGTGGCGGGCCTGTTGCGGAGTGTGACGGCCCCTCTCACGGTGGAGGTGACCCGGCGTACTTCGGAAGGAACCTCATGCGTGGTCTGCCCCCCGTGCGGCGTTTGGCGTCCTGCGCGCTCTGCGCCACCCTCGTTCTCGGCATCGCCGCTCCCACCGCACTCGCGGTGGACGGGGACGCGACCCCTGAGCCCACTGTCGCGGCGACCGCCGTCCCCGGCGTCGACGGCGTCGACGTGCTCCTCCGCCGGCTCGACGGCCTGAGCTCGCTGGGGGCCGTGCTCACGCCGGTCACCGGCCTGCTCACCTCGGCACTGCCCGCCGACCAGCGTCCGATGACACCTGATCAGGTCAAGCAACTGAGTGACGCGGTGCGTCAGGCGCTCGACATGATCACGATGGTGAGCGGCGGGACGACGTCGACATCCACATCGACGTCGACATCCACATCCACATCCACATCCACGGCGACCTCGGTCGTCTCCGGGGGCGGCGTGGTGACCTCCTCCATGGTGATGTCCTCGGGGGGCACGGCTGCCGGCACGCCGCCCGTCGACATGGCGGCGCCCGCGACGCAGACACCCGTCGCCGCGGTGCCCGGCCCGGCGGCCGTGCCCACCGCCGTGCCGCCCGCCGCCGGGCCGCCCGTCGACGCGCTGCGCGGTCTCACGCCGAGCGGCGATCCTTCGGCGGCGACGGCGAGGGCGCAGCACACGGCCGCGGACAGCAGAGCCGACGCGCTGGCCGACCTGCGGGCGGCGCTCGACGCGCTGCTCGCCGTGATGACCGTCGGTGACGTCGGTCAAGTGGTGTCGGCGGCCAGGGACGTGGTGGGCGGCCTGGTCGACCTGGTCGAGGCCACCTTGCTCGCCGACGAGCTCCCCGCCCCGACCGAGGTCGGCCTGGCGGTACCGCCCGCCTTCCCGGCGGAGCCCCAGGCGCCCACCGGAGCGAGCGCGGCCACCACGCCCACGGAAGCGGCCGCTGCCACCACGCCCACGGAAGCGGCTTCTGCCCCCGGTGTGGTGACGCCTTCCGCGCCGTCCGCCCTCCCGGCGGCCCCGTTCCTGCCGGCCGTCCCACCCGCGCGGCCGACGGAGGGACTGCCCGCCGCGTGACGCGCGCCTGCCCGCGCCTCGTCACGGCGCGGGCAATTCGCGTGGACGGGGTTTCCGCAGGCCGTGGGGATCGTTAGACAGGGCGTCACATTTCTCCTGGTGACTGAAGTCGCCGCAGAAAGGAACCCGATGAAGTCCCTGAAGGCCGCCGCTGTCGTTGCCGGGTCGATGGTGATCGCCGGCGCCGCCGCCCCGGCGTTCGCCCACAGCACCTCCGACCTCACGCCCTCCAGCCTCAACGGCGCCGTGAACACGCTCACCAAGGGCCCCGTCGACGTGATGCCGGTGCAGCACCAGTCGCACGCGCTCGACACCGAGAACAAGGGTTCCGCGCTCAACGCCGTCAAGGGCGCCACCGGCGCCCTCAACAGCACCCCGCTCCTCGGCGGACTGCCGCTGCAGGGCTGACCGCCCGCCTGGAGGCTCCCGAAGGGCCGGTTCCATGACGTACGACGGCGTACGGGACCGGCCCTCGCCGCTGTTCGAGCCGAGTGCCGCACGCGTCCCCCCGTTCGTGTGGAGCACCCGTCCGGCGTCCTCCGCGCGGGTGAGAAGCCGTCAGGCCGTGCGCTCTCGCGCCTATATGGTCACGCGATGACCTCAACCCCCAGCGCCACCCGCCTCCCCCGCGCCGCCGACCTGGGCACCCTCGTCGTCGTCCCGTGGAGCGGCGAGGCCCCCGACGGCGGCGACATGCCGTACCTCCTCGCGTACTCCCTCGGGGACGCCGCCGACGGCCCCGAAGCCTCCGCCGCCGCCATCGAGCACCTGCTGACCGAGAACAAGCTGCCCGTCGGAGGAGACCTCGTCGACGGCATGGCCAAGCCCAGCCTGCCGGTCAGCCTGCTGGTGGAGTCGGGCGCGGCCGTCCTCACCCTGGGGGGCCTGACCGCGCAGTGCGTGCCGCCGGCCGAGTGGCTCGCCGCCGCCGAAGCACGCGGCTACGCCTACCTCGTCGTCACCACCCGCCCCTGGCCCGAGGCCGCCCCCGGCACGTACATCGGGCCCGAGGCGCTGGCGGCGTTCGCGGGCGCCGAGGAGACCCTCACGGCTGCGGCGCACGTCATCCTGCCCGCCCGCCGCCTGCGGAGCTGAGACCGCCCGCGCCGTCCGACCGCCGGATCGAGCGGGCCCGGACGGCCTCTGTCCGGGCCCTCCCCCTGTCCGTGTCCCTCCTCCGGCCCTGCCCGCAGCCGTTCTACGTGACCCCGCGGCCCGTCGGCCGGTTAGCGCTGTGGACAACCGAACCGGACGAGGAGCAGGCCATGGTCAGCGTCGACGGAGTACCCGTGACGGCAGCGCCGGTGGGCGCGACAGGACCCGCAGCACGGGGCAGAACACGGCGGGACGTCCTGCGCGGACTGCTCGGCGCGGCGGCGGCACTCGCGCTCGCCCCGGTGGTCGCCGCCTCCCGGCCCGCGCCCGGGACCGACCTTCCCGGGCCGGACACGGACACCTCCTTCGACGAGACCTACCGGGGCCGGCGCCTGCAGGGCGTCCTCATGGCGTCGGGCCGCGCCGTCGGCGACGAGCGCTGGAGCGTCACCGTCGACGGCCGCCCGCTGCACCTGATGCGCCGCGCCGACGGCACGTGGCTGAGCATGGTCGACCACTACGCCTCGTACGCCACCCCGCTGGAGGCGGCCCGCGCCGCGGTCGACGAGCTGGGCCCCGGGGAGAAGCTCCGCGACACCGGTTCCGCAGCTGGGCACATCCACAGGGGGGAACACCATGGCGTACACCCGTAAGAACGTCAGCGCGCTCACCGCCGCCGAGCGCAGACGTTTCGTCAAGGCGCTGCTGGAGGTCAAACGACGCGGCGAGTACGACGAGTTCGTGCGGACGCACATCGAGTACTACGTCTCCGACGGCGAGGGCGGTCTGCGTACGGCGCACATGGCGCCCTCGTTCCTGCCCTGGCACCGGCAGTTCCTGCTGGACCTGGAGAAGGCGCTGCGCCGGGTCGACTCCTCGGTGACCATCCCGTACTGGGACTGGACCCGGGACCGCTCCGCGACCTCCGCGCCCTGGACCGACGACCTGCTCGGCGGCAACGGGCGGCGCTCCGACCTCCAGGTGACGACCGGGCCGTTCGCGTACTCCACGGGCAACTGGACCATCAAGGACGGGGTGACCGACCGGCGGTTCCTCACCCGGGACCTGGGCCGCGCCCGCGACCCGATCGAGCTGCCCAGGCAGAGCGACCTGGACTGGGCGCTGGCCGACCCGGTCTACGACACCGCCCCGTGGGACTCCACGTCCCGCCGGGGCTTCCGCAACAAACTGGAGGGGTGGGGGAGCGGCGGTGGCAGCGCCGCCTGGCGCAACCACAACCGCGTGCACCGCTGGGTCGGCGGGGTGATGGTCGGCGGCGCCTCCGTCAACGACCCCGTCTTCTGGCTGCACCACGCCTTCATCGACCTGCTCTGGACGCGCTGGCAGCGACGTCACCGCGAGCACCGCTACCTGCCCGCCGAGCCGCCCGCGTCGGGCAGCAGGCAGTACCGGCGGGTCGTCGCCCGGCACGAGAAGCTGCCCCCGTGGGACGTGACCCCGGACCGGCTGGAGGACGTGGGCCGGATCTACCGGTACGCCTGAGACGGTCGAAGGCCGTCGGCCGGTCCGTGTCCGGCGGGTCCCGGCCGTACGGCGTCGGGCCGGTGCGGAGACGGGCGGAGCCCCGGCGCTCGAGGTGCCGGGGCTCCGTCGCGTGCTGCGCGCGGTACGGGGTGTCAGCCGCCGTAGCCGTGCCCGCCGTTGTCGTGGTGGTGGCCCTTGTCGCTGTCGTCCTTGTCCCGGTCCGAGTCGTGGCCGCTGACGTTGGCGCAGGTGTTGCCGAAGGCCGGGTTGAGCAGTCCGCCGGCGCCGATGGTGTTCCCGCAGGCGTTGATCGGGAGGTGGAGCACACCCTGGACGACGTTGCCGGACAGGAAGCCCGGCGAGCCCACGGCCGCGGCTTGCGCGCCCGCGTCCGCCATGGCCAGGCCGGCGCCGCCGGCCACCATGGCGCCGGTTCCGAGGGCGACTACGGCTGCCTTCGCGATGCGAGACATCACGTTCTCCTTAAACTCACTCGGTTCACGCGGCAGCAGGACACGCCACCGCACTCCCCCTTCAACGCCGTGCGCCCGGCCAGGTCACGGCGGAACCGCGCGGATCACCCGTTGCGAACAGCGGTGAGCTCGAAGGCGTCAGCCGCGCTTGACGTGATCGGTGACGAAGTCGGCGAGCGTGGCGATGGACTGGAGGCTGTCCAGGCTCAGGTCCAGCGCGGCGACGTCCACCCCGAAGCGGCTGTGGACCGAGCCCAGCAGGGTCACGCCGGCGAGCGAGGTGAGGCCGATCAGCGGCCCGAACAGCTCGGTGTCGGCGGGGAGCCGGTCGACCGCGGCGGGGTCGAGACGGGCCGCCTCGGCGATCATCGAACGGAGTTGCCTTTCCACCGTCGTCCGGTCCGTCGAGGAGGGGGTGTGGGCGTCCGTCACGCTGGGGTGTCCTTTCGGGAGGCCGGGGCGGGGTCCGGGTTCGTATTGGCGGTGACGTGCAGCCAGGCGGGGGACTGCGGGAGGTCGCCGTGCAGGGAGCGGCCGAGGACGGCGACGGCGTCCGCCGCGTCGTCGCCGGCGAGGGGGGCGTCGTCGACGCGGCGCATGCCCGCCTGGCGGAGCAGCATCCGCATCTCCAGGTTGGCGTCGGTCGGCCGCAGGACGACCCGGAACTCCCGCGCGCCGGCCTCCCGCGCCCGCTCCATCAGCCAGAACAGGAAGGCTGCGGCGGCGCCCCGCCCGGCGACCCGGCAGGACAGGGCGAGCAGCGGGACCGACCAGACGCCCGGGCCGGTCCGGTCCACCAGGGCCGCGCCGATGATCCCGTACTCGCCGAAACGGTCGCTCATCCGGGCGGTGTACAGCTCGTGCCCCTCCTCGCAGACCAGTCCGCTCAGCCGCTGCGGGCCAAGCCCCGAGGAGTTGAGACGATGGGTGCGGGCGGCGAGCTCCAGCGCGCGGGGCACCTCGTCGGGTTCGGCGACGCCGACGGTGAGCCGCATCCCGCACCAGCGCAGGAACTCCTCCCGGGTGCCCTCGAAACGCTCGCCCTCCGCCCGGCGGGTCTCCTCCGTGCGGTAACGGCGCACCCGTTCCCGCGACTCGGGGGTGACCTCCCGGCCCTCGAACGCCGCCAGCAGCGCGGGCACGTCCTCGGGGGCGAGGGTGCGCACGCCCGGCAGCAGCGCCTCCACCTCGGCGCGCTCGTAGGGGGAGTCGTCGACCAGGACGAGCGCCTCCACGGCGATCCCCAGATCCTGGGCGATCCTGCGCAGCGACTCGCTCTTGTCCTGCCAGGACACCTGCGGCGCGAGGAAACGGTCGCGCAGCTCCGGTACGGCGTTCAGCCGGTCCAGGACCGCGGGGGCGCTGCGGCTCGCGAGGCTGCTGAGCACTCCGCGGCCCGCCAGCGCGTCGATCGCGGCGAGCATCCGGGGCCGGGGCACGGGCAGTTCGTCGGTGGGCGCCTCGACGGCGATCTCGTCCCACAGGGTGCCGTCCAGGTCCCAGACGACGCACTTGATGCGGTCGGGGTCGTAGCCGGTCGCCCCGCTCATCGGGTGCTCTCCTCCGCGAGGCGCAGCTTCATGGTCAGGATGGCGGGGTCGAAGCCGAACTTGCGGTAGACGGTGCGCATCGGGACGTTGCCGACGTGGACCCGCCCGACGACCTCCGTGATGCCGTTCGCCAGGCAGAACTCCAGGCCCGCGGTGAGCAGCAGCTCGGCCACGTCGGCGCGGTTGTCGAGCGGGGCCACGGCGAGGGAGCGGAAGTTGGCGTAACGGTCGCCGGTCATCGCGTTCTGGTTGATGCTCACCCAGCACCAGCCGACCGCCGGCTCGCCCGGCCGGTGCGCGACGATCATGCCCTCCTTCGACTTCTCCATGGCCCGGCCCAGCCGGGACGCCCAGCGGGCGGGGTCGTCGACGGCGTCCTCGCCGAAGGAGACGCGGGCGATTTCGGCCTCGAACTCGCCGATGGCGGGAAGGTCGCGCTCGTCGGCCTGACGGGTGAGGTAGGGCTGCGCCCGCTCGGCGAGGGCGGCGCGGGCCTCGGGGGCCGGGGGGTGCCAGGCGGAGCGGGGGGAGGCGGGGGCGGCCGCCGCGGGGGCCGGGACTCGGGGCGCGGCTGAGGCCGGGGCCGGGGCCGAGGCCTGGGGCTCGGCCGGGGTCGGGTCTCCGGCCGGGGGTGCGGTGGGTGCCGTGGCCGAGAGTGCGGTGGGTGCCGTCGCCGGGGACGCTGCGGGTGCCGTCGCCGGGGTTTCCTCCTCCACCGAGACCAGGCGGCCCGGCCGGAAGGGGCCCTTGCCGCACTGGGGGCAGCCGTCGGCGCGCAGGGCGGCGACGGAGGTCCAGCGGGCGCCGGGACCGACGCGCAGCTCGGCGGCGCAGGCCACGCACGTGTACTCGCGCTGCCGGGTCCGCTTGTCGCCGGTGTAGAGGGGGCCGCCGTAGTCGCCCTGGCGGGAGGCGGTCGAGGTGGTGGTGAGCAGGTGCTGGAAGAAGCCGACCCCGCCGAGGATGCCGCTGCCCTCGTACTCGTTGAAGTTGCGGATGTAGCCGTTGGTGACCAGGCCGAGCGCCATGATCTCCCGCTGGACCTCCAGCATCTCGTCGGGGCTCTTGCCGCCGAAGGAGAAGAAGACGCTGTGCGCGGGGCCGGGCCGCAGGCCCTCCACGGCCCGCGACAGGAACAGCCGGGCGCCCTCCGGGGTGTACGGCGGGTCGGTCATCGCCACGTCGAAACCGCCGAGCAGGTCGGCGGGCAGCGGCCGGCGCAGGTCGTGCTCGACGGTCTCGACCCGGGTGCCGAGACCGGCGGACACCTTCTTGACGTAGGCGAGGATCTCGGGGGAGATGTCGACGACGGTCACCCGCTCGACGATCGGTCCGCCGAGGACGTCCCCCACGACGGCGACGGCCAGGGAGATCAGGTCGTCGTCGCCGATCAGCAGCAGGGAGCCGCCCGGCAGCGCGCCCGCCGTGAGCAGCGCGAGGACCCGGCGCACCTTGGTCTCGGGCGTGCAGTGGGACTGGTCGATCGCCATGTCCGCGGCCGGCCCGGTCTCCATGATCGCGCGCAGCCGCCGCACCGCCTCGTCCAGCACCTCCGGGACGACCAGTTCACGTCCGTCGCAGGTGGTGCAGGTGGCGTCGAGGGTGAGGTCCATCCCGAGCCGGGCGACGAGGTCGAGGCCGGCCGGGGTGAGCCGCGAGGGACGTTGCTCGGTCAGCAGGCCCCGACGGCGCAGCTCGTTGCCGAGGGCGGCCACGATGGGCACGGGCAGGCCGGTCGCTCGGCTGATGTCCTTCGTGGAGGCGGGAGCCAGGCGGCGCAGGGCGCGCAGGACGGACCGCACGCCGGGCGGGCCCTCCTGCAGCCTGACGGCGTCCGCGACTTCCGTGAGCACTTGATCGACGGTCGTACTCCGACGGTGTCGAGGCGCGTTTTTCACAATGCTGCTCCGGGCGGGCTGTATGGAATCCAGGAGTATCGAGTATACGGGCTGCTCACGGACCTCCCCGACCGGCCGATGAAAAGGAAAAGGGAGAAGGGGGACGGAATTTCCGGCATATCGAATTCGGTGCCGCCCCGCACGGCGATTCGTGTGAATTCGACACGTGCGGGGGAGGGGGGAGCGGGCGGGCAAAGACGCCGACTACGCGCGAGCCGCGGAGCGCCCCGGATGCTAGGCTGGGCGACGCCGAGTGCCGGTTATCGGCCTCGCGACCTTCCGCTTAGGCACACGGACCAGCGCAGATCTATGTGAAAGGAGACGGGGGCGGCGGTTCGCCTTCCCTGATTCCCCATGACTGATTCCGCCAACCTCGCCACCGAGGGCATAAACGTCGACGATCTGTGCTCGTACGCCGTCGACGTGTGGGTGAGCGACCACAGTATCCTGACCGACGAACAGCGCCTCCTCAAGGTGTTGCGCACGGCCGCCGAAAAGGGAAACGCCCAGGTTCTCGGGGAGGCTTCGCATGTTTTCCCGAATGGTGCGGTCACCGCGATTCTGCTGCTTTCCGCTTCCCATCTGAGTATTCACACCTGGCCGGAATTCAGCCTGGCCAACGTCGACCTGCTCGCCTACGGCCGCCTGAACGGCGAGCGGATGATGCAGAGCGTGGAACTCGGCCTCTCCCCGACGAAAATCAATGTGACGCGCATGCTGCGCGCGGTGCACTGAAGTTCTTTTCCCGGACGAAGAGGCGCGGGCCGGTTCGGCGGTGACGGGGTGGCCGGTGAGGTGAGCGTCGGGGTGTGGTGGGCGAGCCTGCGGGACGCCCGGGCGGCGGCCCGGCTCCCCGCGTTGCTCGACCCCGTCGAACGCGCCCGCCACGAGGCGATCGCCCGGGCCGACGACCAGGGGCGGTTCCTGCTGGGCTGCGCCCTCAGCCGCATCGCCCTGGGGGAGCTGCTCGGCGTGTCGCCGGCCGAGGTCCCGCTGCGCCGCGTGTGCCCGCGCTGCGGCGGCCCGCACGGCAAGCCCCGGCTCGCGGTGCCGCACGGCTCCCCGTTCGCCGGCGTCGACTTCTCCGTGACGCACAGCGGTGACGTCGTCGGCGTCGCCGTCGTGCACGGGGCAGTCGTGGGGCTCGACGTCGAGGAGGCCGGCGCCGCGCTCGACGTCGACACGGTGGCGCCCGTAGCGCTGTCCGACGCCGAGTTCGCCGCCCTGAACGCCCACCCGCCCGCCGAACGGACGTCGGCCTTCCTGCGGGTGTGGACACGTAAGGAAGCCGTACTGAAAGCCCTCGGCGTAGGCCTGACCGTGCCGCCCCGCCGCCTCGAGGTGTCCGTACCCACGCGGCCGCCGACGGTCCTCGCCTGGCCCGACCGGCCGACCGCGCCGCGAGACCTCGCCATGGCCGATGTGGACGTCGTGACGGGGCCGGGGCGCCCGCCGGCGATCGCGACGGTAGCCGTGGCCGGGGCGACCGCCCTGCGCGTCCACCACCGCGACGGCACAGCAGCGGTAACGGCGTACGCCGGCTCGACACCACCGCCCTGAGCGATGGGGGGCCGGGCGTTGGGGGGCTGGGCGTTGGGTGGCCGGGCGATGGGTGGCCGGGTGTTGGGTGGCCGGGCGTACTTCAGGCGCCGGGCGGCAGGAGGTCTCTCGTCAGGGCGAAAGCCGAACTCGCCGTTGCGAGGGGGGCGTTGATCCGGCGGAGGATCCGGTCCGCCCTGGCCGGACTCTCCGTCTGGACCGCCTCCGCCAGATCGTCGGCGTATTCCTGCGCCCGTGCGGCCTCGCCGGGATCCGCACTGCGCGGGTCCTGCCTCAGTGCGTCGATGAGGTGTCGGTGGGAGACGTCACGCGCGTCGGCGCTGTTGCCGCGGCCTGGAGGGCCCCGTCCGCCCGCGGGCGTTCGCAGCGGAAGGCCGGGCCGCCGCCAGGCACTCGTGCACGCCCGCCCCGGTTTTCCGACTGCTCTCTCATGCCGAGCGGCCCGGATCAGTCGGCCTCCCGTTCCACCGGCAGCCACAGCTCGGCATCCGCCTCCCTGCCGTCCGCCGACATCCGCGTACGAAGGATCTCCGGCCCGGGGCGGCTCCGGTACGGGTTCGACGGGAACCACTGGGTGAACACGTCCCGCCACAGCACCTGGATCGCCTCCGGCGCCGGCCCCGAAGTGGTGAAGACCGCCCATGCCCCGGCCGCCACGGGCAGCGTGGCCATGCCCTCCGGCGCGGCCGCCGAGGTGACGACCCCGTGGTAGTAGTCGAGGTCGGTGCCCTCCGCCCGGCTGGGATCGAGGTCGTCGCAGACCGCGAGCGTGCCGTGCGGCTCCTGGTCGGACAGCGTCTCCAGCGATTCCTTCGCCCGGTCCCCGATCCCGCGGACGAAATCGATGATCGCCTGATTCGGCCCCGAGTGCACGAGCGGGACCCGGGCCTTCGCCCCGACGACGCTGAACCCCGGCTTGTGCACGACGCGATAGCGCATGCTGCTGCTCCCGTCGACGATGAGGCGGAAGGTCATCCGGGGCTGGGAGCTGAGCGCCGCGCCGGTCCGCCGTGCCTCACCGGGGCCGACGCCGTGCACCGAGCGGAACGCCCGCGCGAACGCCTCGCCCGCGTCGTCGCGCCCCGCGTGGCCGCGAGCGGCTGCTGTGGCGGGAGACAGGCTGCGATCCGGACGACCCCAAGACGTGGACGCAGCCCGTGCACCGGGGTCGGCGGGATGGCCCAGGGACCGTTCGCCGCCGCACCCAACTCCCCGGCGCTGCACCAAGCGTATGACCTGCTGGTCGGGCCCGGGCGCTGGGAGCCGCGCTACTCGCTCGGCACCTTCCCACTGCGCTTCCCGCACGAACAGGAGCCCGGCGACGCGGGTTGGCACATCGAGGGCAGCTATGCGGTGGAGGGCGAGACCTGGCCCTTCACCAATCTCCGCTCACGCGGCCGGGCCCTGCTGATGCTCTTTCTGTTCAGCGAGGTGGGGGAAGAGGACGCCCCGACTCGCATCCGGGTCGGCTCCCACCTCGACGTGCCGAAGGTGCTGGAGCCGTACGGGGAGGAGGGTGCGAGCGGCCTGGCCATCGCGCCGGACCTCGAAGCGGCGTCCGCTCACCGGCCGCTCGCCCTCGCCACGGGTTCCCCGGGTGACGTCTTCCTGTGCCATCCGTTCCTGGTGCACGCGGCACAGCCGCACCACGGGGCACGGCCGCGCTTCATGGCCCAGCCGCCGCTGATGCCGGCCGCGCCGTACGAACTTCAGCGGGCCGACGGCGCGTACTCACCCGTGGAGATCGCCATCCGCCGGGGTCTGGAACAGGCTGCCTCCGGCCCCGACGAGGAGGACGCCGGCCCCGCCGACCAGAATGCCCGCCCCTGCCGAGAAGAGCGCTCATCCGCCGAATAGCGCGCTCTGCCACACCGGCGCCCGGTGCTCGACCGCCCCAGCGGCTGCGCAAGTCCCCGGGGAGCCGTAGCCCTGCGGGTGCAGGACGTGACTACTCCGGAGGTCGGCAAGCAGTGGACCGGCACCGGGGAGATCCATGAGGAGCGTGACCTGAAAGGCCGGGCCGAGGGCCAGACGGGCGGCGTCTCGCGGGTTCGGTCATCCCCCGGGCGTGGCGCAGCGCAGGTAAGGCCGTCCTGCTCCGGCACGCCCTCGAGTCGCCCGCTGGGAGGCGGGTGGTGTCCGGGGCTTCGTCGTTCCGGGTGAAACGTGCTCCAGCCAGCGAAAACGCCCTCCCAAGGGGAGGGCGGAGACTTGCGCCCCCGGCAGGACTCGAACCTGCGGCCAAGCGCTTAGAAGGCGCCTGCTCTATCCACTGAGCTACGGGGGCCGGGTGGGTGGCCGCGTACCTGGTGCCCTGGTGTGGGCTGATCCGTGACGTTGCCGGGGACAAGGATAGGGCTCCCGGTTCCTTGTCCTGAGTGCTTCGCCTCCGTGGCTCGATGTGGAGGTTCAGTGAAGCGGTCCTGATAATCGCAGGCAGGTGCGAATCGTGCATCGCTTTTGGGTCCCCGGGGCCCCGGGTGTTGTGCACTCGTTATGCCTGCGCTGCGCCTCTGTCCCAGTCATACCTTCCGTCCCTTGTGTCCTATCGGCGCGCAGGCATGTCTATATGCTTCATAAATCCCCCGAAATTGGGCATTCTTCGCATGTGGTGACCTTGGACGTACGGCCTCAGCTGCTCGACGCACTCTCCGCCCTGCGCGACCGTGTCGCCGCCGCACGCTTCCCGCTGCCCCTGGCGGGGGCTCCACGCGCGCGTGCCAACCGCGACGAACTACTGGCCCAGCTGGACGACTACTTGGTGCCCCGGCTGCGGCAGCCCGAAGCGCCGTTGCTGGTCGTGGTGGGCGGTTCCACCGGCGCCGGCAAGTCGACGCTCGTCAACTCCCTCGTCGGACGGCGCATCAGCGAGGCGGGCGTGCTGCGGCCGACGACACGGACCCCGGTGCTGGTGTGCCACCCGGAGGACCATCACTGGTTCAGCGGCATGCGGGTGCTTCCCGACCTCACCCGCGTGTGGGTGCCCCATCAGGAGCCGAGCGACGATGACCTGTTGCTCCCCGGACAGGACGCCAGACGGGTCCTGCGCATCGAGACCGCGGAGACCCTCCCGCCCGGCCTCGCCCTCCTCGACGCGCCCGACATCGACTCCTTCGTCGCCGACAACCGCTTCCTCGCCGCCCAGCTCATCTGCGCCGCCGACATCTGGGTGATGGTCACCACGGCCGCGCGGTACGCCGACGCCATCCCCTGGCATCTGCTGCGCACGGCCAAGGAGTACGACGCGACGCTCGTGACCGTCCTGGACCGGGTGCCCCACCAGGTCGTCGGCGAGGTGTCCCGCCAGTACGCGGCCCTGCTCACGAAGGCCGGACTCGGTCACATCCCGCGCTTCACGGTGCCCGAGCTCCCCGAGTCCGCCTGGGGCGGCGGGCTGCTCCCCGCCACCGCCGTGGCCCCGCTGCGCACCTGGCTCGTCGAACACGCCCAGGACGCCGCCGCCCGCAACGCGGTGATGGCCCGCACGGCGTACGGCGTCCTCGACTCGCTCAAGTCCCGGATGCCCGAGCTGGCCGGCGCCGCCGCCGCGCAGTACGCGGCCGCGCTACGGCTCACCTCTGCCGTCGACGGGGCCTACGACGGCGAGTACACGCGCGTGCGGGGCCGGCTGCAGAACGGGTCCGTGCTCGCGGGCGACGCGCTGAAGCGCTGGCGCGCCTTCCCGCTGGACTGCACCGCCGGCGAACTCCTCGACGCCCTCATGGAGAGCCTGGCCGCGCTCCTGGTGTGCGCCGTCACCGCCGCCGACGAACGCGTCGACGAGGCCTGGCGCCGCGAACCGGCCGCGGCCGCGCCGGTCCTGCTGGACCGCGACGCCTCACCGGAGACCGCCGAGCACCGCATCGGCATGGCCGTACGGCGCTGGCGGCGGGAGCTGGAGGAGTGCGCCGAGGACGAGGTGCGCCAACTGGACCGCCGGGCCGCCTGCGATCCCGAGACGGTCGCCGCCCTCGTCGCCACCGCCCTTCTCGGCACCCGCAGGGCTCGCACGGCGGGCGAGAGCGTCGCCGAACGACTCGGGGCGCACGGCGCGCTGCGGCTGCGCGACCGGGCCGGACGGCTGCTCTCCGAGTACCTCGACCGAGTGATGCACAACGAACGCGAGCGCCGCCTCGCCCCGCTCGACGGCCTCGACGTCCATGTCGAGCCGCAGGCCGAACTCATCGCCGCGCTGTCCGTACTGCAGAAGGAGAGGTGACCGGTGACCGCCGTCACAGACCAGGACCACACGGGAAACGCCGATCACGGTCCGGCGGGGTCCGGCGAAGGCGCACCACCCGCGCAGGGCGAGGAAGCGCACACGAGAGACGCGGGCGAAGGGGCGGTCTCCGACGGCGACGGCGGCGAGGGCGCTGCGGACGCCGAGGGGCCGTCAGGGACGGCGGAGGACGCCTCACCGACCGCGGACGATCCGCCGTCCTCACGCAAGGGCAAGGAGCAGACCCGGGGACGGATGAGCGTCGGGTGGGCGCGCTGGCGTGAGGGCGACCGTGCCGCACGGAAGGGCGCGGGCGACCGCAAGGCCCGGACTCCGGCTGCCGACCGCCCGGAGCGGACCGACCGCCCGGAGCGGACCGACCGCCATGAGGAGCGCTCCGCACACGCGCGGGATGACGACGGTTCGGTACGCGCCCGGGGCGACGACCGCCACGCACGCGCGCGTGAGGGGGACGGCGACGTACGCATGAGGGATGACAGCGGCGGCGGGCACGTGCGGAAGGTCGAAGGCGGCGTCCGCGCGCGGGGAGGCGCTTCCTCCCCCCGTGGCCGGAGCGACGAGCGCCCCGCGCGCGTGCGCCAAGGCGGCGGGCGGGTTCCCGCGGCGGGTCCGTCCGCCGGGGACGCCTCCACGCCCCAGGACGGCGGCGAGTTCTGGGACGACGGGCTGATCGCCCGCCGGGTGAACGAGGCCACGGCCGCGGAGCAGACCGCCGCCGTCACCGCCCCCGGCATCGGCGAGGTCCGTCCCGGCGGCGGCCCCCAGGCCGTCCCCCCGCTCGCCTACGACGGCCACCTGCGCTCCCGGCTCGACGCGCTGGGGGAACTCGTCGGGCTCTCCCGCGCCCGGCTCGACAGCAAGACGCTCGCCGAGGCCGGCCGGGTCCTCGACGAGGCGGCGGCGCGCCGCAAGCTGTCCGGGCAGCACACGGTCGTCGCCATCGCCGGAGCCACCGGCAGCGGCAAGTCCCAGCTGTTCAACACGCTGGCCGGGGTGACCATCTCCGAGACGGGCGTCCGCCGGCCGACCACCGCCGCGCCCATCGCGTGCAGCTGGAGCGACGGCGCGGCGAGCCTCATCGACCGGCTGGGCATCCCGGGCCGGCTGCGCAGGCGTCCGGTGCAGAGCGCGGACGCGGAGGCGCAGCTGCAGGGGCTCGTCCTGATCGACCTGCCCGACCACGACTCGGCGGCGGTGCAGCACCGCGAGCAGGTCGACCGGATCCTGGCACTCGTGGACGCCGTCATCTGGGTCGTCGACCCGGAGAAGTACGCCGACGCCGTCCTCCATGAGCGCTATCTGCGGCCCATGGCGGGTCACGCGGAGGTCATGTTCATCGTGCTCAACCAGATCGACCGGCTGCCCGGCGAGGCCGCCGAGATGGTCCTCGACGATCTGCGGCGGCTGCTCGACGAGGACGGCGTGGCCCTCGGCGAGTACGGCGAGCCGGGCGCGACCGTCCTCGCGCTGTCCGGGCTCACCGGGGACGGCGTCGGGGAACTGCGCGAACTGCTCGGCCAGTTCGTCACCGAGCGCGGCGCCGCGGCACGGCGTATCTCCGCCGACGTGGACGCCGCCGCGGGGGAGCTGAGGCCCGTGTACGTGACCGGCCGGAGCACCGGGCTCAGCGAGGAGGCGCGGGACGAGTTCGCCGCCCGGCTCGCCGACGCGGTGGGCGCGGTCGCCGCGGGCGAGGCGGCCGAACGCGCCTGGCTGCGCAACGCCAACCGGGCGTGCGGCACGCCGTGGCTGCGGCTGTGGCGCTGGTACCAGGACCGGTGCGACGCTCCGACCGGACGGATGCCGTTGCGAGCGCAGGCCGACGAGGAGGCGACGGCGCGGCAGCGTGTCGAACAGGCCGTGCGCACGGTGTCGGAGCGGGCCTCGGCGGGCCTGCCCGCGCCCTGGGCGCAGGCGGTACGGGAAGCGGCCGTGCGCGGTGCGCAGGGGCTTCCGGAGGCGCTGGACGAGCTCGCGGCGCAGGCCGGGCTGCCGCCGGGGCGCCCGCCGCGGCCGGGGTGGTGGCCGGCGGCCGTGATGGCGCAGGCGTCCATGACCATCCTTCAGGTCATCGGCGGCCTGTGGCTGTTCGGCCAGATCGTCGGGGTCATGTCCCCGAACCTGGGCGTGCCCGTGCTGCTGATGCTGGCCGGGATCATCGGCGGGCCGCTGGTGGAGTGGGGCTGCCGGATGGCGGCGCGCGGCCCGGCGCGCAGATACGGCCAGGACGCGGAACGCAGGCTGCGGGAGGCCGCCGCGAGTTGCGGCCGGGCGAGGGTCCTGGACTCCCTGGCCGCGGAGTTGCTGCGGTACCGGGAGGTCCGTGAGCAGTACGGGCGGGTGACGGGAATGGCGGGTGTGACGGGGGTGACCGGGGTGACGGGAGTGGCTGCCGGGGCGGGGTGAGCGCGCTCCTGATGCCCTCCTGGGCGCGGGGAGCTCTGGTTCCACCGCTCGATCCCTCGATCGGGTGAGGGAGTTGTCCACAGGCGGGCGGTGGTCCACAGACCTCGGCGGGCCCGGCTCGACGGAGGCAGTCTGGCTTTCGCGGCGGTCGCGGTGACACGGCCGTCGCGGTGGGTGCGTCAGCCGCGGGAGTGTGGCTGACGCGGCCGGACGCTTTCCGTACGGGACGGGCCCGTACGTGTGCCGGCCCGGCGTGAGCGCCGGGCGAGGGAGGGGTTCGCATGAACGAGACGATGGTGTGCGCGGTGGGGAACGTGGCGACACAGCCGGTGTTCCGGGAGTTGTCGGCGGGGGCGTCGACGAGGTTCCGGCTGGCGGTGACCTCGCGCTACTGGGACCGCGAGAAGAGCGCCTGGACGGACGGGCACACCAACTTCTTCACGGTGTGGGCCAACCGCCAGCTCGCCACGAACGCGATGGCCTCGCTGAACGTCGGCGACCCGGTGATCGTGCAGGGCAGGCTGAAGGTGCGCACGGAGATGCGCGAGGGGCAGCAGAGCTGGACCTCGGCCGACATCGACGCCGTGTCGATCGGCCACGACCTCGCACGGGGGACGGCCGCCTTCCGCCGCTCGGTCAGGACGGATCCGGCGGGCGCGGTGGCGGGGATGCCGGGGCCGGTGGCAGCGCAGCCCGAGCCCGAATGGGAGACACCGGCCGCGGACCACACGGAACGAGACGGCGCCCGACGCCGTGAACCGGCGGCGGTGACCTGAACCGGCGGCGCTCACGCGAGCGGGCGGCGGTGACCTGACCGGCGGTGGTGACCTGGACACGCGGCGGTGACGTGATGTCAGCAAGGACCACCGTCTGACCGCACACGAGTGAACAGCGGCTTATCGACCGGTCCGTACCCTCCAGCTCCGGTGGATTTGTCGATAAGCCAAGCCTGTTGACGATCTTCGGGATAACGATTCCGAGTCGGATCGCCCATCGGATGACCTTGTCGGGAAGGGTGGTGCGCCGCGTCCTTAGGATGCCGAACAAAGCTCAAGGGGCTCCTGATTCTGCTGGTGGGACCGTACCCCCCACGACAACCGGTCCTGCTCGAAGGGGAATTGCGTGATTTCTTCGTTCGCCGCGCCGTTCACACGAGGTCGGGGCGCGGTGCGCCTCGCCGCAGGGACGCTGGTCTCCGGTGTGGTCGCCGCCGGTGTCGTCGCCACCGCCGCGGGCACGGCGGCCGCCGACGAGACCCCGCAGAGCCAGGGCGGAGCGACGGCGACCATGGGAGGACTCAAGACCTACGGCACCGCCGTCCTCCATGACGAAGGTGGGGACCAGGAGGTCCCGGCGGGGCTGTTCGAGATGTCCGTCGAGGGCGGCGGCACGCTGCAGACGTACTGCGTCGACCTGCACACGCCCACGCAGCGGGACGCCAAGTACGGCGAGACGCCCTGGAGCGGCACCTCGCTCGGCGTCAACAAGGACGCCGGCAAGGTCCGTTGGATCCTGCAGAACTCCTACCCCCAGGTCAACGACCTGGCCACGCTGGCGAAGAAGGCCGGGATCGGCGGTGGCCTCACCGAGCAGGACGCGGCCGCCGGCACCCAGGTGGCCATCTGGCGCTACTCCGACGGCGCGGACGTCGACGCCGTCGACCCGCAGGCCGAAAGGCTCGCGGACTACCTCCAGAAGGCCGCCCGCGACGCGGCCGAACCCAGGGCCTCGCTCACCCTCGACGGGGCCGCGGTCTCCGGCCGCCCCGGCGCACCGCTCGGCCCGGTGACCGTGCGCACCGACGCGAGCGCGGTCACGGTCGCGCCGCCGCCGGACGCAGCCATCAGCGGGGTGCGGATCGTCGGCAAGGACGGCAAGGCCGTCACCTCGGCGCAGGACGGCAGCCAGCTCTTCTTCGACGTGCCCGCCGACGCCGCCGCCGGGACGGCCGAGCTGACCGTGCAGGCCTCCACCACCGTCCCCGTCGGCCGCGCCTTCACCTCGGAGAGCCGCAGCCAGACACAGATACTGGCCGGCTCCAGCGAGTCCACCGTGTCCGCCGAGGCGAGCGCGACCTGGGCCGCCGGCGGTCCGATACCGGCGCTGTCCGCGGCGAAGAACTGCGCCGCGAACGGCGTCGACATCGCGGCCGCCAACCAGGGCGACGCGCCGTTCACCTTCGAACTGATGGGCTTCGAGTACACGATCCCGGCAGGCGCCTCGCGGACGGTGACGATCCCCCTCCAGGAGGACCAGGCCTACGACTTCACCATCCGCGGCACCCGCTTCACCGGCGTCCTCGACTGCCGGACCCGGTCCGCCGAGACCAAGACAGGCCTCACCACCCAGACCCTCTCCCAGCCCAGCCCCGCCACCGTGGGCGGCGGTTCCATCACCGCCACGAACCTCGCCGAGACGGGCAGCTCCAACGCCACCCCCTACATCGCGGGCACCGCGATAGGCCTGGTGGTGATCGGTGGAGCAGCCCTGGTGCTGGTCGGCCGCAAGGAGAACCAGGCGCGGGACTGAGCGGGCCCTCGCGCCTGGGCGCTACGGACGGTGTCGGGGGCGGGGTGCGCTCTGCCGTGGCGCCAGGGTCAGGGTGATCTGCCGGACGAGTTGCTGGAGGCACGCCAGGCACGCGAGGGCGGGCAGGGCGGCCGCGGCGACGCCGGTGAAGGTCCTGTCGGCCTGGGCCACGCACAGCATCATCGCGACGGAGGAGAACATCAGCACGATCAACCAGGAGTGCCAGGCGCGGCGCTGGTGCAGGGCGGTGCGCAGGATGGAGAGGGAGGCCACCGTCCACGGCCCGTACACCAGGAGCGGCCACCAGGGGGTGACCCCGCTCTCCGGGTCCGACGTGATGTTCTGCAGCGGTCTGTAGGCGACCACGCCGCAGAAGACGCTGACCGCCGCCGCGATGACGGCGACGAACGCGATGATCACCAGGCTGCCCGTCTGCAGCCAACCGCGCCGGAGCCTGTGCACCCGGATCTTGCGATGCCCCGCGGGGGAACGCCGGATGGGCGGCAACTGGGCGGTGATGTGCGCCAGGTTCTCCATCGGGTCGGCGCTGTCGACGCCGGGCGTCGACTCGCTGCGAGGAGCCGGCACCGTGGCCGTCTGCTCGGCCGGAACCGCCTCTTGCAAGAGATAGGCGAGTTCCTCGACCGGGTCCCAGCCCGGGTCGGGAGGAGTGAGGGGAGTACCCGTGTGCGGCGCGTCGACAGGGCCGCCGGGCTGGCCGATGCCCGGCCCGTACGAATACGGGTCGGCATACCATTCATTCCGCAGAAAAGAGGGATCCGCATACTCGTGGTTCATGCACATCCGCCCCGTTACACGTGGTCCGCGCGGCAGCCGGAGTTCCCCTGCCCGTTCCACCGCTGATCGAGTTCGTTCTGCGCGGCCTCCAGCAGAGCCATGAACTCGCGGAGCAGCGAATCGGTGACCTGCGGTTCGGTCCGCGCGGCGCTCCCGCGCAGGATGCCGCACGCCTGGAGCGCCGAGCGCGTCACATCGGCGTACGCACGTCTCCCGGCCGCCGCGTCACGGGTCGCGGGCAGATCGCCCTCCCTCACCCCCCGGTGAGGCAAGCCATGGAACCTAGCTTTCGTCATGCCCCGCTAACGCCGCCCGCTCGGCTCCGGATACGTGGCGAATGAGTGACCCTGACGGTGAAAACATTGAGGATAGCGTTTCTTCATTAATGTCAGATTCACCGCCAGTAGGCCCGTTCCGTAGAAGATCCTCAGGTATGAGGCATGCCCAGTCCCGGCCGCCCACCGGGACCGCCGGGGCGCCCTCCAGAACCGGCCGGGGGCGCGTGTTCACACGGTGAGGGGGACAGGGTGGAACTCGTCGGCCAGGTGACCGGTGCGTTCGTGAATGCGCTTGACCGCTTCGGCCGAGGGCGCCTCGGAGAGGCAGTAGACCGTGCCGGACTCCGGGTCCGCCCAGGCCCTCTGGAAGTGGACGCCTTCTTCCCCTTCGATGGCGCGGTTGTCTTGGTAGGCCTCCCTCAGCTGGTCGGCCGTGATGTCCTTCATCCCGTGGTGGACGTCCATGAACTGGGGCATGGCGCCGCACCTCCTTCCGACTCCCGTGTCCCGGCGTTGCGCAGGGCCGACCCGCTTGCCGGCCGTCATCTCCATCCTGTGCCTGCACGACCGCGGCGGCGACCGCACGGGCCGGCCGCATCATGCCGCAGTGGCGAGCAGTGAAACCCCCAGGTCAGCGCCCCTCACTCGGACGGGTTTCCCCCCAGGGGCGGCCGTCCGGCAAGATGGGGTGTATCTGCCCACTGCCAGATTTCAAGCTGCCGGACGGTTTCTCTTGGCTGAGTACATCTACACCATGCGCAAGACGCGCAAGGCACACGGCGACAAGGTCATCCTTGACGACGTCTCGCTGAACTTCCTGCCCGGCGCGAAGATCGGTGTGGTCGGCCCGAACGGCGCCGGTAAGTCGACCGTTCTGAAGATCATGGCGGGGCTGGAGCAGCCCTCGAACGGTGACGCGTTCATCTCGCCCGGTTACAGCGTCGGCATCCTGATGCAGGAGCCCAAGCTGAACGACGAGAAGACCGTCCTGGAGAACGTCCAGGAGGGCGTCGCCGAGGTCAAGGGCAAGCTCGACCGGTTCAACGAGATCGCCGAGCTGATGGCGACCGACTACTCCGACGCGCTGCTCGACGAGATGGGCAAGCTCCAGGAGGAGCTCGACCACGCCAACGCCTGGGACCTCGACGCCCAGCTCGAGCAGGCCATGGACGCCCTCGGGTGCCCCCCCGGCGACTGGCGGGTCGTCAACCTCTCCGGTGGTGAGAAGCGCCGCGTCGCGCTCTGCAAGCTCCTGCTGGAGCAGCCCGACCTGCTGCTCCTCGACGAGCCCACCAACCACCTCGACGCCGAGTCCGTGAACTGGCTGGAGCAGCACCTCGCCAAGTACCCGGGCACCGTCGTGGCGATCACCCACGACCGGTACTTCCTCGACAACGTCGCCGAGTGGATCCTGGAGCTCGACCGCGGTCGCGCCTACCCCTACGAGGGCAACTACTCCACCTACCTGGAGACCAAGCAGACCCGTCTGAAGGTCGAGGGCCAGAAGGACGCCAAGCGCGCCAAGCGGCTCAAGGAAGAACTGGAGTGGGTGCGGTCCAACGCCAAGGGGCGTCAGGCCAAGTCCAAGGCGCGCCTCGCCCGCTACGAGGAGATGGCGGCCGAGGCCGAGAAGATGCGGAAGCTGGACTTCGAGGAGATCCAGATCCCGCCGGGCCCGCGCCTGGGCAGCGTCGTCGTCGAAGTCAGCAAGCTGAACAAGGCCTTCGGCGAGAAGGTCCTCATCGACGACCTGAGCTTCACCCTGCCGCGTAACGGCATCGTCGGCGTCATCGGCCCGAACGGCGCCGGCAAGACCACGCTGTTCAAGATGATCCAGGGATTCGAGACGCCCGACGCCGGCGACATCAAGGTCGGCGAGACCGTCAAGATCTCCTACGTCGACCAGAGCCGCGAGAACATCGACCCGAAGAAGACGCTCTGGGCGGTCGTCTCCGACGAGCTCGACTACATCAACGTCGGCCAGGTGGAGATGCCGAGCCGCGCCTACGTCTCGGCCTTCGGCTTCAAGGGCCCCGATCAGCAGAAGCCGGCCGGCGTCCTCTCCGGCGGTGAGCGCAACCGCCTCAACCTCGCGCTCACCCTCAAGCAGGGCGGCAACCTGCTGCTCCTCGACGAGCCGACCAACGACCTCGACGTCGAGACGCTGTCCTCCCTGGAGAACGCGCTGCTGGAGTTCCCCGGCTGCGCCGTCGTCGTCTCCCACGACCGCTGGTTCCTCGACCGGGTGGCCACGCACATCCTCGCCTACGAGGGCGACTCCAAGTGGTTCTGGTTCGAGGGCAACTTCGAGTCGTACGAGAAGAACAAGATCGAGCGGCTCGGACCGGACGCCGCGCGCCCGCACCGCGCCACCTACAAGAAGCTGACCCGGGGCTGATCGGTCTTGCGGCACATCTACCGCTGCCCGCTGCGCTGGGCGGACATGGACGCGTACGGCCACGTCAACAACGTGGTCTTCCTCCGCTACCTGGAGGAAGCCCGTATCGACTTCCTGTTCCGCCCGGAGAAGGACTTCCAGCAGGGGTCCGTGGTGGCGCGCCACGAGATCGACTACAAGCGGCAGCTCGTCCACCGGCACACGCCCGTGGACATCGAGCTGTGGATCACGGAGATCAGGGCGGCGTCCTTCACCATCGCCTACGAGGTGAAGGACGGCGACCACATCTACGTCACCGCCTCGACGGTGATCGTGCCGTTCGACTTCGCGGCACAGCGCCCGCGCCGCATCACGGCCGAGGAGCGGGAGTTCCTGGCGGAGTACCGGGACGACGCGGAGGAGGCCGTCGCCGCATGACGGTGCTCCACCTCGCCGACGAGGGGGAGGCGGCGGACTTCGCGGCCTTCCTCTCCCGGCTGCTCCACTACGACCGTTCAGCCGCGGTCCGCCTCCAGGCGGCCGGCACCGCGCTCGCCGTCTTCGGACGGCCGCCGTCCTTCGAGGTGCTGGCGGTGCGCGCGGTGGGGCTGGCGAAGCCGTACGAGAGCGGGCTGGACGTCACGCTCGACGTGACGGTGTCCGCCGGTGAGCTGCTGGAGGGAGTGGCGGAGACGGCGGCGACCGCGGCCGTGCCCGCCGCGGTCACCGGACCGCCGTGGGCGGGCGTGCTGCCGCCGCGCGGCGACTGGCGTCCCGAGGCGGGGCTTCCGGCGACCGGCGAACTGCGGGCGATGGTCGGCGCGGCGGTCGGCGAGTTCCGGCGGCGCACGGAGGAGTTGGCGCCCGAGCGGCGGACCCGGGCCGAACTCGACCGGATCGGCCGCGAGATCTGGTCCCGGACGGTCGGCGACACCGGCCTCCCCGTGCGGGCGGTGCACGCCGCCCAGTCCCTCGGCTTCCTGCGGCCTGCCGCAGGCGGGACACGGGGCGCGGCGCAGGACGCGGGACTCTTCTCGTCCGGGGCGTGGCTGCGGCTGCGGACGCCGTACGGGTCGATCGCCGTTCGGCGGGCGGGGACCGGGGGACTGGGCCTCAGCGTGCGCTGAGGCGGGTGCCGCCGGGTCCGTTCAGCCTCAACCGAGTCCGGCCGGCCCCGAGTCCGTCCAGTCCGGTCCGTTCAGTCCCGTCCGTCGAGTCCGGTCCGTTCAGTCCGGGGTGTTCAGTCCGGGGTGTTCACCATCGACGCCGCCGCGTACGTCAGGTAGTTCCACAGCGTCTGCTCGTGCTCCTCGGAGAGCCCGAGGTCGTCCACCGCGTCCCGCATGTGCTTCAGCCAGGCGTCGTGCGCCGCCCGGTCGACGGTGAACGGGGCGTGGCGCATCCGCAGCCGGGGATGGCCGCGGTTCTCGCTGTACGTCGTCGGGCCGCCCCAGTACTGCATCAGGAACAGCACCAGGCGCTCCTCCGCCGGGCCCAGGTCCTCCTCGGGGTACATGGGCCGCAGGAGCGGGTCCTCGGCCACTCCCGCGTAGAAACGGTGGACCAGCCGGCGGAAGGTCTCCTCCCCGCCGACCTGCTCGTAGAAGGTCTGCTCCTGAAGCGTGCCGCGCCGAATCTCTTTCACGCCCTCCATGCTCTCAGACGCGCCGACCGAGGTCTTCAGCCCTAGGACTTGCCCGTCGCCACGGGGCTGCGGCGCTCGCCTGGGGGCGGCTGCCGCAGGACAGTGGAGGCATGGGCATGGACGCGCTCGGCGGTGACGGAGGGGAGTTCGCGGTGCTCGCCGCGGCGGAGCGGGCGGCGATGGTGCGGCGGATCGAGGCCGACGGCGCCTTCGCCGCCGACCCGGGGTGGACGGAGGCCTTCGCGGCGGTGCCGCGCCATCTCTTCGTGCCGTACTACTACGTGAGCGGTCCGCGCGGCTACGAGCGGCGGTGGGCCGGGAGCCCGGACCCGCGCAGCCGTGAGCGCTGGCTGCGGGGCGCGTACGAGGACGTCCCGCTGGCCACCCGGGTGCGCGACGGCGAACTGCTCTCCTCCAGCAGCCAGCCCTCCCTGATGGCGCTGATGCTGGCCGCGCTGCGGGTCGGGGAAGGCGACCGGGTGCTGGAGATCGGCGCCGGCACCGGCTACAACGCGGCGCTGCTGTCGTACCGGCTCGGCGAGGAGAACGTGACCACCGTCGACCTGGACCCGGAGATCACCGAGTCGGCGCGCCGGCATCTCGCCGACGCCGGCCACCACCCGGTCGTCGTCACCGGGGACGGGGCGGGCGGGGTGCCGGAGCGGGCGCCCTTCGACCGGATCATCGCGACCTGCACCCTGACGACGATCCCGCGCGCGTGGACGGCCCAGTGCCGTCCGGGCGGACTCGTGCTCGCGCCGCTGGCCACCGGCCTGGTCGCGCTCACGGTCCACGACGCGGCGCACGCCGAGGGGCGCTTCCTGCAGACCCCGGCCTACTTCGTGCCGTTGCGCGGGGCCGGGCGGCCCGAGCCGGAACCGGTGCCGCTGGGCGGGGTGCCGCAGCGGGCCCGGGAGAGCGACCTGTTCCGGTTCCTGCTGACCCTGACCCGGGGCGCCCTCGATCCACAGGCGGCGCACGCGCTGTGGGAACGGGAGGACAGGCCCGGGCGGGAGCGGTACGGCGTCACGGTCGGCGGCGAGCACGTGTGGGCGTGGCTCGACGCCCCCGACGGGCCGTACTCCTGGGCCCTCCCGGAACCGCTCGCGCCGGAACCGGTCGCCGCACCGGGGCCAGGCCCCGGATAGGGACCCGGCCCCGGAGAGGGGCCTAACCCCGGCGGACCGTGATCGTCGTCCACGCGCCGACGTGCACGCGGTCGCCGTCCCGCAGCGGCACCGGCACGAACGGCTGGATGGGCTCCTCGCCGCCGTTGACCGTCGTGCCGTTCGTCGAGTTCTGGTCGACGACCGCCCAGCTTCCGTCCGGCTGCTGCACCAGCACCGCGTGCTGGTGCGAGACGCCCGGGTCCTCCGGCGGCACCGACAGGTCGATGTCGGGGGTCTCGCCGGTGGAGTGGCGCCGACGGCCGATGGTGATCTGGTTGCCGGTGAGCGTGCGCTGCTGCTCCGGGGAGTACGCGGGCAGGTTCAGGCCGGCGGCCTCGGGACCCGAGCGGTGCATCATCGCCATGAAGTACTCGCGGTCGGGGCCTATCGTCGCCGTCCACGTCGCCGGCTGCTGCGGGAACGCCGGTCCGGACGGGGGCGGGGCCTGCGTGGCTCCGGTCTGGGGGTAGCCGTAGCCGCCGCCCTGCGCACCGCCGGGACCACCGGGGCCGCCGGGTCCGTTCGGGCCGCTGTGCGACGGCGGGGAGATCACCCAGTCGTCGTCACCGCCGCCGAAGGACTGTCCGGGGGGAGCGGACGGACCGCCGCCCGGCTGCGTCCGGCCGGTCTCCTGCGGGAAGCCGGACGGCTGGTACGCCTGCGGAATGCCGTGGCCGCCGGGACCGCCGGGACCCGCACCCGGGCCGCCCGGACCACCGGGAGCGCCGAAGCCGGACGGACCGCCCGGACCGCCGCCGGGACCGGGGGCACCCGCGCCGCCGGGCGGACCCGGAGGACGGCCGCCCGGACCGGACGGCTCACGCCCGAAGAGGTCGCCGGACGGGCCGCCCGAGGGCTCCCGCCGGAACGGGTCACCGGGAGAGGCGGCGGAGGGCTCACGACGGAACGGGTCGCCGCCCGGACCGCCGGAGGGCTCCCGCCCGAAGGGGTCGCCGGAGGGGCCGGACGGGCCGGCGGGGCCGCGCCCGAAGGGGTCGCCCGCAGGCTCACGGCCGAACGCGCCGCCGCCCTGGCCGGAGGGCTCACGGCCGAACGGAGGCTGTCCGCCGCCGGGGCGGCCGCCCTGGCCCTGCGGACGCGACGGCTCGCCGCCGAACGAAGGACCCGGCGGGATCGGCTCGGCGGGACGGTTCACCTGGGAGGGACGGGAGCTCTGGTACTCGAAGGAGTCGCTGCCGCCGAACGACGGGGGCGGCGGCTGGAACCGCTCACCCGGGCCACCGCCGGGCCCGCCGGGCCCGCCGGGCCCACCGGGACGCCCGGGACCGCCAGGCCCCCCGGGTCCACCTGGCCCGCCGAAGCCGGGGCCGCCAGGGCCACCGGGTCCACCTGGCCCGCCGAAGCCGGGGCCGCCAGGGCCACCGGGCCCAGGAGCGCCGAAGCCACCGCCGGGCCCCCCGCCGGGGCCGCCCGGACCCGCGGGACCACCAGGCCCGCCCGCGCCACCGGGACCGCCCGGGCGCGGTGCGGCCGGGGTGTACGAGGTCGCCGTGTTGGTCAGGAAGTTCCAGCGGCACTCCTCGCAGAACGGCGCACCGCCCTCACGCGGCGTGCGGCACTGCGGGCACAGCTCGGGCTCGGCATTCGGCACGCCGGGCTGCTGACGGCCGCCGGGGCCGGGCGGGGGCGGCGGGAAGCCGTACCCCCCGCCGGGCGGAGGGGGCGGGGGCGGAGGCGGGGGTACGGCACCGGCCATGCGGTGACCGCAGACCTCGCACCAGTCGTCGGAACCCGACTGGTGTCCGTTCGGGCAGGTCGGCATGTCGGCGCGTCCCCCTTCCTTCTGCGTCCTACTGGCGTCGCACTAGGTCACTTCTTCACACGGACAGTCTTGGTGGACCGGGTTTCGAGGGTCATCTCGTCGGCCTCCGCGACCTTCGTCTTCAGTCGCACAGTACCTGTCGTGGCATCGACCACGTCCACCACCTTCGCAAGCAGTTTCGCAGTATCCGCGTTGCCCGACGCGCTCGCGAGCTGGACCGCCCTGCCCAGTTTGGCCGTCGCTCCATCCATATCGCCCGCTTTGCGCAGATCCAGACCCTGCTGGATGGCCTGCGCCAGTTCCGCCTGCCCCGTGTAGTGCGCGACCTGCGGGTTGATCGAGGTGGAGGCGGCCATGTCGTCGGTCCAGACCGCTCTCACGAGGCCCTGTGCGCCCAGGCTCTGCGCCACCCCCTCGGGCTGCGGGATGACCAGGGAGACCCGGGCGGCCAGCATCTCCTGGCCGAGGTGGGCGGCCGGGACCTCGACGCAGACGTGGTAGTCGCGGGACTCGTCGCCCCAGGAGCCGGTGGGGTAGTCCCCGGAGCGCGGGCCGGACTCGGTGCGACGGTCGGTCAACTCCACCACCGTCGGAGCGACTTGCTTGACGAACTTGATCGCGGTGCCGACCGGGGTCCACAGCCGCAGGGCGACGTCCGCGACCTCCTTGCCCATCGCCGTCTCCATCATCTGCGTGAAGTCGGCGGCGAGGCCGGCCGGGTCGGCGACGATGTCGGCGGTGCCGAGCAGGGCGGAGGCGATCCCTGTGACTTCTTTCACTTCCCAGTCGGTGCCCACGCCTCGTGCGTCACAGGTGAAACGGCCGGCGCAGGACTCCAGGGCCGCCTTGAGGTCCTGCGGCGACTCGTGCTCGTTGCGGCCGTCGGTGAGCAGGATGCCGTGCCGGATGGCGACGTCGGCGGTGGACAGCAGCCGGTCGGCCAGCCGCAGCCAGGTGCCGATCGCGGTGCCGCCGCCCGCGCTGAGCCGGCGCAGGGCCTTCTTGGCCTCCTCGCGGGTGCGGGCGTCGGCGACGGCGAGCCGGCCGCCGCCCGGGTACACCTCCTTGGCCACGTGCGTGCCGCCGATCACCGCGAAGTGCACGCCGTCGCGCAGGGTGTCGACGGCGGCGGCCGTGGCGTCCCGGGCGTTGCGCATCTTGGTGGGCGGGTAGTCCATCGATCCCGAGCAGTCGACCATGATCGCCACGGCGGCGGACGGGCCCTCGCCGGGCGAGTACAGGTGCGGCGCGGAGACGGCGGTGCCGATCGTGCCGCCGCCGGTGGCGCTGACCGTGACGATCGCGTTGACCTCGCGGCCGCCCTCCGGCAGGTACTCGTTCTGGTAGACGTCCACCGAGAACTGCGGCACGTTCGACTTCGAGAAATTGGCCATGCCTACTCACATCCCCCTCGCGAACCCCACGGCCGTGGGGTGACGACTGTGGGCGGACCGGTCCCCTCCGGTCCGCCCGGCTTCCCCGTGTGATGAGCCGGGTGTCCGGCTCCGTGCGCCGAGTACGCCAAGTGCGCCCAGCGCGGCCTCAGGCGGATCCTGCCCCCTGGGCGGGGGCGGGGAACGGGACGACGGCCACTGTTACGTTGTCGTGCCCGCCCCCGTCGAGCGCGTGACCGACCAGGACCCGGGCGCTGTGCAGCGGCCGTGCCGAGGCGTCGAGGGGCAGCGCCCCGGCCATCTCCTCGGCGGCCTCCGCGTAGTTCCACAGGCCGTCGGTGCACACCACGACCACACCGGGCCGGTCGGGCTTGAACGCGGCCGTGTGCGGCTCCAGTTCGTAGGCGTCCGCGCCCAGCCAGCCGGTGATCGCGTGGGCGCGGTCGTCGGCGTACGCCTCGGCCTCGCTCATCAATCCCGCGGCGACCATCTGCGCGGCCCAGGAGTCGTCCTCGGTGAGCCGGGCCGGGGGCGAACTGCGGTCCGCGGGGACCCAGTAGACGCGGCTGTCGCCGACCCAGCCGACGACCAGCAGGCCCGCGGTGACGATCGCGCCGACGATGGTGCAGGCCGGGGCGTTCTGGTGCGGGGCGTGCTCGCGGGCGGTGGCCGGTTCCTGGGCCAGGGCGTTGACGGCGTGGGAGGCGGCGACGATCGCCTCGTGCATGGCCTGCTGAGGGTGTGTGCCCTGGGGCAGGGCGGCCAGCACCGAGCGGCTGGCCGCCTGGGAGGCGGCGAGCGAGGCGTCGTCGGGGCGGGTCGCGGAGGACACCCCGTCGCAGACGATCGCGACGAGCGCGGGGGCGCCGTCGGGCAGCGCGGTGCGGCCGATGCCGAAGGCGTCCTCGTTGCGGTGGTGGCGCAGGCCGCGGTCGCTGACGGCGGCGACCGGACCCGCCTCCTGCTCCATGTGGTCGCGCTCGCGGGGCTGGGCGTGGCCGCAGTTCTCGCAGTAGCCGTCGTCGTCGACCCGGCCCGCCCGGCAGGCCACGCACACCTTGACGGGCTCGGCGGCCACCCGGGGATCGGGGGCCTGCAGCGGATACTCCTCGGGCTCGGCCGGCCGGTCGAACCGCACCCCGGAGCCCTGCCCCGCGGCCGGCGCGGCCGGGTGGGAGGCGCCGGGCGCGACGGGGGCCCCGTCCGCCCCCGGGGACACGTGCCCGCCGTGCGGCACGGCTCCGCCGGGAGACCTGTGCGGCCCCGGCTCCGCCTGCGCGCCGGCCGGCGCCGGGGAGGCAGGCGGCATCGGCGCGCCGCCCCGGGGGGACCCGGCTCCCGGCGTGCCGGGCGGCCCCGCTCCCGGGAACGGCTCGCCGTTCCCGTCCGCAGCCGACTGAGCCAAGCCACTCACCTCCGACCCTGCCGACGGCGCCGGGGCGGAGCCCGTCCCCGCCGCGTTCTGGGACACGTCCCGAAGTTCCGCCCGCGCCGCCGGCACGCCCCGGACCTGGAACTCCGCGCCCACGCCGGGCGGCGCCCCGTCGAACCCCCTGCCCGCTCCCCGCTCGTTCATGGTCAACGTCGGGTTGTCGACCGCGTGAGGTGGCGAGGAGGACAGGTCGAAGCCGCAGGCGCCGCAGAAGCGGTCGGTCGCTTCGAGCGGCTCCGTGCAGCTCGGACAGGTCGGCAGGGCGGCCTGCCGGGGCATCTGGGACATCAACTACACCCACGTCCGGGGGCGGTAACGGTTGGCACGTTCCACCAGGTCGATTCTCTCCTCACCGCCGGTCGCCAGCCGGGCCAGCGTGCGGTACGAACGCTCCAGGCCGAAGCGGAGTCCTCGCTCGTCCAGGTCGCTGCCGAGCAGCACCCGCCGTGCGCCGGGGCCGCCCTGGCCCCCGGAGAGTATCCAGTCCAGGGCCGAACCGAGCACTTCGGCCGACAGCTGCTCGCGTCGCGTCGCGTCCAGCCCGTACGCGTTCAGCGCCTCGACCTGTGCCGCGGCGGCGGTGAGGTCCTCCAGGAAGGGTACGTCGGATGCGGCCGCCGTCCGTTGCCGGAGGCGGGCCCGCACGGCCGCGACCCGGGCGGCGGTGTAGTGGATGGAGGACTCGGGCACCGACTCCAACGTCCGTACCGCGCGCCCGCGGTCGCCCGCCGCGAGCTGCACGCGGGCCAGCCCGAACGCCGCGCTCACATAACTCGGGTCGGTCGACCAGACGAGGCCGTAGTACTCGGCGGCGTTGTCCAACTGGCCCAGCACCTCCGCGCACAGCCCGAGCGCCAGCTTGGGCGCGGGCTCGCCGGGGAAGGCGTCGTAGATCGCGTCGAAGGCGAGCGCGGCGCCCTCGTGGTCGCCGGTGACCAGAGCGGCCACGCCCCGGTACCACACCACCCGCCAGTCGTCGGGCCGTTCGCCCTCCAGCTGGGTCAGGGCGGCGACGGCGGCGTCGAAGTCGCCGTTCTCCAGCCGGGCCCGGACCTGGCGCAGCCGGGTCTCCACGGACGGCGCCGGCGCGGCCGCGAGGGCCGTGATCAGCTCACCCGGGGCGGAGGTCAACAGGCCTGCCAGGAAGCCGGCGTTGGGGTCGGAGGGGTCGACGTGCGGGACGGGCAGCGCGAGCGCGGCGGCGGGCGCGTCCACGGCCCGGACCAGAGACGGCGCGACGGCGAGGCCGGCGCCGGGCCCGCCCGGGGACGCCTTCGCGCGCGCCCCCAGCCGGCTCACCTCCCCGTCCAGCCGCGGGAACAACTCCGTGTCGGTGGCCCTGATCTCGGACCCGAACAGGGTGGACAGCGCGGGCCTGGCCCGCCCGGTCTGCAGCGAGACGACCTCGCGCAGCACGCCCGTCAGCTGCTCGGCCATCTCCTGCGCGGAGGCGAACCGGCGGGCCGGATCGGGGTCGGTGGCGCGGACCAGCAGCCGGTAGAACGACTCGTACCGGCGGAACACCTCGATGGTGTCCGGGTCGGGCAGCGAGTCGGCGTAGGCGGTGGTGTAGCCCTGGAAGTCGAAGGTGAGGACGGCCAGCGTACGGCCGACGGTGTGCAGGTCGCTGGCGACGGACGGGCCGACGTCGGCGACCTCGGGCGCCTGGTAGCCGACCGTGCCGTAGATCGCCGACTCGTCGTCGTCCATGCGGCGCACCGCGCCCATGTCGATCAGCTTGAGCTGGTCCTCGGTCTGGATCGCGTTGTCGACCTTGAAGTCGCAGTACAGCAGGTTGCGGCTGTGCAGATGACCGAGGGCCTCCAGGGCCTCGATGCCGTACGCGCACGCCTGTTCCACCGGCAGCGGGTCGCGCTTGCCGTCCACCGTGCGGCGGCCGTTGGCGATCTCCTTGAGGGACTTGCCGCCGACGTACTCCATGACGATGTAACCGTCGAGCGAGCCGGTGCGCTGGTCTAGGTGCTCGACGAAGTTGTAGATCCGCACGATGTTGGCGTGCTCGATCTCGGCGAGGAAGCGCCGCTCGGAGATCGCGGCGGCCATCGCGTCCTGGTCGCCGGTGTCCAGCAGGCCCTTGAGCACCACCCAGCGGTCGGAGACCGCGCGGTCCACGGCGAGGTAGATCCAGCCGAGACCGCCGTGCGCCAGACAGCCCACGACCTCGTACTGGCCGCGCACGATGTCGCCGGCCTTCAACTTCGGGACGAAGGAGTACGGGTGGCCGCACTTGGTGCAGAAGCCCTCCGTGCGCCCGGGCCGCTCACCGCGCGAACGGCCCACCGGGGCACCGCAGTCGGAGCGCGAGCAGAACCGCTTGCGCTCGGGCACCTCGGGGTTGTCGAGGACCATCGCGCGCGGGTCCGGCCTCGGCACCTGCGGCACCGCGACCAGCCCGACGCCCAGCCGGGCCCGTCCTGAGGAGCCCGCCGTGGAGCCGGAGCTGCGCACCGACACCGAGCGGCCCGTCGCCGCCCCCGACAGCGAGCGGGAGAGCCGTCCGGACACCGAGCGGCGCGACTTCGACGACTGCGAGGACGTACGCGAGCTGCGGGCGCTGCGCGCGCTGGAGCGCGAACTGCCGCTCCCCGCGGAGCCCTTGCCGCCGCCCGCCGAGGACACCGGGGAGCCGGCCGAGACGACGGGGGCCAGACCGCAGGTGTCGCAGTACAGTTCGCCGCCGCCCACGTCGTCGTACGATCCGTCGCAACCCGGCCGCTGGCATGTCTGGCCTGCCTGACTCATGACCTCGCCCCCCTGTGGTCCTCGGGCTCGCCCTGCTCCGGCACACGCGGCGCGGCGAGCAGTTCGGCGGCCGCCTGCTGGTAGCGCAGCACGGCCTGTTCGGCGACGCGCAGATCGCAGGGCGCGCTCCACAGCATCCGCCGGGCCGCGTCGTAGCGCTCGATGAGGAACGGGTCCTCCGCGAGGCCGTGCCGGGCGACCTTCGCCTTGTACGCGTCGAGACGGCCGCGCAGCTCCGCGCGGACCGCCAGCGGTGCGGTGACCGCGGTCAACGATTCGCGGGCGCGCAGCAGTTCGTCGTCCGCCTTCTCCTCGAGCGACTCCAGCAGCGGGGACAGCCGGTTCCACTGGGCCTGCCTGCGGTACTCGGCGGCCGCCGCCAGCTGCTCCTGGAGCACGGTCGGCGGGCCGCTGACCACCGGCACCTCCGTCGCCGCGATCTTCGCCAGCACCTCGCCCCGCGCGGTCCGCGCCTCCGCGAGCGTGCGGTCCGCGCGCGAGAGGACGTCCCGCAGTCGCACCAGCCGCTTCTCCGCGTCCTGGCGGACCGTCAGCACGGCGTCGATCTCCCGGCGCACGTCCTCCAGCGCACGCGCCTGACGGTCGTAGACCGTGGTGTCGGGGCGGCCGCCGCCCGGCGCCGAACTGCCCTGCGCGGGCGTCCAGTAGGCCAGCGGGTCGCTGATCACCTGCTCGCGCAGGTGCGTCAGGGTGCCGGTGATGCGCTCCAGGTCGTCGCCCGCCGGATGCTCGCCCGGGCGCACGCCGACGGAGTGCGCGAGCTGCCGGGTGCGCTGGAGCTCGGCGGCCAGCAGATCGATCCGGGCGGGCAGCGCCGACCACACCGCGTCCGCGGCGACGACCATGTCGAGCGAGGAGGCGTACAGCTCGTTCATCCGCTCGACGAGCGCGGTCAGCGAGAAGCTCTGGCTGAGCCGGCCGGCGCCCTGGAGCGTGGGGGCGGAGGCCAGCGCCGCCCCCGCCACGGTGACGGACTCGCCGCGCAGCAGCTCGGTCAGCTCCACCAGGTCCTCACGGCTGGACCAGCGGCGCCGCGAGCGGATCTCCCGGGCGGAGCGCAACGCGTCCGTGTACGCGTCGAAGTAGGCCCACAGCAGCGTGATCGACGCCTCCGCGGCCGTCCAGCGCTCCTCGGTGACGCCGGTGAGGCGCGCGCCTTCGAGGAGCCTGCGGCCCGCGTGGTCCTGCAGGGCGAGGAGGGAGGTCTCGATCGCCTCGTGCTCCGCGCCGAGCCGCGCCAGCGCACGGTCGACCTCGTCCCGGTCCATCACCGGCCCGGGGGGTCCCGTGACGCCCATCGATCACCTCTCGCTGCTGAGTCGGTCGTTCACTCGGTCCGTGCCGCGGGCGGCCGGTCAGGCGGTGCGCAGGTACTGCGTCGGCGCGGGCGGCGTCGACGTCGCCGCGTTCGCCCCCAGTGTCGCCGAGAGCCACTTGTCGTACGACGCCTGCCAGCCGTCGGCCCGGTACCGCTCGAGGATCTGGTTGACCCGGCGCACCAGGTCGTCGGCGTCCTTCTTCATCGCCACCCCGTAGTACTCGGCTGTGAAGGGGCCGCCCTTGAGTTCCACCGTCGGATCCTGCGCGGCCTGGCTCGCGGCCAGCGCGCCGTCGGTGACCACCGCGTCGACCTCGCCGAGCTGCAACCGCACCAGACAGTCGAGCTGGTTGGGGACGGTGGTGGAGATGTCGGCGCTCGCGGCCGGCCGGCCCGCCCGGAGGTCGTCGGTGAGCTTGGTGTTGGCGGTCGAACCGGCCGCGGTGCAGATCCGCTTCTTCGCCAGCGAGGCGTCGTAGCCGGTGATCGTCGAGGACTTGGGGGCGAGCACCTGCTGACCCGTCCTGAAGTACGGCGCGGAGAAGGCGACGTCCTTGATGCGCGCGCAACTGATCGTCATGGTGCGCACGACCATGTCGACCCGGCCCTCCTGGATCGCGGGGACGCGCTGGTTGGTCGGGATCGCCTTGAACTGGACGGCGTTCGGGTCGCCGAGGACGTCCTGGGCGATCCGGCGCACCAGGTCGATGTCGAAACCCTCGAGCGCGGCACCGGAGTTGTTCGGGTCGCGGTAACCCCACCGGTAGCTGTTCTGGTCGATGCCGACGACCAGCTTGCGCTTCTCGCCCTGCCGGGCCTTGATCGCGGTGATCGTCGGTCCGTCCGCGGCCGACGGCGCGAGGGTCTGCTTCTCCGGGTCCTTGCACGCCGCGTCGGCCGCCGGGCCGGCCTCGGCCAGGCCGCGGCCGCCCGCCCCGGCGGCGCCGTCGCCGTGGGACTGGGTCCACGGCAGCAGCAGAGCGAAGGCCAGCGCCAGGGCGCACACGATCGCCATCGCGCCTACTCCGCCCCAGCCCTTCAGGCCGGCCCGCATCCGTCGCACATGCATCGTCACGCCCCCTTTCACCGGTACTCCGACAGCCTGCGGCCGATGCCGAGGACGGCGCCCGCCGCGCCCAGGACGGCCAGGACGGCCGCGCCCAGCGGCAGACCGCCCATCGCGTCGAGGCCGTCGCCGGCCGCCTGCCTGAACTCGTTCTGCTCGTGGGCGAGCGCGCTCGCCAGGTTGGCGTCGACGCTGTCGAAGCACTCGCCCGTCGCGCCCTTGGCGCCGATCACCAGGGCCAGGGCCTGCTCGTAGTTGCCGTTGTCGTCCTGGGCGCGGGCCGCGGTGTGGCGCTTGCGCCACTCCGCCATGTTGCCCTCGGCCGAGGCGACCGGCTTCTCGCCCGCCTGGTCGTCGGCGAGTCTCGCCGCGGCGGCCAGGCCCTTGCCGAGAGCGGTGATGTTCTCGGTGAAGCCGTGGTCGTAGGCGTCGAGCGTCAACTCCTCGCCGTCCGCGGTCACCTTGACGGTCTCGGCGCCGCGGGCCACCAGGGTGAGGTTCTCGTCGCCGCGCGCCTTGAGGGAGGCGATGCGGGCGTCGTGCAGGACGTTCAGGGAGCGCACGCCGTGCTCGTAGGAGTCGTTCAGACCCGCGCGGGCCAGGCTGTGGCCGACGACCAGCCACAGCAGCACGACGGTGGCGGTCGCGGTGGCGGCGACCAGCCCGTGGTTGAGCACCCGGTTCGTACGGCGGTAGGTGCGGGCCTGCGCCCACGCCAGCGCGGCCAGCGCGAGGACGCCCAGCGCGATCGCCGCCCACGGATAGGGCCGGGCGTCGGCGTAGTCGTCCTGGAGGCGCTGGTTCTCCTTCTTGTAGAGGTCCTCGGCCGCCGGGAGCATCTCCTGCTGCATCTTCTGGTTGGCGTAGCGCAGGTAGGCGCCGCCGACGGGGAAGCCCTGCCGGTTGTAGGTGCGGGCGCGCTCGACCAGGCCCTTGTACTCCGGGAGCAGCTTGTTGAGCTTGGTGATCGCCGCGGTGGAGGGGGAGCCGGGGTCGGCGTTGCTCGCGGCGGTGACGAGTCCCGCGGCGGCGGTGTCGATGTCGTCCTCGTAGCGCTTGCGGGACTCGGCGCTCTCCTGACCGCCCGCCAGGAAGCCGCCGGAGGCGGTGGTGTTGGCGTCGGCGAGGGAGCGGTAGATGGAGGCGGCCGCCGAGGTCAGCGGCTGGCTCTTGTTCAGTACGTCGTCGGCGGCGGCCGCGCGCTCCGTCATCTGCCAGGCGGTGACGGCGCCGAACGCCACCACCAGGACGGCGAGCACGGCGCCGATGATCCGCAACCGGCCCGGCTCGGTCGTCGCGGCGGCGCGCACCCGGTCGACGCCCTCGGCGAACGCGGTACGGCGCGCGGGCGCCGCCGGCGGCCGGGCGGTGGCGGGCGTGAGGGGCTCGCTGGGCCCCGGTTGGGGCGGGATGGCCGGCATGGTGGGCACACCGGATCCCGGTGGCGCCGTGCTGCTCTTCGGCGGGTGTGTCACTGGCTGACCTCCCCCATGGTCATGTGTCGCCGCAAGTATCGCCACAAAGCACGGCAGCGCGCACCGGGCTTGGCTGGATCTTGATCAGATCGCAAGTCACCGCTAAGAGCTCCGAACAAAAGTGGAGCCCGGCTCGCGGCGTTCGGCACGCACGCGAGCCGCGTTGCCGAAAGCCCCTGGTAGCTCCGCTACGAGGAGCTTCCGGCGCCTTGCGATCGCACGCACCAGACGCCGCGAGCTGATCGGACTCCACTTTTGTTCGGAGCTCCAAGGGTGAACACGCGGTGAGCGGGAGTTCGGTTCCGGGCGCGGGGGAGGAGCGCCGGGTGCGAGGGCCCCGAACGAGCGTGCCGCCCTACGTCACTTCAGCGGGGCCGTCACTCCCGGCTGGGCGATCGGGGTGGCCGCCTGGGCTTGCGCGGAGGCGGTGTTGGCGTACACCGAGGGGGCCGCGACGGCGGCGGCCGGGTCGGCGTCGGGGTCGGCTTCCGGGGGGACGGTCGCGCCGCCGACGATACGGATGTCGGCCGCGTCGAAGGCCCGCTTGATCCGCCAGCGCAGCTCGCGCTCGACCGTGAGGGACTTGCCGGGCATGGTCTTGGCGGAGACCCGGACCACCATCGAGTCCAGCAGCACGCTGTCCAGGCCGAGCACCTCGATCGGGCTCCACAGGAGCTCGTTCCAGGGCTCTTCCTTGCTCATCTTCTCGGCGACCTCGTCCAGCGTGGCCTTGACCCGGTCGAGGTCCTCGCCCGCCTTCACGGTCACGTCGACGCCGGCCGTCGCCCAGCCCTGCGAGAGGTTGCCGATGCGCTTGACCTCGCCGTTGCGGACGTACCAGATCTCGCCGCTGTCGCCGCGCAGCTTGGTCACCCTGAGGCCCACCTCGATGACCTCGCCGGTGGCGACGCCCGCGTCGATCTGGTCGCCGACGCCGTACTGGTCCTCCAGGATCATGAACACGCCGGAGAGGAAGTCGGTGACGAGGTTGCGGGCGCCGAAACCGATGGCCACGCCCGCGACGCCGGCCGACGCCAGCAGCGGGGCCAGGTTGATCTCGAACGTGCCGAGGACCATCAGCCCGGCCGTGCCGAGGATCAGGAAGCTCGCCACCGAGCGCAGCACCGAGCCGATCGCCTGGGAGCGCTGGCGGCGTCGTTCCGCGTTGACCAGCAGCCCCCCGAGGGCCGTGCCGTCGACCGCCTGGACCGTGCGGTTCATCCGGTCGATCAGCTTGGTGATCGCCCGCCGCACGACCACTCTCAGGACCCCGGCGATGACGACGATCAGCAGGACCCGCAGACCGATCGCGAGCCACGTCGACCAGTTCTGCTCGACCCAGCTCGCGGCGTTCGTCGCGCTCTCCTGGGCGTCCTGGAGCGTCGGGACCGTCACCGACGGCGACTGCGAGGGAGTCGGCGAGGGCGACGGGCCGGCGGCCAGTAGGACGGCGGACAAGGACACGGCAGGTACCTCCAGGTGCTGCACTGCTCCGTCCGGCGCGGCGGTCATGGTGGTCTAGGTCACGAAAGGGTCACCGAGCGGGCAGGGTCACCACACTAACGGGGCATTGTGTGTGCATCGCCCGAATGCTCGAAGGAGAGACCGTGCTCACGCGCGCTTGAACAGGTCGCCGGGCTGGGGATGTATCGGGTGTGGTCGAAAACACTCCCAGCCCGTTACCGGGAGATGGTGGCGCGTCCACCGGCCATGAGGGGAGACTGACTGCAGATCGTCCCGGCGCGAGCCACGCGCCGCCGACGCCCGAGGAGGCATCCGTGCCGCATGTCCTGGTCCTGAACGCGTCGTACGAGCCGCTCGGCGTCGTACCGCTCCGCCGCGCGCTCGTCCTCGTCCTGGAGAACAAGGCCGTCTCCCTCGAGGAATCCGGCGCCTTCATGCACAGCGCGACCGTCACAGTCCCCGCACCCAGCGTGGTCCGGCTCAAGCGATTCGTCCGGGTCCCCTATCGGGGGCCCGTTCCTCTGACCCGACGGGCGCTGTTCGCGCGGGACGGCGGCCGGTGCATGTACTGCGGCGGCGTCGCGACCAGTGTCGACCACGTCGTCCCGCGCAGCCGCGGGGGCCAGCACGTGTGGGACAACGTCGTGGCGTCCTGCCGGCGCTGCAACCACGTCAAGGCCGACCGGCATCTCGTCGAGATCGGCTGGCGGCTGCGCCACAAACCGGCCCCGCCCACCGGTCTGGCCTGGCGCATCATCGGGACCGGCCACAGGGACCCGCGATGGCTTCCCTACCTGCAGCCGTTCGGCGCGGACGACGCCATGGCCCGGATCGACGGCATTTCGGCCTGACGATCCGGGCCTTCGTGCAGGTGCCCGGGGCCGACCGTGACGTCGGCCCGGGCAGGCCGCGGGTGCGTCAGGAAGCGACGTCGTGGCTTCTCAGCAGGGCGGTGTAGGCGGCTTCGGCGGCGCGTCCCTCGAGGGTCCCGGCCGGGGTGTGGGCCAGGAACGTGCCGGTGTCTCCGTGCTGCAGGACCCTCCCCCCGTACATCACCGTGACGTGGTCCGCCTCCTCCGCGAGGTCGGCGACGTCGTGCGTGGACAGCAGGACCCGCACGTCGTCGGTCAGCCCGCGCAGGATGTCGCGGAAGACACGGCGCTGGTAGGGGTCCATGCCCGCGGTGGGCTCGTCCAGCAGCAGGACCCGGGCGCCGTGGACGAGCGCTCCGGCGACGCCGACGCGGCGCAGTTGCCCGCCCGAGAGCTGGCTCGTGCGGGCGTCGGCCTTGTCGGTCAGCTCCACCCGCGTGAGGGCCTTGCGGGCCTGCTTCCAGGCGTCCGAGCGGTTCATGCCCTTGAGCCAGCCGACGTAGGCGACGTACTCGCGCGCCGTGAGCGTGGGCATGGGCACGATGTCCTGCGGCATCCAGGCGACCGCCTGCCGGTACGCCGAGGTGCCCGCAGGGGCGCCGTCCAGGGACACGCGCCCCTTCTGCGGCCTGGTCACCGAAGCCGCGAGCTTCAGCAGGGTGGACTTGCCGGCGCCGTTCGGGCCGAGCAGGACGGTGAGGCCCTCCGGCAGGGTGTAGGAGAAGTCCCGCAGGACCGGTGGCTTCCAGCGGCGGTAGCCGTAGGTGCAGTTGCTGAGTTCGAGTGTCACGCTGGTTTCCTCGACGAGCGGATCTGGGCGGCGAGGCCGAGGGCGAACACCACCAGGGAGGCGGCCGCCGCGAACAGGTCGTCCGCGGGGAGCGCGATGACGGTCCAGGACCGGGGGACGTTCCCGCGGAACCCGATGACTGCGACGGTGACCAGCCATCCCACGGGGAGCATCACCGCTCCCTGTCCGGCCCAGGCGCGCCCGAGCAGCATCAGGCCGGTCAGGAACAGGGCGTTGCGGCCCCCGGTCGTGGCCGTCGCGGTCCCCTGGAGGGCGGCGACGGCCACGCTGCACACCACCGCCGCCGCCATGACCGCGGTGACGAGCGCGCTGTCGAGCCGCGCCACGGACCGGACGCCGGAGGCCTCCGCCGCGGGCAGCCGGGATTCCAGCATCGCCATCAGGATCGCGAACAACGGCACGGGGACGAACAGGGAGAGCGCGACGCGCGGGCTGCCGGTGATGGCCGGCAGCAGCACCGTGTGATCCTGCACCGAGCAGAGCGCGGCGGTGAAGACGGCAAGAGCGACCGGTAGCAGCGTGTGCCCCCGGCGGACCTTGAACCACCACATCACGACGCCTTCGCCTCGCAGCCCTGGAGCGTCTGCCTGATCCACGCCGTCTGCTCGGCCGGCGATTCCTTCAGCACCCGGGCGACGTCGGCCGTGACCTGCCGCTCCAGCTCCCGGGCCGTGGGGTCCAGGCCCTCCTGCTCGCGGCGCATCCGGTACGCCTTCTCCTGGCCGGTCTTCATGGCGCCCCACAGCCAGGCGGAGTGCGCGGTACGGACGTCCACCTCCTCGCAGCGGAACTTCAGCGCCCGCACCACGATCTGGTACACCGCGTCGCCGCGTGGCACCTGGTCGGTGAGCAGGATGTGCCACTCGGTGTCCGTGGAGGTCTTCTGGCGGCGGCCGTCGACATAGCCGTCGGTGATCAGCTGCGGCCGTGCCGAGGTCGCCCCGGCCTTGCGCAGCACGTTCAGCGCCTCGGCGGTGTCGCGCTGCACCTTCGGCAGGTAGCGCGCGTTGAACTCCGGCACGCACATGCGCGGCGCGCTGCCCGTGCACGCCATCGCCACGTTCCCGGTGGTGATCGGCGGGGTGGCCGACCAGTTCGCGGCCGTGCGCTGGGCGCCGAGCACGCCTCCCACGGCGACCACGGCCGCGAGGGCGATCCGCACCACACGCCAGCCGAAGGGCAGCCAGAGGATCATCAGCCCGACGGCGACGCCTCCCGCCAGCATCAGCGGTACCGCGGCCGTGACGAACTGCGGCACCTCGCCGAAACCGACGCTGCCGTACTGACCGGAGACATGCCGGGGCCAGTAAGGGAGCATCGCCCTGGTGAAGGCGACGAGAAGCCAGTCGCCCACGGCCAGGATCGGTGTGCCGATGACGCGGGGGACCCGCAAGCCGACGGCGAAGCCGAGGACGGCGTGTGCGACGCAGATCACCATCGCCGCGAGCGGCAGGCGCAGGCTGTCGAGGCTGGGGAGGGTCGCCGAACGGGCCAGTGAGACCGCCGCGGGCAGGAGCAGGACCAGCCATGAGAGCGCGATCACCGGAGCCAGGACATTTGCGGCGATCCGGTAGCGCGAACGGGCCGGGGCCAATGCCCAGATTCGTGCGCTGTTCAGCCGTCCGCTTTCCCAGCAGGCGAGTCCCGCGGCCGTCGCGTACGCCAGCGCATAAAGCGTCATCAGTGGCTCGGCGACAATGGTCGGAGCGTAATGGTGATAACTGGAGAGCGAGGCTTTCTGTCCCACGACATAATAGAGGAATGTCAGCAGGAGAATAATGGGGGCAGCCCACCGCACACTACCGCTGCGCAGAGTGGTGCTGAATTTCATGCAGTCTCACCGAACCACTTGTCGGCCTGAGAGGGGCGCCCCGCGTGGAGGCGCCCCTCAGGGCTGGTCTGTCAGCCGTCTGCCTTGGTGGTGTCCACCGACACGGTGCTCACGGTCAGCTGCGGGCCGAAGGTGGAGCCCGCGATCTTCGCGAGCTTGAAGTAGTAGTCACGCTTGCCGGACGGCAGGTCGGTCCACTCGCCGTTGCTGGTGCCGCCGCCGAAGCAGGCGGTGAACGTCTTGTTGTCGTAGGCCTCGTCGGGCTGGAGCGAGATGTCGGCCCATATGCGGACGTCGGTGCTCTGCGTGGCGAGCGCGTCGGTCTTGCAGTTGGTGAACTTCACCTGCGAGTACAGCTCGTCCGACCAGCGCCGCGACTCGAAGCCCACGCTGGCGGCGGTGATGGAGCTGCTCCAGTTGGCCTCGGCGACGGGCGCCAGCGCCAGCGTGATCACCGCGGCCGTGCCGACAACGGTGGAAATACGCGAACCGCGCTTCATTTTCTCCCCTTGTTCCATGCGTGCAAGCACGGGATCAGGAACTCGTGAGATACTTGTGAAACTAAATACACAGAACCCCCACACCCCCCGTCCCCCGTGCGGCTGATTAACTTTCAGCCATGACGTGAAGCTAGCAGTCCGCTTCGTAAAGCGTCAACTTCCCATTAATGCCGGGCTGTTGGCGTATCCAATTCCCGTGTGCCTTGTTTTGGGCTTTCGGCGGCGATATTGCCTCAGGGGTCCGTATTGGCCCGGTTGATCTTGACGAGATGGTGGTCGAGGGCCCCGGGCCCGGCTCCGCGGGGGGACGCGGCGACCGAAGATGTGAGTCCTCGCGTCCACTGGGTAGGGCTCAAGTAACCCGTCAGAATCCATACGACAAGGAGGCCACCGTGGTCGCATCGACGTACCCTCTGCTCCCGGCCGCCCGTTCCAAACGCCCGGCGGATGTTTCCGCCGTCCTCGAAGAGCCCCGCGTGTGCGTGTTCAGCGCGGAGGGAACCTGCGCCGAGGCCCCGCTGACCAGCGAGCCGCCGCTGCCCTACGCCGAACCGCTGACCAGCGAACCGCCCCTCACCAGCGAGCCGCCCCTCGCCGCCGCGGACCCCGACTTCATGAGGCCGTAGATGACCGCACCCCGGCCGGCCGAACCCTGCGACGAAGACCTGGCCCGCCTCGCCGGACTGCACGGCGTCGCGACCTCCTACCGGCCCTCGCCGGACCGCACGGTGACGGCCCCGGCCGCCGCGGTGGTCCGCGTCCTGACCGCCCTGGGCGTCGACGCGGGCACCCCGCAGGCCGCCCGCGCCGCGCTCGCCGCCCGGGAGAGAGAACTCGCTCGACGACTGCTGCCGCCGACCGTGGTGCAGTGGAGCGCAGGCGGGGACCACGGGAGAACCGCGGTCCCCGCCGCCGTCGCCGGACTTCCCGGGGGGACCCGGCTGGAGGTCGGGACCGAACAGGGCGAGACCCGGGCGTCGACCGACCGGCAGGACGTCCTGGACGGGCTGCCGCCCGGTGTCCACACCCTCACCGCCGTGGCACCCGACGCACGCACCGCCCGGGCCCACCTCGTCGTGGCCCCGCCCCGGCTGCCCACGCCCGCCGGACGCTCCCACGGCCTGCTCGTCCAGCTCTACTCCCTCCTCTCCCACCGCTCCTGGGGCATGGGCGACCTCGGCGACCTCGCCGAGCTGACCGCTTGGGCCGGCCGGACGCTCGGCGCGGGATTCGTGCAGGTCAACCCGCTGCACGCGGCCGTGCCCGGCGCCCCCACCGACCCCTCCCCCTACCGGCCCTCCTCACGCCGCTTCCCGGATCCGGTGCACCTGCGCGTCGAGGACGTGCCGGAGTTCGGCCACGTCGACGCGCCCGACCAGGTGCGGGCGCTGCGCGAGAGGGCCGGGCGGCTGCGGGAGAGCGTGCTCGACGAGGGCGCGCTGATCGACCGGGACGCCGTGTGGGAGCTCAAGCGCGAGGCCCTCGAACTCGTCGCCGGGGTGCCGCTCGGCCCCGGCCGGCGCGCCGCCTACTGCGACTTCCTCGCCGAGGAGGGCCAGGCGCTGGAGGATCACGCCACCTGGTACGCCCTCGCCGAGGCCCACGGCCCCGACTGGCACCGCTGGCCCGCCGCCCTGCGCGACCCCCGCTCCCCTCAGACCGCCCGCGCCCGCTCGGAGCTGAGGGAACGCGTCGACTTCCACTCCTGGCTGGCCTGGCTCACCGACACCCAGCTCACCGCGGCCCAGCGCACCGCGCGCGAGGCGGGCATGCCGCTCGGGGTGGTGCACGACCTGGCCGTCGGAGTGCACCCCGGCGGCGCCGACGCCTGGGCCCAGCAGGAGTACTTCGCGGCCGGCATGTCGGTCGGCGCGCCCCCCGACGCCTTCAACGCGCGCGGCCAGGACTGGGGCCTGCCGCCCTGGCGCCCCGACCGGCTGGCCGCCTCCGGTTACGAGCCGTTCAGACGGCTGCTGCGCGCCCTGTTCCGCTACGCAGGCGCCTTGCGCATCGACCACGTCATGGGCCTGTTCCGGCTCTGGTGGGTCCCCCAGGGCGAGCCGCCCACCGAGGGCGCCTACGTCCGCTACGACGCCGAGGCCATGCTCGCCGTCCTGGTGCTGGAGGCCGCGCGAGCGGGCTCGGTGGTCATCGGCGAGGACCTGGGCACCGTCGAGCCGGGCGTGCGCGAGGCGCTGCGCGAACGCGGGGTGCTCGGCACGTCCGTCCTGTGGTTCGAGCGCGACTGGGAAGGCGACGGGCGCCCGCTGCCGCCCGAGGACTGGCGCGCCGACTGCCTGGCCACCGCCACCACGCACGACCTGCCTTCCACGGCCGCCCGGCTCACCGGCGAGCACGTAGCCCTCCGCGACCGCCTCGGCCTGCTGACCCGCCCGCTGGAGGTGGAGCGCGCGGAGGCCGCCGCCGACACCGCGGAGTGGCTGGAGGCGCTCGCCCGGCTCGGCCTCCTCCCCGGCGCGGGCGGAGGCGGCGACTCTTCGGAGGAGGCCGAGATCCAGGCCGTCCACCGCTTCCTGCTGCGCACGCCCGCCCGCATGATCGGTGTCTGGCTCCCGGACGGCGTCGGCGACCGCCGCCCGCAGAACCTCCCCGGCACCTGGGACCAGTACCCGAACTGGCGGCTGCCGATCGCCGACGCGCAGGGCCGTCCGGTGACGCTGGAGGACCTGGCGGCCTCACCGAGACTGCGTGCGTTGATGGAGGTGCTGCGGGGGTGAGGGGGGTGTCCGGAGCCGGGATAAGGCACCCCGGACGCGCGTCCTCCCCCCGCGTTCGCTACTTTTGCACCGTGGACAAGAAGAACGCCCTGCGCGCCGGCACCCTGGCGGCCGGTACGACGCTGATGATGCTGCTCCTGTCGTCCCCCGCGCTCGCTGTCACCCGCGACGACGGCGACGACCCCGGTCCGGGCCTGAGCGTCGGCGAGACGCTGGGCCTCTACGTGCTGGCGCCGCTCGCGCTGTTCGCGGTCATCACCGGCCTGGTGTGGGTCCTGGACCGGTCCAAGGACCGTCAGGACGACACCAGCTCCAACATCACGGTCAAGGGCGAGGCGAGCGCCAAGGCCTGAGCCGCACCGGTCCGCAAGCCCCTTGGCGGACCCGCTGGACGCTTCCCGAGGGCCCCGGAGCCGCGCATGTCACGCGTGACCCCGGGGCCCTCGGACGTGCCCGCGATCGTCGCCCCGGGCGGTGCCTCCGTGGAAGGATGACGCAACCCACTCATATCGAGGAGATGACCGCGTGCCTGGCACAAACCTGACCCGCGAAGAGGCGCAGCAGCGGGCGAAGCTGCTCACCGTTGACTCGTACGAGATCGATCTCGACCTCTCCGGCGCGCAGGAGGGCGGCACCTACCGGTCCGCGACCACGGTGCGCTTCGACGTCTCGGAAGGCGGCGCCGAGTCCTTCATCGACCTGGTCGCCCCCACCGTCCACGAGGTGACGCTGAACGGCGAGGCCCTGGACCCGGCCCAGGTCTTCGCCGACTCCCGGATCGCCCTGCCCTCCCTGCTGGAGGGCCGCAACATCCTGCGGGTCGTCGCCGACTGCGCCTACACCAACACCGGTGAGGGCCTGCACCGGTTCGTCGACCCCGTCGACGAACAGGCCTACCTGTACACCCAGTTCGAGGTCCCGGACGCCCGCCGCGTCTTCGCCTCCTTCGAACAGCCCGACCTCAAGGGCACCTTCCAGTTCACGGTGAAGGCGCCGAGCGGCTGGAGCGTCGTCTCCAACTCCCCGACGCCCGAACCCAAGGACGACGTCTGGGTCTTCGAGCCGACGCCCCGCATCTCGACGTACATCACGGCGCTCATCGTCGGGCCGTACCACTCCGTCCACAGCGTGTACGAGAAGGACGGGCAGTCGGTGCCGCTCGGCATCTACTGCCGGCCCTCCCTCGCCGAGTTCCTCGACTCGGACGCGATCTTCGAGGTCACCCGGCAGGGCTTCGACTGGTTCCAGGAGAAGTTCGACTTCCCGTACCCCTTCGGGAAGTACGACCAGCTGTTCGTGCCGGAGTTCAACGCGGGCGCGATGGAGAACGCGGGCGCGGTCACCATCCGCGACCAGTACGTGTTCCGCTCGAAGGTGACGGACGCGGCGTACGAGCTGCGCGCCGAGACCATCCTGCACGAGCTGGCCCACATGTGGTTCGGCGACCTGGTCACCATGGAGTGGTGGAACGACCTGTGGCTGAACGAGTCGTTCGCCACCTACACCTCCATCGCCTGCCAGGCCTACGCGCCGGACAGCCGCTGGCCGCACTCCTGGACCACCTTCGCCAACTCGATGAAGACCTGGGCCTACCGGCAGGACCAACTGCCGTCCACCCACCCGATCATGGCGGAGATCAACGACCTGGACGACGTCCTGGTCAACTTCGACGGCATCACGTACGCCAAGGGCGCGTCCGTCCTCAAGCAGCTCGTCGCCTACGTCGGCATGGACGAGTTCTTCAAGGGCGTGCAGGCCTACTTCAAGCGCCACGCCTACGGCAACACCCGGCTGGCCGACCTCCTCGGCGCGCTGGAGGAGACCTCGGGACGTGACCTCAAGGCCTGGTCGAAGGCGTGGCTCGAGACCGCCGGCATCAACGTCCTCCGTCCCGAGATCGAGACAGACCCCGACGGGGTCATCACCTCCTTCGCCGTCCGCCAGGAGGCCCCCGCGCTGCCCGCCGGCGCCAAGGGTGAGCCGACGCTGCGTCCGCACCGCATCGCCGTCGGTTTCTACGGCCTCGACGAGGGCAGCGGCAAGCTGCTGCGCGAGGAGCGCGTGGAACTGGACGTGGACGGCGAACTGACCGCCGTGCCGCAGCTGGTGGGCAAGCGCCGCCCGGACGTGGTCCTGCTCAACGACGACGACCTGTCGTACGCCAAGGTCCGTCTCGACGAGCAGTCCCTCGCCTTCGTCACCGAGCACCTCGGCGACTTCGAGGCGTCCCTGCCGCGCGCGCTGTGCTGGGCCTCGGCCTGGGACATGACCCGCGACGCCGAACTGCCCACCCGCGACTACCTGTCGCTGGTGCTGTCCGGCATCGGCAAGGAGTCCGACATCGGTGTGGTCCAGTCGCTGCACCGGCAGGTCAAGCTCGCCGTCGACCTGTACGCCGACCCCGCCGCCCGCGAGACGCTCCTGACCCGGTGGACCGACGCCACGCTGGCCCACCTGCGGTCCGCCGAGGCGGGCAGCGACCACCAGCTGGCGTGGGCCCGCGCGTTCGCGGCGACCGCCCGCACGCCCGAGCAGCTGGACCTCCTCGACGCCCTGCTGGACGGCTCGCAGACCATCGAGGGCCTCACGGTCGACACCGAGCTGCGCTGGGCGTTCGTGCAGCGGCTCGCGGCGGTCGGCCGGTTCGACGAGAGCGAGATCGCCGGCGAGTACGAGCGCGACAAGACCGCCGCCGGCGAGCGCCACGCGGCGACCGCCCGCGCCTCCCGTCCCACGGCGGAGGCCAAGGCGGAGGCGTGGGCTCAGGTCGTCGAGTCCGACAAGCTGCCCAACGCGCTGCAGGAGGCCGTGATCGGGGGCTTCGTCCAGACCGACCAGCGTGAGCTGCTCGCGCCGTACACGGACCGGTACTTCGACGTCGTCAAGGACATCTGGGAGGAGCGCTCGCACGAGATCGCCCAGCAGATCGTCGTCGGCCTCTACCCGGCCCTCCAGGTCTGCGAGGAGACCCTGCGCAAGACCGACGCCTGGCTGGCCTCCGCCGAGCCCGGCGCGGCCCTGCGCCGCCTGGTCTCCGAGGCCCGCGCGGGCGTTGAGCGCGCGCTGAAGGCCCAGGCGGCGGACGCGCGCTGAACGCCTCGCCGTCCTGACCGGCCGGGAGGGCGCTCCCACCGGGGCGCCCTCACCGCCCGGCGGAGCACGACGTCCGGATCCCGCCGGTGGCGCGCGCCGACGGGCGGGAGCCTGGGGTGCATGACCTTCACACTCCAGACGTACACCGTCCGGCCCGTCCCGGCCGGCGCCCTTCAGGAGCTGCGCGTCACGGACGACGCGGGCCGCCCGGCCGAATCCTTCACCGACGGGGAGGGCGGCGACCCGCTCCGCTGCTGCCTGCGCCGCAGCGAGCCGGGCGATCGGCTCGCGCTCGTCTCCTACGCTCCTCTGCGCCGCTGGGCAGCCGGGACGGGCGCGGATCCCGGGCCCTACGACGAGCAGGGCCCCGTCTTCGTCCACGCCGACCCCTGCCCTGGCCCGGCGGCAGGCGAGACCCTCCCCTTCGGGGACGCCCACCGCACGCTCCGCCGCTACTCGGCCGAGGGCCGCATCCTGGGCGGCGCCCTCGTGCCGGCCGGTGGTCTGGCCGAGGCCCTGCGGAAAGCGTTCGACGACCCGGCCGTGGCACTCGTCCACGTCCGGGCCGTCGAGTACGGCTGCTTCCTCTACGAGGTGCGCCGAAGCTGAGGACCGTGCGTCAGCCCCTCAGTTCGGCCGCCACCAGCTCCGCGATCTGGACCGCGTTGAGGGCCGCGCCCTTGCGGAGGTTGTCGTTGGACAGGAACAGCGACAGGCCGTTCTCCACGGTCTCGTCCTCGCGGATGCGGCCCACGTAGGAGGGGTCCTTGCCGGCCGCCTGCAGCGGGGTCGGGATGTCGGTGAGGACGACGCCCTCGGCGTCGCCGAGGATCTCCGTCGCGCGTGCGGCGCTGATCGGGCGCGCGAAACGGGCGTTGACCTGGAGGGAGTGGCCGGAGAACACCGGCACGCGCACACAGGTGCCGGAGACCTTCAGCTCCGGGATCTCGAGGATCTTGCGGGACTCGTGGCGGAGCTTCTGCTCCTCGTCCGTCTCGTTCAGGCCGTCGTCGACGATCGAGCCGGCGAGCGGGACGACGTTGAAGGCGATGGGCCGCTGGTAGACCTGCGGCTCGGGGAAGTCGACGGCCTCGCCGTCGTGGGTGAGCCGGTCGGCGTCGGCGATCACCTTCTGCGCCTGGCCGTGCAGCTCGGCGACGCCCGCGAGGCCCGAGCCGGACACCGCCTGGTAGGTGGCGACGACGAGGGCTTCGAGGCCCGCCTCCGCGTGCAGCGGCCGCAGCACCGGCATCGCGGCCATCGTCGTGCAGTTCGGGTTGGCGATGATGCCCTTGGGGCGGCGGGCGATCGCGTGCGGGTTCACCTCGGACACCACCAGGGGCACGTCCGGGTCCCGGCGCCACGCCGAGGAGTTGTCGATCACGACGGCGCCCTGCGAGGCGACCTTCTCGGCCAGCGCCTTCGAGGTCGCGCCGCCCGCCGAGAACAGCACGATGTCCAGGCCGGAGTAGTCGGCCGTCGCCGCGTCCTCCACCGTCACGCCGTCCAGCTCCGAGCCCGCGGAACGGGCCGAGGCGAACAGTCGCAGCTCGGTGACCGGGAAGTCGCGCTCCTTGAGGATCCCGCGCATGACCGTGCCGACCTGACCGGTGGCTCCGACGATTCCGACCCTCACGACGACTCCCTGTCTGTTCACGGCTTGCTGCCGCCTTCTACGGTCCTCTGCGGCGCGGCGGCTCTTCACGGACCGCACGGCGTGGCCGAGGCTTTTCCATCATGCGGCCGACACCGGCCCGCCTGTCCAGTTCTTTGCCCCCGGCGCCCGAGGAATGGGACGCGGCGGGCAGGACCCCGGTTGCGGAACTGCGGTGCGCACCCCGCCCGAGCTGGAGAAATTCGCCCACGGGCGGGCCCGCGCCGCAAGCTCGCCTGCCCGTCCCGCCCCCTCTCACACAGCGGTGTGACGTACGCCTCGACGGCATGTGAAAGACCCGCTCGAACGTTCCCCAGCCTCCCCGCGTCCTAGGAGAAACGTGGTGGAGGGGGTGGCGTGTGCTGCGCGGAAGAGGGCGGCGCGGGCAGGGGGCGCGCGCGGACGACGACCCGCTGAACGCGGCGCAGGAACGCCGGGTGCGGGCGGTGCTCGCGCTGGGCGGGGTTCCGCAGTCGGACCTGCCGGACGGGGTGCAGCAGGTCCGGCTGCGGCTGCTGGAGCGGGCGGCGAAGGGGTACGAGGCGCCGCGGGACGTCTCCGCGTGGGCGGCCGTCGTCGCCTCCAACCTCGCCATGGACTGGCACCGCGCCAAGCGCCGGCAGGAACGCGTCGGCGAGCGCCTGGCGTCCCTGCGCCAGCACGAGCACCCCTCCGGCGAGGACACCAGCGTGCTCTCCCTCGCCGTCGCCCGCGGTCTGGACGAGCTGCCCGACGCCCAGCGTCAGGTCCTCGTCCTGCGTTTCTACGCCGATCTGCCGGTGCGCTCCATCGCCCGTGAGCTGGGCGTCCCGGAGGGCACGGTCAAGAGCCGCCTGCACACGGCGGTCCGGGCCCTGCGCGCCCGCCTGCACGAGGACGAGGTGGTGTGACATGAGCGCCGGACGCGAGAGCGACGAGACCTTCGGCGAAGTCGACGGCTACGACGGTACGGACCCCCTGATGGCCGCGATCCTGGACACCCCCCTGCCCGAGGGGTCCCGCGCCGACCCCGCCTTCCTGGCCGCGCACCGGGCGGCGACGGCCGACCTGGCGGTGCTGCGCGAACAACTGGGCGTCATCGCGGATGTCCTGACCCGGCCCGCGGAGCGCCCGCAGGACGCGCTGATTGTCGAGCCCGCTCCCGTACGGCGGCCGCGCCCCGCTCGCCGCGCCGCGCGGGTCCTCGCTCTGGCCGCCGCCGGTGCGATCGTCGCCGGGGCCGGATGGCTGGTCGTGCAGGCGGGCCAGGGGGTGAGCACGCTCAGCTCGGCCAAGGGCGCCGACAGCGGCGCGGCCGACACCGCGGCCGATGGTGAGACGGGCGCCGCCGAGTCCGGCGCGAAGTCGACCGCACCGGCGGACGACAGCCCGCTGGGCGACCCGGGCTATCTCGCCTGCGCCCGCTTCGTGGTCGAGGGGGAGGTGACGGACGTCGTCCCGGTCGCCGGCGCCGGAGGGGAGCGGGTCACGCTGCGGGTCACCCGCTCCTACCTGCCGGGGCGGCCGGCGGCCGGCGAGGTCGACGTCGTGCTGGCGCCGGACGTGGACCCGCTGGTCGCCGAGGGCGACCACGTCCTGGTCGGTCAGGCGCGGGAGTCGGCGTCGCCGGAGGTGTGGGCGGTCGGCGCGGCCGGCATCGCCGCCGAGCGGGCGGCGATCGAACGCGCGCTGCCCCGCACCGACGGAGTGAGCTGCGAATGACGAAGGGGCGGGCGCCCTCACGGACGCCCGCCCCTCGCACGAGGGCGGTCACTCGGTGACCGTCACACGCTGTGTGCCGGTTACGGCACGACCTTCTCGATCGCCACGCTGCCCGTGCCCGCGACCGTGCCGCGCGCGTTCTTCAGCTGGACCTGGCCGAAGAACGCCCGGCCCTCCGGCGCGGGGGCCAGGGCGGTGACGGTCGCGGAGACCGTCGCCGTGGCGCCCGTGGCCAGCTTGACCGGCGTCGACTCGTCGACGGCGACGGCGCCGAGCGCCGAGGAGAAGAACACGTCCAGGTAGTCGTAGGCCGTGGTGCCGGCCGGGACCGAGTAGCCCGCGACCTCGATGGTGTACGTGCCGGCGGCGGGCGACGGGATGGAGACCGCCTCCTCCGAGTCGCCGTCGGCCTGCTGCGCGACCTGGTTGCCGGCGGCGTCGAACACCGTCAGGTCGAGGTCGGCGGAGGCGTCGGAGACGTTGCCGATGGAGACGTCCAGGGACTTGGCGCCCGCGGGCACCTCGACCGTGGTGGTGTGCGTCTCGTGGTTGGCGATGGTCGGCCGGGCCGCCTTGGAGGAGCCCAGCGGGCCGCCCGCCAGCTTGCCGTCGAACGCCGCGAAGTTGTTCTTCACCTTCCAGGAGACGGCGGCCGGCGTGCCGACCTTCGCCTCGGGCACGGTCACCGTCGCCGGGTCGAACGCGGCGCCGAAGACGGTGACGTCCAGCTGGTAGGGGTTGTCGAGCAGCGGCGAGGTGCGGCGCGACTCGACCTCGATCTCCCAGACGCCCGGCTGCGGGTCGGCGTAGGAGCGGGCGTCCGGCTTGCAGCCGTTGCCGTTGAGGTAGTTGTTGTAGCAGTAGATCGTGGCGCTGTCCTCGACGGCGACACCGTACGGGTGGATCGAGATGAACCGGGTCTGGCTCTTGTCCTTCAGACCGCCGATCGCGACCTCCAGGGAGGTGGCGCCCTCGGGCACGGTCAGGAAGTAGTGCTCCGAGCTGTTGCGCTGCACGCTGCTCTTCGCGGTGAAGGTGTGCGCCACCGGCGTGGAGGCGACGACCGTGTTGAGGATCTGCTTGTCGACGCCCTCGGTCGCCGGGTCGTCGACCTCGAGGATCGCGCTCTTGATGCCGACGGCCTTCGCCCGGGCCTGGATCTGGACGGTCACCGGCTTGTTCAGCGGCAGCGTCACCTCGTCCGGGCCGAGGATCTTGAAGGTGTGGTCCGCGTTGTTCTTCAGCTCGAGGCTGTGGCGGATCGCCTTGTCGGCGCCGGTGGTGCGGGTGACGGTGACGTCGTAGACCCTCTTCTCACCGGTCTTCAGGCCGCCCTCGCGGTCGTAGATGCCGGTGCCGAAGCCGGGGGTCTTCAGCGCGGAGTCGATCGCGGTGTCGACCGGGGCCTTGACCGTGTACTCGTGGGCGGTGGCGCCGTCCTCGATGGCGTCCCAGGCGTCCACGATGTCGATGGCGCCCGCGCCCTCCTCGTAGGCCTGGAGGTCCTTGATGTGGTGGGCGGTCGAGGTGAGCGCCGTGCGCAGGTCGGCGGGCGTCAGCTTGACGCCCTTCGCCTTGGCGGCGCTCAGCAGCAGCGCCGAGGCGCCGGCGGCCTGCGGGGAGGCCATCGAGGTGCCCTGGAGCATGGCGTAGCCGGCCGGCAGGGTGTAGCCCGACTCGGCGACCGGGGCGCCCGGCAGCCAGGTCTGGATGGTGTTGATCGCGGCGCCGGGGGCGACGAGGGTCGGCGTGAAGCCGCCGTCCTCACGCGGGCCGCGCGAGGAGAACGGCAGCAGCGCGTACTTCTTGTCCACCTGCGAGCCGTAGTTGGCGGCCCAGGTCTTCTGGGAGATGGCCGCGCCGACGGAGATGACCTTGTCGGCCAGGCCGGGGTCGCCGATGGTGTTGGCGCCGGGGCCCTCGTTGCCCGCGGAGATCACGAGCTGGACGCCGTAGGTGTCGATGAGGCGCGTGTAGAGCTCGGCGCGCGCGTTGTTGCCGTCGTTGAGCGCCGGCAGGCCGCCGATCGACATGTTGACGATGTCGACGCCGCGGTTGACGACGAGGTCGATCATGCCTTCGGTGAGCGCGACGTTGGTGCAGCCGGGGCCGAAGACGCAGGCGCGGGAGGAGACGATCTTCGCGCCGGGGGCGGCGCCGTTCATCTTCCCGCCGAACAGGCTGTTGGCGGCGGTGATGCCGGCGACGTGGGTGCCGTGCTCGCTGGAGATCATGCCGATGTTGACGAAGTCGGCCTTCTTGCCGACCCAGTCCCCGCCGAACGGGTCCATGGGCACGTCCTTGCGGATCTCCACCACGAACGGGATCCGCTCGGCGACGTCGGTGGCCGGGTCGTCCGTGCCGAAGTAGCCGATCTGGAAGCCGTTCTTGTACGGCTTCATGGCGGTGTCGTCGGTGAAGTCGCCGTTGTTGTTCAGGTCGACGGTGACCGTGCCGGCGGCGGCGTTGTAGAGGACGCCCCAGGCGTCGGTCTTGTCGCCGTCGCGGTTGACGTCGCCCTGCTGGTCGCCGCCGGCGGTGGCCGACTCGCGGAACAGGTTGATGGAGTACGTCCCGGCCGGCGCGGTCCAGGTGCGGCCGCCGTAGACGAAGCTCGGGCCGGAGACGGAGTTCGTCATCGGGCGCCAGCTGAGGTCGTTGTCGGCGATCGGGTCGGTGGAGGTGACCCAGTCGACGATCTTGCGCTCGCCGGTGGTGGTCTTCTGCAGCGCGGGGTGCGAGAGGTCGACGCCGGAGTCCAGGACGCCGATGGTGACGCCGCGGCCGTCCCACTGCGCGTGGTCGTCGACGAAGTCGACGGCGCCCGTCTCGAAGGACGGGTTGTAGGGGTTCTCGGCGGGCGTCTGCTTGCCCGGCGCCGGGTAGGGCTTGGGGGCCTTGGCGGCGCTCGCGCCCTTCGCGGTGTCCGCGCTGGGCGTCGGATCGTCGAGGACGATGTCCTGCTTGAGGTCGATCGCGTGCACCGAGGACAGCTTCCCGGCGGCGGCGATCACCGAGTCCGCCTTGGCCGTGGGCACGGTGGCGCGGACATAGCCGAGCTTGTCGTAGGAGCGGCCCACGGAAGCGCCGTCGACGGCGTCCAGCTTCTCGGCGACCTGCTCGGTGCTGCCGGGAGCGGTCGCGACCATCAGCGTGACGTTCTTGTCGCCGGCGGCCTTGGCTTCGGCGAGGAGGTCGGCGTCGTCGGAGCCGAGCTTGTCGGCGGCCGACTTCACGCCCGGGTCGGCGGCGGCCGAGGGCTGGTCGGCGGAGAAGGCCAGGGGTATCGGCCCGGCGGCCGACAGCGCGGCCACCAGGCCCGCGGCCACGGCTATGCGGGCCGCGCGTCTTGCGCCCGGTATCGGTTCGCGCTGGGGGGTGTGGGTCATCGGCATCCCTTGTCGGTAAGGAACGATCAGCGCGCGACCAGGTCCGTTCCCCGTCCGGTCGCGCACGTCCGGAACGCGATCCCGGACGAGCACGCAGCTTTACGCAAGGGATGGATGTTTGGGGAGAGTTGACCGAATCGATATGGACGTATGGGGAAAACCCCCGATGGCCATTGCGGAGATGAGCGCCGAACACGGACGAAACGCCCCTCGGCGGCTTTAAGGTCCGCCGAAGCCCCTGCCTGCGCCAAGTCCCTCCCTCGAAGCGTCCGTTCGCCGGCGCCTGGGTAACCTCCTTCGATGCGCGAGAAGTTGAGGGTGGCGGCCTACGCCGTCTGCGTCCGTGACGGCCGGCTCCTGCTCGCCCGCTCCCCGGTCCCCGACGGCACGTTCGAGTGGGTGCTGCCCGGCGGCGGAATGGAGCACGGCGAGGACCCGTACGACACCGTCGTGCGCGAACTGGAGGAGGAGACCGGGTACCGCATCGAGGTGACGGGCCTTCTCGGCCTCGACTCCTTCCGCCAGGTCCTCCGCGGGGAGCGGCTGCGCGCTCCCGTCGACCACCACGGTGTGCGCATTGTCTACGAGGGCCGGATAGCCGGCGGGGAACTGCGCGACGAGATCGGCGGCTCCACCGACACGGCCGCCTGGCACGACCTGGCCGACGTGCCCGCCCTCACCCGGGTGCCGCTGATCGACACGGCGCTGCGCCTGTGGCGGGAACGCCCGGCGGACGGGCGGGTGTCCGCGACGCCCGGCCGGTGACACGAGGAGGGGCCGCCGGCCTGAGGGTGCGAACGTCCCTCGGGCCCGGCGGCCCCTCCTCTCCCCTCCTGCTGCCGGCTCCGTCGCCCCACTACTGGGGAAGCACCACGACGTACGCGGCCGGATCGCGGTCCCCCGAGGCCATCAGGGCCGTGCGCACCACCGCCGCCTGCTGTTCCATGCACTCCCGCAGCTTCCTCGGCGTGATGTGCACGACGGTGATGCCGAGCCGCTCCAGGTGCTCCCGCTTGCGCGCGTACTCGGACCACATCGCGTCGTCCTCGTGCCCGGCGTCCGGCCCGTCGTCCGGCCGTCGCCGGGGCCGGGGCGCGCGGGTGTCCAGCTCCACCGCCACCGCCTGCTCCGGCCAGTACGCGTCCACCCCGCCGAGGTGCGGGCCGCCCGGCAGCCGCAGGTCCACGTTCCACACCGGGTCCGGCAGGCCGTGGTGGCGCACCATCGCGTACAGGCGGTCCTCCGCGATCGACCGCCCCTCGGCCAGCAGCGCGTCCACCGCGGCCACCACGTGCGGCCGCCCCAGCAGTTTGGCCAGCTTCAACTCGCGTACCACCGCGGCCGGTTCGCAGTGTCCCCCGCGCACCGCGTCGGACAGCAGCCGCCGGACCGCCCCCGCGTCCGTCAGCCGTGCCACCGCGTCCGCCAGCGCGCGCGGCACCGGCGCCACCGGGAGCCCGGTGGCCTCCTCGGCGACGGGCAGATCCGGCGTGCGGACGAGGTGGGCGCAGCCCGCCGAGCGCAGCCGGCGCCGGCAGGGGACCAGGACGTCGATCTGCTCCAGGGAGGGCAGCGGGGGCGCGGAGGGGAAGCCGTGCAGCGTCAGGGCCGCCAGGCCCGTGATCATCGCCTCCGCGTACAGCGGGCGGTGCGGCTCCCCGGCGCCCGGCTGCGCCGGCACCCCGGAGGACGACGACTCGCGGGCCGCGTACAGCAGCACCGAGTGCAGCCGCTCCTCGCTGGTCGGCGGTCCGGGGTGGAGCAGGAACACGCCTGGCAGGAGCTGCTGCCAGGGGCCGCCGGGGCGGCACTGCTCGCTCGCTGCGGCGGGGGAGACGCCGTGCGCGCGGAGCTGGGCCGCCGTCATGACCCGGCGCTGGACGTCCGAGAGGTGACGCAGGGGGCGGGGGGATGCCGGGGGGAGGGGGGTGTTGTGGTTCATGCCTGGGAGGTTCCCGCGCCGGATCCGTCCTGTAACCGCTGTTACACGCTCGTCGACAAATGCGGACAAGCCCGCACTAAAGGACGGGTGTTCGGATGCCGAGTAGGCGCCGGAAACCCCTGGTCCGAAAGACGGAGGCCAGGGGTTACGGGTCGGATTGCCTGAATTCCGTAACGGTCACGGACCGCCGGATCTCAGGCCAGAGCTTGGGCTGCCACGACAGCACACCCCCGGCGTCAGCCGGTGCCGGCCTCGGCGGCCGCGTCGCAGGCCTGGCCGCGCAGCGCCCGTGCCAGGTCGTCCCGCGCCTCCAATACCAGCCGGCGCAGCGCCGGCGGCGCCGACTCGTGCGCCGCGAGCCACGCGTCCGTCGCCTCCAGCGTGCCGGGGAAGTCCTGGAGGTCCGGGAAGAGCCCCCTGACCACGTGCATCGCGATCTGGATGGACCGCTCCTCCCAGATCCGCTCGATCACCTCGAAGTACCTCGGCGCGTACGGCGCGAGCAGCTCCCGCTGCGAGGGCTGCGCGAAGCCCGCGATCGTCGCCTCCACCAGCGCGTTCGACAGCGCGTCCGACTCCACGAGCTGCGCCCACGCCTGCGCCTTGACCGCCGCCGAGGGGCGGGCCGCCAGGCAACGGACCTGGTGCCGCTTGCCCGACGCCGTGTCGTCGCGGGCCAGCTCGGCGGCGAGCACGCCCTCGTCCACGACGCCGTGCGCGGCCAGCGGCTCCAGGAACGCCCAGCGCAGCTCCTGGTCCACGTCCAGGCCGTCGATCTTCGCGGTGCCGTCCAGCAGCCCCCGCAGCAGCTCGAAGTCCTCCCCCGAGGAGGCCACCGACGCCAGGAACCGCGCCCACGCCAGCTGGTGTTCGCTGCCCGGCCCGGCCGACCGCAGCTCGGACAGCGCGCCCTCGGCCAGCAGCCGCTCGCCCACCGGCCGCCACGCGGGGCTCACGTAGTGCGCGAGGGCCGAGCCGGCCCACGCGTGCAGCATCTGGAGCACCCCGATGTCGGACTCGCGCCCCGCGAACCGCAGCACCAGGTCCACGAAGTCCCGCGCCGGCAGCAGCGCGTCGCGGGTCAGGTTCCACAGCGCGGACCAGCACAGGGCGCGCGCCAGCGGGTCGGTGACGTCCCCGAGGTGGCCCTTGAGGGTCGCCAGCGAGGTGTCGTCGAAGCGGATCTTGCAGTACGTCAGGTCCTCGTCGTTGACCAGCACCAGCTCCGGCGCCTCCGCGCCCGCCAGCTCCCTCACCACCGTGCGCGGACCGTCGACGTCCGCCTCGGCGCGGGCGTACCGCTCCAGCCGGCCCTCCGGCAGGCGGTACAGGCCGATCGCCACCCGGTGCGGGCGCAGCTCGGGATGCGACTCGGCGGCCTCCTGGAGCACCGCCAGCTCGTCGATCCGCCCCGAGGCGTCCAGCAGCACCTGCGGCGTCAGCGAGTTGACCCCGGCCGTCTGGAGCCAGGACCGCGCCCAGGCGCCCATGTCCCGCCCGCTGGTCTCGGCCAGCACCGACAGCAGGTCGCCCAGGCGCGTGTTGCCGTACGCGTGCCGCTTGAAGTAGCGCCGCGCGCCCTCCAGGAACGCGTCCTGACCGACGTAGGCCACCAGCTGCTTCAGGACGGACGCGCCCTTGGCGTAGGTGATGCCGTCGAAGTTGAGCTTGGCGTCCTGGAGGTCGCGGATGTCGGCGGTGATCGGATGGGTGGACGGCAGCTGGTCGGCGCGGTAGGCCCAGGCCTTGCGGCGGTTGGCGAAGGTGATCCAGCCGTCGGTGAAGCGGGTCGCCCCGACCATCGAGAAGGAGCCCATGAAGTCGGCGAACGACTCCTTCAGCCACAGGTCGTCCCACCACTGCATGGTGACCAGGTCGCCGAACCACATGTGCGCCATCTCGTGCAGGATGACGTTGGCCCGCGCCTCGTACGACGTCCTCGTCACCTTGCCCCGGAAGATGTACTCCTCGCGGAAGGTCACCAGCCCCGGGTTCTCCATCGCGCCGAGGTTGTACTCGGGGACGAACGCCTGGTCGTACTTGCCGAAGGGGTACGGGTAGTCGACGTGGTCGTGGAAGAAGTCCAGGCCCTGCTTGGTGATCTCGAAGACGTCGTCGGCGTCGAAGTGCGGCGCGAGGCCCTTGCGGCACAGCGCGCCCAGGGGGATCTCCAGCCGGGTGCCGTCCTCGAACGTCCGCTCGTAGAGATCCGTGACGTAGTGGTACGGGCCCGCCACCACGCAGGTGATGTACGTCGAGATCGGCTTCGTCTCCGCGAACCGCCACACCCCGTCGGTGCGCTCGCCCACGCCGTTGCTCCACACCACCCAGTCCTCGGGCGCCCGCACCTCGAAGCGGAACGGAGCCTTCAGATCGGGCTGTTCGAAGGTGGTGAGGACCCGCCGGGAGTCGGCCGGCTCGTACTGCGTGTAGAGGTAGACCTCGCCGTCCTCGGGGTCGACGAAGCGGTGCAGCCCCTCGCCGGTGCGGGAGTACGCGCACTGCGCGTCGACGACCAGCTCGTTCTCCGCGGCCAGGTCCTCCAGCAGGATGCGGGAGCCGTCGAAGACCTCGCCGGGGTCCAGATCGCGCCCGTTGAGGGTGACCGCGGTCACGCTCGGGGCGACGAGGTCGGCGAAGCTCGACGCGCCCGGCTCGTTGCAGCGGAAGCGGATCGTGGTGACGGAACGGAAGGTGCGCGGACCCTCCCCGGCCCCGTCGCCGCCTCCCGCCGGGTCGTCCACCGCCGACCGCACGTCGAGGGACACGTCGTACCCGTCGACGGACAGCAGGGCGGCCCGCTCCCGGGCCTCGTCGCGGGACAGGTTTTCACCGGGCACGGGCGGTACTCCCTCGGGCGTTGGCGCAAGTCGCAGGACAGCACCGATCCTGCCATGCGCCCCTGACCGGGAGCACCGGGGAATGACCTGCCCGGGCGGCGCGTTCACCCCGGAAACGCTTCCTGCCGAGGAGAGACATGTCCGAGAGCGCCACCGCCGGCAAGACCCCCGTCGACTTCTGGTTCGACCCGCTGTGCCCCTGGGCCTGGATGACCTCCCGCTGGGTCCTGGAAGTGGAGAAGGTCCGCGACATCGAGGTCCGCTGGCGTGTGATGAGCCTCGCCGTCCTCAACGAGGACAAGCTCGACGAACTTCCCGAGGAATACCGCGAGATGCTCGCCACCAAGGCGTGGAAGCCGATCCGCGTGGTGACCGCCGCCTGGCAGAAGCACGGCGCCGACGTCCTCGGCCCGCTCTACACCGCGCTCGGCACCCGTATCCACAACAACGGCGAGGGCCCCACCCCGGAGGCCATCGCCGGCGCGCTCGCCGACGTCGGACTGCCCGCCGATCTCATCGACTACGCCGACCAGGAGGACTTCGAGTTCGACGCCGAGCTGCGCGCCTCCCACAAGGAGGGCATAGAGAAGGTCGGCCAGGACGTCGGCACCCCGGTCATCGCGGTGCCCGGCCCCGACGGCGAGCAGATCGCGTTCTTCGGCCCGGTCGTCACCCCCGCCCCGAAGGGCGAGGAGGCCGCCCGCCTGTGGGACGGCACCCTCGCGGTCGCCTCCGTCCCCGGCTTCTACGAGCTCAAGCGGACCAGGACGAAGGGCCCGGACTTCAGCAATCTGTGAGGTGCGGCCCTCAAGGGGGCCTGAGACCGGCGACCCCCGCGAGTCACGTCCTCGCGGGGGCCGCCTTCTCTCCGCCCGCCGCCGTGAAGGGTGAGAAGACGATCACGAGGCAGGACGTCTCACGCAGCTTATTGCGAGCTGCTTGCAACTGCACGGTAGCAACAAACAGCCCGGTGCGAACAGCACCCGACGCTCCCGTCCGCCGCGGACGGCACCGGCCGCCGGCAGAAGGGCGAGGCCCCCATGCCGGTCGCATGAGGGCCTCGCGGGTGGGGGGAGGGCGCGTCAGGGCGCGGCGCGCCTGCGCTGCCAGAGGTAGCCGGCCACCGCCAGGAACGCCGTCATCGCGCCCGTCGAGTACAGCTGCACGCGCGTGCCGGGCTCCCGGGCCATCAGCACCAGCACCGCCGCCATGCCCGCCAGCGCGACCCAGGTCAGCACCGGGAACGCCCACATCCGCACCGCCAGCCGCTCCGGCGCCTCCCGCTCCAGCCGGCCGCGCAGCCGCAGCTGGGAGACGGCGACGAACGCCCACACGACCAGGATCACCGCGCCGATCATGTTCAGCAGCCAGGGGAAGACGTCGTCGGGCCGCCAGTAGCTGAGCAGCACGCACACGAACCCGAACGCGCACGAGGCGAGGACGCCGACCCGCGGCACACCGCCCGAGACCCGGCCCAGCGCCTTCGGGCCCTGCCCGCGCCGCACCAGCGAGTAGGCGATCCGCGAGGCGCCGTAGACGTTGGCGTTCATCGCCGACAGCAGGGCGGCCAGGACCACGACGTTCATCAGCTGCCCGGCGCCCGGGATGCCCAGCCGGTCCAGGGCGGCGACGTAGGGGCCGTTCTCCACGACCTTCGGGTCGTTCCACGGGACGAGGGTGACGACGACCGCCATCGAGCCGATGTAGAACAGCGCGATGCGCCACATCGCCGTGCGGACCGCGCTCGCCACACCGCGCACCGGGTCCGGCGACTCGGCGGCGGCGATGGTGACCGTCTCCAGGCCGCCGTAGGCGAAGACCGAGGCGAGCAGGCCCACGACCAGGCCCTCCCCGCCGTTGGGGAAGAAGTCGGCGAGATGCGCGGTCCCCGGGGAGTCCGTGCCCGGCAGGACCCCGGCGATCGCCAGCACGCCCAGCACCAGGAACAGGGTGATCGCGCCCACCTTGAGGGCCGCGAACCAGAACTCGAACTCGCCGAAGTTCTTCACCGCGGCCAGGTTCGCCCCGCAGAAGACCACCATGAACAGCGCCACCCACGCCCACTCCGGCGTGCCCGGCAGCCAGCCGGTGACGATCTTCGCCGCGCCGATGCCCTCCAGGCCGACGGCCGTGCACAGCAGCACCCAGAACGACCACCCGGCGGTGAAGCCCGCCCACGGCCCGATCGCCCGCTCGGCGTGTGCCGAGAAGGAACCCGACGACGGGTACGCGGCCGACATCTCGCCCAGCATCCGCATCACCAGCATCACCAGAAGGCCGGAGAGGGTGTAGGCGAGGACGATCGAGGGGCCGGCGGCGGCGATGCCCTCGCCGGAACCGACGAACAGCCCCGCGCCGATGACCCCGCCGAGGGCGATCATCGACAGGTGGCGCTGTTTGAGGCCGTGGGTCAGGGCGGCGTCCGACTCCGGGGGAGTGTCGACGGTGGTGCTGGGCATGGGCGCGGCTCGTCCAATGCGTAGAGGACAAAAAACGTCGCCAGTCTGGTCGGCCCCCGCGCACCGGCGGAGGGGCCGACCACTATCCGGACATCTGCCGGACCGAGCGTGTCTACGCCGCTACGGTCGCCGCCTCCCGGGCCGCCGGAGCCGGCACGGAGGCGGCCACGGGCGTGTAGTGCGCCGCGTCCCCCTCCACCGACCTGCTCTTCTCGCCGTCGACGCCCACCGGGACGTCCCCGGCGAGGGTCACCCGGTGCAGCCGGCGCGGCTGCCCGTCGTAGTTGTCGACGGCGTAGTGCTGGGTGATGCGGTTGTCGAAGATCACCAGCTGGTTCGGCGACCAGCGGTGGCGCAGGACGTTCTCCGGGCGGGTCACGTACGACTGGAGCAGATCCAGGATCTTGCGGGACTCGCCCACCGACAGGCCGACGATCCGCTGCGCGAACCCGCCGATGAACAGCCCCCGTTCACCCGTCAGCGGGTGGACGCGCACCACGGGATGGGCGGTGCGGTACTTGATCGAGGTGAACCGGGCGCGCTGGGCGGCCCGTTCCTCGTCGACCGCCTCGTCCGGGACGGCGTAGTCGTAGTCGTTGGTGTGTTCCGCCCACAGTCCGTCCGCCAGCCGGCGCAGCGGCTCGGGCAGGTCGCGGTAGGCGGCGGCCGAGCTGGCGATCAGGGTCTCGCCGCCGTACGGCGGGACGGTGACGCTGCGCAGCGTGGTGGCCTGCGGCGGGTTGAGCACGAAGGTGACGTCGGTGTGCCAGTGGTTGGCGCGGCCCCGCTCGCTGTCCACGGGCAGCACGTTCGGCGACCCCTCCACCGCGCCGACCGTCGGATGGGCGGTGGTCAGGTCGCCGAAGTGGCGGACGAAGGCCTGATGGCCCTCGTCGTCGAGGTTCACGTCGTCGAAGACCAGCGCCTTGTGGACGTTGAGGGCCTCACGGACGGCGGCGACGCTCTCCTCGTCGAGGGGGCGGGAGATGTCGAGGCCCGAGACACGGGCGCCGATGTCGGCGGTGACCTTGGTGATCCGGATGTCGCTCATGGGGGTGTCCTTTCAGACCAGGGCGGGGGTGGGGAGGTACTGGTTGGCGGGGCGGGGCAGGCCGTAGCGCTCCCGCAGGGTCCGGCGGCCGCCGTACTCCGTGCGGAGCAGACCGCGGGCGCGAAGGAGCGGGACGACGTGGTCGACGAAGGCCTCCAGACCGGAGGGCAGGACCGCGGGCATGATGTTGAAGCCGTCGGCGGCGCCCTGGGTGAACCAGGTCTCGATCGTGTCGGCGACCTGTTCGGGCGTCCCGGGGACGGTGAGGTGACCGCGGCCGCCGCCGAGCCGCCCGATCAGCTGCCGCACGGTGAGCCGCTCGCGCCGGGCCAGCCCGACGACGAGCGTGTAGCGGCTCTTGGCGCCTTCGACGGCGTCCTCGGAGGGCAGGCCGGCGGGCAGCTGGTCGTCCAGCTCCAGTGTTCCGGGCTCCAGCTGGAGCAGCTGCTCCAGCCGCTGGACGCCGTGCTCGTGGACGATGTGGTCCTCCAGCAGCCGTTCGTTCGCCAGCGCCTCGGCCTCGGTGGAGCCGAGCACCGGCACGATCCCGGGCAGCACCTTGATGTGCTCGGGGTCCCGGCCGGCCGCCGCCGTGAGCGACTTGAGGTCGGCGTAGAAGGCCCGCGCCTCCTCGATGGTCTGCTGGGCGGTGAAGACGGCCTCCGCGTGGCGGGCCGCGAACGCCTTGCCGTCCTGGGAGGACCCGGCCTGCACCAGCAGGGGGTGCCCCTGGGGCGAGCGGGGGACGTTGAGGGCGCCCTCGACGCTGAAGTACCGGCCCTTGTGCCGGGGCGGATGGATCTTCGCGTCGTCGCCCCACACGCCGGCGGCCTTGTCGGCGACGATCGCGTCGTCCTCCCAGCTGTCCCACAGCTTCAGCGCCACGTCGAGGAACTCGGCGGCGCGGGCGTACCGCTCCGCGTGGGCGGGCTCGGCGTCGAGCCCGAAGTTGCGGGCGGCCTCGGCGCCCGCGGTGGTGACGATGTTCCAGCCGGCCCGGCCGCCGCTGATGATGTCCAGCGAGGCGAACTTGCGGGCCAGGTTGTAGGGGGAGTTGTACGAGGTGGACGCGGTCGCTATCAGGCCGATGTGCTCGGTCGCCGTGGCCAGCGCGGTGAGCAGCGTGAGCGGCTCCAGCGCGCCGGCCGGGCGCTGGGCGACGTTGCCCCACAACTGCGGACCGTCGGCGAGGAAGAGGGAGTCGAAGGTGCCGCGTTCGGCGGTTCTGGCGAGCCTGACGTAGTGGCCCAGCTCGACGTGGGCGTACGGATCGCTCTCGGGGAGCCGCCAGGAGGCCTCGTGGTGGCCGGTGTTCATCAGGAAGGCGTTGAGGTGCAGTCGCCGGGTCATGGGTGTCCCTTGCGTGGTGGAGGTGTCAGGCCGTACGAGCCGGGGTCAGCGGACGTCCTCGGTGACGCCCAGCGCCGCCAGCAGCCGCTCGCGGTACTCCCCGAGCAGCGGGTCCCGGTACGAGCGCGGGTGCGGGCGGTCGATGCTCAGGTCGACGGCGATCCGGCCGTGCTCCAGGACGAGGACCCGGTCGGCGAGCACGATCGCCTCGTCCACGTCATGGGTGACCAGCAGCACCGAGGGCCGGTGGCGCTCCCACAGCTCGCGCAGCAGGGCGTGCATCCTGATCCGGGTGAGCGCGTCGAGCGCGCCGAACGGCTCGTCGGCGAGGAGCAGTTCAGGCTCGCGGACCAGGGATCGGGCCAAGGCCGCCCGCTGTGCCTCGCCGCCGGACAGCTCGCTCGGCCAGGCCTGCTCCCGTCCCGCGAGGCCGACCTCGGCGAGGGCGGCGCGGCCCTTCGCCTCGGCGTCCTCGCCGTCGAGGCCGAGCAGCACGTTGGGCAGCACCCGCCGCCAGGGAAGCAGCCGGGAGTCCTGGAAGACGACCGACACCCGTTCGGGCGCGCTGAGCCGTCCGCTGCCGGTGACCTCGTGGTCGAGTCCCGCGACCGCCCGCAGCAGAGTGGACTTGCCGGAGCCGCTGTGTCCGAGCAGGGCGACGAACTGTCCGGCGGGGATGTCCAGGTCGATGCCGTCGAGGACGGTCCGTCCGTCGAAGGAGCGGGTGAGCCGGCTCAACCGGACGGCGGGGCGGGTCAGCTGCTCAGTGTGCGGCGCCACGACAGCACCCTCCGTTCGATGAGGCGGACGGCGCTGTCGGAGATCAGGCCGAAGATCCCGTAGACGACCAGGCCGACGAGGATGACGTCCGACTGGCCGTAGTTCGTGGCCTGGAACATCATGTAGCCGAGGCCGCTGGTGGCGTTGATCTGCTCCAGGACCACCAGTCCCAGCCAGGAGCCGGTCACGCCGAGCCGCAGCCCGACGAAGAAGCCGGGCAGGGCGCCCGGGATCACGATCTGCCGGATGAACCGGAGCCTGGACAGCCCCTGCACCTCGGCGAGTTCGACGAACCGGTGGTCGATGCCGGCCAGCGCGGAATGCGTGTTGAGGTAGATCGGGATGTAGACGACGATGGCGATGATCGCGATCTTGAAGGTCTCGCCGATGCCCAGCCAGAGGATGAACAGCGGGATCAGACCGAGGGTCGGGATGGCCCGGTTGAGGTTGACCGTCCCGTCGATCAGCGCCTCCCCGGTGCGCGAGAGCCCGGACGCGAGCGCCAGCGTCACGCCGGCGGCCAGGCCGATCGCGAAGCCGGAGCCGGCCCGTCGCAGCGAGGTGAGGATGTCGGTGGTCAGCGTCCCCTCGGTCCACAGCCGGGCACCGGTCTCCACCACCGTCCAGGGCGCGGGGATCGCGCCGGGGTCGAGCCGTCCGGCGGCGGAGGCGGCGGCCCACAGGGCGAGCAGCAGCAGCGGGCCGGTGAGCCGGGCGGCCGGCAGCTGTTTGCCGGGGGCCAGCCTCCGGCGGCGTTCCCGGGGGCGCTCGTCGGCGACGGCGGCGGGTGCGGTGGGCGTGTGCAGCGTGGTGGCGGTCATGGCGGTCACTTCCGGTACTCGGCCGGCACGGACTCGGCGGCGATGTGTTCGAAGCGGTGGTCGAAGAGCTCGGCGACGTCGAACTCCTTCACGAACCCGCCCTCGGCGAGCAGATCCGCGGTCTCCTGCTCCCACTTGATCGCCTCGCTCCAACTGGGGGAGAAGAGAGGCTTGTTGGCGAGGGCGGTGATCGCCTTGGCCTGTTCGAGGCTCAGGTTCTGCGTCTTGACGTAGAACTCCTCGTTCCAGATGCCGGGGTTCTCCCACTGCCAGACCAGGCCCCTGGCCCACTGCGGGATGTACGCGGCGATCGCGGCGGCCTTGGCCGGGTCGTTGAGCACGGACACCGGCGCCCACAGCAGGTTGAGCAGGTCGACGACGTCGGTGGCGATGGTGTGGGCGCCCTTGGTCCCGTACTGCTTCAGATAGGCCGGGGCCTGGCTGTTGGCCAGCGGCGCGATGTCCACCTGGCCGGACTGCAGCGCGGTGAGGAACTGGTTGCTGGTCAGCGGCACGAGGTCCACGTCGTCGTACTTCAGGCCCGCCTTCTTCAGCGCCCGCAGCAGGACGACCCCCTGCGCCTGGCCCTGCGAGAACGCCAGCTTGCGGCCCTTGAAGTCCGCGACGCTCCCGATGTCGCTGCCGGGCTTGGTGGCGAAGAGGTAGTTCGGCTTGCGCGTGAGATTGATCGCCACGATCTTCGCGTCGAAGCCCTGGTAGTGCGCCTGGATCGGCGGAATGCCCGCGTTGTTGGCGAGGTCCAGGGACTTCGAGCGGAACGCGTTGATGACGTCGGGGCCGGCGCCGATGTTCAGCCAACTCGACACGGTGAACGGCAGCTCGGGCAGTCTCGCCAGTTCGAACTGGAGCTGCTGCACGTTCTGGAAGGAGGCGATCTTCAGGCTGGTGCCGGCGGGCACCGTCGCCGGGAGCGCGGCGGTGGAGGCGGCCTCGGACCCGGTGGCCGCGCTGCTCTCGGCGCATCCGCTCAGACCGGCGGCAGCGGCGGTGGCGCCGAGCAGAGAGGTGAGGAAGAGACGCCGGTCGAGGCCGGACGCACGGGAAACGGGCATGGGAGGACCCCCAGGGGAAAACAGTGGAAAGGCAGGGACACTGCACATGGAATTCCGGACGCGAAAGGGCCCGGTAAAAGAATTCACACAGAATTGATCAGGCGTGGATTCCCGCGCCGTGAGGCGGGAAGAAGGGCGCGCTCCCGGCGCGCCGGGAGCGTCAGCGACAGAGGGTGCGACAGCTCATGAGAAAGATGTTCCTGTCCGGGTGCGAGCCCTGTCAACATTCGGAGTTTCTGAATTAAGTCGAACCGGCTCAGGCGGCCGGCCGCAGCCGGGCGGAGACCGCCAGCGGATCCCGGTAGAGCACGTCGAGAGCCACCGCGCCGCCCGCCACCGCGAGCACCGAGTCGGGGAAGCTGCTCGGCGCGACCGACGCCGACCTGTCCGGCCCGACCTCCTCCCGCAGCGCGGCCAGGCAGTCCTCCCGGTGCAGCGCGCCCACCTCGGTGACGACCACGCTCTCCGGATTGAGCACGTCCATGAGCAGCGCCGTGGCCCGCCCCACCAGCCGCGCCCGCCGCACCAGCAGCCGTACGGCCGCCCGGTCCCCGCCGGCGGCCGCGGCGACCACGTGCATCGGGTCGACGCCGTCGATCACCCCGGCCTCCCGGGCCCGCCGGCACAGCGTCCGCTCGCTCAGCTCCACCTGGAGGCAGCCCACCCGGCCGCAGTCGCACGGCTCGACGCCCCCGGCGAGCGGCAGATGCGCGATGGCGCCCGATTGCGAGCGCGGCCCGTGGTGCACCTCGTCATGGGTGGCGAACGCCGCGTCGACGACGTTGCCGACGAACAGGTGCAGCACACTGCGCCCGCCGCCCGCCCGCCCGAACAGCCGCTCGGCGTTCACCAGCGCCCGCGCGTGTCCGTCCACCTGGACCGGCAGTCCCGCAGGGGTGCGGAACGCCTCCCTCACCGGCACGTCCCGCCACCCCAGCAGCGGATGCTCGACGACGGTCCCCGAGTCCCGGTCGACCCAGCCGCCCACGGCCACGCCCACCCCGAGCGCCCGGCAGCCGGGCGCCGCGCCGAGCAGCGCGTCCAGCCCGTCGGCGGCCCGAGCCAGCACGGCGCCGGGCTCGGCACCCCCGTGCCCCTCGTGCGGCAGCTCGCGCCGGACCACCACCCGCCCGCGCAGATCCAGCAGCGCGACCGTCGTGTACGGCACCGCCACATGCACCCCGCCCACCACGAACCGCGAGTCGTCCAGATCCACGGGGACGTGCGGGCGGCCGACCCCGTTGCTGCGCCGCGGTGCGGCCGACTCCCGGATCAGCCCCAGCTCGGACAGGCGCGCGCAGTGGTCGGTCACGGAGGCCGGGGACAGCCCGGTCACCCGCGCGATGGTGCTGCGCGCCACCGGCCCGTGCTCCAGCACCGACCGCAGGACCACACTGGCGCTGGTCCGCCGCCGGTCGCTGTCCGCGACACGGGAGAAGGGGGAGGGCGGGGCTCCGGCGAACGAAGGAGACGTCGTCAGGGGAGAAACAGCGGTACGGGGCATGGAGAACTTCCTCGGGGCCGGTCCGACACTGCGCCTGCTGTCGAGGAGGCGCCGCGGATCGACCCCGCCCGCCCCTCACACCGGCCGGCGACAGGCGGCCGCGCCCACGCGTCGCAGGTCGACATGGCGACGCGACGAGAAGTTGAGGGATTGGGCAACCATGCGCCCGAAGCTAGCAAAGCCGTCCACGGCTGCCCAGACGGTGACCGACGGGCGAGACGAGCCGGGTCCACGCCCGCGCCACGATTGGTGGAACCCTACAGACGTCCGTCGTCGGCTCCGCGTAGCCCGTGCCACGCCACCTCAGTGACCGGAGTCACGTCCACACGGGTGTAACCCCCATGTTTTGTCCGGAGCCCACCAAGTCGCCGATCATCCGTTTGTCGACCACTGACGGTGAGCGGACCGCTCCCGCTGGGATAGCGTCGCCGTGTCCCGAACCGTCCCCGTCCCGCGGAGCCCCCATGAGCATCGCCGCCACCACCGTCCGCCCCGGACAGGTCCTCGCCGACCTCCTCCCGGCCTCCCGTGTCCGGGACGCCGCGCTCGTGCTCGGCGGCGCCGCGCTCACCGGCCTCGCGGCCCAGATCGCCGTCCCCGTGCCCGGCTCCCCGGTGCCGGTGACCGGCCAGACCTTCGCCGCCCTGCTCGTCGGCACCACCCTGGGCGCCGGGCGCGGCTTCCTCGCCCTCGCCCTCTACGCGGTGGCCGGCGTCGCGGGCGTCCCGTGGTTCGCCGACGCCACCTCCGGCGCCGGCGCGGTGTCCTTCGGCTACGTCCTCGGCATGCTCCTCGCGTCCACCGTCGTCGGCGCCCTGGCCCGGCGCGGCGCGGACCGCGGCGTGTGGCGCATGGCGGGCGCCATGCTGATCGGCGAGGCGATCATCTACGCCGTCGGCGTCCCGTACCTGGCCTACGCGGCCGACATCTCCGCCTCCGCCGCGATCGCGGCCGGCCTCACCCCGTTCCTGATCGGCGACGCGCTCAAGGCCGCGCTGGCGATGGGCCTGCTGCCCACCGCCTGGAAGTTCGCGAACCGCTGAGCGACGGCCGGTCCGGCCCCGGCGCCGACACCGGAAGAGGCCCGCGGGGGGGGGGGGGCCGCCCCCCGGGGGGGGGGCGCCCCCCGGGGGGGGCCGCGGGGCGGGGGGGGGCCGGGGCGCCCCCCCCCCGGGGCCGGGGCGCCCGCCCCCG